>JARLHR010000108.1 GCA_031292145.1 Clostridium sp. | reverse complement strand
CAAGAGCAAAAAATCTTAGTCTTTGATTTTAGTTCTGCATGTATTTCAAGTCCTATTACTGTTTCAAAATTCATCGTTGTCCCCTCCTATAATTCAAGAGCTAAAGCTTGCTCTAAGCTATATGCTGCTTTGAATATTTTTTCTTCGCATAGCATACCACCCATTAATTGAATTCCAATTGGTAAGCCTTCTTTGCTAACCCCTGCAGGAATTGATATTGCTGGATTACCAGCCAAATTAACATTAATAGTGTAAATATCAGCTAAATACATTGCTAATGGATCAGCATTTTTCTCACCAATTTTAAAAGGTAACACAGGTGAAACTGGTCCTACTATTAAGTCATATTTCTCAAAAGTCTTTTTAAGATCATATCTTAATTTTCTTCTAAAAGCATCTGCTTTCTTATAATAAGCATCATAATATCCAGAAGCAAGAGCATAAGTTCCAAGCATTATTCTTCTCTTAACTTCTGATCCAAATCCTTCAGTTCTGCTGTTTTCCACTAATTCATCTAGGTTAGTGAAATTTGAAGTTTTATACCCATATCTTATTCCGTCATATCTATCTAAATTAGTACTCGCTTCAGCAGATGACATTATATAATAAGCTGCTAATCCATCTTTAATTATAGGAAGAGAAAATGTTTCAACTTCTGCTCCTAATTCTTTTAATTTATCTAAACTATTTTTTACTGAATCCTTAATTTCTTCATCTAAGCCTTCACCAAAGAATTCTTCAGGAACTCCAATTTTCATACCCTTTATTCCATCTTTAAGATTGGCTGTATAATCTATTTCTTTTAAATCTCTTATGCTTGTAGAATCATATTCATCAGTTCCTGAAATTATATTTAAAATATAAGCACTGTCTTCAACTGAATTTGAAAATGGTCCAATTTGATCTAGTGATGAACCAAAGGCAATAAGTCCAAACCTTGATACTAATCCATAAGTTGGCTTTAATCCTACAACACCACAAAATGCTGCTGGCTGTCTAATAGATCCACCTGTATCAGAGCCAAGAGATACTGGTGCAAATTTTGCTGCAACAGCAGCTGCTGATCCACCTGAAGATCCACCTGGAACTCTTGTTATATCTCTAGGATTTAAAGTCTTTTTAAATGCTGAATTTTCATTTGAAGACCCCATTGCAAATTCGTCCATATTTGTTTTGCCAATAATTATTGCATCTTCAGCTAATAATTTTTTTACTACAGTTGCATCATATGGTGGAATAAAATCTTCAAGCATTTTTGATGCACAAGTAGTAGTTACTCCTTCAGTACAAATATTATCTTTTATTGCGATTGGAATACCTGCAAGTCTTCCTAGACTTTCACCAGCTTTTATCTTAGCATCTATTTCTTTAGCTTTAGCCAATGCTTCATCACAAGTAAGTGTTAAGAAAGCATTAACTGTTGACTCTGTTTTAACAATTTCGTCAATATATGAATTAACAAGTGCTTCACTAGTTAATTCTCCATTTTTAATTTTGTCTACCAT
The DNA here is from genome assembly GCA_031292145.1 of Clostridium sp. Classification (GTDB taxonomy): domain Bacteria; phylum Bacillota; class Clostridia; order Clostridiales; family Clostridiaceae; genus Clostridium. Next base: position 58,049 of record JARLHR010000108.1, on the reverse strand, counting down.
TTCTTTTATATTCATTTGCATTATGCAGTCACCACCCTATTCAATAATCTTTGGCACTTTAATATAAGTATCTTGCATGTCTTTAACATTTCTGAATAAATCTTTACATTCAAAAGACTTAACTTCATCTTTTCTAACTACGGGTTTTAATTCTTCACCATTATGTATATCTTCCTTAATTTCTAAATCAAGTTCATTTAAATATTGAAAACTATTTAAAATACTTTCAAATTCACTTGCAAATTTAGCAGCTTCTTCATCAGAAAATTTTAATTTAGAAAGCTTTGCTATATATTTTACTTCATCAATACTAACTTTCATTACTTTCACCTCGTTAAATTTTTTATTATTTTATATCGCTTTGTAAAGTGCTAATATTAAAATTTATAAATTTCACTCACATTCGTTCGCTAGGTAAGTGATTCACACCAAATCATTCTTAATGGTAGTTAACTCGTATGCACGAGTTAACTGAGTTTGAGAATCAAAATATAAAATTTTGGCTCTCATTTATGCTTAAGGAAACTCAACTCGCATTCGCTCGCTGAGTAAGTGATTCACACAAAATCATAGATGCTCACAGAGAAAGTTCGAGTGACCAAATACAAGATTTGGATTCTCACTTTTGGGTTCAATACTTAAGGTGTTAGTCTCTTCATATCTCTTGGGAATAATGATGCCTCTCTTATATTTCCAAGATTTAAAATTTGCATTGTAATTCTTTCAAGACCTATCGCAAATCCTCCGTGTGGTGGCATTCCATACTTAAATGTATCTAAATAGAAAGCGAAATCTTCAATTTTCAATCCTAGCCTTTCCATTTTAGCTTTTAGCATTTCATAATCATGAATTCTTTGTCCACCAGTTGTTATTTCGACACCTTTGAATATTAAGTCAAAGCTTTTTGTCATTTCTCTATTTTCTTCACATTCCATTGCATACATTGGTCTTTTTGCTGTTGGATATTCTGTTAAGAATACATAATCACTATTATACTTTTCCTTAATATATTTATGGAATAATGCTTCTCCTTCATTATCAATGTTTCCAACTGGAGATTTTTTATTAAATTCATTTAATAAAATTTCTTGAGCTTTTGCAAGTGGAATTCTTGGAATGTTTATTTCCTCTGGTAGTTCTACATTAAATAATTTTAATTCCTCACTGCATTTTTCATTTAAATGTTTATATAAATATCTTATAAAGTTTTCTTCCATATTCATAAGGTCGGTTTCATCTTTTATAAAGCCCATTTCAACATCTAAACTCACATACTCGTTTAAATGTCTCCACGTATTATGAAGCTCTGCTCTATATGCATAACCAACTTCAAACACTCTTTCAAATCCAGCTCCAACCATCATTTGTTTCCAGAATTGTGGACTCTGTGCAAGGAAAGCTCTTCTGTTAAAATAATTAACAGTAAACATTTCAGAACCACCTTCTGTTCCAGAGTGAGTTATTTTTGGAGTATGAATTTCTTCAAAATCATTGCTCTTAAAAAATGTTCTGAATGCTTCTTCTATTTCGTTTTGAATTTTAAATATTGCCTTTTTCTTAGGGATTCTAAGGCTTATTGTTCTATAATCTAATTGAGTTTCAAGGGATGCTTTTTCTTTGTAGCTTTGAATTTCAAATGGTAATTTGTCATAATAAACAGTTCCAGCTATTTCAATATCTGATACTTCTATTTCCATTCCCATCGGTGCTTTTTCATTTGCACGGACTACCCCAGTTACTTCTATTGCGTTTTCAAGTCTTAATCCTTTTATTTGATCTTTAGTACATACTAATTGAATTATTCCAGATTTATCTCTAAGCAAGATAAATGAAACATGTGAAAGATCACGAATTTTATGAACCCATCCTTTAAGTAAAACTGTTTCTTCACTATTAACTACTAAATCTTTAATAAATACTCTTTTCATAATTATTGCTCCTTTTTCTATTTATTGCTTATTCTTACAATTAAATTTTATAAGTATTTCACTGTTCGATGTTTCCCCATATAAATTTATATAAAAAAACTCGTGCCTATGCGTAATGCATAGGGACGAGTTTACTTTCGCGGTACCACCCTAGTTGATTTCATATTAAAATCCACCTCAAACAAGTACAAAAACTTAATAGTTTTATACCCTCCATTTGTAACGGTATGGATCCGATTAAGCCTACTCTTTATCTAGCTATATTCTAGAAAATTTCAGTTAACTGCTCCGAAGTGTTCTTTCAATTCAAGATTCATACAGATATTCCACCATCATCTGCTCTCTTAAAATCATCTATTTGAATTTACTTTTCTTCATCATTGCATTTATAAATTTATATATCAAAACATTAATTTCTTATCAAATTATCATTAATTACTTTATGAGCTTTATTATATTTCAAAATTATTCATAAATCAATACTTTTTTCAAAAATTACTTGGTTTATTTTCAAAATAGTACTTTTTTATAAATATTTTTATTTAATATTTATGCCTCAATTATAGATTTCATATAGTATATGCAAAAAAATAAATTCTATGCTTATAACATAAAATGTATTTCCCTTTATTTATAGTTCTTTACTTAAAACATACCTTCTTAGTCCGCCATATTTTAATTTTTCAACAACAATTTTATAACCTAGTTCTTTAAATGTATTGAGACTATATTTATTATTAGGCTCAGCTGTTGCACAGATCCATTTCATACCAAATTCTCTTCCTATTTCTTCAAGATATGTACATATTATTTTTTGAAGTTTGTTTCCTCTGTAGTCTTTTGAAACTAAAGTTGATTCTATTTGTCCAACTTTTAAAATATCATTTCCTTGAATATCAATATCATACCCATAATTATGAGATTCATATCCGTATTCTACATAGACACCTATAGCAAGTAATTTATGATCATTTAAAGAAACACAACCCAAAACTTTACCTTTTTCCTCAATGGTTTCTTTAAACTCTTTTCGGCTTGAACAAGAATAAAACTCTTTATTTTCTAAGCCCTGATAAATATCATCTTGAAGTTTCATTATTTCATCAAGATAATTTAAATCTAATACTTTCAATTCAGCTTGTACACTGTTTCCATTTTTATTATTTAATATTATTGTTTTCATTATATTGTGCAAGAATACAAACACTAAATTTTACTTCTTGCTAGCTCCCCCTTTTAATGAATTTGCATTTGAATTATATTATCACATTTGAGTATAATACGCAAATGTGATAATATCTTAGCAATTAACCCTAATTAGCCAAAACTTTATTCTCTTATCACTCCACCCCAAATCCCAAGGCACATTATTTCTATCTGAATTATGACAAGTTACTAATGAATATCCTTTTGAGTCAGCTCCCGTAACTACAGAAACATGAGTTATATCACCTTTTTTTTCATATGCTACAAAATCACCTGGTAGAAGTTTATATGATGCCTTATATACTTTATCATAGCTTCCAGTAGCAATTACTGATGCTCTTCCACTGTTTATCATATAATAAGTAAATTTACCTGCATTTACCCAAGGACCAGTAGCACTTCCTTTGTCATAATTCCATGTACAATTTTCTTTAAATTTTCCTCCTTCATGTAAAATTTGAGAAGCAAAATTTGCACAGTCTCCACCCTGTGGATTGAAATCCCTATAATTTTTATTATATTTATATCCGTATTCTTCAATAGTTGCTGCCCCGCAATATTTTTCTGCATATTCTTTTGCACCTTTTCTTCTTTCACTAATAGCGGAAAAATCTCTAGGCGGTTGTAATTTTATGTATTCTTTAATTTTATCAACCTTAATAGATTCCAAGCTTAAAGAATCAGCAAAAGGATCTGTATACCATTCCTTGGTTATTATCCAGTCATTATCTCTTTTAGTTAATTGAAAAGAATGATAAGTACCTATTCTTGAACTATTAATCTGTTCGGGCTGATCTGGATAAATATACTTATATTCTGTATTACATAATATACTAAAAGAGCATTTCTTTTCTCCTAATTTTGATTTTTTGATTACAACTTTAGGAACTATATCAACAAATTTTACACCTTGTTTTTCTGCCCAATTATTTATGTATTGCACTTTTTTTTCCTCATATTCATAAGCCCACTGGCCATATCTAGTATCTGTAGCATATAGTTTCTTAATAGAATCTAAATCTTTATTTAGAGCAGCCTTATTTTTTATTGTAAAAATATCTTCTACAACTTTTTTTACTTCATCATTGGTATTACTATCTGCTAAAGCATATTTATCACTATTTTGGAATATTGAAAAAATTAAAGCAACTATAATAAATTTTATAATTATTAACCAGGTCCTATTAATTTTAGAGAGCCGCATATTTTAAATACCCCTTTCTAAATAAAAGTACTTTATTGTATGGCACTATCAATTATTTCAATATACTTGTTAACATTTTCATTTAAAGGAACACCTTCATACCACAGGCTTTTATTATTCCACGCCTTAAAATATCTAGCTTTTAAGATTATTTCAGGTCTATACTCAAAATGTAGAATGTCAAAATGCCCCCATTTTCCTCCCCAAACAAAATTATTTTTTTCAAAGGCTTCTACTAGCTCCCCAGGGTACTCTGATAACCTTTTCTTTCCGCCTTCCACTGAGCTCCACTTCCAATAATCTCTTTTGTCACTTTTTAAATCAATGGCAATTCCATAAGAATGAGGACTTAGCCTTCCAGTTCCCGATATAACTCTATAATTATAAGTTCCGCTAGCTGGATAAAGAATACTTCCTATATCACTTCGAGATTTTGCTAGAGGCATTAGCTCTTTTAATACTGCTTCTAAAGATGCATTTGCATTATTTTTACTATTAAATTGATAATTCGTGTATCCATACTTCAAAGTAGTTAAGTTCTTTTCTATAGCCCCTTTAGAATTTCCATATACTTCACTTAAAAGTTCATAATGTCTAGCTCTGCCAGGGTCAAAGTTTTTATCCATAATTTCAGTTATAGTTTCAAGAGGATATTCCTGCTCTAACATATCTTGAAGATCCGGATTTGATAATTTTTCTTCATGATTCTTCTGTTTTTTATCATCATAAATAATTTTTTCACCTGATTTCATAACTATATAACAATCATCATTCTTCTTTTCTACTCCTACAACATATTCTGGGTATGCCAACATAAGAATTAGAATATCCTGCTTCATCGTAGTCTTATAATCTTTATCTTCAGATGCTCCTGGAACTATAGGAATATTAAAAAAAATTAAAAAACATATTATAAAAATACTTATTTTCTTTATCATTTATATTCACCACCTTTTAAACCCTATATGTATATACTGTCCCAAGAATTATCATACTATGTAATATATTTTTATTATAAATAGTAATAAAATACCAAATAAAAATTGCTAGTATTTCTGCGCTATATTATGCATCAAAGTCTACTAATTTAAATTAGACTTAAGTTTATGTAAGAAATTAGCCTTCTAACCTCTTTTTTGCTTACGACTTTATTCAGCATATTTAATTTAACTTACTAAATTTATTTTATACAAACTAAAGAAACTAGATTTTATAATAGGTAAAAAGATAAAAGTGACAAGTTGAGGATTTCGTCCATAACTTACCACTTTTATCTTATAACTCTCTTAAGTTTTTTCCTAATTGGTGTTAATTGTTACTCTAATAATGATATCACCCATTTATTGCAAGAAGTACATTTATGTACAGTTATAACAAATAAATCAAACTTTTTATTAAGTGCCATTGCTCCCATGGCATCTCTTTCTTCCTTAGTAATAAATTCATCATTTTCATCAATATAACCAATAATCTCAACCAAATAATTTTTTTTAGTCTTATCGCAACAACCATTATCCCCTGCAACTTCTATTATTTCATAATTTAAATTTGGACTTAATTCTTGTATTATGTCAATTATATCTTTATAATCATTTAAATCATCTACAAACTCTTCTTCATAAAATACCAAATCTTTAACTCGGAATAATTCTTTCATATATTTTCCACCTCTTTTTTCATTATATATACAAATAAATAATATATACTTTACTATAGAAATCCACGGCCATATTCTATGGCAATCGAAACAACAGAATATCCTTTCTTTCGGCAAGTTATAGTATAAATTTAGATTCCACGTTATTTTTCTTCAATAAGTTTCTTCAACTTATTTTGAACTAGCCATAGCTTCTTTTGTTTTCTATTAAAAGCAACCATTTTATTTTTGTTGTTCTTATTTTCATCAATTAATTTTATATATTCTGCATCAGCAATCCTTAATGCATCTTCAACTACCAAAAGTTCTTCCTTAGTAAACATAGCATCACCTTCCATTAATTAAGAATTTTCCATAATATTATAACATAGTACAAGGAATATATAAATCATGTATTTTTACGTTAAAATAAATTTAAAATATTTCCACGCAAATTCTATAATTTTATCAAATCATAACATTTTCAGATTATAGGAATATATTATATTAAAATAATTTATTAGGAGCTTACTATGATCTTTTTATCATCACTTTTATTAGCTATATCTATAAATTTAACTGCCTTGCAAGTTTCTTTAGATTATAAACTTAAAAATATTCATCTTCCTAGATTTATAGTATTACTAACTACAATTATAACCACTTTAGGCACCTTATTATCCATGTACCTTGGTAAATTTATTTTAATTTTTTTTGAACCTAAACTTGGTAACATCTTTGGTGCTGTTCTTTTAAGTTTTACTGGAATTTATTTTATTTCTGAGAATATTAGGCTACAAAAACAACATTCAGGGTTCGATACTTCTTACTATTTTGAAAGTGCACTTCAATATAAAATCATTATAGAAAATCCTAGTATAATAGATTTAGATAAATCAAAACACATAGACATAATGGAATGTATAAATCTTTCTATTGCCCTCATTTTAAATACAATCTGTACAACTTTTGCAGCTGGTATTACAGGTATTAACATTAATCTTAGTGTGTTTTTTTACTTTATTATTTCTATTTTTTTTCTTTATTTTGGTTCATTTAGCTTTAAGTTCAATATTTCTAAATACTTATATAAAAATGGAAATCTAGTTTGTGGAATTATCTTAATTCTATTAGGTATATATGAAGCTTTCATATAATTTCATAAAAGAAATAAATGGTGCATAGTGACGAATGGATGATGGTGTTATTGAAAGAAGGATATTTATAAATATTTATGAATAAAAACCATGCATATAAGGTAATTAATTTACCCATTTATGCATGGTTTTTTATTTTATATATTATTTTTCCAATTCACAACAGTCATTAATTATAAATTGTGAATTGCTAATTGAAACGAGATACAGTCACTTTCTTATTCATATCTAAGTGCTTCAATCGGGTCAAGTTCTGCTGCCTTCTTTGCTGGGTAATATCCAAAGAAAACACCAATAAACATTGAGAATGTGAAACTTGCTATAATTACAAATGGCGAAACTGTTGCTGCATATCCCATAGCTTTAGAACCTGCTGCTCCAGCTCCTAAACCTAGAATTATTCCTATAATACCACCAATTGCACATATTATCATAGATTCAATAATAAATTGCATTTTTATATGACTACTTTTAGCTCCAAGGGCTTTTCTTGTTCCTATTTCCCTTGTTCTTTCAGTAACGGATACAAGCATTATATTCATTACTCCAATTCCACCTACAAAAAGTGATATTGCAGCAATTGCAGATATAGCTATTGCTATTGAACTCATCATTGTAGTCATTGATTCAAGCATACTTTCCATGTTACTTGCAGAAGCTTGGAACTTAGGGTTTCTAGCATAAATATTTGATAAATCATTTGATAAATCATTTGTAAGAGTTTGTACATCAACCCCATCTTTAGCCTTTATTTGAAACGTTTGAAAATTCTTATTAGTCGCCGTCTTTTTTTCAACAGTTATTGGAATATATAAATCTGTAGATAAATTAGCATCAGAATCTGTTCTACTATTACCTTGAGCTTTGTATTGATACACTCCAACTATTGTATATGTGTATATTGCCTTTGATGTATAAACCTCTATATTTTGACCTACTGGATTAACTCCACTACCAAATACGTTAGTAACTAACTTATCAGAAACTACTGCTACATTTCTAGCCCCATCAATATCGTCTTGTGAAATGTATCTCCCACTTTGCATTTGTATATTTTTAACACCCTGAAATCCTACATTTGTTCCATTTATCTGTACATTAGCATACGCTGTACCTTGCTTAACTTTTCCAGAGCTTCCATCTTCAGATATACTTATATCATCTATTTCATCACTAAAATCATTTTGCAGGGTTTGTATTTGTTCCATAGTCATAAGATCTGTATCTTTTTGTGAAGATACCTTTGAACTACCTGGTCTGCCAGCTGTCATTCCACCTGGTCTTCCGCCTCCGAAGCCTCCGCCAAGTGCTCCAAGTGGATTAGCTCCTCCGGCACCACCAGATCTATTTCCTCCACCGCTAGCACCACCAGATTTATTTCCTCCACTATTACCAGAAGAATTTTTATTATTTCCTGTTCCTGATTGTCCTCCATTACCATAAGAACCACTTGTATTTGTGCCAGTAGTATCTTTTTGTTGTACGTTGACTGTAATATTACTAGCACCCATTTGACCCATTGAATTTGTTACAGATGATGTCATTGCATTTCCAACAGAAACAACACCAATTACAGATGCTATACCTATTATTATTCCTAACATTGTAAGCAATGCACGCATTTTATTTGATTTAAGGCCTGCTATTGCAAGCATTATATTTTCTTTTATAAACATATTTTTTCCTCTTCTTGGAATCTTCTATAATAATTTGTATTTTCTTTATCAGATATTATATTTCCATCTTTCAAAGTTATAATTCTTTGGGTCTCATCTGCAAGTTCATTATTATGGGTAATAAGTACAATGGTTTTTCCTTCTTGTGTATGAACCTTATGAAATAGATCCATTACTAGTCTACCTGTTGAAGAATCAAGAGCACCTGTTGGTTCATCAGCAAGTATTATACTTGGATTATTTGCAAGAGCTCTAGCTATGGCAACCCTTTGCTTTTGACCTCCTGATAATTCATTAGGTTGATGATCCATTCTGTCTTTCATTCCAACAAGATCCAAAAGGACTTCTGCACGTTCTCTTCTTTCTCTTCTGCTCATTCCATAATAAAGCATAGGTAACTCAACATTTTTCAAGGCAGAACTTCTTGGTATTAAATTATAGGTTTGAAATACAAAACCAATTTGTTTATTTCTAACTTCTGATAAACCATTATCAGATATTTCATCAATATTCGTACCATCTAAGATGTAATTTCCAGTGGTTGGTCTATCAAGCGCCCCTATAATATTCATCAATGTACTTTTTCCAGAACCTGATGAACCAATTATAGATACAAATTCTCCTTCTTTTACAGTAATATCTATTCCTTTTAATATATTTAATTGATTAGGAGTTCCTATATAAAAGCTTTTTGTAATATCTTTCATTTCTATTATATTATCACTCAAAAAACTCACCTCTTCTTTATATCTACTGTGCTTCCCACAGTATAATTTGATGGATTATCAAGAATAATCATTCCATCTGTAAGATCCCCTTGGATTTCAACATCAGCAGATGCTTGTAACCCTTCAGTTACTGGAACCTCTTTAACTACATACTTACCCCCTTCATTTACTGCAGCATAAACTTCATCTTTTCCATTCTTTCTAATTACAGCATCATATGGTGCAGCATATACATTATCCTGTTCATCTGTAACAATATTTACAACCGAGTCCATTCCTACCTTTATTTTATCATTTTGACCTGTTATTTGTATAACAACATTAAAAGTTACATCAGTACTTGTTGAACTACTACTACTGCTAGATGTACTAGTCTTACCGCCGCTACTAGTGCTAGTAGTATTAGTACTACTAACACTAGTTGCACTAGAAACGGGCTCAAAGCTTATAACTTTTCCTTCAATGATGTCACTTCCACTTGCTTGTGTTGTCACTTCTACTCTTTGTCCAACTTTTATCTTATTAATATCTGTTTCATCTACAGTTGCAGTTATTTGTAAATTACTTAAATCTTGAATTACAAATAATGCTCCAGTACTTTCTTGACCTACAACAGCATTTACATTAGTTATTGTGCCATCTACTGGTGCTACAACTTGACCATTTTTTAATTGATCTTTTTTAGCTTGTAATTGAAGTTCACTACTTTGATCATTTGCAGTTGCCGCAGCAGTATTATAATCACTCTTTGCTTGTGCTAAATTTTGATCATCTGTAACTTTTGCAGCTTCCAATGCAACACTGTCTTTATCTACAGCCCCTTGCGCATTCTGATAATCTGTTTGCGCTTTATTTACTGTGTCTTGAGAAACTTGTCCTTTTTGAAGCATTGCTTTATCATAATCTAAAACTTTACTTTTTTCTTCAAGATCAAGTTTATCTGTATCAAGAGCTTTTTGTGCATTTATTGCATCAGTCTCTAAATTATTATCATGTAAATATTGTAAATTGTCATATTTTTGCTTAGCATTTGCCAAAGCTAATTGATTCTTTTGCTCAGTGGAAGTAACAGTTTGCTGATTTTGATCAATATCTTGCTGTAAAGTCGTAGTATCTATTGTGGCTAAAACATCACCTTTTTTTACAACATCCCCAACAGCAACATTAATATTTTGAACATTATAATCAAGATTAGAATATACATTTGTAGACGTTCCACTTTTTATTGTTCCTGAAGAACTAATTGTGGATTCAACATTTGTCTTCTTAAGTGTTGTATATCTTACATTATTTTGCGTTGTCTTAGACTTAGCAAATTTAAATTTATAAATTCCAAATCCTCCAGCAATTACAAGCACCGCAGCTATCACGCTTATAATTTTTTTATTAAAAAACTTTTTAGTTACAATTCCCTTACTTTCAATTTCGTTGTTAACTAAATTTTTCTTTTTAAATAATAGTTTCAATTTAGTCCCCTTCTTTCATATCAATATAATTTAAATAATTTGCATAAAATGTAGATTCGTCTTTTTGATAACTTTCAGAAGTTTTCAACGAATTAACTTTAGATTCATCTACCGCTTGTTTTGATGCAAATCCATAATCATATTGTACTTGTTCAGCATCATAGCTATTATTTTGTTGTTGTAAGCTATTATAACTATTTTTCATAGTTGCATATGAATTCATAAGAGCATCATATTTTGTTTTGAAGTTTGTTTCTGCATTATTTTTGTCTAAAACTAATTTTGCCTGAGCACTATTTAATGTATTATCATATTGTTCTAAAGTATTATCATAATTATCATCATTTTCATCCGTGCTATTGCCATCATAATTATCTTTATTATCTGATGCTTGTTCAATAGCAATATTATCATTTTGTAAAGTTAAATTATTATTAAACATTTGTGTCAAATCATTATTATAATTAATTGTAGATACATCTTTAAGATCCTGTTCTAAGTTTGTATCAAAAATAACATTTTCTCCTGATGATAATCCTAAATCATTTAATAATTTTGCTTTATCATTTTCTTCTGTATCATTAGATGAATTAGAAGAATTAAGTGCATTTGTATAATTTAATTGTGCTGTAGTGTAATCATTTTCTGAAATAAAACCCATATCGTATTGTACCTTTGCTGCATCTGCTGCATTTTTTAATGCTTGCACATCAGCTGTGTTATAATCTTTGCTAGGTAAATCATTTAACACATAAGATATGTAATCATTTTGTGCTGTTTCAACTAAACTCTGCATATTTTGATTATAGGTATTATCAGCTGTTCTTAAAGAATATTTTGCTTTATTTAGTGTAAGTTCTGCTGTATCTAGTGCAGTTTTGTCAACAGCTGTTGGCGCTGTTGGTTTAGTATTATTAGCTGGATCTTGATTATATTTAGCTAGTGCAGTATTATAATCAGATTCTGCAGTATTATAATTAGATACTGCAGTATTGTAATTAGATTCTGCAGTATTCTTTGCAGTATTAGCATTATCATAATCTAATTTTGTATTCTCTCTAGTATTTTCATATATTTTAGCTTGTTGATTGTTTTGAATAATAATATCCTTTATATTTGTGAGAGATATATTAATTGCATTTTCATTACTAGTTGAATTTGAACTATTATTACCTGATACATTAGAAGTATCATTGGTAGCCGCTTGCACTCCAGAAATATTTCCTACAATTAATGCTGCAACTACTAAACTTATAAATGATCTTTTCAATATTGTCTCCTCCTTAATTGGTCATTTTTATCGATATAATTTTATTAGCGATAGTAAATTTTATAAAGCTACTTTTTTCATTATAATAATGTATTGTAACATCCCTATTACATATTTATAAACAAAATATAAACCAATGTTAAATTTATGTTAAATAATATATCGAACTTTTCTGATAAATATAAATTTAATATTAGAAATTATAGGACTTGTGAAAAAATATGATCTTTATACAAGCCCTCTAAAATTCCATCATAATATAAATTATGATTTATCAATAATTTCATAAGTTAAATCTATAACCAGCCCCCCACACGGTCTCTATGTATTGAGGTGTGCTACTGTCTAATTCAATTTTTTCTCTTATTCTGTTAATATGTACTGTTACAGTTGAATTATCACCTAAAGACTCCTCTCCCCAAATACTATCTAATAATATATCTTTTGAAAATACTATATTAGGATTTGATGCTAAAAATAATAATAATTCAAATTCTTTATTAGCAAACTTAACTTCTTCTTCTTCAACAAAAACTCTTCTTGCCTTTAGTAAAATTTTAATCCTTCCAATAACTATTGAACTTTTTTCATTATCATTGTTTCTTTCTATCGAAGTTAATCGTTCATACCTAGATATATGAGCATTTACCCTTGCTACAAGTTCACTTGGACTAAATGGTTTTACAATATAATCATCGGCTCCTATTCCTAATCCTTGAATTTTATAGATATCTTCTTTTTTAGCAGTAACCATTAAAATTGGTATTTCTTTAGCTGCTCTTATTTCTTGGCAAATTTTAAATCCATCTTTTCCTGGTAACATAACATCTAGCAATATTAGATCAAAATCTTCATTTAGTGCTAGTTCTAATCCCTTATTTCCATCTTGTGCAATCTCTGCTACAAATCCTGTTATTTCAAGATAATCTTTTTCTAATTCTGCAATACTTTCGTCATCTTCAATAATTAATATTCTTTTCACTAATTATCCCCCAAATCCTTTAATTTTTAATATGTAGCTCATATATAATTATTTAATAAATAATTATAAAAGTTCTTTTCTTAATATTATTAATTGTTCTTACTATAATTCTTAGGGAGTGTTATTTCAATTGTGAGACCATCAATATTATAAGCTGTAATTTTCCCATTGTGAGCTTCTATAATATTCTTTGCTATAGCTAATCCAAGTCCACTTCCTTCATTATGCCTAGTACGTGCAGCATCTCCTCTATAAAAACTTAAGAACAACTTAGAAATATCTTTATCTGATACGCCTATACCATTATCACCAATTACTATTACCACCTCATTTTCTTTTTCATATAAATTTATATTTATTTTCACTTTTTTGTCTTTGTTGTATTTTACGCTATTATTCAATATATTCACAAGAACTCTGTTAACTTCCTGTGAATCAAGTTTTACCATTATTGAATTTTCACATTTACTTATAAATGAAATTTCAACATTTCTACCATAAAACTCATTCTTTACATGTTCATAAAAATTTTTAATATATTCATTAATACCTACTATATTAAATTTAAATGGGAAACGCCCTGTATCTAATTTTGAAAATAAAAATAGACTATCTACGAGAGCATCCATATCACATGCTTTAGTATAAATTGTATCTAAATATTTCTTTTGTTTTTCAGGCGTATTTGCTACTCCATCACGTAATCCCTCAACATAACCTTTAATTGCTGTTAATGGTGTACGTAAATCATGTGATATTCCTACTACTAATTGTTTTCTATTTTCTTCATATTTTAATTGCATATCAACTGAATCTTTTAAACGCAACCTCATTTCATCAAAATCACCACAAACTTGCCCAAATTCATCATCACTATCATAACTCATCTCAAAATCTAAATTTCCAGTTTTAATTTGTTCTGCTCCATAGCTTAATAATTCTAATGGAACTATTAGTTTTTTATAAAGTTTACTAGATAATATAACATTAGTTAATGTAACAACTATTAATGATATAATAAAAACTACAATAGTATAACTTACTATAAGTGTTGACATTTCATGATTAATATCAAGTCTTATAGGGTTATATGCTGAGTTAATTGCTATAATGTTTATAACTTTACCATCCTTCATAAAACTATTTTTTACTAATGATGTTGAATTCATTTCTAACACTAAGGAATTAGATTGAAAAAGTATATCATCGCCTATATTTGAAATAATCTGCTTATCTTGATCTGTAATATTAGACGAAATTATTTCACGATCATATGTAACTATTAAATTATACCCTTTAGGCTCAAGAAATTTCTGAGTCTCTTCCACAATCTTTTTAAAATCATCTTTATTTTGAAAATTCCCCATATCGGGCCTTAATTTCATCTGAACCATATAAGCATTTGGGTCACGCACTTTATCAAGTTCAAACTTATTTTCAAATGCTTTTGAAAATGGTATATACATTACCCCAGAAATTATGCAAATAATAACTACAGGTACAATTAACATAAGTATATTTGAAATTGTAAGTCTCTTTTTTATTTTCATGCTAATTCCTCAAGTAATTTTTTATCAACAATTAAATTTGATAAATCAATTTTCTCTAGGCTAATAAGTAAAGAATATTCCTTAATCCATATGTTTCCATCAATAATTTTTCCTTCATTTATTTTATCAGTAGGATTTTCATCATATACTTCTTCTAAGTCTTTAGTTTTAGTAAGAACTACTATTCTCCTACATGCTTCTTCATGTTCATCATAAATATTAAAGAAGCTATTATATGAGTCAAAATTCTTTACTGAAGTAACAACCTTTAAAAACAAGTTATACTTTTCAGCAGCTTCCACTGCATTAATATATTCTGTGTGCATTTTTATATCTCCCTCTACATTAATACTTAGTAAAATAAAATAATTCTATTGATATATCTAAAAAAATGCTTCTTTTTTTAGATTCATTATTTCATCTTCTTTAAGAAATCTCCATTTTCCATACTCTAAGTTATCTATTTTTATATTCATAATTCGAATTCTTTTAAGCATGATAACTTCATATCCTAAAGCTCCACTCATTTTGCGAATTTGTTTATTTAGACCTTGAGTTAAAATTATCTTAAATGTATTTTCGCTAATTCTAACAACTTTACACGGTCTAGTTTTAATTTTATTATTATTATTTTTATTAGCAATTTCTTTTAATTGTACTGCATTTAAATCATTGATTTTAACTTTATCTTTTTCAATTTCTCCATAATTAAAATTTTTGTATACACCTAATGTATCTGATATTCTTTGAATCCCAGAACTTTCATCACCTGAAATTTCAACACCATCAGCCATTCTCATAAGAAAATCATCACTAAATCTCGTGTGAACTTTAACTATATACTCTTTTTCATGCATATTATCACATTCTAAAATTGCATTAGCTAACTCCCCATCATTAGTCAAAATTATAAGTCCTTGTGATTCCTTATCCAGTCTTCCCACCGGAAATATATACTCAGGATAATTTATAAAATCTATTATATTGTCCTTAACCTTGCTTTGAGATGTACAAATAATACCAACAGGTTTGTTAAGTGCAATATATATTTTTTCTTTCTTTAAAATAGGTTTATCATTAAAAAGTATTTCATCCTTATCTTCTTCTACCCATTGTCCTAAAACACAAAATTCACCATTAACCTTAATTCGTTTTTCTTCTATAAGTTTATTTGTTTCTTTTCTAGAACAAATTCCATAGTTACTAAAAAGTTTATTTATTCTCATTTGAATGATTTTATCCTTTCATATCTAGTAAGCTTTTTTAATAAGTAATTATTAGGAATATTATTTTATTTCCCATTTATTACTCATTTTTTAATAAGATTACTCTAATTTTATAGTACAATCATCTATTTATCAAACAAAACACTTTTTATAATTGCAAAAGCTTCTCTAGTATAGGTCACAGGAATCAAATACCATACCGTAGGGCAAGAATAATTATCAAAATGTATATAACCATTTTTTTTAGCTAATATACAGCTTCTAAGGACATGAAAATCAGTTGTAACTATTTTAACATTAACTTGGCTTATAGATTTTTGGCTATGTTCTTCTATCTTTTGTTTTGAAAATTTAAAGTTTTCATTTGTATTTCTAGACTTATCTTCAATTATTATCTTATTACTATCTATCCCCTTATCAAGTAAATATTTTTTCATTGCCTGAGACTCTGGCAATTCTTCATCATTGCCTTGGCCTCCTGATAATACTATATATTCTTCTTGATTTTCCTTATAATTCTTTATTGCTGCTTCAAGTCTGTCTTGAAGTATTGAACTAGGAGTTTCTCCATCTGTAAGACCAGCTCCTAACACTAGAATATAATCAACTTTTTTGTCACTATGCTTAGGATAACTTATTATTGCTGCTTCCAAACCTAAAAAGCAAATAAGTAATAAATACATAATTTTTTTAATAACATTAAAGCCTTTAAATAAAAACTCATTTTTTTTAATTTTGACCTTAATAAAATGATAAATTATTAAAATAATTCCTAATAATGCAACTGGTACACTAAATGCTATTCTAGCACTACTCACAAGATTTATAAGTATTATGTATAGGATTAAGATTCCTCCTAAAATACTATCCCAAAATTTCTTCACAAATTACCACCCCTTTATATTAACTATTCGTACATAGATTCATTATAACTAGCTTTTGTAAGTATATCCCTATATTTATTAAGGAGTAAACGAAATGTAATATAGTTGTAATAATATTGTTATATTTGATCTTTTATCCATATAGCATATGAGCCATCTAGAACCTCAAAACTGCCAAATCCATCATTATCTATGATTATTTTATCTTCCAATTGCTTAGTGGCATCACTCCAAATCTCTCCCTTATGCTGATGACCAACATACATCTTTTTTGAACCTCCAGAATTTATAGTGATTATGGAAGCTAGTCCAGAATTTATGTGCTCTGTATCTCCTTCCCTAGTCCACCCAACTATAGAATTATCATCAATATAATCATGTTGAATTCCATAAGCATAATTTTTTCGCACTCTTAAAATTATATCTAGTTTATCCTTTAATCCTAAAAATTGCTTTTCTGAAATTCCATAATAATCTCCATAAAAAACACAAGGATATCCTTCTTTTCTAGTTAATATAAACGTATATGCTAATGGCTTAAACCAAGGTTGCACCCATGATTCCAAAGATTGTCCAAGTTGCGTATCATGATTATCTACAAACGTTACTGCTTTATTTGGATTCAAAGTTAATAGAGTATTGTTTATCAAAGTTCTCATATCAAAATATCCAAAAGAAGTACTTGCCCGCTGAAAATTGAAATGTAACGGAACATCAAATAAACTCATGCAATTGTCACATCTATCCATATAGTATTTTAATTTATTAACATCGTGAGTCCAATATTCTCCAACTGCAAAAAGTTCCTTTTCGCTATTTCCTCTTACATATTTTAACCATTCATTAAAAAAGTCAAATTTAATATGCTTTATGGCATCAAATCTAAATCCATCTATATTGGTTTGTCCTAAATACCATTTCCCCCATTTTTTCAACTCATTTACTACATCAGAACTATCTATATCTAAATCTGCAAACATTAAAAAATCATAATTCCCATTTTCGCTATCTACATCCTTTTCCCATTCCTTGCCTTCGAATTTAAATATTCCCTCCTCCTTTGTAATATCATCGAAATCTACACCATCAAAATCTTTTGCACTCCACTTATAATCAGAATACGTGTTTCCCCTACCTGGAAAATCAAAAACTGTATGGGCTCTTATATCTCTTTTCTCACCAATAAACTCATTTCTATTATTTGTGGCCACTGGCCTCGCAGATACAATTTCTGATTCATCTGCTCCTCCTTTATGATTAAATACCACATCACCATATATCTTTATATTATTTTTATGAGCTTCTTTTATAGCAATTAAATATTCTTCCTTAGTCCCATATTTAGTTCTAACTGTTCCTTTTTGATCAAATTCTCCTAAATCATATAAATCATATATTCCATATCCAACATCATTCACTCCATTAGCTGCTTTACATGCTGGTGGAAGCCACAAAGCTGTAATTCCTAAATCACTTAATTCTTTTACATCTTCTCTAACTCTTTTCCAAAGGGACCCATCATTAGGATAATCCCATTCAAAATATTGCATCATAGCCTCATTTAGCTTAACAGTTTTATTCGGCGACATTTTTACTGTTTCTTCTTTAACTTCTATTTTTTCTAAATTCTTCATTCCTTCTTCAAAAACATCATCTATAGTTTCTCGACAATCATCACTTAAACTTACTTTATCTTCATGGCAAATTTCTATATTTACATGTTCATTTTTAATCGCAAAATCTTTATTGATTTCTTTTCTATCGTCATCTTTGTACTTTAGTATCTTTTCTTTAAACATCTCATCTATTCGTAATTCTTGAAGCTTTAATTTAATTGCCTTACTAATTCTGCCCATATTCCCTCCAACATTTATATCATAACTCTATTATTAGTTAAAATATTGTATTTCTAAACTAGACTCTTTTTCAATTTTTTAGAATACTACATAATTAATCTAGTATCCATATAAATTATACCACATTTTACTAATTTAATTTTTTCTCTACAATATCCGCTATAATAACTTTTTTGAAATTTAAAACAAAAAAACTAGACCAGCTTGCTGTAGTCAATATTCTTATTAAAAATAATTTAACTATAACAGTCTGATCTAATATTTCGTTATATTAATGATTAGGCACAATCAAAAAAATAACAAGTCCATCTGCCAAGCCTATTTTCCATCATGCTTCGTCAGCATATTGCCCTAATAGGCCCGCTATGAGACCAATCTACTTCCTTGCCTGATGAAAAATAATCATGGCATTTTGGACTTGTTATTTTCTTTCATGTGCCTTATAGTAACTCCAATTTAAATAATTATTTATTATTTAAAAGATTACCTATCTCCTTATTAGTAAATTCATATTTGGTATTACAGAAATTACATACAATCTCTTCGGTCTTATTATCATCATATATTTCTTGAAGAGTTTCTTTTCCAACTGATATTAATGCCTTTTCAACTCTATCTCTAGAACAATCACATTTATATTCTGGATTAAGAGAATCTAATATCTTTAAATCCATTCCATCAAAAATGTATTCTAGAATTTCTTCAATATTTTTCCCTTCACTTATTAAAGTAGTTATTGGTGGAATTTCCTCTAAACGATATGTTATAACATCTGCAAGAAGCTCATCAGCTCCTGGCATCATTTGAACAATAAATCCACCAGCTGCTTTTATAGATAAATCTTTATCAACTAATACACCAAGGGATACTGCTGATGGTGTTTGCTCAGATACTGTAAAGTAATAAGCAAAATCCTCTGCAATTTCACCAGTTTGTATTGGCACTTGTCCTACATATGGGTCTTTTAATCCTAAATCCTTTATTACATATAAAATACCATCTGTTCCAATAGCTCCTCCAACATCTAATTTTCCTTTTTCATTTAGAGGTGTATCAATATATGGATTTCCTATAAATCCCTTAACAGATGCGTCATGCTTTCCTGTAACTGTAATTCCGTTAATTTCACCGTTTCCATTGATTTTTAATGTTAACATTTCCTTTTCATTTTTTAAAGTAGTTCCCATTAAAGCTCCCGCAGTCAGCATTCTTCCCAAAGCTGCTGCTGCCACTGGAGTACATTCATGTATCTTATTTCCTTCATTTACTAAATTTGTTGTAATTCCTGCAATTATCCTAACCATTCCATCTTTGGCCGTTGCTCTAACTATTTTATCTTTTATCATGATTTCATCTCCCACTATTCAGTTAACAGTTATCAATTAACGGTTAACAGTTATAATATATTTTCATAACAATTACTTTTTTACTTTTTTTGCTTTGCACTATTTTGTCACAACATAAAGTATTCTTTCACTATTTTCATTTACTTCATCATTTGAATACCCTGCAAATTTATTAATTATTTTAAATTTACATTTAGTTAAAATCTTTTCTATAAAATCTTCCTTATATGCCTTCTCAAAATGCTCCTCTTCAAACTTTTCATAAAGATTATTATCTTGCTTTACAAAGAATGTTAAGAACATATTTAAAATATCATCTTCAAAAGAATTTTCCCATGTGTAAAAAATTTCGTCAGAACTGTATGTATAGATATTATTTCCAAGAACTGTAGAAAGTTTATAGTATGAGTTAATATCAAAAATAAACATTCCATTATCTTTCAAGTGTTCATATACATTTGAAAAATAATTAATTAAATCCTCTTCTTCTGTAATATAATTAGTTGAATCAAGTACAGAAGTTATAAGATTAAATCTTTTATTTAAGCTTAACTCACACATATTCTGACATATTACCTTTGCTTTAATTCTATTTTTTTTAAACTTATCAAAAGCAACATTTAACATTTCATCAGATAAATCAACAGCATATATATTTTTGAAGTATTTGGCTACTTTTATTGCAACATTACCTGTCCCACATGCTAAATCTAAATAATCTTCAAAATCAACACTATTTTCACTGCATAAATTTATTATCTTTTCTGAAACTTTATCATAATTAATATCTTCATATATTAATTCATCATATATATTGGCAAACTCTTTATATGCCATATAATCCATCACGCCCTTAATTTTAGTATACTAATTCATCTAATATATTATATCCTAATTCTTTACTTAGTCAAATTAGTAAGGCTAATCAGGCATCATTTTCCTTTTTTTCGTTTGGCCATAATTCCACCTATTCGTCCAGTTTCCTCTGCTGATAATCCTCCCCATCCTTCTGCTTTAACCTTATCTGTCAATCCAAGTTCTTCTGCAATTTCATATTTGATTTTTTCTCTCATTTTCTCACTTTCTGTAAGCTCTTTATTAGCTTTAAGCTTTGCTTTTATTGTCTTTTTTAAAGTTTTATCACCCATTTGTATCCCTTCCAATCTTAATTCTTATTATTAATAGTATTCCATCAATATTTATTACTATTCTGTAAAATATATTTTATAAGCAACATCCAGCTATATAATAAATTCCCAACATAATTTTTAAACTTTATTAAGGTATTATGCATAAAAATGCATTTTTCTCAGTTACCTTACCAGTTAATGGAACATTTTGTGAAATGAATAGTTTTTTTCAACTTATTTTGCACATTGACTTGATATTTATTCAATATTTAACTATAGTATTGATATAAATAAAAAATAATAAATAAAATTAGGAGGGATTATTGTGTATAATATTGCAATAGTTGGGGCTACTGGAAATGTAGGTAGAAAATTTTTAGAAATCTTAGAAGAAAGAAACTTTCCAGTAAAAAATTTATATCTTTTTGCATCAAAAAGATCTGAAGGAAGTACTTTACCATTTAGAGGGAAGGAATATGTAGTTGAGGAAACTTGCGAAAAGAATATAAAAGATAAAAAAATAGATTATGCACTATTTTCAGCTGGTGGAGATGTTAGTAAAGAATTTGCACCTATTTTCGCTCAATATGGGGCTGTAGCAATTGATAATAGTAGTGCTTGGAGAATGGATCCTGAGGTACCTCTTGTAGTACCTGAAGTTAATCCAGAAGATATTAAACTTCATAAAGGAATTATTGCAAATCCAAATTGTTCAACAATTCAAGCAATGCCAATCATGAAAGCTTTAAATGATAAATATGGAATTAAGAGAATAGTTTATTCAACTTACCAAGCTGTATCTGGAGCTGGAATCCAAGGCATAAGAGATTTAGAAGATGGAGTTAAAGGTGTTGCACCTAAGAAATTCCCATATCCTATAGCTGGTAATGTTTTACCTCATATAGATGTCTTTTTAGAAGATGGTTATACTAAAGAAGAAGAAAAAATGATTAAAGAAACAAGAAAAATACTTCATGCGCCTGACTTAAGAGTAACAGCTACAACTGCTAGAGTTGCTGTACTTAATGGACACAGTGAAAGTATAAATGTTGAACTTAACTCTGAATTTGATATTAAAGATATTTTTGAATTATTAGGAAACACTCAAGGTGTAACTGTATATGATAATGTTAAGGAATTAAAGTATCCAACTGCTCTTGAAGTTTCAGGAAAAGATGATGTTTATGTTGGACGAATCAGAAGAGACTTTAGTGTTGACAATGGCTTAAATCTATGGGTTGTTGGTGATAACATAAGAAAAGGTGCAGCTCTTAATGCTATTCAAATTGCAGAAATAATGATAAAGGACAACAAATAGTTTATAGTAATTATTTTGGAGGAATCTAAATGTCAATATTTCAAGGCTCAGCTGTAGCTATAGTCACCCCTTTTACTGAAAGTAGTGTTAATTTTGAAAAACTAAAGGAACTACTTGAATGGCATATAAAAGAAGGTACTGATGCCATTGTAATTTGTGGCACTACAGGTGAAGCTACTACCATGACAGAAAAAGAGAAAAAAGATACAATTAAATTTACAGTTGATGTAATAAACAAAAGAATTCCTGTAATTGCTGGCACAGGTTCAAATAATACTGCTTCTGCTATTTCTATGAGTAAGTATGCAGAAAGTGTCGGAGTAGATGGACTTCTTGTTATTACTCCATATTATAACAAAACTACACAAAATGGTTTGGTAAAACATTTTAAAGCTATAAACGATGAAGTTAAGACACCAATAATTCTTTATAATGTTCCAAGTAGAACCGGAGTTAATATTGCTCCTAAAACTTTAGTTAAACTTTCAGAATTAAATAATATAGTGGCAATTAAAGAGGCTAGTGGGAACATTAGTCAAATAGTTCAAATGAAAGCATTATGTAGGGATTCTATTGATATTTATTCAGGTAATGATGATCAAATTGTTTCAATAATGTCCCTTGGTGGAAAAGGAGTAATTTCTGTATTAGCTAATATTATTCCTAAAAAAGTCCACGAAATAGCTGAAAAATGTTTAGATAATAACTTCAAAGAAGCTTTAGATATCCAATTAGATACGTTAACTTTAACAAATACTTTATTTATAGAAACAAATCCAATCCCAGTTAAAACAGCCATGAATCTTATGGGGCTTAATGTTGGTCCTTTAAGACTTCCTCTTTGTGAAATGGACAGTAACAATGAAGAAATACTAAAAGCTGCTTTGATAGATAATAAATTAATGTAAGGTGATAATATGATTAAAATAGTATTAAATGGTTGCTCAGGTAAAATGGGTAAGATGATTACAGAATGCGCTACAAAATTTAAGGGATTAGAAATAGTTGCTGGAATTGATAAGTTTCCTAGCATTTCATCATACCCTATTTTTGAAAGTGTGGAAGCTTTAAATGTTGACTATGATGTTTTACTAGATTTTTCAAGAGCTGATGCTCTTCATAGTCTATTAGAAATAACAGAAAAAGCTAACAAACCATTAGTAATTTGTTCAACAGGATATTCTCAAGAAGATTTGGATTTAATTGATGAAAAAAGTAAATCTTTAAAGCTATTCAGATCAGGAAATATGTCTTTTGGGATAAATTTAATAAACTCTCTTTTAAAGAGGATAACACCACTTCTTTATGGAAACTATGATATAGAAATAATAGAAAAGCATCACAATCAAAAGGTAGATGCACCTAGTGGTACTGCAATATTACTTGCTGATACTATTAAGGATTCCATAAAAGATACGACTAAATATATCTACGGCAGAGAAGGTAATTCTAAAAGAGCAGATAATGAAATTGGTATTCATGCAGTTAGAGGTGGCGCTATTATAGGCGATCATGATGTTATTTTCGCCGGAACTGGTGAAGTAATAGAATTAACTCATAAAGCTATTTCAAGAGAAGTTTTTGCTGTTGGTGCTTTAAAAGCCTGTGAATATATGGCTTCTGTAACTAAACCAGGATTATACGATATGAATGATGTTATAGGGCTTGAATAATAGTTATATTTTAATTCTAACGAGGATATGTTTTATTACATATCCTCATTTGTTAATTTTTCACAACACATTCTATATATACGTAAAATTTGTCTAGATAATTCTAGGAACAATATAAAAAAATAATAGACCTATTGCAAATTAGGTCTATTAGCCACATTCAAGTACCTTACACTTTCGAATATAACTGAATTAAATTTTTAATTGAACTTTCCAATTCACTTATATCATCTAAATTATTTTTTAAATTTAAAAGTAATTCTTCATCCGTTGGCATTTTATATCTATGTGCCAATCTATTTCGCAATCTTCTTGATGTACAATAAAATTCAAAAAAACTTCCACTGATTCTAGACGAATTTTTAATTATTTCCATTCCTTCAATGGCAGAAATATCTATTTTAAATTTATTTAACTCCTTTAAGCTTATGGATACATAATCTTCACATAATATATGAAAATCTAAAAAATATGCTCTAACACTGTGAAATACAAACTTTTTTATATCATTATCACATTTTTCTAACGAATCTATACATGCTTTAAAATCCGTTTTCCATTCTTTTAAATCTCCAAATAACTTTAAAACTCTATCCCTATTATCCAACTAAATCTCTCTCCCTTATTCGAATAAAATCACTATTCTCAATAAAAAATGTTTCTACAAATCTATATAAATTTTCAAACGAATTATTTTCACTATATATAAGTTCTGCTTCATTTACAATATTTTTCAAAAGCATCTTATTACTTTCTTCACTTACTTTTATAATATCAACTTCGTTATTTAATAACTTTTCTAATTCATTTTCTAAAGCTAGTTCCTCTTCAAGTTTTAGATTTCCTATGATAAAGATATCATAATCAGAATCTTCCCTATTCTCTTTTCGTGCACGGCTTCCAAATATGCCAACAGATTCTACATTATACTTATGTGCTATATTACTTATAGTCCCCTTTATATCCAAATGACAACCACACCAATCTATAAATAAATTTTATCATACATTTTTTTAAAACCTACATCATATCCTCATTATTGCCTATATTGATTATTTAATTCATTTTATTATAACATAGTTTAATTTTGCCAACATAATAAAATTTGTTTAAATATAATTTAGTCATTAAATTCTATAATAAAATACACAAAAATAACTATCTAATATGATTTAAAATACATATTAGATAGTTATTTTCAAATCTGCTTTATTCTTTAATATAAGAACAACAGTAATCCGCTACTTCATTTACCACTAAACTAAATTTAGAATTTGCTGGAACTTCAAAACTTTCCCCTTCTTTATATGTAACGAA
Source organism: Clostridium sp. (assembly GCA_031292145.1). GTDB lineage: Bacteria > Bacillota > Clostridia > Clostridiales > Clostridiaceae > Clostridium. Next base: position 32,496 of record JARLHR010000108.1, on the reverse strand, counting down.
CTTATCACTTCCAGGTAACTTAACGTCCATCGAGCCACCTAGGATTTCCATTATTTCTTTGTCTCCTGTTCCAAATTCATAATCTCCTGGCAACATTATACCTAAAGTTTTTCTTTCGCCATCTTCAAATATAATTGTTCTGCTAGTTACCTTTCCATCAAAATATACATTTGCCTTCTTTACTGCTGTAACATTTTTAAATTCACTCATTTGTATTGCCCCCTATTTTTATTCTTTTATTGTACACTATATTATAGCATTTAAAATAACAACTAAACAATTCAAAAAATTATTTATATAAATATCCAATTTAATTTATAGCTAGAATCACCCATCTAAATTCCAGAGAAACCGAAACGCAATATGTCACTTATTTCGTTAAGTAATAGCATAACTCTAGATATTTGGAAAATTTATTTTTAGGAATTGTTCAAGTCTATCAAAGGCTTCTTTTAATACCTCATCACTATAGCAATAAGATATTCTCATGTACCCCTCTCCTAAAGCCCCAAAAGCTGTTCCTGGTACACATGCAACCTTTCCTTCATTTAATAATTTTTCACAAAATTCTTCTGAAAGCATATTAAATTTTTTTATTGAAGGAAATATATAAAATGCTCCTTTAGGTTCTGCAACTTCTAAGTTAAGTTCTCTTAATCTTTTCATACAATAATCTTTTCTTCTCTCAAAGGTCTTCCTCATATTTTCCACATCATTTAAGGAATTTTTTAAGCCTTCCAATGCACCATATTGAGCTATTGATGGAGCGCAAGAAACTCCATATTGATGAACCTTCATTATTTCCTTCATATATTTATTTACACAAGCTACATACCCAATTCTAAGGCCAGTCATAGAAAATATTTTTGAAAATCCACTTACATAGATTACTTTATCCTTTATTTCACTCGCTTGAGCCACTGAATAATAATCATCAAAAATTATAGACGAATACATTTCGTCAGTTATTACAATAATATCCTTTTCTCTAATTAAGTTAACTAGTTCATCCCTTTGATCTTCAGATAATATTGCTCCTGTAGGATTAGATGGAAAAGATAACACTAATACTTTTATATCTTCTTTTTCTAATTTATCCTTAAGAATATCAATATTTAGCGTAAAATCTTCTTTTAAAGGATAAGTTACAATATCTGCTCCAATCATTATTGATATATTTTCATAGGCTGGGTAAGCAGGCCCTGGTATTAAAATCTTTTCTCCTGCATTCATCAAAGCAAATAATACTGAATATAACCCCTCACTACCTCCAACTGTTATACATACTTCATCTTTATCATAGCTTATCTCAAACGTCTTTAAATATCTGCAAATTTCCTCCCTAAGCTCATCTATTCCCGCATTTGACGTATAAGTTGTTTTATTATCTTTAATAGCCTTAATCATTGCATCACTTATATCTATAGGTAGCGAAAAATCTGGTTGGCCAATAGTTAATGAAATTGCTCCTTCAACTTTTTTAACCTTTTCTGCAAACCTTCTTATTCCTGAAATTTGTATTTTTTCAACTTGTTTATTCATAATTATTATGCCCCCTGTTATTTACAATATAATTTTATTTTACAACATTACCAAAATTGATTCAAACTATTTGTATTTTTATGCTTATTTCTCTTTTAATTATGCTTAATCTTTATTATAATAATGTTGGTTGTAAAAATACTAGAAAGGGTGATTTAATGTCATACAATTTAACAGATCCTTATGAAATTGCTAGATTTATTAAGGAATCAAAAAAATCAACTCCAGTAAAAGTTTATATTAATGGAGACTTAAGCAATGCTGAAATGAATGATGTAGAATGGTATGGTTCTAACGGATTTTATATACTAATGGGGGAATCCGATTCTATAACTAAGATAGTGTTAGATAATAAACATCTTATTAAACATTTTAGAATAGAAAATGATAGAAGAAATTCTGCTATTCCTATGCTAGATTTACTTGAAGTAGATGCAAGAGTTGAACCAGGTGCTATTATAAGAGATAAGGTTACTATTGGTAAGAACGCTGTAATAATGATGGGTGCTGTAATTAATATCGGAGCTGAAATCGGCGATGGGACAATGGTTGATATGAATGCAGTAGTTGGAGCTCGTGGACAATTAGGTAAAAATGTTCACTTAGGCGCTGGTGCTGTTGTAGCTGGAGTATTAGAACCGCCAAGTAAAGAACCTTGCAAAATTGGAGATAATGTTTTAATTGGAGCTAATTCTGTAATTCTTGAGGGAGTTAAGATAGGTGCAGGCAGCGTTGTAGCTGCTGGTTCTGTAGTTACAGAAGATGTTCCAGACAATGTTGTTGTTGCTGGTTCACCTGCTAAAATAATCAAAACTGTTGATGATAAAACAAAAGATAAAACACAAATTCTTGACGACTTAAGAAAATAATATTTCTGATAAGATTATCAATATTTACATAAAATAAATATAATCAAAAAAAGTGGCTTACGCCACTTTTTTTGATTATTATACTGCTCCTTGTTCTCCTGTTATTTCCTCCTTATGAGCTCTTTCCATTTTTGAAATTGATACTTCATAAGCAATCTTTCTTACAACCTCACTGTCTGATACCTTTTTTTGATATTCCCTACTTTGAAGTCTTCCCCATACTTTTATATTGTCTCCAACATTTAAAGTTTGACAAAATCTTGAATTTCGTCCCCATGCAATAGTTGGGATATAATCTGATTTATTATATGCTCTATTAACAGCTAGTAACACATCGGCGATTTCACGCCCAAAAGGTGTTGTTCTATAAATAGGTTCCTTACAGATATATCCGTCTAAGAATATTTCATTTGGATTTTTACTTCTTTCTAGACATGGTTCAATATTTCTTGCAAAAACAGTAAGTATAAGCTTATTAGATCCATCTATAAATTTATTGTACGATCTAAGCTGTCCTTCCAAAATTATGTCTACACCCACTTCTAATTTAATATCATTAAGCAATCTTTCTGAAACAGTGATGTTTAATGTATCTACTGAATCACTTAATCTCATTACATCTAAATCAAAAGTGTAAAAACCCTCCCCATACATTTCATGACTAAATTCTAATTCAGATGTTACTTTACCCTCAAGGTAAATTTTGTTATTTAGCATTAAATTATCCATTGTAATCCCTCTCTCCATCGGAAATTATTTTATTTTGTGTTTAATATATGCTCCCACTTGCATATATTACCATTATAATATAAAAGTTAGTTTAGTTTCAATATTTATTAATTTTTTTTGTGTTGAGTACCCTCATTATCCACAATATAGTTATCAGAATATATCATTTCACCTACACATTTAAATCCATAGCCTTTATCTTTAAGTTCTTTTATAATCCTTTCCAAATTACCTGGTGTATATTTGGCGTTATTATGAAAAAGAATAATAGAGCCTGGTTTAACCTTCTTCATAACTCTATTGTATTCTGCCTCAGCTGATATTTGCTTCCAGTCAACTGAATCTGCATCCCATTGAATAGCCTTATATCCTAAGTTTCTTACTTTTAAAAAAGCCGCTTTATTATAATCTCCGCTTGGAAATCTAAATAACTTTGGTCTTTCTCCCGTATATTTCTCAATAATATCATTAGTTTTTTCTATCTCCTCCTTCATCCTATCCTCTCCTATCTTTGTGAAGCTAGGATGCTTGTAACTATGATTTCCTATTTCATGCCCCCCCTCTTTTATTTCCTTTAGCTTATTTACATTATCTTCACTATAATTTACCCATCCTCCCATTATGAAGAATGTTCCTTTTATATTATATTTCTTTAATATGTCTAATATTACCTCTAGATTATCTTTTTCTGCCCAATTAACATCGAAGGTTAGGCTAACTACTTTTTCATTTGTATCAACACAATATATTGGTTCCTCTTCATGGATATCGCTCATAACCTCAATTGTTTTACTAGCACCTATGGACATTAATATTAATAGAATAATTAATATTAAATTTAATCCTATCCTCTTTTTCTTCCATACCACTTTTTTTACTCCCTTTTTCCATGTTTAGGCATATGAATGAACATAACAAGTCAATAATACGATGTATATTTTGCCTTAAGTAGATTGAATTTGCCTTATATTTAAACTATATTCATTACATATTTTTTTATTCACAAAAAAAATATTTTGTACCATACAAATAAAAAAACATCAAACTAAAAATGTAATGAATATTTTCATCGCACTGCATAGGTAGCTTGTGCTCATAGCAAGCCTATTAGTGCAAGCTACCTATGCAGTATGATGGAAAATAGGCTATGAGATGGACTTGTTATTTTTTTGAATGTGCCTTATAATAAAAAGAGATTTTCATCAATTATGGAGGTATTTATGTACGAAAGTTCATCAGAATTAGCAGAAAATAAGTTATTAATGTTATATGTATTAAAATCAATTAAAAATCCAATATCAAATACTCAGCTTACTGAAATAATTCTTGAAAATAACTTTATTAATTATTTTACATTTCAACAATATTTGTCTGAGCTTGAAGAATCTAAATTCGTTGAGTATCATGATGTTAACGATAAAAAGTTGCTTGCATTAATAGAAAAAGGAGATAATGTACTATCTTTATTTAAAGATAGATTATCCCCTGCAAAAATATCTATTGCTAATGAATATATAAAAGCTAAAATTGAATCAATAAAGAAGGAATTAACAATACATGCTGATTATACCCTTGGATCTAATGATAGCTTTATAGTTGACCTTAAAGCCATTGAAGATCAAGCATTATTAATGGAATTAAAATTATCTGTTCCTTCTAAAAATCAAGCAACTTTGATTTGCAATAAGTGGAAGGAGAATCCTTCTGAAATATATACAAATATAATTAATATACTAATTAATTGATTATATTTGTATATTGCTATCACCTAAGGTCATACTATTAGGTTCTGAGCCTATTGGTATGACTTTAACCCATTTTTCTTTTATGCTTATTACCTTTAATATCCCATTTAAATAATCCCCTACAAATATATTATTATTAATTTTTATTATTCCTCTCGGCATTCCACCTATGTGTATTTTATTCTTTTCTTTAAGTTCAATTACATCTACTATACTGATAGATCCGTCACCTAAATTTGAAACATATATACAATTGTCTTCTTCAAACAAATCTACAGGAGAATATCCTACATTAACTTTAGCAGTTAATTCTAAAGTATTCAGATCTATAATACCTATACTTCCTTTTACATCATAATCAAGACAACTCATGCACACATATAAATATTTCATGTCTTTAGATATACTTATTTTTGTAGGCATGCTTTCTACTTTTATTCTTTTTATCTCCTTAGTATTAAAGCTGTCAATTACAGATATGCTGTCCTCTCCCATGTTGCTTATAAATATAAGATTTTTATTCTCAAATAATGCTACATTATGTGGAAACCTACCTGTTGGTATTTCAAAATTAATCCTTTCATTTATTAAATCATATATTATGAGTGAATTAGACTCGCCACACGAAACATAAACAATATCATCTTTAGCTATTAAATCATTCGGATGTGCTCCTATATATAAGTTAGACTCTTCTTTAAAACTATTATAGTTTATTATAGAAATACTATTATTGTAATTATTTGCAACTAAAATTTTATCTTTGTATAATGATAATCCATGAGGACCAAATGGACCTTCTCCAACAGATAAAATTATACTCTGATTAGTTAAATCTTCAGTATTTATCTTATTTAAACTATCTGAAGCAGTATTACATAGCACAATATAACTCACTCCATTTCCCCCTCTAAAGATAATCATATTACTTATCTATAATATATTCTAAAAAGATATTATTGGCACAACTTATTAATTGATTATCTTTATTTATTGACAGAATTCTAGTATAATTAAGGAAACTCGACTCACATACGTTCGCTGAGTAAGTGATTCACACCGAATCAGAGATTCGGGTTCTCTACTTAAGGAAACTCGACTCACATACGTTCGCTAAGTAAGTGATTCACATCAAATCAGGAAGTTAGGTTCTCTATTTAAAGAAGCACGCATATAACATTATAAGGTTGAATCTTTACTTATTTGCTTCGTATATGAACGAGTTATATTTAAAATAATTTTATAAGGAGTGTGTTACAATGTTTTCATATAAAACATCTGGTGTTTGCTCAAGCACAATTAACATTGAAATCAATAATAATATCGTTGAAAACGTAGAATTTGTAGGAGGATGTCCTGGAAATCTTTTTGGGATTGGACAACTTGTAAAAGGTGTGCCTGTAGATGAAGTTATTGAGAGATTACAAGGAATAGACTGTAGAAATAAAGGAACATCTTGCCCTGATCAATTGTCTAAGGCTCTAATAGCTTGGAAAAAAGAAAATTCTTTAAAATAAAAAATATACCCTATTTTAGGGTATATTTTTTTAATTGTGCCTTATTGAAGATATACTTCTCTTTCTCCTGACAATAATGATAAAGTATTTGTTATTTCTTCTATGACATCTTTATAACTTAGATAAATTTTAATACTAATATTACTATAGTCATCACTTATTTTGTCTACTTTTCCATATAAGTATTTTCCTTTGTCAATTAAATTTTTTAAAATAAAATTATTTTCTCTAGATATATATCCAATTACGTATCCTTCTGTTGTAATAACTTGTATTGCATCTGAATCATATGGATTATCAAATTCTCTTCTTAAGTATACTATATCTTGAACAAATAAACTGTTATAGACTTCACTTAAGTCAATATAGTTTGTTCCAGCAACATTTGTAGTAGTTAAATATATATCTTTAACATGAATATCAACATGCATCTTATCACTAACTTCAACATATTTCTTTTCTTTATTATTTGTCTTAAATATTAAGCCATTCAATAATCTTCGTATATTTCCTACCATTTCACTATTAATAAAATCATTTAGCATCTCTATATCAAACTCATCAAATTCTTCTTTAAATCTTTGAAGATTTGTTGCTGCCTGAATTCTTGTCTCAATTAATGGAGATTTTAATGCTTGAAGATTTAGTTCCTTATATCGATCCTTAAAATCCTCATATTGCGAATATTTTATTATTATAAAAAAGCAAATTTGAGCTATATCATCATAAGTTACATTGTCTATCTTCAGTTCATCTTGACCACTTAATATTTGATTAAGCGGAAGACTTTGCAATCCTAATTCAAAAGCAGATTTTTTTATTGCTTTATTACCTACAGAAAATGCATATTTGTATAATAGTGCATTTGTGTAATCTCTCTTCAAAATCATTTCAAATTCTTTTTTCTTTAATTTATATTTATTTTTTTCTGCACAACTAATTAAAACACTACTTTCAATTTCTATATTAGTTACTTCTTTAGCAATAACTTTATTCCACATATCCTTTTTACAAATTTTTTTACAAGTTTCAATTATCTCTTTGTAATCCTTGTTAAAATTATATGAACTTAAATTCTTTTTACTTTTATATTCGTCAATTATGTTAGCTTCAATTGAATAAAGTATTGAAATTACGGCATATAAGGAATATATTCCATTACCACTATCTTCAATGACTTCTAACACTTTATTACAAACTTTAACTGAATCCTTAATCTCATCTAGTCCATAATCGGAAAGCAGCATACTAAATGATCTTGATACAACTTCAAGCTCTTCTGTATCAAATTTTGTGTTTTCAAAATAATCCAAAAGTTCTAAAGATAACATAGTATATGACAGTAATTCTGTAACTGCTAAATTATTATCTGAACCTTCTTCTATCATCCATTTTGTTATTTCATTCGTTGTTGGTCTAAGATTTATAACACAAAACAGCTTACCATATCCTTTAGACTTTTTAGATAATTCAAAAACAGTATCATTATAATTTTCCATATACTCATAAGCTTTTAATGTATAGAACAAATAATCATTATGAATAGAAAACACATCTAGTATTTCTTCTATTTCTTCTACGTCACAAATTGGTGCTAACAATAGTCCTAATTTTATCTCCTCACTATACGCACTATTTTTTATTAATTGATTTATTCCATCTTTCATTTTTAAAAACATCTCTTCATTAGTACTTATAGACACTTTAAAAAGTTTTATAAAACTATCATAATAATTTATAATTGGATTTAATGTAATATAACCACTTACATTTTTCAATTCATTATTATTATTAATATCTGTGTTTAAAATTCTCATTAATTCATTAGCTAATCTATTTTTTTCATAATCTTCAAGGGGACGAATTTTCTTAGTGATACTTTTGAATTCTCTTATACCAGCTGTTTCGAAGTCTTGATAGCTATACAGTACACCAGGATTTCTATCACGAAATTCTTTCAAATCATAATAGATTGATTTCTTATTATCAGTAAAATTTTCTTTGCTTTTCTTAACCATATAACCGTCATTACCCCTTTTCTATAAATATTTTTAGCTTACGGGAGTTTCAAAAAAATAACCAGTCAGCTTGAGGCCACTGAAAAAGTCCCCATATTTTTTGCACAAATCATTTGGTAAAATAAGTCAGGTGTCAGGAGGCCTTCTAATAACCTTGCGACAACTTTTCAGACATAAATGACCTGTAAAAATATACATATATATCCAGATTAGTAATACTTTTTAGTTTTTCAGTGGCCTCGTCAGCTTCTGGTCTATTTTGTGCTATGCTTCATCACCATAATCCTTACATAGTTCACTATGCGCGGGTTATGGTTCTTCGCCTAGCGCAAAATATCCTCAGAATCTTTGACTTGTTATTTTCTTTCAACTCCCTAAATTTGTGAAGTTATTATTTTTCTCATGTCTCCTATCATATATAATGAACCACTTATTAATATCAAATCGTCTTCCTTAGCTTCCTGTAATGCTAAGGAAAATGCTTCTTCATAACTTTCCAATGCTATAGTATTAGAATTATACTCTAAAATTTCATTTTTTAAATCTTCGCAAAGTTCTGCTCTATCACTATGAGGCGTTAATGCATATACTTTTTCTGCTATTGGTGTTATTTCACTTACCATTTCCTTAACTTGTTTATCTGCTAAAATACCAAGCAGTAAATATAACTTATTATACTTAAAATATTTTTCAACATTTTTTCTAAGAGCTCTAATTCCATCTATGTTATGAGCGCCATCAATTAATACAGTAGGCTTTTTCATTAAAGTTTCAAGTCTTCCTATCCATTTAACATCTTCTAGAGATTTTTCTATTAACGCTTTATTTATTATAATATTTTCACTTTCATATAATACTTCAATAGTATTTAATGCAACTGATAAATTTAATATTTGATGCTCTCCAAGTAAAGGCAAGTTAACTGAGTAAGTATTTTTACAACATTCAACTTCTACATTTTGATATAATTCATCATTATAAATATGAATTAATTTACTATTATCATTTTTCACTAAATAAACTTTTGATTTTTTTTCTCTTGCTGCTTGCAATATAACATCCTCAGCTTCCTTTTCCTGAGGATATAATATTACTGGAACGTTTTCTTTAATTATCCCAGCCTTTTCTTTTGCAATATCTTTTATATTATCACCTAAGATATTAACATGATCCAAACTTATAGATGTTATTACAGAAACATTTGGTGTTAATACGTTAGTTGAATCCAATCTTCCTCCAAGTCCAACTTCAATTACAGCATAATCAACGTTTTCATTATAAAAATGTAAAAACATAAGTGCAGTTATAATTTCAAATTCAGTTGGATGTTCATAACCTTCTTCAATTACTTTATTAATGGCAATTTTGATTTGTTCTAGTAACTTTACTAATATATTTTTATTAATATTCTGACCATTTATTTGAATTCTTTCTTCAAATTCTTCTAAATACGGTGATGTATACATTCCGACCTTATAACCATATCCTCTAAGAATTTTGCTTACCATAGCAGTAGTTGATCCTTTACCGTTTGTTCCTGCAATATGTATAACCTTTAATTTTTCATGAGGGTTTCCAATGAGCTCTAAAATTCTAAGAGTTCTTTCCAGACCATAATTAGATCCAAACCTTCCAACACTTGTTATATAATTCATTGCTTCTTCATAAGTCATGTTCATCTATTTACCTCTTTACCTTTATGTTTTTATTAGCTTTTATTCTTCTTATATTATACTTCAATTCTCAATAAATTCCTAATACAAATATAAAATCATTGCCTAGACTTAGGCACAATCAACCTAAATCAAATACATTTGTGTTAAGCAGGACTATGAAAATTTCGCTGAAAGCACTAAATGGGAGCTTGCACCAACTTTAGCTTGCTCCAGCCATTTGGCTGGACAAGCTAAAGTTGAACAAGCTCCCATCAAGTGTTTTTAGCATCGAAATTTTCAAATGCCTGCTACACACAAATGTATTTAATTTCTGGTGTAGATATGTATTTAAAGTTTAGTAAAAGTGCATGAACATTTCAAACATAAATCAAATATATAATGGACTTATGTTTAAAATAAATTAATAATTATACATAACCTTAATCACATAGCTATACTAGAAATAAGTATAATATTTTCATTTCTATCTGTGAAGATTTACATTATAATCCTCTGCTAATTTCTTAAATACTGGCAATGAATTTATTATTTGTTCTGTTTGTACGCAATATGAAATTCTAACATGGCCTGGGCATCCGAAATCATCCCCTGGCACCAATAATAAGTCATATTCTCTTGCTTTTTCACAAAAGGCTTTAGCATCTGGCTCTAAAGATTGAGGAAATAAATAAAATGCTCCACCTGGTTCTACGCATTTATATCCCATCTCTATTAAGCTATTATATAATAATTCTTTATTTCTTTCATATATTGAAATATCTGAAGTTTGATCAGCACACTTAGCTACTACTTTTTGGAATAAACTTGGTGCATTAACATATCCAAGAACTCTTCCTGCTCCACAAACTGCTGCATAAGTATCTTGGAAGTTTTCAATTTCATCAGGTACTATTACATATCCAATTCTTTCTCCTGGTAATGATAATGATTTACTATATGAATAACATACAAAAGTATTTTTATAGTATTTTGTTAAGTACGGAACCTCTACATCCTTATATGCTATTTCCCTATATGGTTCATCTGATATTAAATAAATTACATGTCCATACTCTAAGGATTTTTCCTCTAAAATCTTGGTTAGTTTCAAAATAGTTTCTTCTGAGTAAACAACTCCAGATGGATTATTAGGAGAATTCACAATAATAGCCTTAGTATTTTTATTAATTTTCTTTTCAAACTCTTCAAAATTAATTTGAAAGTTTTCAGTATTTGCACTAACAACTACAAGTCTAGCCCCAGTTGCTTCTACAAAACATCTGTATTCTGGAAAAAAAGGTGCAAATGTAATAAATTCATCATCTTTGCATGACAAGGCTTTAAAACAAATACTAATAGATGCTGCCGCCCCAACTGTCATGTACAAATTATTCTTAGTAAAATTGGTTCCAAATCTTTTATTGACAGAATTTGCTATACTTTCCCTAACTTTATCATCTCCTTGAGCACTGGTATATCCATGAACTAAAGTTGAATCTTCATTTTCTAATATATCTATAATTGCTTTTTTAACTAATTCCGGAGCTGGAACATTTGGATTTCCAATACTGAAATCATATATTTTATCACGTCCAACAATTTCAGCTCTTCTTTTACCAAATTCAAATATTTCTCTAATAGTTGATCTTTTACTTCCTATTTCTATCATTTCTTTTGATAACACGTTTAGTCCCCCTTTTATTTCAGTTAGCAGTTATCAGGTAGCCGTTAACTGTTTATCATTGAAAGCTATTACTTTCTTTCAAAATATTGCTGTGAAATTTAATTTTCATGATTTTAGACATACAGAAAATATTTAGGCAAATATTTATATATCTTGTATTATTTTATGCTTTTTTATAAAAAAAATCAATTTTACTCTATTGTAAAATTGATTTTTTCATTATTAAATTTTTAATAATAAATCCTTTTATGCATATGAAGGAAAATGGACTAGCTTGCTGACTTATTATTTTTTTAAATATGACTTATTCTTATTTGTATGTAAATCATTAAATATTATAGATAATAAAATACTACTTAGAAGAATACATAATATAATTAGCACAGAATTTGTGACAGAAATTTCAATTTTAATAATAAGTGCGGCTAGTTTTATTCCTGTAAATATTAATATTCCGCCTACTCCATATTTCACAAATCTAAACTTATTGTTTATTTTGGATAATACATAATACATGCTTCTAAGACCAAGTATAGCAAAAATATTTGAAGTATATACTATAAATGTATCAGTTGTAATTGAAAAAATTGCTGGTATTGAATCTATGGCAAAAATGACATCGGAACCTTCTATTATTAAAAGTGCTACAAATAGTGGTGTAGCATAAAAGATCTTATCACGCCTTACGAAAAATGATTGCCCATAAGTCATATCTGTTACTGGTATTATATTCTTTAATACTTTTACCAAAAAATTATTATGAAATTCCTTATTTTCTTGTTTATTTTTAAATACAGCAAGTCCGCTATATATTAATATAAGACCAAAAAGTGGGAGTACAAAATGAAATCTATTTACGATGCTTACTCCTAGCAAAATAAATATTAATCTGAGTATCATAGCTCCGGCTACTCCATATAACAATACTCTTTCTTGATACTCTTCTCTTATCCCAAGCTTTGAAAATACTATTATAAATAAAAATAAATTATCTAAACTCAAAGACATTTCTACTATATATCCACCAAAATATTCTATCGCTGCTGTTTCCCCTCTAATGTAATATATAAACACATTAAATAATATGGCCATAGTTATCCAAAAAATTAAATTAATTAAATTTTTCTTTGTATTCATTTTGTCCTCCAATTAATAAAATTACAGCTTAGTTTACTTATAGTTAAATATATTAGTTAAAGAGTTTACATATTACCTTATATTTATTTTTAATAATTAATTTATGTATTACATTATTAAATACGTGCTATAAATTGATATAAAATACAAAAGAGAGAACTGACTCATCAAAAAGCCAATCCTCTCTTTAGAAATATACTATACTCAATAATTTATAGACTGCTGCTAATTTAAAGCGTCGATTCTAATCTTAACTGCTTCAAGCATCTCTACATATTTTACTCTCTTTTCTTTTTCAGCATCTATAACTGCTGCTGGTGCTTTAGCTACAAATCCTTGATTTCCTAGCTTCTTATCTATTCTATCAATTTCGCTTTCAAGCTTTTTAACTTCTTTATTTAATCTCTCTAATTCTTTTTCCTTATCTACTAAGTCAAGTAATGGCATAAATAGTTCTCCACCCTTAACAACTAACGATACTGCATTAGCTGGAACATTAGCTTTGTCATCGATGAATTCAACTTCTGAAGCTGAAGCTAATTTTTCTATATATGCCACGCCTGCATTAAATGCTTTCTTCGCATCTTCAGCAATATAACTTATTACCTTAGCTTTTCTTGACGGTGGTACATTCATTTCAGCTCTTACATTTCTTAATCCTTTTATAGCTTCAATTATAAATGCCATATCATCTTCTGCTTCTTTGTTTACTAAAGCTTCATCGAATTCAGGCCAAGCTGAAGTTGTTATTGTTTCTTCATCACTTAAATGAGTAAAGATTTCTTCTGTTATAAATGGCATTGCTGGATGTAATAATTTTAATCCTGTAATTAAAACAGTATTTAATACATTGTACGCTATTCCCTTAGCTTTTTCATCTTCACCATAGAATACTGGTTTAACAAGTTCTATATACCAGTCGCAGAATTCAGTCCACATGAAGTCATAAACTTTTTGCATAGCAATTCCAAGTTCATATTTTTCCATGTTTTCTGTAACTTCTTTAACTAATGTATTCATTTCTGATAATATCCACTTATCAGCTAAAGAATATTCCTTGCAGTCTTTGTATTTATTCATTATTTCCTTATCAAGATTCATCATAACGAATCTTGAGGCATTCCAAATCTTATTAGCAAAGTTTCTTGAAGATTCAACTCTTTCAGGATAATATCTCATATCATTTCCTGGTGCATTACCTGTCGCAATCATAAATCTTAATGCATCTGCTCCATAGTTTTCAATAACTTCTAATGGATTTACACCGTTTCCTAAAGATTTACTCATCTTTCTTCCTTGAGAATCTCTTATAAGACCATGTATAAGTACTGTATCAAATGGAGTTTCATCCATACAATGAAGTCCTGAGAATATCATTCTAGCAACCCAGAAGAATATAATATCATGTCCAGTAACTAATGTACTTGTTGGATAGAAATATTCTAAGTCTTCTGTCTTATTTGGCCAGCCAAGTGTTGAGAATGGCCATAATGCTGAAGAGAACCATGTATCTAACACATCATTATCTTGCTTAATGTTATTAGAACCACATTTAGTACATGTCTTTGGTGTTTCTTCAAGTACCATCATTTCACCACAGTCTTGACAGTAGTATACTGGAATTCTATGTCCCCACCATAATTGTCTAGAAATACACCAATCTTGAATGTTTTCCATCCAGTTGAAGTAAGTCTTTTCAAATCTTTCTGGAACAAACTTAGTCTTTTTATTTTTAACTACTTCTACAGCTGGCTTTGCTAAAGATTCCATTTTAACATACCATTGCTTTGATATTATTGGTTCTACTGTAGTTCCACATCTATCATGAGTACCAACATTGTGAGCGTGATCTTTAATTTTAACTAAAAGACCTAACTCTTCTAAATCTTTAACTATAGATCTTCTAGCTTCATATCTATCTAAACCTTGATATTTTCCACCTAAGTGATTTATAACACCCTTATCATCCATAACTCTTATAATCTCTAAGTTATGTCTCTTTCCTACTTCAAAATCATTAGGATCATGAGCTGGAGTCATCTTAACAGCACCAGTTCCAAATTCTAAATCAACATAGTCATCTCCAACTATTGGAATTTCTCTGTTTACTAATGGTAATATTACAGTTTTACCTATTAAATGTTTATATCTTTCATCATTAGGATTAACAGCAACACCACTATCTCCAAGTAATGTTTCAGGTCTAGTTGTTGCAATTTCTAAAACTCCAGAACCATCAGCTAATGGATAATTTATATGCCAGAAATGACCTGCTTGTTCTTCATATTCAATTTCCGCATCAGATAATGCAGTTTGACAATGAGTACACCAGTTGGTAATTCTATTTCCTTGATAAATTAAGCCTTCATTATAAAGCTTAACAAATACATGCTTTACAGCAGCACTAAGATTTTCATCCATTGTAAAAGCTTCTCTTGTAAAGTCAGCTGATACACCAAGTTTTTTAACTTGATTTCTTATTCTTGCTCTGTATTCATCACTCCACTCCCAAACTTTTTCAAGGAATGCTTCTCTTCCCATTTCCTTCTTATCTAAGCCTTGTTTAGCTAATTCATTAGCAACCTTAACTTCTGTTGCAATAGATGCATGGTCTTCCCCTGGTAACCATAAAGTGCAATATCCTTGCATTCTCTTAAATCTAATAAGCATATCTTGAAGAGTATCATCAAATGCATGACCTAAATGAAGTTCACCAGTTATATTTGGTGGTGGCATAATTATTGTATAAGGCTTTTTATTTTTATCAATTACTGGTGTAAAATAACCTTTCTCTTCCCAGTTCTTATATATTCTTTCTTCAAATTCTTTAGGATCATATGTAGTTGATATGTTTTTAATTTCTGACATTTTCATTCCTCCAATTTTTTTCAATTGACAATGGACAATGATGGTACAATTTCCTTTGGAAATTGAATAATTTTTATATTTATATATAGAAATGCATCAGCATTTCTTATTTTCCTCAATTGTTTCAAATCCCTTTATGGATTTGTTCCTTAATTGTACATTGTCAATTGTACATTGTTAATTGCATAAAAAAAAGCCTTCATCACAAAAAGGACGAAGACTCGCGGTACCACCTTTATTTCCACGCAAGCAATTATATGCTCTAATGGACTCTTAATTTAAATAACGATTTAGACAAACCGTCTTTAGCTACTATCAATTTCACTAAAGAAGCTCAAAAGCTACCTTCAAAATTTCTTGCATAAGGGTTTTCAGCTAGTCCCTCTCTCTTACTAGTTCTACCTAAATCTGTGATTTAAATAAAAGAACTGTACTCCTCAGCTCATTTGAGTGAGTTTCCTATAATGCGCTAAAATTTTTACTCCTCTTTTTCTTTGCTTTTAATATATAAAATTTAAACTATAATTAATATTATATTATTGTATAAATTTTGTCAATAATTGATTTCTTAGTACGAGAATATTTAATTTACATTTATATACATTTATAGTTTATTCTTTTCTCTTGTACCGCTTCCACCTGGTACAAATAAAATTTTCTCAATATTATCATCTGTTGTATATAAATTAGTATCTACCCTTTTTTCCAAAATGTATGTTGCGATAGATACTAACTTAGAATTATTATTTTCAGAACTTAAAGTTCTTTTAAGTGTCAATGTATCATCAAATCTTCTAAACGACTTTCTTTTGAAAATCATATTGTATAATTCATTCAAAGTTGTAATCTCCTTATAATCTTTTCTCAACTCAAATGTTATTCGATTATAAAATTCACATTAATTGGACTAACATTATACACGATTTGTTCAATCAGATAAATTAGATTTTATCGTGATCCAGATTTAATAAAAGATATTAAATCCTCTACATTATCAAAGTCATCATAATCTCCATTTATGCCTTCTCTATGATATACCACTCCATTTTTTTCATTTCTCTCTAAACAATCGAGAAGCTCTTCAATCCCATATCTTTTAATAAACAAAGTAAATCCATAGGGCTTTATTTTATTTAATAGCCCCTTATGACAATCTTCTTTGCATAAATAACAGGCAGTTATATCTTTTTCAATAGAGCATTTGCGATTTTCACACCATTCTTTATCAGGGCATTCACCTGAATTACACCCAGAACATTTTGTATTCTCTGAACATAAACAACAAGCAAGTCCACAACGAGCAATCCCTAATTTTCTTCTCATTTTAGCACCTCTTCAAATTTTGATTTTTAAAAACACAACTTATATAATAGATTTATCAATAACATATGTTAACTTATCATAAGTTACCTCAATCCCATTTCTCATTGCTTTATAGTTCTTTTCTAATTTTAATCTTTTCATATTGGATTTTTCCATGACTCTGATTGATCCAATATTTTTATCTATGCAGGTTGCTATTATTTTATATATAGCTAAATCATTGAAAGTGTAATTAATAATTGCATTAACAGCTTCACTCATATAACCATTATTCCAATACTTTTTGTTTGAAATCCACCCTATTTCAGCCTCTAAATCATTGATTATCAAACTAATATTTCCAATAACTTTTGAAGTTTTATTTAGTCGTATCACAAATTCATACCAGGTTGGACTTTCTAAACTCATTGAAACCATACAATCATTAATAAACGTTCTTATTTCTTCCTTACTCTTTGGCCAATAAATCATATATTGTCCAGTCTCTTCATCACAACCATATTCACAAATATCTTCATAATCTATTTCTTTTATTAATCTAATAATTAATCTTTCTGTTTTAATCATCATCTTCACCTACTAAGCACATATACTTTATACATATATTATTTTTATCTGCAAAATTGTAATTTAGCTATTTCATTTAATATAGAAATACTTAATTCAGTTTATAGTATTTTTTTCATATAATATCGTTTATGTCCTAAAGGAACATTATCTAATTCACCAAATACTTCATATCCATTCTTGGTATAAAAATCTTTTGCTTGGAAATCCATTGTTTCTAAATGTGCTAAATGACAGCCTTGTTCTTTTGCTATTATTTCTACCTCATTCAAAAGTGTTGAGCCATGTCCACTCTTTCTATATTTATCTTTAATCCATAACATATCAATATATAAAGTATTCCAATAATAATTTAATTCACAATTTATTCCTCCAATAACTTCACCATTTGAATCATTCATAACTCTATTAATTGGAGTAAAAGGAATCTCACTTTTTAGTGGAAGTTTTGAAGAATTATATTCTATTATTCCACTCCAAACTAAATCCTCTTCATCTTTTGAACTTTCTCTAATCTTATACATAATACAGTTTCCTCCCCCTATTTGATTAAATACAAAATATTCCATAGAATGTTTATATTTTACCAAATCAAGCAGTAATTTTAAAATTCCGTATTATACCTTTATATACTTATAAATCGAATTAGAGTAATATATAAGTAATTTATTTTTTGTTTGAGTACATTATCTTGTTGATTGGGAATTTTTAGGGTATAATATACTTATAAGATAAGGAATATAGTAAATGAGGAATATATATCACAAATTTCGACTTTGTTTCACCATGTTTTTGCAAAATGTTATATTAATTTTAGAATAATATGTTTTTGTTTGATAACATGTAAAAATTATATTTCTAACATGTGCCACAAATTATTTTTTATATAACTCCTATCTTAAATTAAAATTAATTAAATTGCATATATGTGATGTTATACTTTCTTATACATAATAGTTGAACCATCATCTTTATTAAATACTGGTGGATATGTCCTATACTCATAACCAAGCTTATAATAAAATTTATGAGAACTTTTGGAAGATGGAATTTCAATTAAATTGCTGTCAAGACACCATTCATCAAGTTCAAGACGATGTACAAGGTCTCTTCCTACACCTTTCCCCCTATAATCTGGATTAACAAATATAGCAGTAAAATAACTTTGTTTTTCTTGACTATAATCTCTACTTACTCCTCCACAAGCAATAATCTTATCATCATACCAAACTTCATAATAATGTCTTGTTTCAATAATGTTTTTTAGCCAGTTTGTAGTAAATGTGCCTAAATATTTTTCAAATTTACTCTCATTATAATCTATATAGTTTACTTCTTTCATGCACCTATGTATAATTCCTAACATAATATCAACATTTTGTATATCCGCTCTTTTATATACCAATTTGCTTAACTCCATAATATTCTCCTTACTAAATTTTTACTTTATTCTTCAATTGCATATATATTATTTTACTTAGCTTCAATATCCTTACATCTGGGATTGCAAAAAAATATCAATACCTAACACTTCCTGCTTTTAAAATAGTTTTTTGAAAAACTTAACAACTCCATTAGCAATGATACCTATGAATTGTACTGACCTTCCAAAAATCATCCCAATTATTATCATTATCAATACAAAAACTACACCTGCAACTGTTTCCATTTAAATACCCTCTCCTACAACTCTTTATCTAATCCTTAATACATTTTAGAAAACGGATCATAGCTACTATCTTCATTCCATAAATATTCAATGCTTTGACTAATCTCTAATGCTTTTTCTTTTCCCACCAAATCTTCTATAAAACCAAGTGCCATATCCATTCCTGCTGATACACCAGAGGATGTATATATGTTGCCATCCTTTACCCATCGTGCTTCTTTTACCCATAGTACATCTTCATTTTGTTCTGTAACCCATTTAAATGCTCTTTTATTGCTTGTTGCTCTTTTTCCGTTTAAAATTCCTGCTTTAGCAAGTAAAGCTGAACCTGTGCATACACTAATTATGTATTTTGATTCTTTGGACATATTTTCAATGAAGTTGATGAAATTATTGTCATTAATTTTTTCTCTTGTACCACTTCCACCAGGCACAAATAAAATTTTCTCAATATCATCGTCTCTTGTATATAAATTAGTCTCTACCCTTACCTTTTGAGAACTTTCAACAAGCTCACCATTAACTGATATAAAATTCAATTTAAAAATCTCTGGTAATCGCCCCAATATTTCAACAGGACCAAATACGTCTAAGGTTTCAAATTTATCAAATAAAAGTATATCAACTCTATAATTCATGTTATCAACTCCTCATTTTATAATTTTAGAAACAGCTCACATCATCAATTATTCTTAATTTCAAAAGTGAGGCCGCAACTAAATTATAGTAGCTTTTTATAATTAAACATTATTATCATTAAGGCTCTTATTTCTATATACTAAATCATTTCGTTCTTTGAATCCTTGTGATTCCCAAAAAGAATTTCCTAATTCATTTGTTCCAAAAACCACTAAGGCAACCTTATTAATTCCTTGCTCTTTTAATGCCTCAATTGCAGTATTCACTAATTTTGTACCTATTCCATGTTTACGCACAGTATTACTAACTGCTGTATGATATATATAGCCTCTTCTCCCATCATGTCCACTCAAAATAACACCAACTATTTTACTTTCAACTTCTGCAACAAAACAGGTTTCAGGATTTCTTTTAAGATACTTTTCAATACCTTCTTTTGAATCATCTACATTCCTCATACCCATTCCAGGTGTATTATTCCATAACTTATATACTACTTCGTAATCATCAATAATCATTTTTCTTATCTTCATAGTCTTCCCCCATTATATAAATCATCTTCAATACCTATCACTACTGGTTATAACAATTAAGGAACATTAAGCATTAGTTTGGTTTGAATATTATTGATATATTTCTTTTGCATTTTTAGGTAACAAATGCACATCCTTTAAGAATTTCAACCTGTTATTTGCTTCAATTTCATTGTATTTAACCTTCATATTGCAAGCTACATCCTTAGCAATATCATCAAATAAATCGCACATAATAAAAACTGATTTCCAAATACTTTTGACTTGTCCAGAAGGATATGTTTTTAAAAATATATCCCATGTCTCTTCCTTTAACCATATATACATATACTTTCCTGATTTTCCAACACTAACAGTAAAATTCGTATCAAATCCTATTTTCCACTCCATTATTTTTTGTGGATTTGTTTCTTTTCCAGTTGCTCTCTCTAAATATAGCCCATCATCTTCTGCATACTTTTCCCATTCTTCCTTTGATATTCCTAATACATCATTTTCATTCCGAAATTCGTTATACCGTGGTGTTATTAGTGTAAAGAACAAGTCAAAAAATACAACTTCTATCTCATTCCTCATATTCATTGAAATCCCTCTTTTCTGTAAAATACTAAAGAATAATTTAATATTGATTTTTAAGTATATTAGGCCTTTACTTTAATAAAGCTTGTACTGATTGTAAAACCCAAAACAACTTGAAATGCTTTTATAAAGTTCATATCAGATTTTAATAAACCTGAAATTGGATATGATAAAATTTGCCTAATAAAATCTATTGGGCAAAGAAAAATAAACATACTTATTGAGAAATATAAAGATGGAATTCCTAAAAATAAAACTTTAGGTAAATTAACTTTCCACTTTCCCACTTTTTTCCTTTCTACTAAAATTTTATCTAATCCCAGCAATACTCCTAATATTACAAATGCTATACTTGACCATATCATATACGGTAACATATCGAATGTTCTTTGTGATTGTTTAATTATATTTTCTAATATTTTATCACTAAAAATCATGTAACATACTAATACTACTGCGTAAACAAAATATGATAACCAATATTTTTTTCTCACATATATCCTTCTTTCTAAAAACTCTTTATTTTGACCTACCTACTGCTATGAGACTCTTTAAGAATATTATTAATTAACTATTCATGTTCATATTGAACTAACCATTTGCCGAATGTATTCATAAACTTATGAACTATTGCTAAATTAACTACCATAATTAAAAACCCTAAAATTGAGTAAATGATAATTGTCCTTAATGTAAATAATTGTACTGTATTGCCAATAATATATATACAAATAGGCGAGCAAATAATACTTGTGCCAATAGCAGGAACATATTTTCTTAAAATTAATGTTTGCAAACAATGTACTAATAAATGTAAAGTAAATGCAATGAATAAATCTAACCATAAACTATGAGAATTAATCATATAAGATATAACTGTTATTATACAAATTAATATGAATTCTTCTGCTACTCCAAAAGCAAAAGATGATGTTGTAATGTTATCGAAATGGGGTAGTAGTTTTTTCGATAACTCAGGAAATCTTTCACTTAAATATCTTCTATTTTTGCTTATCCATGCTTGCATAAAAATTATTTCCTCAAAATCATGGAAAATGAACAGTATAGGAAAAAACCATATAATTACTTGGATATTATTCATTCATCAGCACCTCTTAAACGTTATATAAATCTTAACTTTTTATCCTTCTAAAAATATAAGTGACAATAAATCCCCTATTATCTTGATCCTCAATATATCTAATTAATTCAAACGACTTATCTATGTATTCAAAATCCTCTCGCTGAATTAAATCCTTTTCTCTAATTTTCATGTCTACTTTATGTTTATGTCCAAAACCGCATATAAATAAAATTCCATCATCAGTTATATGTTTTTCAGCCTCTAAAAATTGCTCCTTATTTAACCTATAATGATTAATTATAATATTATCAAAAATTCCTATATCATCTAAAGAATTTGATGTATTTAAATCAACTTGCTTTGTGTTAACCAAGTAGTTATTCCTTTTAGTAAATCTTATCAGTCTTTCAAGTGCCTTACTACTAAAATCAACACCTGTTACTTTGAATCCATTTTCAAGCAAATATAAAGTATTTCTGCCATCACCACATGCTATATCAAGAGCAGAACCTTTTTTTAAATATCCTATGTTTTCAATTAATGATTTCTCAGGATTTAATAAGTTATCACTTCTAACTGCAAATTTATCATCCCAGAATTGTTCATTTCCCATGTACTCCATTTTATTCCTCCATGACTTATTAATTATTACATGTTATTAACATAATAATAATTTGAACATACCTACTGTCAATTATTTAAAAATCAATCATTTCATTTCTTCTTAACAATATAATCAACAAAGCCTTGTCTAATTTTTTTCCCTTCATATATTCTTTCTAAAACCCTACTTTCTTTATATAATATTTTCATATTTTCAAAATACTTTTCTGGTTCATCTTCTTCAAAATATGAATGAATTACATGAATATCATCATCCATTTGCTCATATTGATTTTCACCAATAGCTACACCTGTCCCACAACGATGATCTTTTGTTGTGAGAAAATTTACAAAAAGTAGACCATTTGGCTTTAATACACGCTTCATTTCATTTATAGATTTTAAAACATCTGCTTTTGTCATATGAAATACTGAATTGTAAGAATAAACAAAACTAAATGACTCATTTTCAAAATTTAGTTTTCTCATATCTCCTTGTTCAATATTTAAATTCTGGCTTTTTTTACTTGCATATCTATTCGCTTCTTCTAATTGTTTACTATTGAATTCTATCCCATGTGTTTCATATCCATATTCTGAAAATAAGCTTAGTGGTGGACAATCTCCTCCCGCCCCACAATCCAATACTGTATTATTCATAGTTGTCTCATTGCAATACATAATAAATCTGTATAAAGGTACTTGTTTAAATATTTCATTCATCTCACATTTTCCTCATTTCTTTTAATAAATTATTTTAGATTTTTATATTAAATTCTATAAATACTTTATTTCCTATACATTCAATAAATTTGAATCGAAAATTAAAATTTATTTTTGTTAGAAAACTCTATAACCTTATTAGAAACAAATGATTAGAATAAAACTATATCCTTAGTTCTACCATCTACTCATATTTCTTGAATTTTACTATTAACATAATTCAGCAATACTTGCTTCTCATTTTCTGGCAACCATTCAGTAAGGCGTGCGGCCGCAATAGGTAATTCCCACTGTTCAATTTCTTCTATAGTATTATTTGATATTTGTAAATATTGCTTTATATACTCTGAATAAAATTTATTTCTTATAATATTAATTACTTTCTTTTCTATAACTGATTTATCTTCTGGAATATACGCATACTTAAATATTACTGATGTACGTGCTATATCTGCTAGTGGATTACCTTTAGTTGCAGTCATCCAATCTATAACAACTACCTTTTCCTTAGATATCAAAATATTATCAGGATGAAAATCTCCATGGCAGAGCATATTATCACTTTTTAAATTATCAATATATCTATATAATTTATCTTTTACTTCATTATGTAGTAAATCAGTTCGTGCAATGTCTCCCTTTAATCTGTCCTTTTGGTCTGGTATTTCAATTTTTATATCATTTTGAATACTTTTATGAAGCTCAGCCAACCTTCTTGCTTCTACATTTATCTTCCAAGGTTTAGAAGAAATATATTTTAACATTGATATTCCATTTATTTTCTCATATACAATGCCATATCTATCGTTATATTCAATAAAATCAAATGTTTTTGCCACTGGAAATCCCTTCTTATAAAGTTCTAAGCTAATCCTGTATTCATTTTTGATTACATTTGCAGGAATTCCGTTTCTAAACAATTTGATAATTTTATCAGTAGAATATTCATAAACCTCTGATGTTCTCCCTTGTCCAATCAACTTTCTAAAAACAATATCCATTTGCTTAAATCTCCCAACTTTCAAATTCATCACTTTAATTATTTTATTACTATCCAAAATATTAATTTTGCAATTTTACATAATCTACTATCAGTACCTATTTTAACATAATAATTAATATTAGATAATGGACTATACGCAAATAATGATATAAGAATTAAATAATTATATCTAATTTCTACATCCTTAATCCTAATTCTGGACAGACAAAAGAGCTGAGATTTAACTCTCAGCTCTGGTTTTATTAATTGAGTTTTGGGTTGAGTTGATTCCAGACCCCAATGGTGGTTTCATCAAAATTTAGTAGGAATCGCCAAGGTTTGGTTGGGACTAACAAGAATTCGTGGGTTTATTCAAGAATTTATTATTTCTCCACCATTTACATGGATAACTTGACCGGTAATGTATGAAGCGCATTCTGAAGCCAAAAATACATAGGCTCCGGCACATTCAACTGGTTGACCTGCTCTTCCCATTGGCGTATCTGAACCGAATTTACTAACTTCATTTTCATCAAAACTTGATGGAATAAGTGGAGTCCAGATTGGACCTGGAGCAACAGCATTTATTCTAATACCGGTTTTACCTTTTGCTAATGCAGTTGATAATGATCTTGTAAATGCAACTATAGCACCCTTAGTCATTGAATAATCAATTAAAGTCTCATTGCCTTTATAAGCAGTTATTGACGCTGTGTTTATTATACATCCACCTGTTTTTAAATAGTTTAATGAAGCCCGTGTCATATAAAATGTTCCATAAACATTTGTCTTAAATGTCTTATCAAACTGCTCATTAGTCAACTGTTTTAAATCTGTGCATACAAATTGTACTGCCGAATTATTAACTAAAATATCAACTTTTCCATATTCATTAATTGTTTTCTGTAGCACTTGATCACAAAAACTTGAATTGCTAATATCCCCCTCTATAATGGTACACCTTCTATTTAAATTATCTATATTTTTTTTTGTATCTTCTGCATCTTTCTTTTCATTGTAATAAACTATAACTATATCCGCACCCTGGTTAGCATAAGCAATTGCAACTGCTTTACCTATTCCACTGTCTCCTCCTGTAATTATAGCAACTTTATTTTCTAATAAAGCTCCTTTTTTATTATAATTAGGATTGTCATATATTGGTGCCGGATTCATCGCATATTCTAATCCAGGATGTTCATTCTGATGCTGTTTCGGGAAAGCTGTTGGAAAGTTCATTTTAATTCCTCCGTTTCAATCTATTGTTTTACGCATATAAGGCACACTCAAAAAAATAACAAGTCCATTTGCCAGCCTATTTCCCATCATACTGCGTCGTCAAATTACCCTAATAGGCCCGCTATGAGGCCAATTTATCTCCTTGTCTGATGAAAAATATCCACACCTTAGAAAAGATCAGCTATGCTGTATATCGGAACTTATATTTGCAACTTTGGACTTGTTATTTATTTTCGAGTGCCTAAATAGTTTTTCCTAATATAAAAAAATTATTTACATACATAAAATAAAACTTCGGTTAAACTAAATCTTTAATTTAACTGAAGTTTATCTACGGCTATATAATTACTCTATCTTTTCTATTGCTAGACCTACTAGTCCTGGACCAGTATTTACACCAAGTGCCGGACCGATAGTTCCAGCTAATGTACATTCAACTACGTTAGGTAAATCTTTTATTGATTCATACAAGCTTTGAACTTTATCCAAACTATCTCCATCTAAAATCCAAGCTTTATATTTCCCTTTTTCTAAATAAGATTTAAATATAGTTACCATTTTTGATACAGATTGCTTTGAACCTCTAGCCTTAGCCGCAGTTCTATATGTTCCATCATCAGCTACTGTTATAATAGGTTTAAGATTTAAAAATTCGCCTATGGTTCCTGCAACTTTTCCTATTCGTCCACCCTTTTTCAAATATTCTAGAGTATCGATAGTAAAAAACAAGTCTATTTTCTCCCTATACTTTGGTAGGGCTTCAGTAATGTCTTTAAATAATTTACCTTCTTTTATTAATTGTGCAATTTCTAGTACCATTGCTCCCTCTGCCATAGTTAAGGTTTTGGAATCAAAAACAAAAGTCTTTAATTCTGGAAAGCTTTCACAAACTAATCTAGCAGCATTATATGTGCCTGAAAAAGCAGCTGATATTGTAATTATTATTGCATGTGTATATCCTTCAGAAATTGTTTTTTTTAAAACATCAGTAATTTTTTCAATGCTAGGCAGTGAAGTTTTAGGAATTTCTTTTTCTAAGCGTTCATACATCATTTGTGGTGTTATGTCTATTCTATCTTCATATTCTTTATCTGAATATATAATTCTAAACGGCAGCATTTTAATATTATTTTTTTCTAATAATTCAAACCCTATATCTGAGGCACTATCCGTTATTAATGCTATCTTTTCCATTTTAGTTCCTCCTATATTACATTTATATTTTCATGATTATCAATAGTTTATGTAAATTTTTTAAAAGAACTTTCTTCTAATAACAAACATCTATAACTTTAACTATTGATAAATATACACTTTTCAATCTTACTCTTATATTTGCTATTTAATTATAACTCCAAGAAGTTTTGCAAGTCCTACTGCTTGAATTTGCGATACTATGGCATCCTTCAATTCTTTTCCACTTAATGATATGTCACTTATATCACTATCTGTAAAATCAATATTTTTCAAAGGTGTATTAGTAAATTCACAACTATTTAATTCACAGTTCTTAAATGCAACTTTATTAAAAGCACATTCTAAAAATATAGCACCTTTCATATCAACGCCATTAAAATTAATATTTTTCATTTTGGAAAACCCAAAATTCAAGTACCTTCCAAGACTCTCTTCAAAAAGTACATTTTGAAGATTGCCTTCACTAAAATTAGTACCTATAAGTTTACATCCTTTAAACTCGACTCTATGTATACTTCCTTCAGAAAAATCTACATTAGATAAATCACAATTTTCAAATACCACATCAATTAAATCTATATTTTTAAAACAACCTTCATTAAATGTAATATTAACAAAATGGCATCCATTTATCTCTACCTTTTCTTTATCTATATAATCTAAAGTAAAATTTTTAACTAAAGTATTAGTTAAATATTGTTCATTTAAAAGTTCATCACTAATATCACTCTTTTCTTCTAGTAAACTTTCTAACTTAGGTTTTAATATTTTATTTAATTCCGCCATATACTTTCCCCTTGCTTCAGGCAAATGAAACTAAAGAATTTAATTTTTAAATGCCTTAATGTTTGTATCTTTAATTATTATACTATTTAGTATATATGCTCAGTTAAATAATGTCCAGTTCATCCTTATATTATAACCACATACCACATTGTCCATAATTATCAATTAATTGTTTAAATCGGTTACTAAATAGTACTGAGATTTATGTAAATTTATGTGACATAATTATATTGGTATAGTCTTAAATTTTATTTTTTTATGGTCGTCAAATCATTATTTAAAACAAAAAGGAAAGCTCCATAAATTAAATAAAGCTCTCCTTTATGTTACATATCTTATGCAGAAACATTTTGTTCATCACCAGAGACGACCTCTGCATCATATACATTTCTATCACGTAATTGTGCATTTCCACATACTTTTCCCTTATGGGATACTATTACATTATCATGAATTACTGCTGCATCACATACTACAGCTTCATCACATACACTGACATTTCCAGATAATCTTGCATAACCATAAACTTTAGCATTACCTGATAATATAACATTATCATTTAATGTTGCATCGTTAAAAACAATTGCATTATCACAAACTCTTACTTTTCCAGATAATTGTGCATTATCATAAATGCTTGCTTTTCCTGAAACAAT
Organism: Clostridium sp.; assembly: GCA_031292145.1. GTDB lineage: Bacteria > Bacillota > Clostridia > Clostridiales > Clostridiaceae > Clostridium. The sequence goes on along the minus strand of JARLHR010000108.1, from coordinate 4,152 downwards.
TGCATCACCAAATATCTCCACATCATCACTTACAATTGACTCATCATAAATTCGAGCTTCTTCGTATACTCGTGCATCTCCAGCTATTACTGCATTTCCTGCAATTAGTGCATTTCCATATACCTTTGCATCATCATAAATCCAAGCGTTGCCATTTTGAGATAAATTTTTTTCACTTTCAATGTAACCCCCTAGTTCCCCTTTTGCAACATCACTAAAGTCTTTTAAAGAAATAATTTGATATAATTTTTTCTTTTCCAAACCTATTTCAATAAAATTCTCACTTAATGCATACTTATCCATAGCAATCCCTCCCTAATTATTAGTTTTTAGGTAAAAGTAAAATTCATTACAATTTTTATACTCCCAGTATAAATTGGTTATTTATATTATATCACTATCATAACCAATAATGTAAATAATTATATAAATAATTATTTTGAAAGTTACAACTAGTTTTACAGTATCCTGTTTTCAAAGATTTTAGAGTTATTTAACTTCCCATATCCCCAGTATGGACTAGGAACAACACTGCTTGTATATTTTTTTCATTTTACCTCCTCTACATTTTGCGTAGGAATTCTTATAAATAATTTATTAACATAGTATTCATCAAAGTTATTAGACCTCTTAAAACTATAATTGCTTCTAAAACTCCTACTAATAATATTAAATGTTCCTAGCAAATCAAAAAAACCAAACCCAATTTCCCTACTAGGATACCTATAAATACGATTACTTCTATCCGCTCCTAGAATTAAATAAGACGTAACTTCCTTCGAATACATAGTTCTATCATTTCCATTTACTATTCCCCATTGTACTAAAAGTACGCATGCACCTGCTATAATTCCTGCTGCTGCTGAACTGCCCGATACTGTAGTTAATCCCCCTGATACTTTTGTTGTTATTATATCTACTCCTATAGTTGTAATATCTGGCTTAATATCAATCTCATTAATACTAGGCCCTTTTCCGGAAGCTGCAACTAATGCATTGTTATTTCCACTATATGCTACTGAAGCTACATTTCTTGCTGTAGCTGGTAGCGTTAAAGTAGAAAATGGATCAGATTGAAGAAATCTTGTGTTTTCAGGTAATGTCTTTTGTGGAGGAAGCCATATATGATATTGACCACTAGTTATATAATCTCCTCTTAACTGAAATGTCCATATTCCAGCTTTTATATTCGTGAAATTTAAAGTTATTGCTTCATGGCCTGTAAAATATTCAGGAACATAATATCTAACATTCATTTGTGTATTGTAAAATACAAAATTAACAGTTTCTTTTTCACCTGCTTTTGCCTTGATAAATTTCGATGCCTCTCCATTGGGAGAAATCACATTTAATGATGCTCTGTTTGGTTTCATTACCCAAATAGTAAATGAAAAATATTTTAACTCCTTTGGTATTCTTAATTCAATTGTTGCTATATCTCCAACTTGTGATATGTAACCGGATGCATGCCCTTCTGATGCTCCTTCATTTCCAACACCTGCAACTATAACAATATTACTATACGTCCCAATATTTGATATATATCTTGATATCATATTATTTCCATCATGACTGCCTTCTGTTGTTCCCACCCCTATATATATAACCATTGGTTTATTATTTTTAACCGAAAAATTTTTCAAATATTCTATTCCTGCTAAAATTTCAGAGGCATTATATTCTGGTATATATGGTACACCATTAGCTTGCAATTGATTTTTAAAATTTATTGAGTCAAAAAGTTTAACAATAACAAAGTCACATTCTGGGGCAACTCCTTTAAATCCTTTGTTAAATCCTCTTCCTCCTATAATTCCAGCCATTTGTGTTCCATGTCCAACTTCATCTTTCGAGGGTACAATTGCATATGGATCTTGCTTATTCCTATAAGCTTTAATTGCATTATTAATATCTTCATTTGAATAAGTTTTACCAATGAATACAGATGTATCACTAACATCTTTAATACTTTGATCCCAAAGGCCAGCTACTCTTGAAGTATCATCAGTTCTAATAAATTCATCGTTTAAATAGTCTATCCCTGTGTCAATTAAACCAACCAGAACTCCTCTACCTGTCAAATCTAAATAAGGATTAATACTAATAGCATTTATATTATCCACATTGGATGGTGAAATATCTTGAAGTACATATTTACTCCTAGGATCAATGTACTTAATGGATGGCACATCAATTAACAGCCTGTCTAAATCTTGAGGTGATGTGGAAATAACGCCAATTGTATTTGTAATTGTATCGCCACAAGCATATGAAATTTTATCTATTTCTTCTCTAAATGGCCCCCTGTACTCAACTAAATAGTCAGGTGAATCTTCAAAATATAAATTACAATTTTTTAAATTAGGCACATTGAACTCCTTTATAGTACTCATATTTTATAATATTTAGACATAAACTAAATTATTCATACTAAACAACGTTAATATATACTAAATCAAACTATGTCTTAAGCCTAAAAATATCAGCATTGGGAATATTTCCAATACTGATATTTTTTATTAAAACCCATCAACATATTCTAAAAAGTATGGTTAATTTTACTATTCACTAGCTAATTTTTTATAAATCTCTAATCTTTCTTTGGCTTCTTGTTCAGTTTTTGCAAATAATTGTTCTGCTTCTTCTGGGAATGCTTTAGCAAGTGATGCATATCTCACTTCTCCCATCAAGTAATCTCTAAAATTATCCTTAGGATCTTTAGAATCCAAAGTAAATGGATTTTTCTCACCTTTTAATATTGGATTATATCTATAAAGATGCCAATATCCACAATCTACAGCTTTCTTTTCTTCTGCTTGAGAATTAGACATTCCTACTTTAATACCATGGCTAATACATGTTGAATATGCTATTATAAGTGATGGTCCATCATAAGCCTCAGCTTCCTTTATTGCTTTAATTGTTTGGTTCTTATCTGCACCCATACATACTTGAGCAACATAAACATATCCATAAGTCATTGCCATTCTTCCTAAATCTTTTTTCTTAGTTCTCTTACCAGATGAAGCAAATTTCGCTATAGCAGCTGTTGGAGTTGATTTAGATGATTGACCACCTGTATTTGAATAAATTTCTGTATCGAATACTAAGACATTTACATTTTCATTGCTTGCCAGAACTTGATCAAGGCCACCATAACCAATATCATAAGCCCATCCATCTCCACCAAATATCCATTGAGACCTCTTTACAAAATACTCCTTATCTCTTAATATTTCTTTTGCAATTTCACTATTATCATTTTCAAGAACTTCTACTAATCTATTTGCCCTATCTCTAGAGCCATCACCAACATCTTTATTATCTAACCAATCTCTTAATACTGATTTTGCTCCTTCAGAAATGTTACCTTCAAGAGCAATAGAAACATTACTAGCAATTCTTTCTCTGATTGTTTTAACCCCTAAATACATTCCGTATCCAAATTCAGCATTATCTTCGAACAATGAGTTAGCCCATGCTGGTCCATGACCTTGTTGATTTTTAGTATAAGCAATAGCGGGTGCTCCTGCTGCCCAAATAGAAGAACATCCAGTTGCATTTGCAATCATCATTCTATCACCAAATAATTGAGTGACTAACCTTGCATAAGGGGTTTCACCGCATCCTGCACAAGCTCCATTATACTCAAGTAATGGTCTTTCGAATTGACTTCCTTTAAGCGTATATTTATCCATTGGATTTTTAGCAACTACTTTTTCTATTGTATAATTCCAAGCTTCTATTTGTTCATGCTGGCTGTCTTGTGATTTCATTACTAATGCCTTACCAGGTGCTGGACAAATTTGTGCACAATTTCCACATCCTGTGCAATCAAGTGGAGTAACGCCAATTGAGAAATATAATTTTTCATCACTTTTAAGTCCTTTAGCTTCAAGTAATTTAACACTCTTAGGTGCTTTGTCTTTTTCTTCTTCATTTAACAAAAATGCTCTAATTGTAGCATGCGGACATATAAATGAACATTGGTTACATTGTATACAATTTTCCGGTATCCATTCTGGAACAGTTACAGCTATTCCTCTCTTTTCATAAGCTGTTGTTCCGTGCATGAATGTACCATCTTCCATACCTGCATTTATAAAAGTTGAGACAGGCATAGCATCTCCTTCTAATCTGTTCATTGGCCTT
>JARLHR010000107.1 GCA_031292145.1 Clostridium sp. | reverse complement strand
GAACTTATCTTTAAATCCATGTATCTTTTACGTATACTTATTAAATTTATCATTATTATCTTCTCTTTCATTTAAACTTAAGTTGTAAGTGCTGCTTCTTATCCGACTTAGGCACATGAAAATAACTAACAGTCTAAAGCTGACACGAAATGTTCGTATATGCAGAAAAGTTCAGTATTGCAGCATAGCTGCTTTTTTATAATGTGTATATTTTTCTGTCCTTCTCATCATCTAAACCGGACATTCTATAAAAATACGTATTTATTTGATCTTTCCAATCTCTAGCGCTATCCAATTGTATATTAAGCCGTTCAAGAACTTGCTCGTATACATTTTCATCTATCATGCCTTTTAATTCCTTACACTTATCTACAAATTTCTCCACTTCCTCAAAACCTTCAAAATGCGTATCATAAATATGTTGAATTACAGTTTTGCCTGATTTCAATATATGAGTATAAGGAACATGATGGAAAAACAACAGTAACTTGTCTGGACAAGTTACCATATTATTATATAAGCTTTTAAGTGGTTCATTATACTGCCCTACATAACCAGTTCCACTTTCTAAAGTACGATCAATTCCGATTCCCTTGCAGTCTGCTCTATGATATGTCCCCCAAGGAGAAAATTCATAACCATCTACATCTGGTCCATAATGATGCCCTGGAGCTACCATCCATCCTATACCTAGAGGTGATGTATATTTTTCATAAATTTCCCAAGAATTCATCAATATTTCGCTTACATTTTTCATAACTAATGGATTATCCCCAAAAGTAAGCTTAATCCATTCCTCTGTAATTTGTTCACTACTTATATTACTATTCCAAGCAAGACGTCCATATCCATAAAGATTAGCCTGTGCTAAAAAATGGCCTGTCCAGTTTTCATCATTTCCTACATTAACTATTGCTGCTATTCCATCAATTCTTTTAACTACCTTGCTTAAAGACTCTATCTCATTTTCTTTTGCTAAGCTATTATTTAGGTTACCTTCTTCCTTATTTGTTTTCGCATAGGTTGGACTGCTTAAAATTTCCTTCCACCAAGGAATTAAAAAACATGCATGCTTTTGTTGTCCTGTGTATTCTTGTGTAATCTGCAATTCCAATAGTTTATTGGTATGATCCATAGAACCAAATAAAGGAGTAATTGGTTCTCTTACTTGAAAGTCCATAGGACCATTTTTTATTTGCAAATATACATTATCTAAAAATTGTCCATCTAAAGGCGAGAAACATTCAAAGGCTGCTTTAGCTCTATCTATTGTATAATCCCTCCAATCCTGTCTGCAATTATATACAAAGCATCTCCATATTAATATACCTCCATAAGGTGCTAGAGCACTTGCAAGCATATTAGCTCCCTCTGCATGATTACGTCCATATGTAAATGGTCCTGGTCTTCCTTCTGAATCTGCTTTAACCATAAATCCACCTAAGTTTGGAATTACACTATATACATATTCAGTTTTTCTCTTCCACCATTTTATTACATCATTATCTAATGGATCCGCAGTTTTTAAATCTCCAAGTGTAATTGGTGCTGCAAAATTTATGCTTAGGTAAGTTTTCACTCCCCATCTCCCCATTATTTCACTAATTATTTTAACAATATTTATTTTATTATCTATAAGGTAAGTTTCGGCCCTATGAACATTTGTGTTATTAATAATTATTCCATTGATACCTACTGAAGAAAGCATTCTTGCATAGTCATTAATCCTGTCTAAATCATCTGCAACCTTATAATCATCATTAAATGCTTTTCTTAGAGCTTCATTAGTTGCTGCTATCCCTCCTATTGCGTCCATTACTTCTTTCATAATTTCTTTATTTCTACAGCTTTCAAATAATACTGAACTTCCAGCAAAACCACGTTCTACAGTACCATCAATATTATCCCAGTGATTTACTATTCTAATATTTTTCTTAGGATTATCTATTATTTCTTTACTCTTAAAATCAAAATTTTGCTCAAGCAAACGCAATAGGGCAAACACTCCATAAAGTATTCCATTATCATTTTTAGCTGAAATGCTGATACATTCCCTTTCTTCCTCAGTTTTTTCATATTTTATCTTAAATCCATCATTAATTAAATTCTCGTCTTGATTTTTCTCCAATTTTATAAACTTATTACCTCTAATATCTTTTTCATTTTCATAAATTCCTTGTGGCTTTTTTATATTATCTGCTTGTTCAAACGCTCTATTAAGTTCAGATATCCCAGAATCTATAATTTCACTTTTATATGAGACCACGATATTTTCAAGATACTCTGCATAATTACTATTTATAATTTCTTTATGACTTAACCAACAATAATACATTTTACTTTTTTTATTTATCATAGAACCTCTTCTTTCTTTTTTATAAATTATGATTACACAGTAGGCTAACTATTTGTAACGAAGGCTTTTCAAAATTCCATTTAAATATGTCACTCCAAAATCCCTGCTATAAATTCCATATCCCGGCACATACACTTCTTTCCAAATAGCTCGCCCGTAATCTGGTCTTACAATTCCATCAAATCCAATTTCATATAGAACTTTCATAATTTCATACATCCCTAAAGATCCATCCGAGGATAAATATGCAGCTTCATCAAATTTGTCAGTACCATAATGTTTAATATTCCTAACACGAGTAAATGAAACTGTTTTCATAATATTATAACTTCCTAGGAATATTTAAAACCCCCATAATTATAGTTTTTATATAAAAAACTATGGAATATATTAGCAAACTCATATTTGTAGCTTTTATAAACCTTATCCATTCCACAAATACATTTATACAAATTAGACATAATTTGTATAAACATGGATAATATCAATCCACTTATTCTATAATTATTTTATATTTTAAATAATGTGGTACAATATGATAATTGTTATAATTTGAAAGTAAAAATTGTAAAAGCTAACTACCAAATTTAGTCGCTTGCAGAATTCCACAAGCGACTAAATCTGGTTGACTTTTTCAATTATTCTTAGTATGTCTTATTCCCATTTACTCACCGCGACACACACGAAAACCTAGATCTTGTGCCTTGCCATTCGCATCATATTTACCTCTAAAAGACAACTCGCTACTTGTGTCATCGCCGATCCAACCGCCACCCTTACAAACCCGGACAGAGATGCTATTAATATCCAATCCTTTGTACCAGTCCCAGCACCATTCCCTTACATTACCTGACATATCGTAAAGTCCTAACTCGTTGGGTTTCTTGAGACCAATAGATTTTGTTTTATTCTTGTTGTTTTCTATCATAGGCCAATTCCAGTTTCCTGATAAGTATTTATCTCCAGCATTTCTCCAATACCATGCTACTTCATCTGCATTATTGCTTCCGCTATATGTGTAACTCTTGCTCATCTGACCTCCACCTGCGGCATATTCCCATTCCTTTTCAGTCGGCAATCGGTAACCATTAGCCCCCTCATTAATCGTTACCGTCCATTTTATATCATCGTTATTATTTTTATTGTCCGGATCTTTTTTATTCTTGTCTATATTGTAATACGGTTTTAAACCTTCTTTTGTACTCCTTTTATTACAATACTCAACGCAGTCATACCAACTTACCATCTCTACAGGCAAATTGTCGCTTTTAAATTCCGAGGGATTACTTCCCATTATCTCAATCCACTCTTTTTGGGTTACCTCATATTTACCGATATAAAAATTCGATATAGCTGCACCTTTTCCATAGTAGTTGGACTTTGTATTCATAAAAATCCCGCCTTTTATTAATACAAGGTTATCAGGCTTTTCTTGCGAACAAGCGCTGACAACAAACATTATTGCCATCAAAAGAAATATTAATAGTTTTCTCATTTATATATCTCCTTATTTAGATAAGCTTAAAACCCGCTTGCACACGAATGCGGTTCCGCCATGTTTTTTGACTCTTCTGAAAGGTAATATTCAAGTAATATGCAGGTAAGTATTATTTTTTAATATATAAGGCCGTCGGCTGTGATACCGGCCGGCCTTAACAATATCAAACCTATCAATAATTCCAGAAATGGTTAGGCGCTCTCAGTTACCTTGCTTGCATTTGACCTGTTACCACACTGTTACGTTAGAGCTTCCACTACTTTGATATCCCTCTGTTGCTATCATCTGATATGCCCAACTAGACCCCGGATTCATTCCGTTACTCTTCCATGCGTTAACGTGATTACTAAAAGTGATGGTGTTGTTAGTACCAATAGATCTCTTCGATTGTCGGACACTCCAGAACTGGGTGAAAGTTGTAACGCCGTCAATGGAAGGTGCGTTGGTTCGCGTAGCAGTATATATGTCGTATGTGCCTCCATCACTGGTCACAGTACCCTTATAAGTTCCTGTAGGTCTATAAGTGCCCCAATTATCAACAATGTAATATTCTATGAGTGAGTTTCTTGTCCATCCATAAAGAGATAAATATCCATTTCCTGATGGGGAAAAGGAGCCAGCATTATAATTTACTACCCTAGATGGTGATCCAGTAGTCCAGCCTTTACCGACAACAAAATTCCCACAATTTGACCATGAAACACTATAATTACCACCAGATCCATTAGTAGCATTCACTGTTCCATTACCATCGCTCCAATTTTGCCAGTAGTCTGTTGTCTCCGCGTTCGCGTTTACGTTTACAACAGAAAGTGCAAGCGTACAACACATTAAAGATGCTAAAAGTAATTTTAATCCTCTTTTTTTCATTTTACATTTCCCCCTTATTAATTGTAACTATTCAGCTGCTTTACAATTTAAAATATTTCTATTTGTTACTACTTACCTACATACTACTTGAATATTACCTTTTATAAATTACTATTTTTCATTTTTTGTCAGTTGTTTTCATCTGCATTAGATAACTTGTCCAGTTTAATATTCTGCGAACTTATGACTATCACCCCCTCCTTGAGAAGAAAATTTATTTCAAAAATAACCTAAGGTATTTATTTTAGCCTATTATGTAAATAAACTAAGTAAAGCTTGTTAATACTATAATAAAATTCTTTAAAAAGGATACTATCGATTTTCTGATTGTAGATGATACTTTGAATAAAAAGATAAGTCTAATAAGAAGATTGAAGGCCTTAACTATCATAATTCCCACAGCAATGGTAAGACCACGTGGTCATACTGCATGGTTATATCCATCTAAATTAATTCTACAATTATTTTACTTAAATTGATTATAATTTAAAACCTACAAAATTATATATTTTATACAAATTATTATATAACTTATTTTTCACATAATTTAACATGAATTTTAAATCGTTGTTGTTACGCATAGCAAGTGGTATTCTTAATACAATAAAAGGCAGATAACCTAAGGTTTTATATCTGCCTTTCAAAATATATTTCTTAATTATGGTATTTTAGACTGTTATCTTCTTTCATGCGTGTAAATTATTTAGGTAACTCAACTGTTTGAATAGTACCATCATCATTGTATTATATTTCAGTATATTTTACTTATATGTCAATTACATAATTATTTTAAAGTCAGCCTCATCTCTCCCTATAAGCTCAAGCATCATAATTAAATCAGACATCTTACCAAAACTTTTAGAGTTCTCAAATAGCTTTTTTTCATCTTTACTTAAAATAACTTCCTTAACTCTTACCTTTTCACTATTACATCTTAACTCATTCACAGTCGAGTAGACTTACACCTCACAATGTAAGCCCCTCACAGAATCCGTACGTGCGGCTTTCCCGCATACGGCTCCTCATAATAACATTCACAGTTAAAATAATTTAAAATATATCTTTGGCTTCGCTAAAGGATAGTATTT
>JARLHR010000106.1 GCA_031292145.1 Clostridium sp. | reverse complement strand
TAATACTATGGAAACATTAATTCCCTTTCCACCTGCATAAATTTGTTCTTCTTCAGTTCTATTTAAGGAATCAACTTTAAAAGAATTTACCTTTACAATATAATCTAAAGAAGGATTAAGAGTTATTGTATGAATCATTTTCTTTCACCTCTATTACATTAGTATCATAAATAATATTTTTACCATCTATTTTCAATAGTTATTAGAGTAGAATCTGTAATTACTCCGAAAGCCACAAAACTAATTTTTCTAGTTTAGATGTATCTGCTAAAACATAAGGATGATATTAAATCTTTCTTTCGTAAACATTATCACCACTCTTTATAATTATAATAACCTATACTTCAACAAATTTCAATCACTTTCTTTCAAAAAAAATCATTTTCTTTCGTAAAAAATTATTTTTTTTGAATTTACTTAAAATTATATATTGGTTTTGATTTTTTTTGATTGTATATCGCCATTTTCCTTTATGTTTCTATACTCTTTTTTCTATTTGCATTATTATTTTTCCTATCTACTATAAATACCTTATACTTATCGCTACTATTAAATTGATCTACAAGTTCCAGCCTCTTATCTGCTTTTGTACTGCAATCTAGATACATAGGCTCAATTTTATTTTTGGATAATTCTTCAGAAATATTATTAAGAACAGACGTAAACTGTGAATAATATTCTTATATTCCTTTAAGTATAAATCATATTCATCTCCAATATATTTAAATATATTGCCCTTATAATGAAAATTAAGGTTAGTTAAAGCTTCTAAGATTCTTTCTTCCTTAACAGAATCACGTATAGTAATGCTACATTGACTTTCACGTCCCCTAGCATTTAAACCATTGTATAAAAATAAAGCTGAGACTTTACACAAATATAAAATCCCAGCATCTTAATATCATTCTTCAAATATTATTTATTCACTCTTGCGTTATCATAATTAAGCCTCAAAATAAATTTTAAATACTTAATTTAGCTTAAGGCACATTTTAAAAAGTATATTCTTATCTTCGTTTTATAGCAAAAATATGAATTGTTGCTGCGATTATCTGAAAAATTATTCCAACACCACATACTCCAATCCATCCAAATATTCCCCAGCAAAATGTTCCTAACCATGAACCTAATGCACCACCACAAAAGTAAAACGTCATATATACAGCATTGTTGCGACTACGAGCTGTGGCATCCAATGTATTTATACGAGCTTGATTTGAAATTTGAGCTGATTGAATTCCTAAGTCCAATAGTATTACTCCAATAATAAGTCCCCACATTTGATATCCAAAAATTAAAAAACAAATATATGACAAGAATGAAATTATGATAGCTATTGTTAAAGTGAATCTAGGACTACTTTTGTCTGCAATTCGTCCTACCATAGAAGCCGCCAAAGCTCCCACAATTCCTGCCAACCCAAACATTCCTGCAGCCTGAGCTCCTAAGTTGTAAGCTGGTGACTTAAGTAAAAAAGATAGTGATGTCCAAAATATACTGAATGTTCCAAACATCATTGCACCAATTAACGAAGATTCAAGTAAAATTGGTTGATTTTTTAATAATCCTATCAGTGATTTAAGTAATTCTTTATAACTCATTGAAGAATCTGGAACAGATTTTGGAAGCCATAACTTGAATACTAAAATTAGTAAAACCATCATTCCAGCCGCTATACGATAAACAATTTGCCATCCTAGAATTGACCCTATAATTCCACTAAATACACGTGATAATAATATGCCAATTAGTAATCCACTCATTATGCTCCCAATTACCTTGCCTCTTTCTGCTGGTTTTGCTATGTGTGCAGCTAATGGTACAATCAACATCGGAGTAATAGAAGTCAGTCCAACTATGAGAGAACTTAATAATAGCCACCATATATTAAAAGAAATTGATAGAGAAATCAAAGATATAGTAGAACAAAATAACATTGTCATTATCAAGTTCCTACGTTCCTTAATATCTCCCAATGGAACTAAAAAAATTAATCCTATTGCATAACCAATTTGAATCAACATAGCTGCAATTCCAATTATAGATGATGATACATTGAAGAATCTAGAAATCTGTTCCAGCAAAGGTTGAGAATAATATAGATTAGCAGCACTGGCCGCACAAGCAATTGACATTAGTACAATTAGAAAATTACTTAATTCAAATTCTTTTTTTATAATTATATCTGTGTTTTGATACATAAATACTATTCCTCCAATTCTTAATTACATTACTTTAACGTAAACGTTAAGTTCCGAGCAAAAAAGTACAGGCCTATACCTGTTACTTATTTTTCAAATTTATTTTCATTGTTTTTGATTATTGCTTCTATCCTACAAATATTTTTCTGACAGTCCATTTTAAACGTATTTAGCTCATTTATTTTCTCTTCAGCTCTTGCAATATGACTCTTTAGAATTTGTATTACCTGACGTTTTCCATCTAAAAGTCGTCCGTCTGTAAAATACAAATCTATAACTTGACCAATCTCATCTAAAGTAAGTCCTAAGTCTTTAAGTAGCTGAATCTTTTTCAAACGCGTAATATCGTCATTTTCAAATACTCGAAGTTGTCCTATCACTCTATTATTTTTATCTCCTAATAATCCAAGTTCTTCATAGTATCTGATTGTTCTAGTTGTCAAATTTGTAAGCTTAGCAATTTCACCAATTTTATAGCTCATATGATTTGCCTCCATTATTTAACGTTAACGTTAACTGTATATTATCATTCATTTTCAAGTCTGTCAACTATTGTAATTATGTTTTGTATTAGAAAAATTGTTAATAGATTATCATTTATATCAAGTTCTATTGATTCAATATGGCTTTGATCTACCATCTCTTTTCTTATCATCTTAATTCATAAATTGTTATCTCCGACCTTTATACAAAATAGCATACACTATATATAAGGATAAAATTAGTCCACGTAAAAAAGCTTATATCACTATTCATTTAATGATATAAGCTTTTTTAAGCCCAAACAACTATCCAAATTTAGCAAAGCTTGCATTTGATTATAAATAACTATAAATTCAGTTTCTTTAATACTTGGAATATCGTTCTCTATTTTATCTTTTAAATTATTAAGACTTTCTTGTGGCTGTATTTCTCTTGCTATCTCAAATGCATATTTACTATCTTTAATTTTGTATGTTGTCGTATCAATTAATGGAATTCCTACATCTTTTTATATTCACAGGATTTATTGTTAATATTGCTTTAGAAAGGTTAGCTTAAAAAGTACTTTTTATTATATTAATAATATCATCCTGCTTCATACCATCATTTACTGAAATAGAGTATGACATACCATTTGCACTCCAAGCAGCAACTTTAATAAGCTTATCATCTCCTTTTAATTGAACATTGCTGCCATTTATATTAACAATAGTATTAATCTTATAGTTATTATAATCACCACTTACATCACCGATTCCTTGTCCCATTCTAAATAAAATGTCATTTTGTTTATTTATATAGCATATTTGAAATAAATCTCTTGATATAGTGCTGATATATTTTATATTATATTTACCTAATAATTCCTTAGGTACTGTAACTTTAAATTTTAGTGCTTTTTGAGCATCTTCTATAGTGTCAAATTCTTCAATGGGATTTATTATATCTTCTACATCTGCAGTTTTAGTCACTAAATTAGATGCAGGCATGCCATCCCATTTTCCGTTTTCATCAACTTTATAGCCATCTGGAGTTACTGTGCTTACGGCCATTTCTCCACTATTTGATAAGTAGTACCAATTTCCATTGGTTTGAACCCAGCCTCTTTGCATAATGCCATTGCTATTCATGAAATACCAATTATTATTTATTAACTTCCATCCTGCTGATAACTCTCCATTAAGTGAGTAAATCCATTGCCCATCTTTATTTCTTACAAAAAAACTTCCTACTGTTTTTTGATCATTGAATAGAAAATTATAAAAATTAATTGGAACATATATAGTATTATCATCTACTATAGGCTCTGCACCTAATTCATGCATCATAGTTAATCCTATAGCCTTACTGCTTGAATAATAATAACTATCCTCTCCCACATAAACGTTAGTTTTAATTTCACCATTATCTAAACTAATAATTTTATTATCCTTATCTGACTCAACCTTAAAACCAAGACTTTCTGCCGTAATTTTAAGTGGGACCATGATTTTGCCTTTATATATTAAAACACCATTTCTTCCAAGCTCAATATTTTTCCCGCATATTGCAACCTTGTTAATATCTATATCTTTTGGTGCATAGTTTGATATTGGAACAGCATCTTCAATAATATCCGCTGGATTAGATTTATGAGTATATAAATCTGCTGCAAATACTTGAGCTGACATTCCCATAATTGTTACTGCAGTTAATACGCTTATCATTAATTTTTTCATAATATTATCTTCTCCTTCTAAGTTAGGCACAATCAAAAAAGCAACAAATCCATGTGCCTTACATCTTAATTTTTCCTTTTATATTAGTAATACAATCCAACTTATAAAAATGTTGCAAAAAAAATTTGAATAATATAATTAATTTTATTTATGAAAATTAATTATACTATTCAAATATATTAGAAATAGAATCTATCGCTATAAATGCATACGCAAATTAGTCTATTGCTGTCCAAATATCTAACGCAAGTGAACGAATATTAATATTAGTATGATCTCTGTATAATCTTAAACGATGTGCACAATCATCGCTCCACAATAAAGCGCTTCCAGCATCTTCAAGTAAAGAAAGAGTAATAAATTGAGCTTCATAGCAGTCTTTAGACCATATTGCATCTACAATTTGTAACATTGTCTCAGGATTCCAATACCCTTTAGCATCTTTTAAATTTTTTGAAATGTCTTTATATACTTTATTCATAAAATATGGTTGATCCTTAATACAACTTGCAATATTGCTTATATAACTAATAGATTCCTCTACATTATTCCAATCAACTGCTGCTAGATAAAATCTTGCCAAAACATATTTTAGTGTTTCATTTAATGCAAGGCAATCGATAATTTCCATATATAAATCAGTAAGCTTTAAGCGTGCAAGGTTTGGTAACGCTATAAGTCTATCCGCTAATTTTATTAAACGCTGCCTGTGAGGTAAATCTCTTTCGTTACCAGCATTCCAATCATCCCTTATTATTGCACTAGATAACTCTTTAAAGATGCTTATAACATATTTATTAACCTTACCATCACGACATGTTTCTATCAAAACATTCATTGCTGCCTTCCATCTGATAGTATCCTCAAGATTAGTAATAGCCTTTGCAGCAGTAACAGCAATTATATCTTCATTTCCGTCTGTCCATTGTCTCATAGCACTAAAAGCTTCTTTTCCAACCTCTGCATCTATATGATTCGCAATTTTAATTATTAACTCTAAATATCGAGACCTATATTCTTCTGGAAGTTCATAAGGCCCTTGATATAACAGACTTTTTACAACATCACCTTGAGATGAAGATGCCATTGTTTTTAAAATATTCCATCCACGTTCATCATCTAAAAATTCTCTCGCTGCATGTCCTATAGCAATTATCACATCCTTATGCAAATTTGTTTTTTCAAACTCATTTATAAGTAGTAAAATACTCTCATTGGTTTTACAAGTCCCAAGTAACCTAATAGCTTCTTTTCTAACAGTAATTTTAAGTTTATCTCTTTTTAAAAGTTCCTTAAGCATTGAAGTTACTAATTCTGGATTCATTTTACGAATGCATCTAGGTATAGAATACATTGCTACACGAGCTCTATCTCCATCTAAATTTTCCAATAGAACTGAAAGTGCCTTTTCAGGCTCTTGTGTTAGTGATAATCCATGAAGTGCAGCTTCTACTATTGCCACTTCTTTATCATTTAAAAGTTCAGCTATTTTATTTGAAGTAAAATCAGGTATCCCTGCAATTATTCTTATAGCTCTAGAACGTTCCCATATACTGCGTTTAGAATCAAGTGCAATTTTTTCTAGCATAATTCCTAAAGCATTTTGTTGACGAGGAAGCCATCTATTAAATCCATTTTCAGCTGGTATAACATAAATTGTTTTACCAGTTAAAAACTTGCCTTTAATAACACTTCCAGAAATAAATGGATCTAGCCATTCCTGACGTCTATAGTGTAAATGTAAAAATACTTCACTTATTGTAATAGCTGATTTATCCAAAGTTAGCAATTCTTTAACTCTTTCATCACGTGTTCTTTTATCTGCGAGCCAATGTCTTACTGCTTGTACTGCTATAGACCCTGGTTTTGCCATTATTGCTTCCTTTAACAAATCTTGGAGTTTTACTATGTTGTACCCCATTTTCCCTAATGAAGCTGCTAAAGAAATCACAAAGCTGTAATTTTCTCTTTTATTGGCTTCAACAGCTAGCTTATAAAATTCTTCAAAAAGTATCTTTTCTACACCTTTAGGTAAATTTTTATCAAGTGCTGGCAGTGTAAGCTGTCCTGTCTTTTTAGCGATCTTTAGAATTGTACTTATAGAGAATTTAAAAATCTCACTTTGAGAATTTGATGCATTATTTCTCATAAGGTTAAATGCTAATTTTTGAGCTGTTGAAAGTGTTCCATAGGAAGTATCTCTGGCTTCAATGATACTATCAACGAGCAAAGTAAATTCTTTTATATTATCATCTGTAAAAATAGAAGGAGGACAATTAGAAAGTTCATTAAAAACAGCATTTCGCACAGGATCTTGATCATTTTTGATACGGCCCAAAAACATTAATGTATCATGTACACCTTGTCTTGATAATGCTGTACTCTTGATTAGCTGCACAAGTGCCCTTGCACGTTCATCTGCATTTGATGCTTGTACTGCTTTTTGAAGAATTTCCCTTGAATTATCAATATGACGACATGCAGTAATCATAATAGTCTTTTCCTTGTTATCATATATTCCTCGAAGTCCAAGCATTCTAGCGGCTTCCTTATCACGTAATTTATTTGGTAATTCATATAATGCAGCTTCTGAAAAAATTCGTACTTTGCGTTTATCTTCTTCATATACAGCTTCAAAAATCTCTTCCCTATTTGAAGGTTCCATATGGTGAAGTAATTTTGCTATATGTGAAGGACTATCAGCTAGCAATTTTGCAATTCCAATCCATTGGTCTTTTGATAAATAATTTCTTCTTTTCAAAATACTATCTGGTACACCATGGGAAAGCAGTTCTTTTCTCGTTTCATTTGTAGTCAGTAATATATATACCTTATCAGGACTTATACGAACTAGCGTACCCAACTCTCTTTTTAATCCTAAACATATTACATTCGTTGGCCCTAAGTTTATTGCATAATCTAATATAAAATCTGCTTTTGATATACATAATGTTTCAATTGCAGATGAAAATCTATACCAAACATAAATCCTTTTCCCCATTGGTGCTTTCTCTAAAGATGTCTTAAAATATTCTAAAACTATATCAGAATGACGAACCGCTAATTTACACCAATTAATTATTGCATGTCCTATATCTGAAATCCACTTTGTAACATTTTCTTTAGAACACGCTGGTAATAAAATAACCGCTTCTTTGGCTCCCCATTTTGAATACACAAAAGGTAATAATTTATCCGCCACCTCCTGACGATTTATAGTTGCAATACTATGCAATAATTTACGGCGGCAATCATAAGATAAATTTACAATTTCACCTTCAATATCACTATCTGATGCCACTTTTGCTAAAAGCCCTGCCGCCTTATTTCTGATGCTAGGTGCTGGATGCTTTAATGCCGATAATATAATCTTAGATTCCTTTGTTACACCTGCTCCAACTAATGCAAGACTGGCTTCATAAGCACCTCCTTCTAATAATGAAGAAAGCAATTTTGAATATTGTTTTGATTCATTATCCCGGCCTAATATTGCCATTCTATTTGCTCTATCTGAATATCCTAGTGAATCTAATTCTTCAAGTAAATTCTTTTTATCCATAATCACCTTACTAAAAAACATAAGTTACCTCTCCCAATTCTTTAAATCACAATTTATTTTTTGTTTTATAAATTATGCTCCAACCATTACTTAAATCCCATCGCAATTTTAACAATTTCCATTTGTGGCCTAGATGTCAGCATTTCCAAAAGTTTGAATGCTACATAAGGTGCTGTTTCAGGGCAATATGAGGTAATAATATTTTTATCAACTACAATGGGTTCATTTACTACATTAACATCAAATTCTTTTAACTGTTTTTGTCTATATGCATCCCCTAAATGATATGTAGTCGCTTTACGATTCTTTAATACTCCGCTTTTACCTACTGGTAAAGCTGCAACACAAATAGTAGCAATAATTTTCTCCTTTAAATCAAATTCTCTTATCAATCTCAAAAAACGCTCATCATAAGCTTCTTCATAAAATCCAAATTCTTCAAATCCACCTGGAATTGCAAGCGCATCATAATCATCAACATTAATTTCATCAATTGTTTTATCTACTATTACAGGAATATTAAATGTGCTCATAACTTGTTTTTTAAATCCACAAGTTACTACTGAAACATCACATTGATAATCATTTCTAGCCCAACCCATAACATCTACAAACACACTGAACTCCATTGTTTCAAATCCTTTAGCTAAAAAAAGTAATATTTTCATTTATGCCCTCCATATTCCTATTACTATACAATTTTCATAATAAAATTGTTATACACTTTACATTTAATTCTAAAAATCTTCCATTATCAACTTTTATTATTCAAAGTTATTGTTTCTCCATTTATAGGTATATTTTACTATAACTTGTTTGCTTATTACAAATACATTTTTTATATTAAATTATTCTTTTCATATGTTAAGGAATACCCTTAACCCTTGATTTATAATACCTAATTGTATTTTCAAATAAAAAAGAAGTATCCTAATTTAAATACTTCTTTTGTTAATACACAAGAAAATTATGCATTAACAAAATCATAAATTCACTCTTAAATAATACGATTTTACAATTTATTGTTTATTTCTATTGATTCCTAATAAATGAATATTCCGAATTAGCCTACTAATTCTAAGCTAAAGGCATTTATTATCAGTGAAATATGAGTACAGCCTACATGAAAACCAGCCACATGATGGAATTGGATTAAGAGCAGCTACCTCTGGCTTTGTGAACTCAACCCCATTAGCTAATTAATGAGATTCATGCAACTCAAGATCCCGATCTGTGGCAAGAGTTTCGGTAACTTGCCGCTGTCGAAACTCCGTCGGTGTACAGCCCGTTTCGCGCTTGAAGAATTTACTGAAGTGAGTGGCTTCCTCAAAACCAAGCTTCCCCGCAATGACGCCGATTGGGAAGTCAGTATGTACCAGCAAACGCTTCGCTTCAAGATTGATGCGTGCGGCAATGAAAGCTTTTGCACTCACTCCGACCGCTGCCGTGGTTGCACGCGTCAGACTCCTTTCCGTACAACCGAGGTGGATGGCATATTCGCTGACATGGCTCCACTCAGCAAAGTGCTCTTCAATGAGTTTCTGAAAGTGCGTAAAGCGCATCAATGCGTGAGAATGCAACATATCATGCGCCTGTCGCTGGTCATGGATAACGCCAAGCCACGTCACGAGCACATAGAGCTGATAGCGCAACAGCGTGTGGACGTCTTTTGATGGAGCATCAATCAGAGAATCTTCTCTCATCTGTACAATTGAATCGACCGCACGGCGCAACTCATCACTATCTAGATTTAGAAAGTTTGGCAGTCTTTCAAAATCGAAAGCGGGTTTAAGGTCACTGGATGGAGATATGGTGGGCAGAAGAAACTCCGGCCGAAACAGAACAATCCAGCCGTCCCAATTTTCATCACATCCGAAATTGTGAGCCTGCCCAGGTCGCAGTGCAAGTAAAGCCCCTGGGTTACAGGAAACAGGCTCGAAATCTACCCATTGCACGCACCTGCCATGAGTGACACATATGAGCATATGGAATTCATACCTGTAAGTCACGCGCATTTTCTCTTCTCGGGTTCGCCGCTTAAGGTCAGACACCCGAAAGATCTCCAGATCGTATGGGTAGTGCACTGTAGGTCGGTAGTTGAGGCGCTCGATATCTCCCCTTTTATTAGACGTGTGCATCATTATAACATCCTCCGTTTCCACAAGGTCAATGAGGATGTCCGAAATATGTCATTCATAGTCCGTATTCCACCTTTACTTATTATTAATAATTACCTATAATGATCATATCATCTCACTTATGAAAGGAGCAAAAAAATGAAACCTGATATCAATACGATTACCGAAACCATCCTCCATATAGAGCGTTCTGCCAACGAGCGCTGGAATAAGGGAGACTGCTACGGTTACCTCGACACTTACAGCGATGACATAACCTACTTCGATCACAGGACCGAAAAACTCCTTGTTGGACACAAGGCTGTGGAAGAGCATATCCTGAAGATATACAAAAATCTTCATATTGTGCGCAGCGAATATCTCAATCCCAAGGTTGCCGTTAGCGATGCTGGCGACCTTGCGGTACTGAGCTATAATTTACGCAATTTCGTCGCAGACGAAAAAGAAGGCGAGAAGTTAATTTGTTCCTGGAATTCCACTGAAGTTTACCGTTTGATCGACAGCAAATGGCGCATAGTGAATTCGCACTGGTCGTTTACGCGTCATCCGGCGATTATAGGGGGAGCACCAACATCTTAGTGAAAATATACGCTAGGAACATTGTAAGAAGAAAACAGCCGGTTTCGTTTACTCTAAGGTTATCGGTTGTTTTTACTTTTTGGTGCAAATTTAACTGTTCTCAATAGTCTCTTATCACGCGAGTCCCTATTTTAGGAAGATTGAGTTTTTATACTTGATTTATGAATTTTATTTTTGCTCATTAATTTCTATTTTGTTAAATCATAACTCAAATTAATTAAATTGTAGATTTCTTCTTTAGGAAAAGGGCTATTCAAAACAATTGTAATCCAGTGTTCTTTATTCATGTGGTATGCAGGTAAAATCCCCTGTTGGCCTCTTAATAAGCTATTTAATGCTGGGTCACACTTTAAGTCTAATATCTCAGCATTTCCTTTTCCGGTTAAGCCTAATTTAATTCTTGGTACATTCATAATTAGTCCGTACCATTTGCCACCACCCTCATGTCTAAGTACCGCATAATCTGGATATTTAAACCAAGGATAGTCTGGCTCTGTATAAAATCTTTCCTTTACATAAGCAAAAATTTCTTCTCTTTCTATCATACAAATTCCTCCCGAAATTCCTGTTTACTTTTCTGTTATACAAATAATTTTTGTTGCACATAAATCTACTATCACGCATCAATTATACCATACCTTTCGATATATCAAATGATAGACTAGTATCAATACTTTTAATAATTGAACACATTGCCCATCATATAAGCACATAATTGCTTAGCAACAAATCTTAAATTCTTCGACCAGCAAATAAGATAAAAGTTATATTAATTGGAGAGGAACTTGGTTTCTAGAACCTCATATCGATATTTACGTGTTCCTGCAAAATAAACATATGTCAAATTTTTGTTGCCTGTCACTAAAGTTTTAGTTTCAAAAGATATCTATAAACATAAAAAATAACAAGTTCACTACAAATGTAGTTGAACTTGTCATTTTTTTATAGTTTATTTAAATAGGTTTAGGCACATGAAAATAAATAACAAGTCCAAAGTTGCCATGAATATTTTTCATCAGGCAAGGAGGTAAAGTGCCATCATAGCGGGCCTATTATGACATTTTACCGACGAAGGATGATGGAAAATAGGCTGGCAAATGGACTTGTTATTTATTTGATTTTGCCTTAAGTCACAATCCAAAATAATAAACTAATATCCTTTGCATATTGGCCTATTATCTTTTCATGTGCCTAACTTGAGGGCAAATTAATTGTTTATACATTAGCTAAGCATTGCTCCTGAAATTACCATCATTTGAACTTCTGATGTTCCTTCATAGATTTCTGTTATCTTAGCATCACGCATCATTCTTTCAATTGGATAATCACTTGTATATCCATAGCCACCAAATAATTGTAAGCAGCGATTTGTTACATCAGAAGCATTTCTAGCAGAAACTAATTTTGCCATAGCAGCTAGCTGTGTAAATTTTACATGATCATCTTTTGCGCATGCAGCTTGATATACTAAAAGTTTTGCAGCTTCTGTATTTGCACGCATTTGTGCAAGTTCAAATTGTGTATTTTGGAATTTTGCAATAGGTTTTCCAAATTGAACACGTTCCTTCACATATTTTACAGTTTCCTCTATTGCACCTTCTGCAATACCAAGAGCCTGTGCTGCAACACCAATACGGCCTCCATCAAGAGTTGCCATTGCAATGTTAAATCCTCTGCCTTCTTCTCCTAAAAGATTTTCCTTTGGAACTATACAGTTATCAAAGAATAATTCACAGGTAGAAGATGCACGGATTCCCATCTTTAATTCATGACTTCCAACAGAAAAACCAGGGAAATCTTTTTCAACGATAAATGCTGAAATACCTTTTGTTCCCTTACTCTTATCTGTCATAGCAAAAACAATATATATGTCTGCATATCCTGCATTAGTAATAAAAATTTTGCTTCCATTTAATACATAATGGTCTCCTTCAAGTACTGCTGTTGTCTTTTGCAAAGAAGCATCAGTTCCAGCAGCAGGTTCTGTTAATCCAAAGGCACCTAATTTTTCACCTGAAGCAAGTGGTTTTACATATTTCTCTTTTTGCTGCTCTGTACCAAATGTGTAAATTGGTGTTACACAAAGACTTGTATGTGCTGAAACAATAACACCTGTTGTTGCACAACATTTAGATAATTCCTCTACACATTGTATATAACTTAATGTGTCCATTCCAGCTCCGCCGTATTCTTCAGGAAATGGAATTCCAAGCAAGCCCATTTCAGCCATTTTTGCTACATTCTCTTCTGGAAAGCGCATGCTTTCATCAATTTCTTTTGCAATTGGTTTTACCTCATTTTCTGCAAATTCACGATACATTTCTAGTAATTGTTGATGATTTTCATCTTGTTTAAAATCCATATTAATTTCCTGCCTTTCTTTTATATCTAGTGTATTCGCTTGTACACTACTTGATTTTTTTTATTTCCTTTTTTCCTTTTTATCTTTTATGAGATATCAATTTCGATTGTACTTTATTAACTTAAACCATCTAATTGGCAACATACTTTACCTGGATTCATAATAGAATTTGGATCAAACACTTTTTTAATACCTTTCATTAATTCCATGTTTATTTCTCCAACGCTATCTGCTAAATAACTCATCTTTCCACTACCAATTCCATGTTCTCCTGAAACAAGTCCACCGCATTTTATTGCTTCTTCGTAAATGACCTTAAAGAATTTATCAACTCTTGCTTTAAATTCTGATTCTTCTAAGTCATTGCTGCATTGGTATATGTGAAGATTTCCATCTCCTGCATGTCCAAAACTCTTAATAGTTATTCCACACTCCTCACCAGCTTTCTTTACAAAAGCGAGATAAGAAGCAATCTTATTTACTGGAACTACAACATCACATTCGTCTAATAATTTTGTTTCTGCCATAATTGCTTCTAAGAAACTAGAACGTGCATCCCATGCATCTTTTATCTTTGCAGGGGTATCAGCTACAAGAACATCAATTGCTCCAGAGTCTAATACTATTTCACTTGCTTGTTCAATAAGGTTATTTAATTCATCTTCATTACCTGCATCAATAGTAACAAGTAAATAAGCATTTGCTGTTAATCCACCAATTACTTGTGGGAATACGCTCTTTCCAATATATCTTTCACTAGATAAAACAATTTCTCTTTCCATAAATTCTATTGCTTGTGGATTCATATGCTCCATTTTAAATTTAGGAACTGTAGAAATACAATCGTCTAAATTATCAAAAGGAATAATCAAGCTTGCAACTACCTTTGGTGCTGGCATGATTTTCAAAGTAAGTTCTGTAATAATTCCAAGGGTACCTTCTGAACCAATCATTAAATTCAAAAGGCTGTAACCTGAACTTGTTTTTGATACTGTAGCTCCAAAAGTCGTAATTTCTCCTGTTGGAAGAACAACTGTCATTGCACGTACGTAATCACGTGTTGCACCATATTTAACAGCTCTCATTCCACCAGCATTTGTCGCAACATTTCCACCTAAGCAGGCGAATTTTTCACCAGGATCTGGAGCATATAATAATCCTTGTTTTGCACAATCCTCTGCAAGATCATTTAACAAAACACCAGCCTCTACATGGACAACAAAATTTTCCAAGTCATAAGAAAGTATTTTATTCATCTTTGTAATATCAATTAAAACTCCTCCTAAAATCGGAACTGCTCCTCCTACAAGCCCCGTTCCTGCTCCTCTTGGAGTTACTGGTATCTTATTTTCATTACATATTTTCACTACTGCAGCAACTTCTTCTGTAGAATGTGCCATAAATACAACTTGTGGAGCTGCTTTCCCGTAAATAGGCATTTCATCGTGACAATAATCTTCATTAATATCATCACCTGTTAAAATATGTCCTGGAGCTGCCTCCTGTAATCTTGAGATTAATTCTTCTGTCAATTGATTATACTCAGCCATAATATTCATTCCTTTCTAACATATTAGGTGTAAATTTCACTTTATCTTTCATTAGCAAATTACTACACCGAACGAATTCAGTTTATGCTTTATGCCCTTTAGGATATCCCGTGGACAATGTAGACTTTTGAATAAGATTCTTTAATTTTTTAAAAACCACTGAGATTTTTCCTGGTCAACTTTAAAATGGTCACCTGTAAAATATCAACTGCCTTAAAGTGTTCCAACAAAACATACGATTCCAGCGATAACTATATAGCACAAATAATATTTAAATACACTTCTTAATATTTTACTTTCTGAACCAGATTGATGAATTGCACTTGCACCAATTGCAATACTTTGAGGACAAATCATCTTTCCTATACCTGCACCAAGGGTATTTGCCGCTCCCATCCATGCTGCGGAAAGACCAATATTTTGCGCTGTTTGTGTTTGTAATCCTCCGAATAAAACACTGGTTGATGTACCTGAACCTGTGACAAATCCTCCAATGGATCCAATTAATGGAGAAATTAACGGATATGCTCCTCCAGTAACTACAACTAAAAGACTTGCAATATCAGAAATCATTCCACTGTACCCCATTACTTTCGCTGTTGACATAACCGCACAGATTGTAACTATTGTTTTCCAGTTTGCTTTTAATGTACTACGTAAAACATCAAATATTGTTGACACTTTTGCGCCTTGAACAAGAGCACCAATTACTGCAGCAACAAAAATAATAATACCAGGTGTATTAATCCAACTAAAAGTCAAGGTGTTTCCGCCTTTACCAGCATATACACTTGTACTAGTTTTAAATACTGCAATTGCATCATGAATTGGTGCACATAATGTTGATGTAAACATTAACATTATGAATATTAAAATAAATGGGCACCACGCTTGTACTGCTTTACCAAATGATAAAACAGTTTCTTCTTTTTTACTATTAACTTCAATACAATATTCATCTTGAGGCTTTTTATTAAAAATTTTCGCTGCAACAACAGTACATATCATACAACTAATAGATCCTACTATATCTGGCAATTCTGCTCCAAGCACTGTTGCTGTGATATAAGCAGGTACAGTGAATGATAATGCTGCAACTAATGTAACAAGAAATGCTCCCTTCAAGGCCTTTATTCCGCCACCTACAATGCATACCATAATAAATGGACTGATAAAACAAAGGATTCCTTCAATTATTGCTGTATTTGCTGCTAATGTGTTATCTCCAATTTTGGCCACTGCTGAAAGCGTTACCAAAGGTATTCCTACTGATCCAAAAGCAGTTGGTGTAGTATTCGCAACCAAACATGCTATAACTGCTGAAAATGGATTTAATCCAAGACCAGCGAGCATAGATGCCGGAATGGCAACTGCTGTACCAAAGCCAGCCATTCCTTCCATGAAATTACCGAATCCCCATCCAATAATTAATATTAAAACTCTTTTATCAACAGAAACTCCAGCCAGCATTTTTTTTATGGAATCCATTGCACCTGTACGTAAAATCAAATTATACGTAAACAAAGCTGCAACAATAACTAGACAAATTGGCCATAATGCGTTAAGTATTCCTTCCAATACCCCTGTTGCAGTATAAACTACATCTAATTTCCAGAAAAAAATAGCTAAAACCATTGTAAGAACAAGTGCAATTGAGCAAGCTTTATAACCTGGCATTTTTAACCCACTGAGTGCAATTATAAGCCAAATGATAGGTAATATCGCCATTAAGAATTTAAAAACTAACATTCCTTTTCCTCCCTATTCAATTTTTAAATGACACTACCTTTTACCTCTTGGTACTACCTTTTACTGATTAGTAATACCATTCATATTGTGAATATATAGTTCTTCACTTGTTAATCCTACCATTCTTACATATATCTGGATTTAGTTCTTTTTCTATATTCTATGTCTATTGCTGACTCATGCTTTTCAATAGTTTTCAATTGTAAATTTTTATTTATTCTGCTTTTACTTTCTTCATTTCTTCAATCATAACAGGAAGAATCTCAGCTACATTTCCAACGATACCTACATTAGCGATTTCAAAAATCGGAGCATCCTCATCTTTATTAATTGCCACAATATAATTAGAACCTGACATTCCAGATGTATGTTGTGTTGCTCCAGAGATACCGCATGCAATATAAAGTTTTGGTGCTACGATTTTTCCGGATTGTCCAACTTGGTGTGCACGAGAAATCCATCCACCTTCAATTGCTGGTCTTGTTGCACCTACTACACCACCAAGTACACGTGCTAATTCTTCAACAAGTTTGAAATTTTCTGCATTTCCCATTCCACGTCCGCCAGAGACGATAACTTGTGCTTCTTCTAAATTAACAGCTTCAGAAATTTCTTTTACTGTATCAATAATTTTGGCCTTAACAGCATCTGCTGGAATTTCTATCTTTTTTTCTGTAACACCTGCATTTGAAGCAGCCTCTGGCTTTGAAAAGCTTCCATTTCTAACTGTAATTACTGCTGTACCATCTGCTTCAATATGTTCTAAAATTGTACCGCCATAAGCTGGTCTGGTATATATAACTTTACCATCAGTTTTACTTATTCCTATTACGTCACTTACACATCCTAAAGACATACGTCCTGCAATACGTGGTGCAACATCTTTAGCCAACGTTGTATTAGCTAATAGAACTATATCTGGATTTTGTTCCTTAACAGTTTGTGATAATACTTCTGTCAAAGTATCACAGTCTGTAGCAGTATCTGTAAAAAGAATTGGAATACCAAAATCAGCTACTGTATCTGCTATAGCTCTATTACCTGCTAGAAGAGCTATCCCTTCTGCATCTAATGCTTTTAATGCACTAATAAGTTCAAGACTTCCACCTAATGCTTTTTCTCCATCTGTTTCAATGAACAATAATGCTTTCATACTTTCGTTTTCCCCCTTAATTAGATTGCTTTATCTTTTTTCATCTGCTCCATTGCAGTACTTACTGCTAATGTAGCATCTTTCTCTTGAATCTTGATACCAGCCTCTTTCTTAGGAGGTTCAACATATTCAATTAAGCGTACCTTTGCTTGTTTTACCTCTCCAATTTCTGCTGCTGAATAAGTTGGAATGACTGCCTTACGGCTTGCCATCTTACTTTTAATAGTAGGATAACGTGGATCATAATCTGGTTTGCTTACTGTTACTACTGCTTGGCATTCTAAAGAAACTAAATTATAACCTTCTTCAGTTTCTTGATGAATATCCATAGCATTATCTTTTAAATCGATTTCAATTGCGCTGCTAATATAGCTTGTCCTTAATATTTCAGCAAGCATTGCTCCCACTTGACCAGTAATTTCATCTGTAGATTCCTTACCACAAAGAATTAAATCAAATTTTTCTCCTTTGTCTTTTTCAATTTTATGAATAGCATCTGCCAAAACATTAGCTGTTCCCATAGCATCTAAATCTGCATATAAATCATCTTTTACAAAAAATGCTTCTTTAGCTCCTACAGCAAGACAATTTTTTAATGTGTTTAAAGAATCATCTGCTCCAACAGTCAACACACTAACCGTTCCTCCATGAACCTCCATAAAACGAACTGCTAACTCTAATGCATATGTATCAAATGCATTTGCTACCAAACTGACTCCATTCAGTTTAGGTTTTTTCTTTTCATTATCCAAATGGATTTCAATAGAATCATCTGGAACCTGTTTTACACATAATAGAATCTGCATGCTTTTCCTCTCCTTTATACTTTTATATTATTAAACTGTTTTTTAATCAAACCATTGTGTATTTTAATTCTAAAAAATATTATTTCAATTTAATCTATACACAAAGCGTCGTAAATTGGTCTTACCAATTTACAAATAAATATTACCATATAATCCTAAATATTTCAATAACATAAATAATTTTTTTAATTAATATATTTTAAGTTAATATTTTTTTATAACAAAAGAAGAAGGATAACCTTCTCATTCTAAAGTCAGTTATCCTTCATTATTTAAATACTTTCAAAAGTCATTTATTACTTTTTACACTTACAATTTAAATCCCCATGTAAAAATTGAATAATATTTATAAATAATCTTTAATACCATTAATAGTGATTCCCGTTGATATTCCTTTATAAAAATTGGCTTAAAAAGTACTTTTTATTATATTAATAATATCCTCCTGCTTCATACCATCATTTACTGAAATAGTTAATAGACCTATCATTAATTTTTTCATAATATTATCTTCTCCTTCAAAGTTAGACACAATCAAAAAAATAACAAAGCCATGTGCCTTACATATTAATTTTTCCTTTTATATTAGTAATACAATCCAACTTAGAAAAATGTTGCAAAAAAATTTGAATAGTATAATTAATTCTATTTATGAAAATTAATTACACTATTCAAATATATTAAAAAGTATATAGAACTCAATTATATAGTTATCGACTTGATTACCATTCTCTTCCTGGATCTCCTGCCATTGAATTAACAGTTCCTTTTGGGTATAAGACTGAATAATGATCTAACTTAGGATCATCATTACTATCTGATCCTGCTTTAAATACAAATAAAATTTTATAGTCTGCTCCTGCTACATAACCTAGGATTTTTTCACCATTGAATGATGCATTATGATCAGGGGTTCCAAAATATTTTTCAACCTTTGAAAGAGATATATTATTTAAACTAATGTCAAAGGATCTGATTTCATAAATTCTTCCTCCCTTATTAGAACCAAAAACCACATTATATTTCGAATAAGTTGAATAGTTTCCTTTGGCATCAGTTACCCATTCTGACTTATCCGCTTTCCCTAATTTATCCTCTACCTCCGATATGTTGGAAGTATTATCTGCAAAGTTTGAATTAATAATTTTTCCTTCTTCTGCTAAAGTCTTAATATTCTTTAATATGGAATCTTGATTATTTTCTTTTTCACTATTATCAATAGTTTTATTTTTTTCGGATTCTGCAGTTTTATTTTCTTCTGATTTAGATTGATCAGGTGTATTTGATGTTTCATTATCAGCCTTTGTATTATTCGATGTGTCATTAGAAGATTTATTTGAATTTGAGCACCCTGTTATAATAATTAAACATAAAGCTATTGAAATAACTAAACCTAGCTTTTTATTTAATTTTCTCATTTTTTCCACCTCCAAATTTGTTTAGGATTATTCTAACACAAGAAAGAAAATTATAAAAATAACATTTATGTACTAAAATCCTATTAATACATATATTCTAATATCTCCTCCTGTTTGTTTTGATATTTCTTCTGCTAATCTTTTATTTGAATTAGAAAAAGAAATTGATTTTCTAGAAACTAATTATATTTTCTCTTATTTCATCCCATTTCAGAGCATCGCGAATACCATCTTCAAGAGAATAACTAACCTCCCACTTAATAAGCTCTTTAGCCCTAGAAACATTTGCAAATGCCCCTGGTACATCCCCTAATCTAGGTTTAGCATTTTCTTTATTAACTGGTTTTCCAATTACCTTTTCAAATGAAGCAACAAGTTCTTTAACGGTTACTCCAGTACCAGTTCCAAGATTTATTACCAGATAGGAAGCTTTTGAACTTCCAGATAAATTGAAAGCTCTATCAAAATGTTCAATAGCTTTAACATGAGCAAGGGCAAGATCCCACACATGAATATAGTCTTTTATTGCAGAACCATCCCTTGTTGGCCAATTTGTACCAGTTATTTTAAAAATATTTCCTTCCTCAGATGCTGCATTAAGTAACGTTCCTAGTACATGGCTTGGATTCTTTATGTGAGCACCAGATCTAAGCTTTGGATCCGCTCCTATTAAATTAAAATATCTTAAGGATATTCCTCTCATTCCATAAGCTTCACAAAAATCTTCTAAAACCATTTCCATCATATACTTTGTACGAGCATATGGACTTCTAGGACTAAGAGGTGAATTTTCCGATACCATAAAACCTTCAACATCATCATATATTGAAGCAGAAGAACTGAATACTATATTCTTACACCCTAAATTATTTAAATTTTTAAACAACTCTATAGATTTTGTAACATTCTCATAATAATACTCATAAGGTTTTTCAACTGATTCCGGCACTACAATCAGTGCAGCCAGGTGAATAGTGAACTGAATTTCTGGATTTTCTTTAAATATTTTTTCTAGTAAACTCTTATCAGCAATATCACCTTTATAGAATATCTTTCCTTTAGTAAATTCCTCTCTACCTCGAGCTAGAGAGTCAAGAATTATTGGAGTATGTCCATTGTCCTCTAATGCAGAACATACTGTACTGCCAATATAACCTGCGCCACCTGTAACTAAGACCTTCATTATAACCATCCCTTCAATATTTATTATATTTATTAGTATTTTTAACTTTAATCATACTGACTTATTATTTTTTTGAATATGCCTTAAACAAACCTGTTTCCTTTGTGATAAAAATACTTCCAGTTGCTTTCATCTCATTTTCAACAAACTTTTTAAAATTCTTTAGATTTTCACCAACTAAAACTTCCTTTGAATTTCCTGTTGTTGAATGTACATAATTAATAATAGCTTCAATCTCAGTAACTATAATTTAAACTCTGCTTCTCCAATTTCGTAATCATAAAACATGCTGGAAATCGGTGCTCTCCAATCATATACTAGAAAGTCAAAATTATCATTAATAAGATTAGATATTCCTATATAGCACTTTTCAGCCCTTTCCTCCCCTTTTTCAAGAAAATCCATTCTTGCAAAATAAGGCGACAAAAGTACTCTTTCGTATTTTTTCTCAAGCTTTCCGGTGAACTCATGGCTTCTTTTTGTATTTTCATGGCATTAATAGACTGCATAAAATCTACAATCTGTTCTAATCCATTTGCTATAGAAACAGAGCCTACATCCTCCCATAGCTCCCTTTGCAGTTCAATATTCATATTTATTCACCCCATCAGATCCAAATTGTATTTTTTCTTTAGCAAGTTCAGTCATTCTTCCCTTATAAAGACCAAGTGTGCTTTTAAGACATGTCGTGCTTAAGCCGATCCTACTTCGTCTCTTTATGTTTAAATAAAAAATAAATTATTCTTTTCATATGCCAAAAAAGGCTAAGGAAAACCCCTTAACCCTTAAAAATTGAACACATTGCCCATCATATAAGCACATAATTGCTTAGCAACAAATATTAAATTCTTTCTTGCACATCAATATACTATTTACTAATTGGAAAGCAAACCTCTGTTACAAATTCTTCTGGACTTTTAACACTTTGAGGTCCATTCAAATAAATATCAAAAGGTGCCCCAGAACATTTATACCCATTGTCCTCAATCCATTGCATGACTTTAGCATAAGCTTCTCCAAGCTTTGAATAAGGCCCCACAAAAGTTGTAGATGCAACTAGTCCTCCTGCCAATTCCTTTATCTTTTCGTTTTTTTCCGTATTTACCTTACTATTCACTGGAATACAAATCTCACAATCTGCATTTTCAACATCAAATTCTTGTTTATCATGATAAATTGTCATTACAGGTCCTACTGGCTTAAGATTCATTCTAAAAATATCCTCAAATACCTTTCCAATAACACTACTTATATTACTCATACTTGTGATTGTTCTCCTGCTAATAACAACTAATGGCTGTCTTTCCTTCAATTCAACTTTTAAATCCTTTTTACCTTCCATAATATTACCTCCTGACTCAATTTTCTTAATTTTCTCTTCAATAGAATCTTTGAGTTTCAAACTGTTTTCAACTTCCTTATCAATTTCAACAATTTTGTTCTTTAGAAACTTTTTAAGTAAGTCAACATCTTGCTCATCCATAATAGCTTTAATTTCTTCTAATTTTAAGCCATATTCTTTTAATTCAGATATAGAAAGAAGTTTTAAAACTTGTTCATATGAATAATATCTATACTGAGTATCTTTATCCACATGCACAGGCTTTAACAGATTAATCTCATCATAATAACGGAGTGTCTTAGTTGAAACTCTCCCAATTTTAGAAAACTGCCCAATAGTGTACACAATTCATTCTCCTTTCCGTCGACAATCATAGTATAAACCTTCCAGTTAGGGGTAAAGTCAAGAGGTTAAAAAAAGATTATCTATTGTAAAATATTTAAGCCTTTATCTTGTGGCAGACTATCTCTAGTATAACATAAAGCTAATAAAAGCTGGGACTTTCTAAATATAAGAAAATCTCAGCTTAATTTGGAGTAAAATTTTACATCTGTATAGCTTTCCTAACTAATTTAATTACTAATGTCTTATTCTCTCTTACATATAAATAGTTTCCCTTGTAATCTAACTTTAGCCCTTTCCACAAGTCACCGGTTATTGCTTTTGCTAATTTTATCTGTGCCAAAATTCTTGTATTTTTCTTAATAAGTGATTTTTGTTCTTCTAAGAGTTTATTTAATTGCTCTAGAGAAGATTCAATATGATTTTCTCTTAAATACTCTATATATTTTTTCATCATGGTTTCCGGGATATTTAACTTCCTTTTGCTATCACTCATCCTTACTAATATATCCTCTACCTTAGGTAAAACACTAAAACCTTTTATCCTAAATTCAAAGAATCTACACTCATACTGATTAGAAACTTCCTTTACTACCTTATTATCTACGCCACTGTAAACTCCTTTAGAATCTAATCCATAGGATTCAAGAAGTTCTGCTTGTTCTTTTGTATATTTTTTGTCTTTTGATTCAGTATTTTTTACTTGTTTCTGAATAAAAAACTTTATAACCTTTTGTTTACATTCCGCTACTCTTTGATCATAGCAAATATCTAATATATAATCTAAGCTATCGCTTTTTAAGACATTGCTTCTGTTTAATACAGGTATCTTTGATGCATTAAGTTCAATCAAAGTATAAGTATTATGCTCATTATTATTTTTCCCGGGAAATGTAAATAGATTTTCTACCTTTAATCCTTTTAAATATTCTAAAGTATCACTTGACACTAACGCTTGAAACTTCTCTATATTTATATCTCCATCCTTAATAATTGTCTGCTCTCTAAAAACCTTAGCATTAAAAATATTTGTATTAAATCCTACAGCCCTAGCCTGTCTAGGATTTATAGTTATAAAACCTGGAATTTCATATCTAATTGAGATATTTATCTTTTCCTTAGAAAAAACTAAGTTTCCAAAGTCTGTTGCTATCCTGGCTGCCTTATCAATTTTAAAAACATTATAGTTATCTACTACCTTTTTTCCAATTCTTCTATACAGTTGTGAAGATACTGGTATAAATTTATCTCCGTTTTTTTCAAATACGTCTAGCAAGTCCATAAAACAAAGTTCATTATCTAAAATTTCTTCTTCTGTCATTATCCCATCAATTAACCTAGCTGTTGTCCATATTCCAAGTTTTATCTTTACCTTCTTATTATGAGCTGCCGTTAACAACATTTCCTTGCAATTTTCACGTTCCTTTGCTGTGAATGCATTTAGTACTAATTTGGTTAAATACTTATCTTTCAATGATATACTTAAAATATCTAATGCCTCACAAGTATTACCCATACAATATTCTTCATAGGCTAGATTATATAAAAGATTTTTAACATCAATGGATGTAAGCTCCATTTTTATATCTTTGGAGCTATATATCTCATTATTTATTGTAAATTGGAATTCTTCATCTTTGGAATTTATTATATAGAACTTATTAATAGATTTAGATAGGTTTGTATTAAGATTATCAACTTCTAACCTAGTGTTTCTTTTAGTTAAGTATATTATAGATTTGCCTTCACAGTTAATATCTATAGTTTCTTGTGATATACCTTCTATAGATTTAAAACTTTCATTAAATTTAGGTAAATACTCATATACAGCTTTCCTTGATTCTTTTAAGTTGCTTGTTTTATTAATTTTTTCTATGAGATCATCAATATAAGTAATCATAGATTCACGTCTTTGTAATATTTCAATAAAATGTCTTTGTTTTACTGAAATATCCTTATCTTTGGGAGGAGTATAATTAAACTGAATAACAATACATTCAGTTTTTCCTATACTAACAATAGATTTTTTTATTTTCATACTTCCTCCTGAATTATATACAAACACACGTTCATCATTATCTTATGATTTTTATGAAGGATTTATGACTTAATTTTTACATTTTTTCTCCATAGATAATTGCTTTTTTCCAAGTCATTTTAGCCAATGTATTCTCCTCCATACGGTAGGCGAACTGCTATTCCTGTATCATCAAACTTATATGGTGTACCAGAAAGTGGCTCCTTACCTTCAAACAAATTCATTCCTATTGTATAAATAGCTTTTGCTATTTCAGAAGGGTCTTGAAAAACCGAACCTGCCATAAATCCCTTTTTTATCAATTCTTGAGCCTCTGGTGTTGCATCTATTCCAACAACTACTATTGTTTTTTTCTTATCCCCTAAATTATATCCATAATTTTGTAATGCCTCAACAGCACCTATTGCCATTTCATCATTATTTGCAAGTATTGCTTCAACTTCTGTACCATACTTTAAAAATAATGTGCTAATATCTTCACTAGCTAATTTCCTATCCCAATTAGCGACAATTGGCTCAAGTTGTTTAGTTTTTATTCCTGCCTCTTCAATAGTTGAAATGGCAGATTTAGTTATTTCTTGAGCTCCTTTATTAGTTTGTTGACCACGTAGTATAGCGTATTCTAAAATCCCATCACCATTTAAGTCTATTACCTCTCTATTATTATTCCATAAATTAATGATAATTTTACCTTGTAACTCTCCTGACTCTCCCGCATTTGTACCAACATAATAAGCTTTTCCATAAAGTGGTGCTAATGAAACCGGCTCTCGATTAAAGAAAATAATAGGCATTCTTTTTTGACTAAACCGTTCGATAACTTTTGGCGCAGTGGTTATATCAACTAGATTTACTAATAGAATATCTTGATTATGCCTTGATAGATTGGCAAGTATTTCATCTTGTATTGCTTGATTTCCTTTGCTATCATAAAAATTTAATTTAACTTTTCCTTCATTTTGCTTTTGAATATCCTCTAGGCTTTGTTTAACTAAAGAAATATATTTATCTTCATAATTAAATAATACTACGTCAATTATTACAGGCTTTTGCCTTAATTCATTTGTTTGAGCATTAACTCTTCTAATGCTATATTCTGATAAAATAAAAAACATAATAACAATACACTCAAAAAAAGCTAATATTCTCTTTATCATACTCATTTTAATTCCTCACTTTCTCACTTAATAAGATTATTATCAGCTTTTTTGATAAATAATATTTATTAGCCATATAAAATCACGTAATTTCATTTTTAAATATAACTTATTTCCTCACTATCATTATTTAATATATCGAAAAATATATATACTCTTAAGGTATCAAAGATATTCATTACAAACTCATTATTGCTAACTGATAACTTAACTTCATCACTATTAAAATTCCCTTTAAAAATGCCATTTAATAATATAATCACATCTCTATATCTATGCATATAGCTCCTGAAACCTTGTACAAAAAAATTACTTAAGATTCAAACATCGTAATTTGACTAACTTGTCCAAGTCTTTCTAACTTTTCTGAATCAGCATCCTTCAAAAATGCTTTTTTAATTTCTCTATCATTGGTTATAATCTGACTATTTCCATTTTCACTGCTTCTAAGCCTGCAGCTATATACAATAGGGAAATATGTTCTTATAAACTTTCCTTCTGCATGTGCTGTTAGAGCTATAATTTGAAAACCTAACTGCTCCGCAATAAAAAATACTGGATCGAGTACATGATCACTTGATGCTTTACCAAAAGGATTATCAACAATAACTGTTCTGTAATGGCTCTTTAATGGAATTATCTGCTTTCTTTTTTCAGCAACATAGTTGAGTATTCCTAAGAATAAAGCCATGTTTTTACTCCATTTTTCTCCTCCAGACCACGAATTAGATTCTTCCCAGGAAAATGGCATACTGCTCATTTTACCATCATTAGTTACTTTTCTGCACTTTACAGTTATCTTCTTATGATTCATTACAATTGGAAGCAGCTGCTTTGATTGAAGCCATTTTTCAATAGACTTTTTAACCTTTTCTTGATTTTCAACTCCATTTTCATCCCTGTATTCTTCGCCTTCAAGCTTTTTAAGTATCCAATTTATATGGTTATAAAGCTCTATTTTTCCATCTTTCTCATTCCATTCAGGTATATTAAATAAATAAACTTCCTTCCAATTATCATCAGCTTTAATCTTAGTTTTCTTTGGAATTGCTTTTAATTCTTGGGCCATTATCACTAAATATGAATGAAGGTGATTAATAAACTGCTTCATCTCTTCATCATGTTCACGCATGTCATTCTCTAGTATTTCAATAGTTTTATTTATACGTTCACTCATTATATTCTGCCATTCAATAATGTCCTTATAGCTTTTCCTAAAATTAACACCATCAACTGCCATTTTCTTCAATTTAACATCTAAAATTTTATTTTCACAGAAGTTTAAGAATCTTTCCTTTTGTTCTTCAGTTTCTTTATATTTTTCATCTAACTGTTTTTGAAATTTAGCTATGTAATTAGAAATTTTATCTACTATTTCTTTTCTCTTATATGAAAAATTATTTTTCACTTCATCTTTAAGTTCTATATCTTTTATAGCTTCATTTAAAAATGAATATCTTGCATTACATAATTCTAAGTTATTTATAACTTTATCTAATTCAGATTTTTCTTCACTTAATCTCTTTTCTTCACCTTTAAGCTTCTTTATCTTTTCACTTAAAACCTTTTTCTCATTATTTAACAATTCTTCTACTTCTTCTAAGGCTTCATTAAATATTATGATATTTTCGAATGTTTCGTTGAAAATATTCCTGTTAACCTCATAGGTCTTTTCACTGTCTTTATAATTGTCTCTTGCGCCATTATATTCATCTTCCTTAGTTTTCAAAATCTTTTTAAGTTCGCTTCTTTCCATAATAAGCCTTTTAAGCTCATCTTCACTTATTACATCATTAAAATTCTCATCTATATGAAAATCTAATTCATTTTTAAAGTTTTCCAAATCATTATATAGTGACTTTATTCTTTTTTGTCTTTCCTTAAACTCATCTTCTAAACTCTTTCTATTTTTCTGCTTGTTGTCCAATTTATCCTTTAAAGTTTTTCTGATATCAATTAAAGTCCCTATAGTTTTATTAGAGCTTTTAGGTATGCTTCCTTTAACTTCCTCATAAAAATCTTTTAATTTAACATTATCTTTGCTATTTTTAATTCTGCTTAATTCACCATTTAGTTCATCCTTAAGTCCATTTTTATATTTAATATCACTTCGAATTTTTTTAATTTCAATACTTAAAATTTCGATTTCACCTTTTAGCTTTTTAATTTCAATAATAAGCTTTTTGTTCTTATTGTTTTTATTAAAATACTCGTTAGCTTTTTCAATCTTCTTTTCTAAATCTACTTTTCCTTCCTTACAATTTGAAAGTTCTGCATCTATTTTCTTAAATTCTATCTTAATACCTTCTAATCTTCCTTCAAATTGCTTCATAGCATCTTCAGCTAAACTTTTATTTAAATTTACTTCCTCAAACTGCTTTTTCATATTACTGAAATCTTCATATGAATTTTCCTTATAAAATTTTCTCAAATCCTTTAATAAAGCTTCAGTAATTATATATTCATTTTCCTTTTCTATTCTTTGTTTTTTTATTTCTTCAGCTTTTTCACTTATATCTTTTCTATAGCTTTCAAAAAAATTCTGTGAAATATTATCTTTCCATGGAGATGGAACAAAAATATTATCTCTATTAAAATCTTTATCATCAGTCAATATATCCCTAGCCTCTTTTTCATCTAAAACTATCACGGGATTTATTAGTTTATCTAAGCTCTTACTTATCTTTTCATTTAACTTTGTTTTTTCTTTCCCAGAAACCACCAAGGTTATTACCCAATACGGGAATTTTTCAAAATAAACTTCTTCAGAAACGCGATTGCTTTTTGCTACTCTTTGAATATACGTAGTACCACTTTCTATGTAATCAAATTGATTTCTCCAAGAGGCGAGCCATTTTTCTATAGCTGCATCTGCTGTATAATATTCACTTTCCTTATAATCATCAAGCCATCTATATGAAATTCTCTCTTCAAGGATAGCTTTTTCTTTACTTTCTCTAGCTTTTTCAAGAGAATTTTCTAACTGATCTATTATACTCGCTTCTTTAGCATACAAAGATTCTACGCCATAAAAACTATTTTTAAATTCCTTTAATCTTCTTATTAAAACTTCTTCTTCGTCTCTTATTTTATCTAATTTTGCATTTAATTCTATGCCTTGCTCTTTAAATCCCTCATATTCTAAACGTTTATTATCTAATGAGTTTTTCACTTGAATTTCTTCGTTAGTTAATTCACTTTGCTTTTTATTATTATTAAAAATTTTATCCTCTAATTCTGATAAGTTATTTTTCCATTCAATATTTTTGTCTTCAACATTTTCTTGTTTTTCGTCAAATAAAATTTCTTTTTTTATCCTTTGAATATCTTCCTCAATAGTTTTGCTTTGACCTTCCAAATTACTTTTACTACTTTCTAAAGTTTTTTCATTCCTTACTTTTTCCTGCAATAACTCTTCCTTTTCAACTATTTCATTATTTTCTGTATTTATCTGACTTTCTATAAACTGAATCTGCTTATTAAGTTTATCTCCCTCTTCTAGGTAATATCCTCTTATTTCACCTGCATTCATCTCTAAGTCATCTTTAATATCAGAGACTTCTTCATCTTTATCTAAATTTTCAATTTGAACCTTATTAAGCTTTACTAATTCTTCTTCCTGCTTTATATCATTTTTATACTTTAAAACCTTCAAATTCGAATATCTTTTATCTTTTTCAAGTTTTCTATTTAAAATTTTATTATATTCATCTTCTTTGATTTTAAAAAGCCCACTCCTAAGCTGCATATCTTTTTCTAAAAGTGCCAATTTATAAGAAGCTTCCTTTTGTTTTAAATATTCATCACTGGCATTTACACCAGATATTTCACTGCTTATTTTAGAAAGCTTTTCACTATTTAACTCTTGTTCTTCCCTAGCTAATTCATATAATGCCTTAAGCTCTTCCTTCGTCTCTATTACTTTAGTATTTATCTCATCATATTCTTTATAACGACCTATATATGTTCCAACTTCATTTTCAACTTGTCTGCTTTCATCTATTCTGGCCTTTAATTGATTATACTTTTTAAAATGCTCTCTTTGTTTTTCAAAAGTTTCAGCAAATTCCTTTGTCCCAGCTCCTGCTAAAGCTTCTTCAACTGTTGGAATCAACAGGTTATCTACTAATTGTCCCATTGTCGCGCAGGAATCAAAAAATTTTTCCACATCACCTTCTGCACCATTTATTGTTGCAATTCTGTACCATTCCTTTGGAATAATTTTAAACTTATCTTCTATGTATTTATGATAATCACGTTTTATTTTGAAGACTTTAGCATTAATTCTATTTTTATTCATAGTAGAATAATAATCTTCCATTTCATCCTTATTAGCTGGTCTATAATTTCCATTTGCATTTTTAACTTTAAAAGGGAGTTTTTCTATTGTTTCATCATCATTTTCTTCATACTCATAAGCATATTTTAAAGAATCTACTGAACCTTTATTCATAAACAAGGTTACTGCTGTTAATGCATATCTTCTGGGCCTTTCGCTTATAATCCATTCTATTGCAATATGAGCAGAATTATTTTCAAGCATTAATGTATTTTTAATTTTTCTCTCTGCAAGCTCCTGATTTGGAAGTACTGCTTGAATTGCTGTTTGAATAAATACGGTCTTACCTCCACCATTTTCTAAAAGAATAGCTCCATTTTCTCCATCGAATTGAAAAATATCATCATTATATCTCTTTTGTCCATTTTCATATACTACATTAGTAAATCTTATCTTTGATATAGCTGGCATTTTATTTAACCTCCTTTTTATCAAGATTGTACATGAAATCAAGAATTCCCCTGTTATAGTCATATTCCATATAGTATCTTTGAATTATTGTTTTAGCTTTTTCCGTAAGTTCCAGTTCTTCATTTCCAATATCCCTAATAAGCTCTTGAGCTTCTAAAAAGTTCTTTACACTATTTAAAAAACTCTTTCTGCTAATTGTCCTAGCATTTTGTACCTTAACTGTTTCTTTAATTTCATCCATATCAAGCCACTTTTCTATAATTAAAGACCAATTATAATCATATTCTTTATCTAATTCCTTTAATTTATCACTATTGTGTTCCTTCAAACTTGAAATTCTTTCATTTAAACTTTCTAGCCAATCTGAAATATTAATAAAATCCCTTGTCGGATCTATTGTCTGATAACTATCATAAAATTCTCCAAACAACACTATTATTGAAACATACATAAGATAAATATCTAAGTTTACTGATTTTGCTGGCAAATAATCCTTCTTAATAGCTTCATTAGATACATGGAATATGGAATCCTTAGAAATAGGAATAAGATATATAAACTCTCCCGCCAAAAAAATTGTGCAATCCACCTCTTTAGAAAACTGATCCACCAAGCCCCTAATCATGTCATCAGATATGT
The DNA here is from genome assembly GCA_031292145.1 of Clostridium sp. Taxonomy (GTDB): domain Bacteria; phylum Bacillota; class Clostridia; order Clostridiales; family Clostridiaceae; genus Clostridium. Next base: position 6,460 of record JARLHR010000106.1, on the reverse strand, counting down.
ATAAACGTAATTCATCCTTTTCTGCATACCCATTTTTAGCCAATATCGAATATATCTTAAATGCCTGCAATACTTGTTCGTTGTTATAAGTTATCATCTTTATCCTCCAACTTTAAAACCATATTTTTTATAGTAAACCTCTTTGTAACCTTCAAGACATTATTTAATTCCTCAACATATAACTTGTACCCCTTTGATGAAAATATGTCGTAAGCTTTTCCCATAAGTTCTTCTTCTTCATTATCTTCCATTTTCATTGTGATTGGTGATTTTTGGTGAAGAGTAATCCAAAAATCATAAAACGGACGCTCATTAATAATATCTTCCTCATCACTTTCCTTTATAAACTCAACTAATTCCTCTATTGTAATATTATTAGCTTCTTTATAATTTAAAGCCTTTAATATTACCTCTGTTACTCGTTTATATTTATTACTCTGTATTTCTATTTCCTCTTTTAGCTTTTCCTTGCTTAAAACATTTAGAAATTCATCGCTCTTCTCTTCCTTTTCAGTATTCTCAATTCTTTGCTTTGAAAACACTGATATTGGCGACCACGTTCTTTCTTTTCCTAAATATAAAAATGGTTCTATTAATCTTCTGGTACTATTCAATGGAAGTGGTGAAGAAAAAATTCTGCTTACGATTTCCTGATTAAAGTTAAAGGTATTTATCCCTATGTAATATAACGATTCCTGTGCTGCCTGAAGCGCTGAAGTTTTAAGTAAAATACTCTCTTTTAAAAGTTTTCTATGCTCATAGTGTACTTCATCTAATTCTTTATCTATTTTTATAATGAGCTCAAATGCTTTTTTATCTTCATCCTTGTTCATTTCATTAGCAATTTTTTCTTTAGTGTCTTTTACAAAAGTTCTTAACTCTTCAAATTCTTCATTCTCATGAGTTAATCTATCGTTAATATCACCTATGATATTTTTATATCTTTCAAACGTTTCACTTGAAACTATGTTTCTATTAACTTCATGCTTTATTCTAAAAATCCTGTCATAAAGGTTTTTAACATCTAGATTCATCTCATCAATTTGCCTTAGCGCTCCTATAAATTCTCCTTTTTCAAGCTGTTTTCTTAGTATAAGCTGGTTAATTGATAATTGAAATTCATTAAAATATTCTTTAGTTGCAAATATTAATTCCAAGCCCTGCTCGTCCAAAGTATAATATTGAGTGTTTGTTTCTAAATCAGCTTTATCAGCTTTCAAAATAGAATATTGTACAATATCTTCTTTTCTGGTCTCATAATTATAAAATGTCTTGGAATTTCTTTTTCCTGTTGGTGGTCTAAAGGTTTCTATAATTGTCCTAGCTATTTTCATAAAATCTTCATTTTCCAAATCAAATTTTCCTTCATTTACTATCTGTAAGTACTCTGCTACATCCTTAACACCAACTTTTCTATTTCTAATAAGCATATTTTCAAAGAAAAATAGCAGGGTTAATAATCCGAAACTAAAGTAGTCAACTTTATTATCACTTCTATCTTTTAGCTTTTTTTCATTAAGTGCATATAATGGGTCAAATAGTGCTAATCTTTGAATTCTCTCATGATAATTTTCAACTACATTACTTATATTAATTTTCACACATTCCACTCCATATCCTTTTTAACTCTTCTTTATTTAATCCTTCTTGTGGTAAATAACCGCCATTATTTATCATGTTCACTAAAACCTCTTTTTCTTGCTCTGTAAAAAACTCCAAAAAATTATTTATAGCTTCATCGTTCCTCTTTTGATTTTTCTTTCCCATGCTATAATCTTTTTTAAGCAGCTCTCTATAAAAATCAACAGCTATATTTACCTTCATTTTTTCATTTAATGAATTCCATATGGAAATACCTTCTTTATCTATATCTCCAAAATACATAAATTCATTCTTATCATTCAAATTAAGCTGTTTATCTATCATATAATAATTAGAAACTATCTTCCATCCGCAGCCATAAATTAATGTAGTATAATTAGTTTCTCTTAAAATATCCATAAGAGCTAAAAAGGTTGCCTTATTTTCAACAATAAGATGATAATGTACAGGCTTCCCAAAGCCCCTTTGATTCACAGCCAGCATTAATGGATCTGAATCATTTACAATTTTAAGTTTATCCCATACCTTAATTCTTTCTAATATCTTTCTGCCATTCTTTTCATCTATCCACTTTTCATCCCCTGAAATATTAAAAGACCTTTCCTGAGAAGTAACATAGCTCTCAGGCAAACCATTACTTAAAATATAGTCATTAACTGCTTGTATAAACGGAAGCTCCTTATGAAATATTTCTTCAGATAATTTAAAATACTCACCCAAATCAATTTCTTTAGAAATCTTCAAAATATAATTATTTACTTCATCTATTTTATCTTTCTGGAGTTTATAATAATTTACACCATAACTTAATGATAAAGAATTTATTTTGCTGCCTTTTTCTATTAATATACTATCTTCAACAAGCCTCTTTATACTTGCCTCAAAATTCTCATAACTCACACTTCCATCTGGCAATTTTTCCAATTCACTTAATTTTATTGTTTTCTTTTTATAAGATTTTAAATATTCAACAAGTTTATCATACATATTTTTTTACCCTTCTACTACTACTCTTTCCCCTATTATAGCAAAGTATAATCAAAAAATAATGAATCAGCATTCTTCATACTATCTTTCTTATATTTTAACACATTTACTTGTATTTGAGATGCAAAAAGGAATTGCTTAAGATTAGCAATTCCTTTATATAAACATTAATAAACTTATTTACTTATTTACTTATTTTCTAAAACTTAAGTGTATATCACAACTAGAAATTCCATACATTTTTGTGAAACAGGCATTTGAAATTGAACTGCGAAGGTTCTTAGTACAAGGTTGTACCATTTACTGCTTGTCACAATTTTATATTGGGAGCATGCAGAAATGGGTACAACCTTGTGCTTAGAACCTTCCAGTGAAAATTTCATAGTCCTGTGGAACAAAAATGTATGGAATTTCGGTAGGACACCACATAAATCTAAGTTCACATTTGGATATCTATAAATAACTATTAAGATCTATTTGTTTTTTAAACTCATCTAATCCTACTCTATCTATATAATCTCCTAATCTTTCCTTATTAGTTGCATTTTCAGCATATATTTCAATAATTTTTTCTATTAAATCATATATCTTTTCTTCTAATACACAAAGTGCTATTCTATCTGCTATTCTTGGCCTAGCTCCACCTTTTCCGCCAACATAAAACATCCATCCTTTTCCACTTCCTATTAATCCTATATCTTTAAATGCGCTATCTGCGCAACTATGAGGACAACCACTTACTCCCATTTTTAATTTATTGGGTAATTCCCTTCCATGATATAAGCCATCCAATTTTGACCCAACTGCTACTGAATCTTGAAGACCTCTTTTACAAAAAGTAGTTCCTGGACATATTTTTACGCTTCTTACACATAAACCTACTGCGGCACCTGGATCCATACCTAGATCCTGCCAAGCATTATCTAAATCTTCTTCTTTTAATCCAACTATTGCAATTCTTTGAGCTCCTGTAACTTTAATAGCTGATGCACTATATTTTTCAGCTACATCCGCAAGATTTCTTAAAATATCTGGGGTTACAATTCCAGCAGTTAAATGTGGAGCAATTGCATATGTTTCCTTATCCCTTTGTAATATTGCTCCTTTTTCTAATAAATCAGTTTTCATCACATATCTCTCCTAAACTTAATTTCAAAATACAGATTATTAATATTATGTAGTAATTAATAATAATTATTATATCACATTTATATTCTTAACTCTACAAAAATTATAATTAATAATGAAATATCATTCTTCATCAGAGGTAATTTCTTGGTCCTCTGAGGTGTTTCCGAAGTCTAAAAGACTGAGGCTATGCTATTATAGAATTAGTCTATTGAGTTAATGGTGAAAATTGTTGAATATACTCTATTTACAGGGTATAATAGAATAAGATTATCAGAAATGGAAAATGTAGTTTATATAACCGAATAATAGGTGGGTGAGCAGAAAAATGAGTCTTCAAGTTGGTTTTTATTTAACTATCATTTCAATGGTTTTTACCATAATTGTATTTATTTATGTTTTACAAATAAAAAATAAACAAGCACTACATTTCATGTTTATATTTACTATCTTATGTATTTTAATTTGGAATATAAATATTTCAATAGTGTATTTGTTTTTTCAGAATAAGATCAATGAACATATTGGAATGGTTTATCTAGGCATATGTTTATTACCTCCATTCTTTTTACTAACAGCCTATTTTTTTGCTCATAGTAATAAATATTTTAGGCTTAATCAAATAGTTATATTTTTTGTACCCTTATTAACTTTAATTTTAGCCTTTACAAATACTAATCATAATTTATTAATGATTAATCAAGCCTTTATTTTAAAGTTCAATAAATATGGACCTTATTTTCCTATTCATTCCATATATTCTTACGGGTGTATAATTTTGGCCATATACTATTTAATAAGCTTTGCTATTAAAAATTCAGGATTTTTTTCTAAACAAGCTATACTTATTATGATTGGTTCTGCAATTACGTTAGTTATTAATATTTTAGGTACTGTAAAGTTTATAGATGTATCACAATTTGATTTATGTATTTCATTTTCTTTTACAATATTTTTCTATTGGTTAGCTATTATTAAGTACGATTTTTTGAATATAATGCCAATAGCATTGCAACACGTTGTTGATCATATATCAGATGGTCTTTTAGTATTAAACAAAGACTATTTATTAATAGATTTTAATACAGCAGCTGAAACTATGTTTTCAAAAATCCTTATTTTAAATAAGAAAGAAAACATTTTTAAGATAGCACAGAAAATTAATTTATTAGAAGAAGATTTTAGAGCCCTTTTGGGACAAGTTGCAAATGAAAACAGGACTATTGCAATAGAAAACAAAATAAGAGTAAATGATTTTGATAAGTACTTTAGCATTGATCTAACTCCAATGTATTCGCGAAAAAAATATATTGGTACGATTATCCTATTTAAAGATATTACAGAACATAAACAAAATATAGTTGCACTTGAATCAAAAAACAAGGAATTAGATGATGCAAATGCAGAGCTTCAAGTTCAAAATGAAAAAATTCAGGAGTTAAATATTAAATTAAAAAGATTATCAGAAATAGATGTGCTAACAGGTGTGTACAACCGAAGGTTCTTTAATGAATACTATGAAAATGAAATAATAAGAGTATTAAATCAGGGTGACCTTAAACAAGACGATAAATATAAAATGAATTTTGGTATTGCTATTCTTGACATAGATAATTTTAAAAAAGTAAATGATAAATACGGTCATATGGCAGGTGATAGTGTATTAAAACAATTTGCACAGATAATTAAAACTGCAACACTCTCAAGAGATATAGTATGTAGGTATGGAGGAGAAGAATTTGTAATAATATTTACAAAAATATCAAGAGAAAAAGCAATAAGAACTGCAGAAAAAATAAGAGTAGAAGTTGAAAAACATCAGTTTTTATTTAATGAAGAAATCAAAGATGTACATATAACAGTAAGTATTGGATTTGCATCATTTGATGAGGATTGTGGAACAGAAAAAAATAACGTTTTAATGCTTGCTGATGAAAGGCTTTATAATGCGAAGACGACGAGTAAAAACAAAGTGATATTCGAATAAAAAATTATTCAATTCATATATATATATTTCCACTGCCCTTTACATAAAGATCAGAGTAACCTAAGATCATATGTTATTCATTATCGAGATTGAAATTAGTCGTAAAAAATGTTATGCTATCAACGGTAAACCAAAACATAATATCGTTACTACTTAATCTTCCCAATTGCAAAATTGCGATTAGGAAGATTATATATTTAAGAGCTTATTTTTATAGGCTATTTTCGAATGATAAAGCGAGGTAATAATATGATAAAAATAAACAACTTATCCTACTCATTCCCACAAAAAGATCTCTATAATAATATTTCTTTTACTTTAGAAGAAGATCAACATTGTGCTTTTATAGGTTCAAGTGGTAGTGGAAAAAGTACACTGATAGATATAATTATGAATCCTGAAGACTATATGTTTGATGGCAGCCTTGAGATAGATCCAAATTGTAAGATTGGATATGTAAGTCAATTTCCTAAACTAGACAAAGCAAAAGAAACTACAGTTTTCGAATATCTATGTGAAGATTTTAATAGAATGCAAAATGAAATAACTTCTATTTGTGCTGAGATGGAAACATCTTCTGACATGGATACTTTACTTGAAAAGTACCAAGAAGCTTTAGATGCACTTGATGCAACATTTGGAGATGATTTCGAAAGTGATCTTAATAAGAAATTAAATCTTGCAGATTTAAATAACCTTAAAGATTCAATGATATCTGAACTTAGTGGTGGAGAGTTTAAGCTTATTCAAGTAATT
>JARLHR010000105.1 GCA_031292145.1 Clostridium sp. | reverse complement strand
TGAAAGTGTTTCCACATGCACACTTAACCACTGCTTCGTGGTGGTATTCTGGATGTATGCCTTCTCTCATTATTTTTCACCTCTTTCAATTATATAAACTTATGTTAATTATTCAATAACAACCATTAGATTATAGCATAGTAGATTTTTAGCGTCAATAATAAATTAGCGATTTGAAGAGCAATCCTAAAAAAATAACAAGCAAGCATCTTTGGTCTATTATTTTATTTAATGTATCTAAAAAATACAGAAATATCTTTTTATGATGAGAATTAAATGATATAATCGTTTATGATACCTTAAAAGGAGAAAGCTAAAAATGAGCAAATTATATTTTAGATATGGTGCTATGAATTCTGGTAAATCAACTCACTTGATGCAAGTAGCACATAATTATGAAGAACGTGGGATGAAGGTAATTATTATAAAACCTAAAGTTGATAGCAAAGGTGGGGAGACACTTGTATCACGACTTGGGGTAACTAAGAAAGTAGATTTTTTGATTTCAAAACATGATAATATTTTAGAGGTAGTACATAATTATTTAAGTGAAAACAAAAAAATAGATTGCATATTAGTGGATGAAGTTCAGTTTTTAAAAAGTGAGCAAATAGATCAACTATTCCAAATATCAGTAAAGACTAATATACCTATTATATGTTATGGACTTAGAACAGATTTTAAGAGAAATGGTTTTGAAGGCAGCACGAGGCTATTATTATTAGCACATAGTATAGAAGAGATGAAGACCATATGTGCATGTGGCAAAAAGGCAGTGTTTAATGGAAGAAAAGTAAATGGTGAATTTGTATTTGAAGGGCAGCAAATAGCAATTGATGAGCAAGATAATGTACAATATGAATCTTTATGCGGAGAATGCTACTACAAGTTTAAAGAAAAATAATAAAAGAGAGTAAGTGATTTTTATTAATGGAAAGACGTGATGTTGGAGGTCAAGCTGTTATAGAAGGCGTTATGATGAGAGGGAGTAAAAGTCTTGCTACAGCAGTTAGAACTCCTAAGGGAAATATAGAAATAGATTTTAAGGATAATAGGCCAATAACTAAGAAATACCCAATATTAAACATGCCATTTCTTAGAGGTTTTTTTGTACTTGTAGAGTCTATGAAAATTGGAATGGAGTCGTTAAATTATTCGACTTCATTTTTAGAGGACGAAGATGAAGAACCATCAAAATTTGAAAAATGGCTTGAGAATAAGATGGGTGAAAAAGCTAATAATGTACTGATTGGAATAACTATGTTTATCTCATTTCTTTTTGCAATAGGGCTTTTTGTTGCATTACCAACAGGAATAGCTTCGATTTTTAAGGTGGCAAGTATTTCTAGTGTAATTTTAAATTTAATAGAAGCCGTTATAAGGATAATAATCCTTATATTATATATGTTTTTAATTAGTAAACTAAATGATATATATAGGGTGTTTCAATATCATGGAGCTGAGCATAAGACTATATTTTGTTATGAAGCAATGGAAGAATTAACCGTAGAAAATGTAAGAAAGCAACCACGACTTCACCCAAGATGTGGAACAAACTTTTTATTTTTAGTAATGTTTGTTAGTATTGTAATATTTTCCTTTACTGGTTGGGGGGGGATTGTTGAAAGATTAGTACTTAGAATTATACTTATACCAGTAGTTACGGGAATAAGTTATGAGATTATAAAGTGGCTAGGTAAAAATGATAGTATGCTAGCTAGAATAATAGCATATCCAGGTCTTAAATTGCAGCTATTAACTACTAAGGAGCCGGATGATTCTCAAATTGAAGTAGCAATTGCATCTTTAAAAGCAGCAGAAGGAATTAAAGATCCAAAGAAGATTGAGGATTTAATAAATACAGGAACAACTACCCTAAAGGAAAAGGGGATTGATACAGCGAGATTAGATGCAGAATTATTATTAGGAAGTGTAATTGAAAAAGACAGAGTTTATTTAATAACTCATAAAGAAGAAGAAGTTAGTGAAGAGGATTCTGATAAATACTTTGATTTAATTGAAAAACGTAGAAACAAAATGCCGGTGAAATATATTTTGAAGAAGTGTGAATTCATGGGACTTGATATTTATGTTGAAGAGGGAGTATTAATTCCAAGGGATGATACTGAGATACTTGTTGAAGAGGTACTTAAACTTATAGGGGAAAATGAAGAAAAGCAAGTGTGTGATTTATGCTCAGGATCAGGTGCTATTGGTATAGCTTTGGCACACTTTAGAAAAAATATAAAAGTAGATTTAATAGACTATTATCCAATTCCTGAAAAAGTTTCATTAATTAATATCAAGGGGAATAATGTGGAAACCCAGGTTTCTTTTATAAAAAGTGATTTGTTAGAGAAACCTATAGAGAACAAGAAAATGTATGACGTTATTGTTTCAAATCCTCCATATATAGAGGAAGAAGAAATAAATAAACTTATGGAAGATGTTAAAAATTATGAGCCTCATACTGCTTTAAGTGGCGGAATGGATGGATTAGATTTTTATAGAAAAATAATTCGTGAAAGTAAAGATGTATTAGTAGAAGGTGGGATATTAGCCTTTGAAATAGGATATAATCAAGGAGAAAGCGTAAAATCGTTAATGGAAGAAAATAATTTTAAGGATATAAAAGTAATTAAAGATTTTGCAAGTCTTGATAGAATAGTTATTGCAGTTAACTCATAATTGTTAACTAAGTAAAGTTGTGATATAATGAAATGATATGAAAAAATAATTACGGAGTGATTTAAGATGTTATTAGATAGATTAGAATTTATAGAAAATAAATATGATGAATTGTCAGTTAAAATTAGTGATCCATCAATTATGCAAAACCAAAATGAATGGAGAAAACTTTGTAAAGAGCATTCTGATTTGGAAATTATAGTTAATGCTTATAGAGAGTATAAAAAAGTTACAGAGGATTTACAAGCTAACAAAGAAATGCTAAGTGGCGAAAGCGACAAAGAAATGAGAGAAATGTTAAATGAGGAAATTTCTGATCTTACAAATAGAGAAGTAGAATTAGAAAACCAAATACAAATTTTATTATTACCTAAAGACCCTAATGATGAAAAGAACGTATTCGTTGAAATCAGAGGCGGAGCAGGTGGTGAAGAAGCAGCGCTATTTGCATACAATTTATTTAGAATGTACACAAGATATGCAGAAACTCAAAGATGGGGCGTAGAAATCATGAGTTTAAATGAAACAGATCTTGGTGGTTTTAAAGAAGTTGTATTTATGATAAAAGGAAATGGCGCATATTCAAAATTAAAATATGAAAGTGGAGTACATAGAGTACAAAGAGTACCAGATACAGAATCAAGCGGAAGAATCCATACATCAACATCTACAGTTGCCGTATTACCAGAAGTAGATGACGTAGAAATAGAAGTTTTAGATAAAGATGTTAGAATAGACGTATTTAGAGCTTCAGGTAATGGGGGACAATGCGTTAATACGACTGACTCAGCTGTTAGAATTACACATATACCAACAGGGCTTGTTGTTTCATGCCAAGATGAAAAATCACAATTAAAAAATAAAGAAAAGGCTATGAAAGTTTTAAAATCAAGACTTTTCGAAGCGGCAGAAAGAGAAAGAGCAGAAGGAATAGCTGAAGACAGAAAGAGCCAAGTTGGAACTGGGGATAGAAGTGAAAGAATTAGAACTTATAATTACCCACAAGGAAGAGTTACTGACCACAGAATAGGATTAACTTTATATAAATTAGATACATTTTTAGGTGGAGATCTTGATGAAATGATTAATTCACTTATTACAGCAGACCAGGCAGAGAAAATGAAGTTAATGGGAAATACAGAAGCGTAATATTAAGGCACAATCAAGCAAATAATAGATCAGTACGCTTGTCTATTATTTGTTTTCACGTTCCTTACTCAAGAAAGCCTTGCATTAATTTGTGGGGCTTTAAAAGTACATTGGGAGATTGAATATGGATATATATAGGGCTATAAAAAGAGAAAAAGTACATTTAAAGATATTTTTAGTTACTATGGTCGTTATTGCAATTATGCTTCCTATGGCATTGTTAGTAACTGGGTTAACTAAAATACTGTATATAAGTTATGTATTTTTTATTGAATTTTTAATAATAATAGCTATCATTATTAAAATGAATGGGTATAAAGTTGAATATAGATATCTAAGTAATAGATTAATGTTTAAAACGGGTATTTTAACAAAAGAAAATTTAATTATATGTGATAAAGTTTCGTTAGTACATACAAATAAATCAGATTATGATTTAGAAATAGTGTTAATAACAAATATAGTTTTTAAAAATAATGCATTACGTCCAGTAGATAAGAATTTTTTGAAAAGATATCCGCAAATAGTTAAGGAGTATGATATTATTAAACAAATAAATCCTCAAAATGAATATTACTTTCAAGTAATTAAAAGAGGTGGATTAAGGAAATATCTATTATTAGATTCTATATACAGGCATTGTGTTAAAGCTATTTACACAGATGAGAGTATACAAAACATAAAGATTGCAAGAGGGCAACTTATAGTTTAAGTTAATTTTAGGCATATGAAAGAAAATAATAAGTCCATGATGCGATGTATAGTTCCAGTCAGATAAGGAAGTATATTTGCCTCATAGTGGGGCTATTAGGAAACATGCGAACTTATTATTTTTTGAACATGACTAACTGGAAAGTGGTGATATAATTTGAGAACTAAAGTTTATATAATTAAGGATGCTAAAGAAGACGAGGCAAAAATAAAAGAAGCTGCTGAGATTATTAAAAATGGAGGTACTGTTGTTTTTCCGACAGAAACAGTTTATGGATTAGGTGCAGATGCATTGAAAGTTAGCGCAGTAGAAAAGATATTTAGTGCAAAAGGAAGACCACAAGATAATCCTTTAATTATTCATGTTGCATCAAAAAATGTAGAGTTGTATGCAAAAGAGGTTCCAAGAGTGGCTAGGGAACTTATGGAGAAATTTTGGCCTGGACCATTAACACTAATTTTGAGAAAAAAAGAGATAATACCAAATGTAACTAGTGCTAATTTAGAATCAATTGGGATTAGGATGCCGGACAATGAGATAGCTAGAAAATTAATTGAACTGTCTAATACTACCATTGCTGCACCATCAGCCAATATAAGTGGAAGACCAAGTCCTACAGATTTTCAAAGATGCATAGAAGATTTAGATGAAAAAGTTGATTGTATTTTAGGTGGAGAGAAAAGTGATATTGGTGTTGAATCAACTATTGTTGATTGCACTGTAGTTCCACCTATTGTTTTGCGTCCAGGTGGTATTACACTAGAGATGCTTAGAGAAGTGGAACCGGAAATACAAATAGATAAAGCTATAATGGAAAAGCCGCAAGCAAATTTAAAGCCAAAAGCTCCAGGAATGAAGTATACGCATTATGCACCTAGTGCAAAAGTTACCATAATATCAGGTGAAAGAAAAAAAACTATTGAAAAAATTAAAGAAATGGTACACTATAATAAGGAAAAAGGTAAAAAAGTATGCATTCTTACAGTCGAAGAAAATGCTAAGGAATATCCGGAAGGAATTAGTATAGTTATGGGAAGTTCAAAGGATTTAGCAACTGTTGCCAGAAGTTTATTTGAAGCTTTGAGGAAATGTGATGACCTAGGAGCAGATTTGATTTTAGCAGAGGCATATGAAGAAAAAGGTGTAGGTATAGCTATTATGAATAGGTTAAATAAAGCTGCCGGATTTGATATTATAGAAGTTTAGGCAGTTAACAATAATTATTATGATTTGGAGATGATTTAATTATGAAAATTGCAATTGGATGCGATCATGGTGGATTTGAATTAAAGAATGAGATAATTAAGTTTTTAGAGAGTGAAGGTCATGAAACAAAGGATTTTGGAACATATTCAACTGGTTCTTGTGACTATCCTGATATTGCGCTGCCAGTAGCAGAAGCTGTTGTAGCAAAAGAATATGAATTTGGTATATTAATTTGTGGCACAGGTATAGGAATTAGCATTGCAGCTAATAAGGTTCCAGGAATCAGAGCAGCATTATGTTCAGATACTTTTAGTGCGCATGCAACAAGGGAACATAATAATGCAAATATATTAACTATGGGCCAAAGAGTAGTTGGAACAGGCCTTGCTTTAGATATTGTAAAAACTTTTATAACATCTAAATTTGAGGGAGATAGACATCAAAATAGAATAGATAAAATTTCAGAAATTGAAAAAAAATATACACATTAAAAAAAGCAGCTATGCTGCAATCAAGATCATTTAATCTTAAAAAAAAGCAGCTATGCTGCAACCAAGATCATTTAATTTTGGAAAAAGCGCGCACATTTAAAAAGAGTGCGAAGAACAATTATGAACTTAGATTAGAAAAAACATAGAGTGTATGAAACTATAAACATAAAGAATCAAATTTGGAGGAATAATAATGAGTAAAGTAGTAGAAATAAGCCATCCGTTAATATTACATAAGTTAGCTTTTTTAAGAAATGAAAAAACTGGTTCAAAGGATTTTAGAAAATTAGTAGAAGAAATTTCAATGCTAATGGCCTATGAAGTTACAAGGGATTTAAATACAGAAGAAGTGGAAGTAAAGACTCCGGTAGCTGTAACAAGATGTAAAATGCTTGCAGGTAAGAAGATGGCAGTAGTACCAATTTTAAGAGCGGGTCTTGGAATGGTTGATGGAGTACTTAATTTAATTCCAGCAGCTAAGGTTGGGCATATTGGATTATATAGAGATGAAAAAACTCTTCAACCAGTTGAATATTTTTGCAAAATGCCACAAGACATTGCAGAAAGAGATATAATAGTTGTTGATCCAATGCTTGCAACAGGTGGTTCATCAATAGATGCTTTAACTATGCTTAAAAACAGAGGTGCTAAAAACTTAAAATTAATGTGTTTGGTGGGGGCGCCAGAAGGTGTTGAAGCGGTACAAAAGGCACATGATGATGTTGATATTTATTTAGCAGCAATAGATGAAAAATTAAACGAACATGGATATATAGTTCCAGGACTTGGAGATGCTGGAGATAGATTGTTTGGAACTAAATAATGCTATACTGTAAACTGAAAATAATTTATTTTTGTGGAGTATAAAAATGGAGAGACGAGATAAACAAAACTATTATTTAGATATTGCAGAAACAGTTTTAGAAAGAGGAACTTGCTTAAGAAGAAATTATGGTTCCATAATAGTTAAAAATGATGAAATAATTTCGACCGGATATACCGGAGCACCTAGGGGAAGGAAAAACTGTATTGATTTAAATAATTGTATTAGGGAAGCTCTTAACGTTCCAAGAGGAACTCATTATGAACTTTGTAGAAGTGTACATAGTGAGGCTAATGCAATAATAAGTGCTTCAAGAAAAGATATGATTGGAGCAACATTATATTTAGTGGGAAAAGATACTAAGACAAAGGAATATGTAGAAGATGCTAACTCTTGCTCGATGTGTAAAAGAATGATAATTAACTCAGGGATTGTTAGCGTGATTATTAGAGATTCCAAAGATGAATATAGGGAAATTAGTGTGGACTCATGGATAGGTGATGATGATTCCCTAAAGATGATAAAAGAAGCAGGATATTAAATTAAAACTTCAACACTATGAATTTAAGATTTAGATGAAATCCCATAAAGGGATTTCTAAATTATATAAGTCATATGAAAGAAAACCAATGGTTTTCATCCTCAACAGTTAACGGTTAATTGTTAGCTGTTAATTGAATTAACTGAATCAACTGTTTGAATTAGGAGGAAATTAAATGAGTACTAAGAAAATTATTACGATTTTTGGAACTAGACCCGAAGCTATAAAAATGGCACCTTTAGTAAAGGAATTAGAAAAAAGAGAACAAATTGAATCAAAGGTTTGTGTAACAGCGCAACATAGAGAAATGTTAGATCAGGTTTTAGAATTGTTTGATATTAAACCAGATTTTGATTTAAATATAATGCAAACAAAACAAACGTTAACAGGAATTACAAGCAGGGTGCTAGAAGGCTTAGAAGAAGTATTTAAGGAAGAAAAGCCTGATATGATATTAGTTCATGGAGATACAACAACAACATTTGCTGGATCGTTAGCTGCATTTTACCAACAAATTAAAGTTGGTCATGTAGAGGCTGGGCTTAGAACTTTTAATAAGTATTTTCCCTTCCCGGAAGAAATGAATAGAAAACTTACAGGAAGCTTGGCGGATTTACACTTTGCACCGACTAAAGGTTCTAAAGAGAATCTATTAAGAGAAGGAATAAATGAAGATGATATATATGTTACAGGAAATACTGTAATTGATGCTATGAAACATACCGTTGAAGAAGGGTATGTTTTTGAAAACGATGAATTGAATTCTATTGATTTTAGCAAGAAAGTAATTATGATCACTGCCCATAGAAGAGAAAATTGGGGCGAAGGAATTGAAAACATATGCATTGCATTAAATAAAATAGTAGAACAAAATGATGATGTTGAATTGGTATATTTAGTTCATTTAAATCCAGTGGTTAAAGATGTAGTCTTTGAAAGACTTGGTGGAAAAGATAGAGTTCATCTATTGTCACCATTGGATACTAAGGAAACTCATAATTTAATGAGTAAATCATTTATGGTAATGACGGATTCAGGTGGATTACAGGAAGAAGCACCTCATTTAGGAAAGCCTGTATTAGTTTTAAGGGATGTTACAGAACGCCCAGAAGCAGTTGAAGCTGGAACAGTTAAGTTAGTAGGAACTGATGTAGATGAAATAGTGAACCAAGCTAATGAATTATTAGGAAATCCTGAGGCATACTCAAAAATGAGCAAATCTATTAATCCTTATGGCGATGGAGTTGCATCAAGGAGAATAGTTGATGCGATATTAAAGTATTTTGAATTAAGTTCCAATGAAGTAGATGAATTTAATAGATAAGGTTTGTCTAAAATTTAACAAATTAATTCTTGATAAAAAAAAAAATAGAGGGTATAATTTAATTATGTTAATAATTTAACGAAAGTTAATATAAAAATGCAATATTTTAGGAGGTCAAGTATGAGAGATGTAGTTATTGTTAGTGCTGTAAGAACAGCATTAGGTAGTTTTGGTGGAGCGTTAAAAGATGTATCAGCAGTGGATTTAGGAGCTTTAGTAATTAAAGAAGCAGTGAATAAAGCTGGAGTAAAGCCTGAATTAATAGAAGAAGTTATTATGGGTAACGTAATTCAAGCTGGTCTTGGACAAAATACAGCTAGACAATCAACAATAAAAGCAGGATTACCACAAGAAGTTTCAGCTATGACAATAAATAAGGTTTGTGGATCTGGTCTTAGAGCAGTTAGCTTAGCAGCACAAATGATTAAAGCTGGAGATGCAGATGTTGTTGTTGCTGGTGGTATGGAAAATATGTCAGCTGCTCCATATGCATTAAAGTCTGCTAGATGGGGACAAAGAATGGGCGATGGAAAAATGGTTGACACAATGATAAATGATGCATTATGGGATGCTTTTAACAACTATCATATGGGAGTAACAGCAGAAAATATTGCTAAAGAATGGGGATTAACTAGAGAAGAACAAGATGCGTTTTCAGCAGCTTCTCAACAAAAGGCTGAAGCAGCTATTAAATCAGGAAGATTTAAAGATGAAATAGTTCCAGTTGTTATTCCACAAAGAAAAGGAGAACCAAAAGTATTCGATACAGATGAATTCCCTAGATTTGGAACAACAGCAGAATCTTTAGCAAAATTAAAACCAGCTTTCGCTAAAGAAGGTACAGTAACAGCAGGTAATGCTTCAGGAATCAATGATGGAGCAGCAGCATTCGTTGTTATGAGTGCAGAAAAAGCAGCTGAATTAGGCCTTAAACCATTAGCTAAAATTGTTTCTTACGGATCAAAAGGATTAGATCCAGCTATTATGGGATATGGACCATTCCATGCAACTAAGAAAGCTTTAGAAAAAGCTAACTTAACAGTTGAAGATTTAGATTTAATTGAAGCTAATGAAGCTTTTGCTGCTCAAAGTTTAGCAGTTGCTAAAGATTTGAAATTTGATATGTCAAAAGTTAATGTGAATGGTGGAGCAATTGCGTTAGGTCATCCGGTTGGAGCATCAGGAGCAAGAATTTTAGTAACTCTTCTTCACGAAATGGAAAAGAGAGATGCTAAGAGAGGTTTAGCTACACTTTGCATAGGTGGAGGAATGGGAACAGCTCTTATTGTTGAAAGAGTTTAATATAAGTTTATAGTTATAAAAAAGTTGCTATGATAGTTTATCATAGTAACTTTTTTGCATTGGAGAAATTTTATAAAGAAATTAGTATAAAAGGACAAGTTAAAGAAGAAAATAAAAGCAATATATTAATTCTATAAAATTTGAAGAGCTGTCCTTGCGTTAGTAAAAGAAAACTTCAGTAAAAATATTTTTGATACTCTATAAAATGTTTTGGGAGAGGTGGTGTCTGGTAAAAGTAAGCGTTTTATTTATTAGTAAACCCAAAATGAAAATAAATTTTGAATTAGTATTAATTTATATATTCACTTATACTAAATTAATGGTTATAGACCTGTTATCTGTAAAATCTTAAAAAAGGTCATATTTCTGCAAATTTTATAAAATTAACAAAAAAAGATTACAATTTTTGTAATGAAAATGTTAACATAATTCAAAGGTAAATTATTCAATTAACAAAATATTCAGATAAATGCAAAGTGTAATATTATTTATGTCAAAAAAAGAGAAAAATAAAGAAAAATATTAAATTTGCTAAGTATTTTGGAGTATTATGCAGATAATTAGATTTAAAGGCATAAATCAGCATAATTTAGCTGAAAATAGTTATTTGTTAAAGATAAATATAGAAGATATAATATAAACATTGAGGATTAGGAGGTGAGGTATGAATAAAGAGATGAATAAACTGCTTTTGCAAACCATCAAGTATGATTTGTGGAGTGTGGTGTTGATATCTTTACTAGTATCATTATTTTCTAACTTTATATATGCAGGGATCTATGCAGTAGGGATATGTGTAGCATTAGCTAATTTTTTAGTGTATGGTTATACAATTGAAAGAAATTTAGGCAAAGGCATAAAGCACTGGATTTTTATACCAGAATTTTTTCTTAGAATGGCTTTCATAGTTCTTACTATTTTGCCATTTAGAAATAATATGATATACATGCTTTATTATATGGCTGGATTTGGTTCACATTATGTTCTACTAATAGGATCAAATATAATGAGAAAGAAAGGAAGTGTTTAAATTGCCTGATGTTACGCCTATACCTATATGGTCGCCTGAAATTTTTGGTTATACAGTAGATATTACAGCAGGTATAGTAATCGAATGGGTTGTTATTTTGATTTTAGGTATAGCTGCTTATGCACTAACAAGAAACCTAAAGTTAAAGCCAACTAAAACCCAAGCAGCTTTAGAGAGTATCTATCAGAGCTTAAAAGATTTTATACTTGGAAATATGGGTGAAGAGTATGAATCATTTGTACCTTATATAGGATCATTAATGATTTATCTGTTAGTCCTTAACTGGATGGGTGCAATAGGTTTTAGACCACCGACAAGTGATGTAAGTATAACAGGATCATTTGCATTGCTTACATTTTTAGTTGTAAATGTAAATGCAGTTAGAAAAAATGGACTTCTTGGCTATGGAAAAGGACTTGTTCATCCGTTTGTGGCTATGTTACCACTTAACATATTAGAAAGAGTAATGTTACCAGTAACATTAGCACTAAGACTTTTTGGTAATATGTTCGCAGCTGTAGTATTAGTAGACCTGGTTTACTCAGGTTTAGCATCAATAACAACTATTGCACAATTAGGAATACCAATTGTATTGCATGGTTATTTTGATTTATTTGATGGAATTCTTCAAATGGTAGTATTTTCGATGTTAACTATGATTAATATTAGAGTAGTTGCAGAACATTAAAATTTAAACAAAGAAATAAACAAACAAAGAGACATTTTTTAGAATTAAGGAGGAATTAGAATGAGTTTTGGAGTTTTAGCAGCTGGTATAGCTGTATTGTCAGGTATTGGAGCAGGTGCAGGTATTGGTATAGCAACAGGAAAGGCAATTGAAGCGGTAGCAAGACAACCAGAAGCACAACCAAGAATAATGACATTTTTACTTTTAGGTGCAGCTCTTGCAGAAACAACTGCAATCTATGGATTAGTAATGTCATTTATAGTAATGAATAAATAATATCTAAATATGAGTTCGTATGAGTTAATTGTATTGACTCCGAAGGGAGGATATAGATAAAATATGGAAGGTAGATTGTCGACATTAGTAATAAATTGGATCAATTTTGCCATTATACTTGGGCTTTTAAGACATTTCTTTTGGGATAAACTAAAAGGAATAATTGCACAAAGACAAAAATATATAGATGATAAGTTAATTAAAGCTGATGAAGATGCTGAAAAGGCAAGAATGTATTTAGTTCAAAATGAACAAATTTTACAATCAGCTAAAGATGAAGGAAAGAAAATCACCGAAGAACATAAGCAAAAAGGTGAAAAACTTTATGACGAAATTGTTGGCGATGCAAAAGTAGAAGCTGTTTCATTAAAAGAAAGAGCAAGTATGGAAATTGAAAGAGAAAAACAAAAAGCAGAGCATGAAATAAAGAAACAGGCAGTAGATTTAGCAGTAGAGCTTTCAGTTAAAGCATTAGGACAACAAATTGACGAAGCAACACACAGAAAACTTATTGGTGATTTTATTGCTAAGGTAGGGATGTAATTATGTATGAATATTTAGATCGAAGATATGCTTTGGCTTTATATGAAATTGCTGAAAAAAATAATAAAGTGGATGATTATTTACGTGACTTAAGAGAAATTTGTAACATTTTTGATGAGAACGAGGACTTTTATCAAGTAATTAGACATCCTAAAATTAACACAGCAAAAAAGAAACAAATATTTACTGATTTATTTAATGGAAAAATTGATGAAGAGTTACTTTCTTTTATGCTTGTATTAATTGAAAAGGGAAGAATACTTCAATTAAAAGACAAACTGAATCAAATGGAAAAAATTGATTTAGAGAGAAGAAATATGGTAAGAGGGGTAGTTAAAACTGCTGTACCGCTTTTATCGGAGGAATTAGAACAGTTAAAAGCTATTTTTGAAAAAAAGTACGACAAGACTATATTATTTAATACCGAAATTGATAAAAGCCTTTTAGGAGGAGTTTACGTTAAAGTTGGAAATGATATTATTGATGGTACTGTGAAATCAAAGATAGACGAAATGAAAGAATTAATGCTTAAGAAAGAATAGAGGTGAATCCATGAATATTAAACCAGAAGAAATAACTTCTATTATAAAAAAAGAAATAGAAAAATATGAAAAAGATATTAAAACGGTAGATTCTGGTACTATAATCCAAATCGGAGATGGTGTTTCAAGAGTTTATGGATTAGACAATTGTATGCAAGGGGAGCTATTAGAGTTCCCTAATAATGTATATGGAATGGTTTTAAATCTTGAACAAGATAACGTTGGATGCGTTCTTTTAGGAGCTGAAAAAGGAATAAAAGAAGGCGATATAGTTAAAGGAACTGGAAAAGTTGTTGAAGTTCCTGTAGGTGAAGCAATGATTGGAAGAGTTGTTAACGCCTTAGGAGAGCCAATTGATGGTAAAGGACCTATAACAGCAGCTGGACATAGACCAGTAGAAATTCCAGCTGCTGGTATAATTGATAGAAGTTCTGTTAATGAACCATTACAAACTGGAATTAAGTCTATAGACTCAATGATTCCAATTGGTAGAGGACAAAGAGAGCTTATAATAGGAGATAGACAAACAGGTAAAACAGCTATAGCTATAGATACTATCTTAAACCAAAAAGGTAAGGATGTTATTTGTATATATGTAGCTATAGGACAAAAACAATCAACAGTTGCACATATTGTTAATTCATTTACTGAAATGGGTGCTATGGATTACACTATAGTTGTAAGTGCTACAGCATCAGAATCAGCACCACTTCAATATATTGCTCCATATGCTGGATGTAGTATAGGTGAATATTTCATGCATCAAGGTAAAGATGTATTAATAATATATGACGATTTATCTAAACATGCAACTGCATATAGGGCAATGTCATTATTGCTTAAGAGACCACCAGGAAGAGAAGCTTATCCAGGGGATGTTTTCTATATTCATTCAAGATTACTTGAAAGAGCAGCTAAATTATCTAAGGAATTAGGCGGGGGTTCAATAACAGCACTTCCAATCATAGAAACACAAGCTGGGGACGTTACTGCGTACATACCAACTAATGTTATATCTATAACAGACGGACAAATATTCTTAGAATCTGATTTATTCAATGCAGGTCAAAGACCAGCGGTTAATGCGGGTATATCAGTATCGAGAGTTGGTGGTAATGCACAAATTAAAGCCATGAAACAAGTAAGTGGTACGTTAAGATTAGAACTTGCACAATATAGAGAGCTAGAAGCGTTTACTCAATTTGGATCTGATTTAGATGCCGATTCTAGCAGAAGACTTGAAAAAGGTAAGAGATTAATTGAAGTATTAAAGCAAAATCAATATAGTCCATTTGAAGTTGAAAAACAAATAATGATCTTATATGCTGCAGTTAATAATTTCTTATCAGATATAAATGTCCGCGATATAAAGAGATTTGAAAAAGAGTTCTTAGAATATGCTGATACTCATCATAGAGATTTAGGAAAAGCAATTATTACAGAAAAGACTTTAACTGATGATATTAAATCAAAGTTAGAGGCTGCAATAGTTGAGTTCAAAAAGATATTTTTAAAAGAAGCATAGCTTAAACTTTAAGCTATGCCCTTCTTAGGAGGTGGAAATCATGGGCGCGGCTGGACTTCTTGACATTAAGAAAAGAATTAAGTCAGTTGAAAGTACAAGAAAAATCACTAATGCAATGGGACTTGTTGCCACTTCTAAGTTAAGAAAGACTAAAAATGAGTCTGCAGTAAATAGTAAGTTTACTGCTATAACTGAACCAATTGTAAGAAATCTTGCAACTGCAGCAGCTGAAGAAGGCAGTAATATTTATTTTGATGGTAACAACAGTGAAAATAAATTATATGTAGTAATTACTTCTGATTCGGGTTTATGCGGTGGGTTCAATAGTAGTGTTGTATCTCAATTAGGAAAAGAAATTGGAGACAATAGAAATACTGCTAAAGTTATTTTAGTTGGAAGCAAGGGTCTTGGTTATTTAAAGAAAATTAAAGTTGAACCAGTAGCAGAATATGTTGATATTGAAGATGTACCAACAGTAAGTGAAGCAAAAGTTATATTTGATAAAGCTCTTGAAATGTACTTAAATGGTGAAGTTTCAGAAGTAAATATCGTATATTCTGAATTTGTATCGTCAGTTAAACAAGAAACAAAATCAGTTAAAATATTACCTATTGAGAAATCAGAAGGTAAGGGAGCGGGATCATTTCTTGTTGAACCTAATCTAGAGCTGGTATTAGAGGATACTCTTAATATTTATCTAAAAGGAAGAATTAGAGGCATACTATTAAGTTCAAAATGTAGTGAGCAAAGTACAAGAATGACAGCTATGGATGGAGCTACAAAGAATGCAGATGATTTATTAGATAAATTAAAGCTTAAATATAATAGAATTAGACAAGGTGCGATTACGCAAGAAATATCTGAAATTGTTGGAGGAGCAGCAGCTCAAAATTAGTAAGGAGGTATCTTATGCCTGGAAAGATGGGAAAAGTAGTTCAAGTAATTGGACCGGTAATAGATATAAAGTTTGATTCAGATTCTCTCCCAGATTTATATAATGCCATTGTTATTAAGGCGGGAGATCATGAATTAGTAGCAGAAGTTGAACAACACGTTGGAGACGATATAGTTAGAACAATAGCTATGTCAGCTACAGAAGGGTTAAAGAGAGGAATGGATGCTGTTGATACAGGGGCACCTATTTCTGTTCCAGTAGGTCAAGAAGTATTAGGAAGATTATTTAATGTTTTAGGAAAGCCTATTGATAATTGTGGTGATATTGAAATAAAACAAGAATACCCAATTCATAGACCAGCACCTAGTTTTAAAGATCAATCAGTTGAACCTGAAATGTTTGAAACAGGAATCAAGGTGGTAGACTTACTTGCACCATATCAAAGAGGGGGGAAGATAGGTCTATTCGGAGGAGCTGGAGTTGGTAAAACAGTATTAATCCAAGAATTAATAAATAATATAGCTAAGCAACATGGTGGATTATCAGTATTTACTGGAGTTGGTGAAAGATCAAGAGAAGGTAATGATTTATACCATGAAATGAAAGATTCAGGAGTTATTGATAAGACTGCACTAGTGTTCGGGCAAATGAATGAGCCACCTGGAGCTAGAATGAGAGTTGCATTAACTGGACTTACTATGGCTGAATACTTCAGAGATAAGGGTCAGGATGTGTTATTATTCATAGATAACATATTCAGATATACTCAAGCAGGATCAGAAGTTTCAGCATTACTTGGAAGAACACCTTCAGCCGTTGGATATCAACCAACACTTGCAACTGAAATGGGTGCACTTCAAGAAAGAATTACATCTACAGTTAATGGTTCTATCACATCAGTTCAAGCTGTATATGTTCCTGCGGATGACTTAACTGACCCAGCGCCAGCTACAACATTCGCACATCTAGATGCAACAACAGTTTTATCTAGAAGCATAGCAGAACTTGGTATATATCCAGCTGTAGATCCATTAGAATCTACATCAAGAATTCTTGATCCAAGAGTTGTTGGTGAAGAACACTATAAAGTAGCAGCAGATGTTAAGCACGTTCTTGAAAAATATAAGCAGTTACAAGATATCATAGCTATCTTAGGTGTAGATGAATTAGGCGATGAAGATAAGGCTGTAGTTGCTAGAGCAAGAAGAATACAAAGATTCTTATCTCAACCATTTACAGTTGCTGAACAATTTACAGGAATGCAAGGTAAATATGTTCCTATAAAAGAAACAGTAAGAGCTTTTAAAGAAATACTTGAAGGTAAATATGATGATTTACCTGAATCAGCATTCTTGTTTGTAGGAACTATAGAAGAAGTTATAGCAAAAGCAAAAACTTTAGGATAAGGGGATGAGCAATTATGGCTAATACCTTTTTACTAAAAATTATAACACCTGGTCATGATGTTTATAATGGCGAAGTTGAAAAGATAACGCTAAAAAGCGTAGATGGAGAATTTCAAATACTCGCGCATCATCAAAATATGTTAGCTAGTACAGTGCCTTGCATTGCAATTTTTAAAGATGCTAAAGGAAATGATGAAGAGTTATTTATTTCTAAGTCAATAGTGCAAGTTAACAATAATGAAGTGACAATAAGTAGTGATGCAGCTGAATTTGAAGAAGATATAGATGAGGCAAGAGCAAAAGAAGCATTATCAAGAGCTGAAAACAGATTAAAAGAATCTGGTGTCTATAATAAGCAAAGAGCAGAATCAGCATTACTTAGAGCAAAAGAAAGATTAAAATTAAAAAAATCTAATAAAAGATAAAATTTTAAGATTATTAAAGTGTAATATCCTTATATATAGGTGAAAATCTATATATAAGAAGATATGCACTTTTTTTATTCTATATATTGACAATCTATCACAAAATTTCAATAACTATATATTATATATTATATAGTTGTAAATAGAAAAGAATAAAATTTGAAGATATGGCCATAATTAAGAAAGATAATTAAGGGGGATTTAATATGAATATAAAAATAAGTGTAGCAATTTTTATATTATTATCTTTTTTTAATATAGGGGCTATTTCCAATAATAGTATTTTAGCTGAAAATTCATTTAGTTCCATTGAAAAAAATGCTAGAAAGATAAGTGAGTTTGAAGAAAATGGTGTAAAGCTTCAATATAAGACACAAGATAATATGGAAACAGAAAATGTTAGGATAATAGGATATTTAATTCAAAATGTAAGCGGAGATTACAAAGAAATTCAAAAAGATCAATTTGAAATTGTTAATAAGGATTTAGATATTAATATAAAATCATGGTACGAAGACCGATATACCTATGTTGAGGTTACAATTATAAATAAAAATGCTGAATATACAACAAAATATTTAAAGAATATACTTGAGAAATTAGAAAATAAAGAATCTGAGGATGTACAATATTTTCTTTATTATGAGGGAAAAGGAGTAACAGCAAATAATAATGATTTTATGTATAAATTTATTAATCAAAATCATATAGAAAATGCACAATCATTAGAAATTAATAATGGATATACAGGGACAGGATATTTAGACAATGGTAATAAAGTAAATTTTGCACTAAGTAAGTATAATACTGGTTCACATATAATAATTGGTACGCCAATAATATTTGCAACATACTAAAGCATATTGAAAAAATTATTTCAAACTATTGTATATTTTGTTTCAAAACGAATAATTTTAATTTCTTAATTTAAATAATTTTTTTAGATGCTTAACAATTTATAATGGAGGATAATATGGAGAAAATAGTGGTTAAGGGTATAAAACAGCTTAAGGGTGAAGTTGATATAAGTTCAGCAAAAAATTCAATTTTACCTATAATTGCAGCGACTATATTATGTCCAGAACCTATAATTATAGAAAACACACCGAGATTAGAAGATGTAGAGGTTATATGTAAACTATTAAGTGAACTAAATTGTGATGTAGATATATCAAATGTTAATAATAAACTAACAATAGATACGAAAAATATGGTAGAAATGGATGCAAATGAAGAACTTATGAGAAAAATGAGAGCATCATTTTTGATTATGGGACCTATGCTTGCTAGATTTGGATACTGCAAGCTATCATTGCCAGGTGGATGCAATATTGGTAGTAGGCCAATTGACTTGCACCTTAAGGGATTTACATTGCTTGGAGCTGATATTAAAAGAGATCATGGTTTTGTTGAGGTAACAGCAAAAAAAATTATAGGAAGTAGAATATATTTAGATTTTCCTTCAGTTGGTGCAACAGAAAATATTATCATGGCATCAGTTTTTGCTGATGGAGTAACTATAATAGAAAATGCGGCAGAGGAGCCGGAAATTTGGGACTTAGCAGAGTTTTTAAATAAAATGGGTGCAAAAATAGAAGGAGCAGGATTTGGGAAAATAACAATAACAGGAGTGAAAAGTTTAAAAGGAGTAACGTATACGCCTATATACGATAGAATAGAAGCTGGAACATTCATGATAGCAGCGGCTATCACAAATAGTAAAATAAAAATCAATGGAGTAAATGAGGAACATTTAAGGCCTGTAATAGAAAAATTAAAAGAATGTGGAGTTACCTTTAGTGATTATAAGAATAATTCTATAATAGTGGATGGAACAGATTCTAAAAAACCATTAGATATAAAAACTCTTCCATATCCTGGTTTTCCTACAGATATGCAAGCTCAAATGATGAGTTTATTATCTGTGGTTAAAGGTGTTAGTGTTATTACAGAAACAGTTTTTGAAAATAGATTTATGCATGTTGCTGAATTGCTAAGGATGGGCGCTAATATAAAAATTGATGGAAGAACTGCAATAATTGAAGGAATGCCAAAGCTAACTGGCTGCGAAGTTAAGGCCACAGATTTAAGAGCTGGAGCGGCAATGATATTAAGTGGATTAGCAGCAGATGGTCAAACTGAAATAAGTGATATTTATCACATTGATAGAGGATATGTTAACATTGAAGATAAATTTAGAAAATTAGGAGCAGAAATTTATAGAGTAAGTGTATAAAATATTTTGTGTAAAATTTGGAGTGTTAAAATGATTAAAAAATCATTTTAACGCTCCATTTTTTATGCATATATGAGGTAAGGGATCTTTGAAAAAATAACCAGTTAGATTCTGGTCTATTTTGTGCTATGCTTCATCACCACAACCCTTACATAGCTCACTATGCACGGGTTATGGTTCTTCGCTCAGCGCAAAATATACTCAGAATCTTTGACTTGTTATTTTCGTTCAGATCCCTAAGTCAACATAATTATCATAATAATAAAACTGAAACATATAATTATAGTGCAAGGTTTGGGGACATAAAGGAAAATAGCAAGTTGAAAATGCAATGTATAGTGTATATTAAGTAAGATAGTTTAATACAATGAGGTTGCGGGAAAGTTTTCCTAGGAGCTATAAAGAGTTATTAATGTATATCTTGAAGGAATAAAATTCATTGACAACTTATTACTTTATGCAATAGGCTTCAGGAGGGAATTTAATGAAGATAATTAATGTAAGGATTAGAAGTATAAAAATTGATCGCAATATGAAAATAATTGCGATCATGACTATAATTATTTGTTCAATATTGATAGTATTGCCGCTTATATTTTTAGGTGGAAACAAAAGCAACATTGGTGGATTTGATTTGAGTAATGGGGCTATAGTTAAAAGTTTAGGAATAACATTTCCTACGAATGGTAAAGTTAAATTATATCGTAAAGAGCAAGATAAAGTAGAAGAGATAGATTTAGAAGAATATATAATGGGTGTAGTAGCAAGTGAAGTTCCAGCAAATTTTAATGAAGAAGCATTAAAAGCACAAGCAGTGGCAGCAAGGACATTTTATATGAATAAAAGAATTAATCCGGATAAAGAGGCAGAAAAATATGGCGCAGAAATTTCTGATACAACCAATTGTCAAGTATATATGAGTAAGGAAGAGCGATTAGCTAAATGGAGTAGTAAGGATGGGGAAAGTAATTGGAGTAAAATAGAAAAAGCAGTTTTAGATACAAAAGGACAAGTTCTTACTTATGAAGGAGTTGTGTTAGAATATGCACAATTTTTTGCGGTTAGTTCAGGTAAAACTGAGGATGCAAAAGATGTATTTTCAATTGAAGTTCCTTATTTAAAATCTGAAGAAAGTAAAGGAGAAGAAATTGCACCTAAATTTAAAACTACTATGTCAATTCCAGTAGATGAATTTGTAAATAAAATTAATGGAAAATATGCAAATGCTAATGTTAAAAAAGGTAATTTAAATACATCAATTAAAATAGATAGTTATACAGAGGGAGGTGGTGTAAAAACAATAAGAGTTGGTAATGAAACCATAAAAGGTACAGAATTTAGAGAATTATTTAATTTAAATTCTACTAATTTTACACTTGATTTTGGGAAAGATGTAGTAAAAATAAATTGTACAGGTTATGGTCATGGCGTCGGAATGAGCCAATGGGGTGCAAATGCCATGGCTAAGAATGGCTCAACATACGATGAGATTCTTAAGCATTATTACAAAGGCGTAGAAATTAATGAGATAACATATATATAAGGCATATTCAAAAAAATAACAAGTCAGTATACTAGTCTATTTTGTGTCATACTTCACCAGTATATATTCCCTAATAGGCCCCTATGAGGCATATAAGAACATTTCATCGCATCTTTGACTTGTTATTTTATTTCAGCCCAAAGGAAAATATCTTTTTCTTATATGACTATATATAAACAATTCATATGATAGAGTTTTTGCTAAAAATATATACCAACAAGTAATTTTACTTAAGAGTATATCAAAATAAAGAAAATAGACCATCTGTATTTCATAGTTCTATGAAATACAAATGGTCTATTTTCGCTTAATTGCGATTAAGTCTGGAATATAATGCTTGTTATCTATACACATTAGATAAATATTTTTTTATGTAAGCAAAATAAGAATATTTTTTATTAAACGACAAATAATAGCTTGGATTAGAAATTATAACTAATCATAAAAATCAGAAAAGTCTTTTACATACTACGTTGTTGAAAAAAAGTTTAATCATGATTGTAAAGTGTAAATAAAAATTATATGTGTCCTTTATTGTTTAAAAATATAAAATAGTGGAAATAATTTAATATGATTTCACTTATATGGTGTTTAATGAAAAAACACCCTGAAATTATAAAAAATATAGAATTTAAAAAACAAATACATGTATTAATTTTCATAAAAAGGGAATAATAACAACAGGAGGTGTTCATATTGGACAAAAATTTAAAAGAAAAATTTAAAAATCTAGTTAGGAAGGAGGGATTTTATATCGCTTTATTCCTTTGCCTTTGCATAATTGTTACTGTTGGAACAGTTTCGTATAAAATGCTTAGCAATAAACCTGAAATTAATAAAACAGAAGATACAAATAAAGAATTAACATTAAATTCTAATGACGATGAAAAAACTGCAAATCAAGTTCAAAATGCTGAAAGAGCACAAAATGTTCAAAAAGAAAGCAAAGATACTACAAATAAAACAGATACAGGAAAATCAGCAACAGTATCTACAAGCAATAAAGTCAGTTTTTCAAATCCTATAAATGGTATTGAAAGCAGAAAATATACTTATCCAGCACCAGTAAAAATGGAAGAAGGCATTTTCAGAACTATTAGAGGTGTAAATTTAGAAGCAAAAATAGGTACTGAAGTTAAAGCGGCTGCAGATGGAGTAGTAGAACTTGTAGAAAATTCAGGAGTTGAAGAAGGCGTAGTTGTAGAAATTAAACATGCAAATGGATTAAAAACAAGATATGGAAATCTCGATGCAGATGTATCTGTAAAAAAAGGTGACAAGGTTAAAGCGAATCAAGTCATTGCAAAAGTAGGAGAAACTGCAAAGGTATTTAGTAAAGATGTATTTGGAGAATTTTTAAATTTACAAGTAATTGATGCTAATGGAGAACAAGTAAATCCAGAAAAATATTTTAACTTAAAGACTAAATAAAATATTAGTCATTCATCTTATATCTTAATTAGATAAAGATGAATGGCTAATAAAAAAATAGAAAAAATTTCAATTAATGAAAATAAGATCAAGGAAGTGGTATTTTGAAAGATTATATTGAAGAAAGGGTTTTAGATGTTGCAAAGTACATTATAGATTCAAAAGCTACAATAAGAAAAACAGCTAAAGTTTTTGGTGTTAGTAAAAGTACAATCCATAAGGATATGACAGAAAGACTTTTGAAAATAAATCCTGAAATTGCACAGGAGACTCATTCAATATTAGAGTTGAATAAATCTGAAAGACATATTAGAGGTGGAAAAGCTACCCAAATGAAATATAAAATTATTGAATCTTGATAAAAGTCAGTCTATAATATAGTATTAGTAGAATTATGCAATTTTAGGTAGTAATATGTATTATAGGAGTGAAAAAAAGATGGGCTTTTGGAAAACGGGAATAGACTTAGCAATTGATTTAGGAACGGCAACTGTACTAGTCTATGTAAAGGGTAAAGGGATTATATTAAAAGAACCTTCTGTTGTAGCTATAAATAAAAATAATAATAAATTGTTGGCTATAGGGGAAGAAGCTAGAAAAATGATAGGGAGAACCCCAGGTAATATTGTTGCAGTTAGGCCATTGAGAGAAGGTGTTATTTCAGATTATGATATAACACAAAAAATGTTGAAAGAATTTATAAGAAAAGCATGTGGAAAAAGAAGTATTAGAGCGCCAAAGGTAATAGTTTGTGTACCATCTCAAGCTACGGAAGTGGAAAAGAGAGCTGTTATTGATGCTGCTATGAATTCGGGAGCAAAAACAGTTCGTTTAATAGAAGAACCTTTAGCAGCAGCTATTGGTGCAGGACTAGATATCACTAAACCAAGTGGATGTATGGTAGTTGATATTGGAGGTGGAACTTCTGATATTGCTGTTATTTCATTGGGTGGGGTTGTAGAAAGAGAATCAATAAAAGTAGCAGGGGACAAGTTTGATGATGCTATAATAAAGTATGTGAGAAATGAATACAAGTTAATGATAGGTGAAAAAACAGCTGAAGATTTAAAAATCAATATAGGATCAGCATTTAAAAATTCTAGGAATTTAACTTGCATGATGAAAGGAAGAAATCTTGTCACAGGATTACCAGATGAAGTGGAAATTACAACAGAAGAAATCAGAAGTGCTATAAAGGAACCAGTTGAAACAATTGTTGATACTGTAAAAAGAGTATTAGAAAGAACACCACCAGAGTTAGCTGCGGATATAATCGAAAGAGGAATCGTGATGACTGGTGGAGGAGCATTAATACATGGTTTGGATAAGCTGATAGAATTTAGGACAGGGGTAGCAGCAACTGTGGCAGAAGGTTCTGTTGAATGTGTTGCTAATGGAACTGGAAAAGTACTTAGTTATATAGATAAATTGGATAATGAAGTGAATTCTCAACAAATAGTTCTTGTAGAATAATAATAAAGAATAAATAGCAGCCCAAATGCGTATTTTGGGCTGTTATTTATTCTTAAAAATTTAGGCACATTCAAGAAAATAATAGACCAGTATGCTCGTCTATTCCGCGTCATACTGCGTCAGCAAATTGCGTTAGTAGGCCCGCTATGAGCGAAATTTACTTCCTTGTCTGACACGAAATATACGTCACATCTTTGGTCTGTTATTTTCTTTCATGTGCCTTAGGTCTGAGAACGATGCATAGCATCATGTAATTATTATTTTTTCAATTTCCTAAATC
The DNA here is from genome assembly GCA_031292145.1 of Clostridium sp. Taxonomy (GTDB): domain Bacteria; phylum Bacillota; class Clostridia; order Clostridiales; family Clostridiaceae; genus Clostridium. The sequence continues at coordinate 1,506 of JARLHR010000105.1, read as the reverse complement.
GTAGGAAATTGATCATGCTTTAAATTATACGCTTCTATAAAGACTCGAGATATAATCTTAGCCATATCCATAATGAAAGAGAGTCTTATACTGCGTGAAAAAAAGAACTCAGCATTATCACTAGAATCAACAATGCCAATAACTGAAGCAACACCAACTTCAGGAAGTTCTTTTCCTACTCCTTTACCAGGATGTATTGCATAATCCCTTATTCTAATATCACCAATATCATCTTCATCACCTAAACAAGCATCAACACCAATTATAGATGCATTGGGATGATTAATACGGATTTCATTTAGACGTTCATCTATGTTTAAAGCGTGAATTGGAGAGGATAATGTTCCGTAGACAGGAAGAGGAAAAAAGCTTTCTGTTAATATAGATCCAACTAAAGGGCCTAGGCAATCTCCAATGCATTTATCGGTACCTATACATACTATTATAGTATTTTCGGTAATGTAATTTTTAATTTCTAAAGATAAATTATAATGAAATTGAAAATTAAGATTAATATTTGGTTTCATCATTAATGACATATCCCCCCTTTGCAATATATATATGTACGAAAAGAAAAAGATAGTATAAAAAAATATATTATGGAAATAAATACTATTACAGGAGGTGTTTATGAAAAGATTTTTTGTATATTTAACTTTAACTTTCACATTACTAATTAATATTTATTTGATATTTTGCTGGCAGCCACAAGGGAAAAATGTTGTTCATGAAAATACTAGCGAGGAAGTTGTATCCTATAAAAAAAGTTTATATAAGATAGATAAAAATCAAATTTTAGAAGAGTTATCATCAGATGATAAGAAAAACTTAGATGAAATACTAAAAAAATTATCTACACTTGATATGGGAAAAATAAAAGGGTATTTTGAAGAGTCAAATGATGATGAGGGAGTAGTAAATAGCTTTACACTTCTTAAAAAGAGACTCAAAAATGATGATTATAAAAAAATAGAAGATATAAGTTCTTCATTCTTAGATATAGATAAAATCAATCAAGAAATAAAAAATAAAAAAATAGATTAATATATTAAAATGAAGTATTATGGAGAAAAAAAGAGTATTGGTGGATTAAAGTCTGTAAATGGGCTTGTATAAGGGTTGAAAAAAAAACACTTTGAAGATATACTAATCATTGTCGGTTGAGTGTGAAGCAATCGATGTGAAAATTAATAGTAATTGATAAAATAAAAATATGGAGGAATTCCCGAGTGGCCAAAGGGGGCAGACTGTAAATCTGTTACGTTTCGTTTCGATGGTTCGAATCCATCTTCCTCCACCAATAAATGGGCGCATAGCTCAGCTGGGAGAGCACCTGCCTTACAAGCAGGGGGTCACAGGTTCGAGCCCTGTTGTGCCCACCATTTAAAAAATAGATTTAACTGTTAATTGTTAAATCAAAACTGTTAACTGAATAACGTGCTGGCATGGCTCAACGGTAGAGCAGCTGACTTGTAATCAGCAGGTTGTAGGTTCGATTCCTATTGC
>JARLHR010000104.1 GCA_031292145.1 Clostridium sp. | reverse complement strand
TTTTCCATTATGATTCATCTTTGTCCACAATGTAAATGCCATTGTAGCTGATCCAAGCGGTAATCCTGGATGCCCAGATTTTGCTTTCTCAATAGCATCTGCTGAAAGCACTCTTATTGCATTAATAGATAACTTATCTAATTCTCTACTCATCTTTTTCCTCACTTTATATCATAAATATTATATTATAGCTTAGGCACAATCAAAAAAATAACAGGCCCACTATGAGCAGAATTTGCTTCCTTGTCTGACGCGAAATATACATCGCATCTTTGCTCTATTATTTTCTTTCATGTGCCTAATAAAAATTTACTTGCTTTCTTTAACTATAGAAATACTAGCACTTGCACCTATTCTGCTTGCTCCTGCACTTATCATATCCATAGCCGTCTTAAAATCTCCAACTCCGCCTGATGCCTTTACACCTAAACTTTCCCCTACAGTCTTTCTCATAAGAGCAATATCTTCTTTTGTTGCTCCACCTGTTGAAAATCCTGTTGAAGTTTTAACAAAATCAGCTCCAGCTTCTTTAGAAATCTCGCAAGCTTTAACTTTTTCTTCATCAGTTAATAAACACGCTTCAATAATAACTTTAACTAATGCTTTTCCTTTAGCCGAATTCACTACTGCTTCAATATCTTCTTTAAAAAGTGCGTAGTTTTTGGCTTTTAATGCTCCTATATTTATAACCATATCTATTTCATTTGCACCATTTTCAATAGCTTGTGTTGTTTCAAACGCTTTAGCTTCTTTAGTCATAGCTCCTAATGGAAATCCTACTACTACACAAGTTTTCACATCACTTCCTAAAAGTTCAGTACTAACTAATTTTGTATAGCATCCATTTACGCAAACAGATGCAAAATTATATTCTTTAGCTTCTCTGCAAAGTTTCTTAACATCTTCTGCCGTTGCTTCTGGCTTTAATATTGTATGATCTATATATTTAGCTATATCCATTTCATATTACTCCTTAACTATATTTTTTAATTAACAATTCAGAATGAGATTTCTAACGAAACTTCTATAATAACTATTTTTATAGAAAAGTTGTAAGCTTTTCTTCCTTACTATTAATTCTTAACTATTAACTGACCCAAACGCTGCTGCCCAGTCTGCTTTAAATTTTTCTAACCCTTGATCTGTTAATGGGTGTTTTAACATTTGTATAACTAAACTATAAGGTATTGTTGCTATATCTGCTCCTGCTTTAGCTGCTTCAATTACGTGAATTGGATTTCTTACGCTTGCTGCTATTATTTCTGTTTCTATTCCATGAACTGCAAATATTTCTGCTATATCTCTAACTAAATCCATACCTATCATTGATATATCATCAACTCTTCCA
>JARLHR010000103.1 GCA_031292145.1 Clostridium sp. | reverse complement strand
TGAAATACTAGGATAGAAGATATAAATGATACTAAGCTTCTATAATATGCCAGGGTTCTGTAAAGATAAAATTATTTGCAGAATAAGATATAGTCAGGGCCATATGAAAGTATGGATGCCACTGACCCCTCGCCTCCACCATGAAACCCACGAAAATCATTTTTGGATTTTCGTGGGTTATTTATTTTACAAAATTTTTTGTTATATGAAGTCTTACTTTGCATTTGAACGTACAAAATGTGATAATTGCATTTTGCTGTTAACATTTAATTTTTTGTAAATATTTTGTACATGGTTATCAACAGTTTTAGGAGATATGAAAAGTTTCTCGGCAATTTCTTTATATGTTAAGCCTTGAATGATAAGTTCTATAATTTCAGTTTGTTTTTCTGTAATATCATATTTTTGCTTAAAGTAATCTGTAAGTTTATTATTATCCATAAATGTTGAAGTATTAAAATACTTTAAAACAAATATAATATTGAAAATATTTATTATTAAAAAATAAGAAGGCAGTGCTGATATTTTAAATAGTTCTATGTTTTTAATAAGTTGAATATATGGTTTATATGATTCAATTATCATAAAAGGCAGGAATATCATAGTTATGAAAATTAAAGCTTTTATAGCTTGCCTTAGATCTTTATTTATAACTTGGTTATAGTTTTTTAAACCAACATATAGTTCATACATAATTACTAAAACAATGGAAGCGTGAAGTATAAATTTTAAAATATAGTGTGTATTAAATAAATAATATATAGCTATTCCTATAAATTGTAATACGAAAAAAGAAAAGAATATTTTCTTTTTTAATTTTGTTATCTCCAATCCAAAAAGGAAGTTTATAAAGAATAATCCTAATAAAGAACTAAACGATGTACCCATAAGATCTAAAAATTTATACAGGAATGGTATAAATATAGTTACTTGTGTTGTGTATTTTGAGTATAGTGCTAATGTTATTGAATTCTGAATACAAAAAAGAGAAAGGTTTAATGCTATAAAGAGCTTTAGAGCTTTCTTTTTATTAACATTGTATATAAAACAAGAAACTGAAATAGAGGATACACTTGCGAATAGTGAAATAATACAAAACAATAAATAAATGTCTTTCATAAAAATGTCCTTTCATATTTTCGATTGTATCTTAGTTCTCATAGTAAAATAAATTCATATATGCAATATTTAGTATAAAGTAGACAAACCAAGAGTTCAATATTTTTAGACAGGAAAAGCAATAAAATAGAAAATATGAAACCAATATATAAAAAATATAGAAAGTTATAGAGTGTAGATTTATTAATGGATAGGGAGTATACCCTATACTTATTTTAATGAAATTAAGGGAGTTTTACCTATGGATTATTGTTTCTTGAGATGCTTAAATATTGTGTGAGGCACGTGTCTGAAGTATGAATAAAATATAAGTGAGGTATTATATGAACTTAAGAAAGAGTATTAGTTTTTTATCTTTTATTTTATTACCAATTACATTAAATTATTTTGCCCCAGTTTTAATAGTACAAGCAAGCTTTGAAGAAACATTTACAATTATGCATATTATATTTGGATTAATGATTTTATGTGCAATATTCTTTGGAGGAGCATGGTGTAGTTATATATGTCCATTTGGTGCATTACAAGAATTAGTTCCAATTAATAGGGTAAAGCGTAAATTGCCTAATTTAAAATGGTTAACTGGAGGTATATTTCTTATATTAATAGCAGCACCTATAATAATGCATGGTTTTCAAAAAATAATATTACCTTATCACATGGAAGATACTAAGGTTTTAGTATCTAGCTTTCATGACTTAGTTAGATATTATATAATAACTTTATCTATCATTATAATAACAGTAGTTTTAGGTAAAAGAACTTGGTGTAGATATATCTGCCCAATGTATATATTTAATTATATTGGAATGAAGATTAGAAGTTTTTTTAAAGTACCTTCTTTGAAAATAATATGCAAAAGTGAAAAATGTACTCAATGTCAGAAGTGCACTAAGAATTGTTTGATGGGGCTTGATGTAGCTAATATGGTGAAAAGTAATAAATGGAATATAAATGAGTGCATTCAGTGTGGAGAATGCTTGAATGTATGCAATAGTGATGTGTTAAAAAGGGAATGGAAAAAATAAGGTCTAACATATAGATTTAATCATTTGTCTATCATGAAACCTACTAAAATCAAAATTTGGATTTTAGTAGGTATTCTATTGTATAGAATATAAGTACTTTGGATACTTTTAAGATGGAACGTCAATTTATTCCGAGAAGTTTGGATTTAACTGAGAAGCAACTTTTGGAGTTAATTGGAAAAGCAATCGAAGGAAAAGTATTTTCAGAGGAATTTGTAAATTTGCTTATAGAAAAATTAAATAAAATACAAAAACTTAATTGCCAATGAGGGTGATTAAGTTTTTATTATTTTTAGGAGAGAGTAGCATAATGAAGTATTTGAAATATCTATATAATTATTAATCATGGGAAGATAACTTTTTAAGAGAGTAAAGGAGTTGTTATTAATGAAATCAAATATGAGTGGAAAAGACGTTTCAATTGCAAAATTATATCTTAAAATATTATTGAATATGATATTATTAAATAAGAAAATTAAGGTTAAAGCTGAGGTGGAACACCCGATGTAGGAAGGATGAAAAAAAGTGGTTAACAATAAATTAAAATCAGCAGTAATAGATATTGTTGAAAATCAGTTAAAAGCAAATGATCCTAAATGTACTAGAGAAACATTAAACAGATTAATAGAATTAGAATATTCTGAAAAGAAAGCTAAAGAGATGATAGCATCTGTTGTTGTTGAAGAAATTTATGATGTTATGAAAAATCAAGCTCCATTTGATGAAGAGAAATATAGTAAAAAGCTATCTAAATTGCTCGATTCCGTAGAAAAAAACAAATATGAAAATAGTTTAGATGATGTAAAAATTCAATTACCTATAAAAAATGATCCTAAGATAGGAAGAAATGACTCATGTACTTGTGGAAGTGGGAAGAAATATAAAAAGTGTTGCGGCAAAAACATATAGTAGAGGAGTTTGAGAATATTGAAATGGGAAATACATTGTAAGCAAGATGAACGAATTTATAATGTAATAAAAGATATACAAGAAGATGATGAGATAAAAGTGCTGGAAGAGTGGGAAAAACACCTAAATGCTAAATTAAAATTTCCTTTTGAAGTAAAAGTTGTAGAAAGTGATTATGATTCAATAATTAAAGTTGGTGATAGGTTAAAAGTTCTTGGCATTGGTATGATAGATGATTTGCATGGAATAATAGTTGATGTAAAGAAAGGAAGAAGAAAATATTGTATAGAATTATGTTTATTAGAAGCTGATAGGGAAGAAAAAGAAATAGTGGATGACTATAGTGTATGGTTTTGTAATAGATAAATATTTGATTATAATAAAGAGCATTTAAATAAAAGTGTATTGTAAATAAAAAATAGATAGGAGAAACTTAATAGATGAGAACTGAAGCGAAGTTGGAAGAATGGAGAGCTTTATATGATATTGCTATAAAGCTTAAGGAGTTAAGACCTTGGGAGACACTATGGGATATGGATTTAATAACTATAATTGAGTCAAATAAAAAAGAACCATGTGTATGCAGTATTATGGGAAAAGGTGGAGAATGTTATGGTATTGCTGCTTATTATGGATTAGATTCTATAAAAGGCTTTTTTGAAATGGCTTATAGTAGTGAGATGCCTAGTCATCAGTTAATCAGATATCAGAATAATGTTATGTGTAATTATGGTAATAGAGATGAATTAACAACAAAAGAACGTGATATTATAAAGAAATTAGATTTGAAGTTTAGAGGAAAAAATAATTGGATATATTTTAGAACTTTTGAAAGTGGTTATGTACCTTATATGCCTGATAGAGATGAAGTGTTAGAATTTACCCAAATATTAAAACATGTATATATGGCTATTGATTCACTAAAAAAAGGTATGGATATTGATTTTAAAAATGGTAATACATTAATGCGTAAATTTGATGATGAAAACAATATATGGGTAAATTCAGAAGAAGCAGTGATTATGCCAGATATGGATTATCCTGTTCCTATTTTGAAAGATGAATTATTAATAAATCGCTTGAAGAAGCAAAGACAAGATGATTCTATTTTAGAGCTAGATATAGCATATTTAAATTCTGCAATAAACGATAGGGAATATGATAAACCACTTATACCTAGATTATGTATGTTAGTAGATGCAAGAAAAGGATTGGTATTATCACAAAACATGGTAACACCTGGAGATGATGTTGTTGATCTAATATTTGAAACAGTAGTAAATTATATTATTCAAAGAGGAAGACCTAAAAACATAGTAGTTAGAGATGCTTATATGGCAAGCATATTAATTGACTTGTGTGAACAAACTGACATAGAAGTTATAGAATCATTGAAATTACATACAATTGATCAATTTGTTGAATCTTTTTATCAGTTTAGATTTTAAAATAGAAAAAAGGCAATTATAAAAATATTAGTATTGGAAGAAAAAATCTATGTCCTTGCGGAAGTAGAAAGAAATATAAAAGATGATGTGGAAAGTAAATTATGCTATGTTTAATAGTTCTTCTAAATGGGATATAATATTAATATATAAATGGATTTGTTAAAGGAGAAGTATTATGGCTATATATTTAAATACGAAAAATTCTTTAGAAAATTTTATTGAATTGTATAAGGAAAAATATTATGTAGACAAATCAGATATAATATCATTAATGAATGAGAAAATATCAAGTAAAAGTAAATATATATGCATAACAAGACCAAGAAGATTTGGGAAAACAAGTATTATAAATATGCTAGGAGCTTATTATACAAAAGGAATTAATAGTAAAGAAATTTTTGACAAACTTGAAATAAGTGATAGTGAAAGCTATTTAGAAAATTTAAATAAATATAATGTCATAAGTATATCTTTTAATAAATTATCAGATAGGGGGAATACTTATAGTCATTATATGGAAATGATAAAAACTTCACTTATAAATGATATTGTAGAAATATACCCTAAAATTGACCCGGAAAAATATTTCACAATAAGTGATATGCTAGAAGCTACTAATGATAAATTTATATTCATTATTGATGAATGGGACTATATTTTCAATAATAAAATGTTTAAAGATAATCAAAATGATTTTTTAGAATTTTTAAGAAATCTTTTGAAAGATAGAACATATGTTGCACTTGCTTATATGACAGGAGTACTTCCAATAAAAAAACATTCAAGTACATCAGCTTTGAATATGTTTGATGAATATACAATGTTAAATGATATGATTTATGGAAGATATTTTGGTTTTACAGAGGAAGAAGTAAAAGAATTATGTGAAAAGCAAAGTAAGATTTCTTTTAAAGAAATCAGTGACTGGTATAATGGATATATAAATGAAGATGGAGATAGAATATACAACCCACGTTCTGTAGTTAAAGCACTTCAAAATGGAAAATGTATAAGCTATTGGACTAATACAGGGGCTATGGATGAAGTTAAGGAATATTTAAAATATAATACTATGGAAGTACGGGAAGATGTAATAAAAATGGTATCAGGCTATGATGTTGATATCATAATAAATGAAGAATTTAGGGCAGGTCAAGAAGCACCTAAAACTAAAACAGAAATATATTCAGCTATGATAATTTTAGGATTTTTATCTTACTACGATGGATATTTAAAAATACCCAATAAAGAACTAATGAGAGAATTTGAGAAAGCTCTTCAAGATGAATCCTTTGGTTATGTATCAGAAATTATAAAAAATTCTAGAAGCATGTTAAAGGCAACAGTATCACAAGAAACTGAAAAAGTAGCACAAATATTACATGATATTCATAATTCAGAAATACCAATATTACAGTATAATGATGAAAATAGTTTATCCTGCGTAGTAACTTTAGCCTATTTGAGTGCAAGGGATACTTATAGGGTTGAAAGAGAAGAGAAAACAGGAAAAGGTTTTGCAGATTTTACATTTCATTCTATGAGAAAAGCAGATATACCATTTATTCTTGAACTTAAAAAAGATGAAACTGTGGATATAGCAATTAAGCAAATGAAGGAAAAAGAGTATTTTCAAAAATTTATTAAAGAGCATGAAAATGTACTATTAGTTGCAATATGTTATGATTCAAAAATAAAAAATCATACTTGTAAGATAGAAAGTGTGTATTTTGGTGAAGCATAGTGGATTTCAAAGGTCATGCTTCGCCTCTACCATTAAATACGCGACTATTTGTATGTAGCTTAAATAGCTGCTTACAGGTGGTCGTGGTTTTTTATTGTCACGGGGTAGCGCTACAATCAAACCCACAAAAATCTATAATTTGATTTTTGTGGGTTATTTTGATTTTTATCAAAAAATAATAGATAATTCTATATGCAAATATTTTTAGAAAATTTATTGATATTTGATTTATTAAGAAAGTATTGTAGCAGAATTATATACAAATAATAATGTATTATTTTTTTATACATAACTCTCTTATACTTATAGATATGAGTACAATTGATCCACCTATAAATGCATAAGTTCCAGGTGCTTCACCAGTGAATAAAAATACCCAGACAGGATTAAGAAGGGGTTCTAGAACAGGGATTAAAATTGCTTCAATTGGAGAAACATATTTAACAGCCAATGTATAAAAGATATAAGAAATTCCTAGCTGAAATATTCCTAAGATTAATAATCCTAAAATGCTATTTAAGCTTGGAACAGATTGAAAGAAAAATGGCACAGCTATAATAAATGTAATTATATTTCCCAGGAAAGTCATCTCTACTGGAGAGCCATCTTTTAGAAGTTTTAAGAATATAACCACTCCTGCCATTGAAATACCGCTGAGTATGGCAATGAAATTTCCTACAATAGTACCATGTCCTAAATCTCCTATAAAGAATAAAATCATTCCCAACATAACAAAAATAATTGCAGCTAAATCATACTTTTTAATTTTTTCGTTTAGAAAAAGTTTCGAGAATAATAATACCCATATAGGGGCAGTAAATTGCAGAAGTATAGCATTTGCTGAAGTTGTAAGTTTGTTAGCAGTAACAAAAAATATGAGAAGGGATGCATAAGTACATGCACCTAACAACTTTGTTTTTCCTAAATGTGTTACTGGCTTTTTTAAGAGCTTATCCCTAAATAATTTCTATTTTTCTAAAAGCAATAAAAGCACATGCAAGCTTAATAAGCCCCAAATAGGAAGCATCTGTTTTTTCAAATCGGACAAGCAATTTTCTAAAGCGATTCATCCATGAATGAGTC
>JARLHR010000102.1 GCA_031292145.1 Clostridium sp. | reverse complement strand
GGGGTAATAAAACCTCCCTTAAAAATCCATTTGCTTTATTACATGTACAACTGTAAATGGAAAGACAGTTTTGATTTTTTAGTTACGTCTAATTGTATCAATATAAGCCAGGAAAATTCAGGCAAGTTTAGGAAGAATGGTAAATCGAAGTATGTCATAAAGCAAAAATTAGAAACCAGTGTAACGGATACTCTGTCATATTTTAAGGATGTAATTGTATTTGTAGCGGTAACGGGGACACCTACAATTGCAAAAAGGAAAGGCTGGACAAACACTGTGGGTTTTGATATTCCGCTGGTATTATAAAATTTATTTAATAAAAAGAGACAGGGAATTTCAGTTCCATGAGTACATGTTGATATTAGTTTACATTATAATTATTGCAATTCACATTAAAAACAATTAAAATATATTTATAATTTACAAAAGTTCCCATTTCAAAAAAAGAACTATATATAAAAATCATAACAATACTAGATCAAATTATTTGTTTTATAGGCATATTATAATATCTAGCTAAATGTAATTACTTCATTAATGAGCTGATTATGCGTGAAGCCGCGTTGAGTAATTAAACACATTTTCTTATTTAAAGAGTTGTAATGAATTTTAATATATATAATATGTGACTCAAAAAGCGAAGCTATATTAAAATAGATTGTTCAATTATTTAATTTATTTGAAAAATATAGAGATATTAAATATTATCTGAATCTAAAGAGCAATTGCTAAATCGGAGTAGATTATTGTGGTAAAGTGTTTAATTACCGAAATACATTATTCGGAAACATCACTTAAAGACATATTTCACAAGTATAATAATATGCAAGCCTATAATTGATAATCAGAAACATTTTAATCAAGGAAAAGATCCCCAAATAATAAGGGTCTATAGTGTACCCCAAAAACTGGACAATAATTTAAGGTGGAAAAATCTTAAATTAACATAAGCCGAAAGGAGTTAAATTATGTCCACCAAAAGAAAGAGTTACAGCAACGAACAAAAAGCTAGAATAGCTTTGGAAGCAGT
>JARLHR010000101.1 GCA_031292145.1 Clostridium sp. | reverse complement strand
TTTAGAGATAATGCCTCAAGTATTAGAGGGGCTTAAGGTGACATTAGAAATTTTTGCATTAACGTTAATATTATCTATTCCATTTGGAATAGTAGTTGCTTTAATGAGAATATCTAAGTCTTTAATACTTAGTAAAATAAGCGAGGTATTTATTCTTATAATGAGAGGGACTCCTCTATTATTGCAGATTATTGTAATTTTCTTCGGACTTCCTTTGGTGGGAGTTACCCTTGATAGATTTCCAGCTGCGATTTTAGCATTTACTTTAAATTATGGAGCTTATTTCGGAGAAATATTTAGAGCAGGAATAGTATCTATAGATAATGGGCAAGTTGAAGGAGCTAAGGTTTTAGGTTTAAGTTCAAAAGATATCTTTTTTAGAATTATACTTCCACAAGCATTTAAAAGAGTTATTCCACCAGTTGTAAATGAAATAACTACTTTGGTTAAAGATACATCTCTAGTTTATGTAGTAGGAATGGACGAGCTCTTAAAGATAGGAAAAACAGCTGCAAATAGAGATGTTTCCTTAGTACCACTTTTAATAGTTGGAGTTGTTTATTTAATAGTAATAGGAATTTTAAGTCAAGTATTAAAGAAAATTGAAGAGAAATACGACTATTATAGTTAACTTGGAGGAAATTATATGCTTAAAGTAAGTAATTTAAAAAAGAGATTTGGGAATACAGAGGTTTTAAAGGGAATAAACCTTGAAATAAAAAAAGGTGAAATTTTAGTAGTTGTAGGTAATTCAGGTGGAGGTAAAACTACATTACTTAGATGTGTAAATGAATTGGAACATTGTGATGAAGGTGATATAGAAATCAATGGGAAGATTTTGTGCAAGAATGGAAAATATGTAGATAAAAAAGAGTTAAGAGAAATAAGAAAAGACATAGGTCTAGTATTTCAAAATTATAATTTATTTCCACACATGACTGTTTTAGAAAACTTAATAGAAGCACCTCAAAGAGTATTAGGTTGGAAAAAGGAAGATGCAATTAAAAAGGCAGAAGAAAGTCTTGGTTTTTTAAATTTGCTAGAAAAGAAAGATAATTATCCTTTTGAATTGTCAGGTGGACAAAAGCAAAGAGTTGCTATTGGTAGAGCATTGGTATTGGAACCTAAAATCATGTGCTTTGATGAACCAACCTCAGCATTAGATCCAGGGCTAACTGGAGAGGTCGCAAACTTAATAAAGAGCTTAAGTGCAAAAGGTATGAGTATGATGATTATAACTCATGATATGGATTTTGCAAAAAAGGTATCAGATAGGATAGTTTCAATGGAGTCAGGCAGGCTACAAGAAGGATTAATGTTCGAAAATCACTAAGTGTTGCCATTGGAAAAAAATGATGTTTTGTTAATAAATTAAGTAAAAAGACGTGAGAATTTTGATAAATTACAAATTGAGAAGGTTTATATTTGATAAATTATTACCATAATTTGTGTTGAATTATAAGATAAAGTGTGATATTCTAAGAGTGTAAGATAATTCAAGATTTAATCAATACTGTACATTCGCCTCTGTTTCAGAGATTGGGTCAAGTATCAGGTTATAATCTTTGGAAAAAGGGAGGATTTTTATAATGGAAGATAGAACTTTAGTATGTAAAGATTGTGGAAAGGAATTTATTTTCACAGTTGGAGAACAAGAATTCTACAAAGAAAAAGGATTTGATAACGATCCAGTTAGATGTCCAGAATGTAGAAAAGCTAGAAAACAACAAAGAAACAATAGAAACTTCGACAGATAGTATGCTATTGAGCCATAAGAGTAATCTTATGGCTCTTTCTTTTTGCTATATTTAAGGAAAGCTGATAGCTTTTTTCTAGTAGTGTCATTACATTAAAAAATTCTCTTTTGAAATTATTGAAACATTCCTGTAAGAGCATACATATAGCTTTTTAGTGTAAGTCGTATGTATTAAAAAATTATTGGTAATGATTATAAATCGAGTAAAGTGGCAAGTATTAAAAAGGTAATTACTAAATGCAAAAATTTATACATAGAGGTGTTCCTTTTGATACAAGAAGATGTAGAACTTAAAAAATTAAAATCTCATGTGAAATATGTCTTGAAGAAAGATTTTTATAAAAACAGAGCAGTAAAATGCTGTCCAATTTGTGCCTGCAAAGAAATTATTAAATATGGCTTATATAATGGTATTCAAAGATATAAATGCAAAGAATGCGGTAAAACTTTTTCAAATGCGACTAAAGCTTTATGGAGTTATTCTAAGAAAAATCCAGAAGTATGGATGGAATTTTTAGAACTTATGGTTGAAAAAAAGTCATTAAGATTTTGTGCAGAAAAACTCAACATAAGCTTAGGTACTGCATTTTATTGGCGACACAAGATATTACATGCCATGACAATTAATGGTACGCCAAATAGTTTAAAAGGTATAATTTACATGGCAAAAACAATAATGCCGGAAAATTTCAAAGGTAGCAGGAATACAAAAATAGATAATGTAAAAGTTTTGAGAAGACGTATTTGGATTATAGGGGCGAAGGGAGACGAAGATTCTATGTTTGTTAAACCAGTATTCAGAGATATGTGGGATCTAAAAATATTTAATGAGAAAGTTTATTCTAAGATTGAAAAAAAATCATATATTGTTCCTTATGGAGATAGATATCTTTCGGTAATAGCAAAAAAGCATAATAAAAAGCGAGTGTTAGAAGTAAAAGATGAAAATAAAATAAGATATTTTATACTAAATTTGAAAACTTGGATTGATGTTTATCATGGTGTTGCAACAAAATATTTGCAAAGATATCTAAGTTTTTTTACGTTATTTTACTTGGATAAAGTAATAAGTTATATGGATTTGATATGTAAGGATTTGTTTTTTGGAAACGGCTTTATGAAGACTAATGAAATAAGAAGAGTAGAAGATTATATGTACTAAAAATTAATAATGCTAATTTAATATTTAGGCAAAAGTTTAAAAAAATATTAAATCAAGATACAAAAAGACTTAGAATGATCATTAAAATTGTGAAATTAGCCCTAAAATTCATGGGAATTTTTAATGAGAAATAAAAAGTAACAATATTTTTTTAATACATATAAACTAGCACTAAAAAGAAATATATGCCAATATACCTTGTTTGATATGATATTAACTGCTGCATTAATTATTAGTGCAACAGTTCAAATATGCCATAATTAAATAAATATCGATTCTCATAAAGTTATTGGAAAATGTGGATTTGTTTATGAGGGGGGGCATCGCGAGATTTCTTTTGTATGAATTGAAAATATGTAGATAGAGTGTATTACTCAATTTTAAAAGATGAATACTCTAGATGATCTTGTGAGAAATTATTTTTAGCAAGTAATTTAAAAGTGTGATAATTATTCATAGGAGAATTATCTTAGGATTTTAGGGGAAAATTTTAGAGTAATAGGCAAGTGATATTTTCTTATTTTATATAAAATAAATTTGGAAGTATAATGCTAAATCTTATTATATAATCCTATAACAAATACAATTCACGAACAATATAAAGAATAAAAAGTTTTATAATTCGGGAAAATATAAATTTAATGAAAAAATAACATAATATAAGTTGACATCGTACGTGTTAGGTGATAATCTTAAGATATCGATACGAAAGTTAATGAATTGTTGTTGAAAAACATTCGCCATTACAAAGAAGTAGTGATTAAGCTAAATCTTATAATATTTTGGAGGAATTAAGATGTTAGATATTAGAAGCGTATTCGTTGAAAAGAAAGAAGGATTTAATGTAGAAGCCCAAAGTTTATTAAATGATTTTAAAGAAAACTTAGGGATATTTGCATTGGAAGATGTAAGACTTGTTAATAAGTATATTATTTCAGATATATCTGAAGAATATTATAAGAAAGCATTACATACAATTTTTTCGGAAGCAACAGTAGATATAGTTCATGAATCAGAGTTACCAGTAAATGAAGGGGAAGTAGCTTTTGGTGTAGAATACTTACCAGGTCAATATGACCAAAGAGCAGATTCAGCGTCAGAATGTTTAGCTCTTTTAACAGCGGAAGATAAAGTAGAAATCAAATGTGCTAGAATAGTAGTGTTAAAAGGAAACCTTTCACAAGAGGATATTAAGAAAATTAAAAAATATTATATAAATCCAGTCGATTCAAGAGAAGTAGATATAGATAGCAAAGAATTATCAGCAGCTTCAAGCATACCTAAAGATGTTCAAATCTTAGAGGGATTTATCAATAAGACATTAGATCAATTAAAAGAATTTCATAGTGAACAAGGTTTAGCTATGAGTATTGATGATCTTCTTATGATCCAAGATTATTTTAAAGGAGAAAAAAGAGATCCAAGTATAACTGAAATTAAAGTTATAGATACATATTGGTCAGATCACTGCAGGCATACAACATTTTCAACAATATTAGAAGATGTTCAAATAGAAGATAATACATATACAGCACCAATAAAAGCAAGTTACGAAGGATATTTAAAATCAAGAGACTATGTTTATGGGGATAAGGAAAAGAGTAAAACTCTTATGGACATGGCAGTAATTGCTATGAAGGAACTTAGAAAAAGAGGTAAACTTGAAGATTTAGACATTTCTGAGGAAATAAATGCATGTTCAATTAATGTAAGAATTGAAACTGAAAAGGGTATGGAAGATTATTTAGTCATGTTTAAAAACGAAACACATAATCACCCAACAGAAATTGAACCTTTTGGTGGAGCAGCAACATGTCTTGGTGGGGCTATAAGGGATCCGTTATCAGGAAGAACTTATGTATATCAAGCAATGAGAGTTACAGGAGCAGCAGATCCAACAGTACCAGTCGAAGATACATTAGAAGGAAAACTTCCTCAAAGAAAAATAACACTTGGGGCAGCTCATGGATATAGTTCATATGGAAATCAAATTGGTCTTGCAACAGGTCAAGTTGAAGAAGTATATCATCCAAACTATGCAGCTAAGAGAATGGAAGTTGGGGCTGTTATTGCAGCAGCACCTAAGGAAAATGTAGTGAGAGAAGAACCAAAACTTGGAGATGTAATTATCTTACTTGGTGGAAGAACTGGAAGAGACGGTGTTGGTGGAGCTACAGGCTCATCTAAGGAACATACAGTAGATTCAATCAATGAATGTGGAGCAGAAGTTCAAAAGGGTAATGCACCTACTGAAAGAAAGCTTCAAAGATTATTTAGAAATTCTAAAGTAGCTAAGATGATTAAGAGATGTAATGACTTCGGTGCAGGTGGAGTTTCAGTTGCAATTGGAGAACTTTGCAGAGGTTTAGATATAGATTTAGATAAGGTTCCAAAGAAATATGAAGGTTTAGATGGAACAGAACTTGCAGTTTCAGAATCTCAAGAAAGAATGGCAGTCGTTGTAACAAAAGAAGATGCAGATGAATTTATAAGACTTTCAAACGAAGAAAATTTAGAAGCTAATTTAGTTGCACATGTTACTGATACAGATAGACTTAGATTATTCTGGAGAGGTAAACAAATTGTTGATTTAAAGAGAACTTTCTTAGATACAAATGGAGCTACTCAAAAAACAAAGGTTACAGTTAAAGCGCCTAATGCTTATCCATATGCAGTTGCCGATGTTAATGTTAAAGAAGAATGGATTAATAATTTAAAGAAACTAAATGTTTCATCACAACAAGGATTATCAGAAAGATTTGATGCAACAATAGGACATGGAACAGTACTTATGCCATTTGGAGGTAAGTATGCAAAGACTCCAGCAGAAGGAATGGCAGCTAAGATCCCAGTTCTTGGCGGAGAAAGTGCAGATGCTACATTAATGACATTTGGATTTAATCCTGAACTTGGTACTTGGAGTCCATACCACATGGCATATTATGCAGTAATTGAAAGCATATCAAAACTTGCAGCTATGGGTGGAGATTACAGAAAAGCTAGATTAACTTTCCAAGAATACTTCGAAAAGTTAGGCAGCGAAAGTTCTAGATGGGGTAAACCATTTGCAGCATTACTTGGTGCTTATGAAGCTCAAATGGCATTTGAAACTGCAGCAATTGGTGGTAAAGATTCAATGTCAGGAAGTTTTGGAGATTTAGATGTACCTCCAACATTAGTATCTTTTGCAGTTGGGGTAGAAAAAGCTAAAAATATAATATCACCAGAATTTAAAGAAGCAGGATCAAGCTTAGTTTTACTTCAAACTGAAAAGCTAGAAGATGGAACTATAAATTTAGATAAACTTAAGAAAAACTTAGAAGCATTATACCAATTAATCCAAAGTGGAAAAGTAATTTCAGCATCTGCTATCAAATACGGTGGAGTTTCAGAAGCTATTACTAAAATGACACTAGGAAATAGAATTGGTGCAGAAATTGAGAACTTAACAAAGGATGAATTATTTGCTTTTAATTACGGAACTATAATATTAGAAGTAAAAAATGGAACTGATGTAGAAGCAGAATTCAAAGATTGTTTATATAAAGAAGTTGGTAAGACAACAAGTTCGCCAGCTATAACTTCTAAAGAATATGATTTGAACTTAAATGTTGAAGCTTTAGAAAAGACTTATGAAGAAAAATTAAGCTCAGTATTTAAATTTAAAACTGAAGATGTAGAAGGAAAAGTAGAAACAGTTTTATATGATAAGAAATCAATACTTTCTCCTAAGATTAAAATAGCTAAGCCTAAAGTTGTAATACCGGTATTCCCAGGAAACAACTGTGAATATGACTGTGCTAGAGCCTTTGAAAAAGAAGGAGCAGAAGTAACTCAAGTGGTATTTAGAAATATTACTAAAGAAGCACTTAATGAATCAATTGATAGATTAGCAAAAGAAATAGCGACTTCTCAAATTCTTATGATTCCAGGAGGTTTCTCAGCAGGGGATGAACCAGATGGTTCTGGTAAATTTATTGCAAATGCTCTTAGAAATGAAAAGATAAGTAATTCAGTAATGGAATTACTTAAGAATAGAGATGGATTAGCTATTGGTATTTGTAACGGCTTCCAAGCATTAATTAAATTAGGATTAGTTCCATATGGAGAAATAGTAGATATAAAAGAAGATATGGCAACATTAACTTATAACAATATAAATAGACATATGTCTTCAATTATAAGCACAAAGGTAGTTTCAAATAAATCACCTTGGTTTAGTGAAGTTAATTTAGGAGATGTACATTCAGTTGCAATCTCACATGGTGAAGGAAGATTTGTTGCACCAGAAAGCTTAATTAAAGAGTTAATTGCTAATGGGCAAGTAGCAACTCAATATGTTGACTTTGATGGAAATGTATCATTAAACATGCCATTTAATCCAAATGGTTCAATGTACGGAATTGAAGGTATAACAAGTCCAGATGGAAGAGTTTTAGGTAAGATGGCTCACAGCGAAAGAATTGGAACAGATTTATATAGAAATATTCCAGGAGACTTTGATCAAAAGATCTTTAAAGCAGGGGTTAATTATTTTAGGTAAGAGTTAAGAGTTAAGAGTTAAGAGTTAAGAGTTAAGAGGTGTGGAGGAAAAGCCGTTGGCTTTTAACTAGATAAAATATTAAAATATATAAATATGAATATAGTTTTGTATATAAATATATATCAATATAAAAATTTTAATATAAAAAGATTTAACTAGATATGTATGTATAAAGTTAACTAGATATCTAGTTATATAGATAAATATTTAAATAGATACATAGTTACATATGTAAATATTTATAGTAATAATGCGGTTTGAGTGCAAATCATAAAAAACGGGAGGCTTAAAATGCAAGTTGCAATATTTTTTGGAAGTAAATCAGATACTGAAGTAATGAGAGGAGCTGCAAATGCTTTAAAGGAATTTGGAATAGAATACAAAGCTTTTGTACTTTCAGCTCATAGAGTGCCAGAAAAATTAGAAGAGACTTTAGAAGAAATTGAGGCACAAGGATGTCAAGTTATTATAGCAGGGGCTGGTCTTGCAGCACACTTGCCTGGAGTTATAGCATCAAAGACAATACTTCCAGTAATAGGAGTTCCAGTTAAAGCTGCTCTTGAAGGGGTTGATGCATTATATTCTATAGTGCAAATGCCAAAATCAATTCCAGTTGCAACTGTTGGTATAAACAACAGCTATAATGCAGGAATGTTAGCGGTTCAAATGCTATCAGTTAATAATGGTGAATTAAAAAATAAATTAAAAGAATTCAGATTAAATATGAAGAAAAAATTTATTGAGGAAAATGCGGAAGGGGTAGAACTATAATGGAAAAATTAGAAATGATGTATGAAGGAAAAGCAAAGAAGATTTACGCAACAGATAAGGCTGATGAAGTAATTGTATATTACAAAGACGATGCAACAGCATTTAATGGTGAAAAGAAAGGTCAAATTGAAGATAAAGGTATTATGAATAATGCGATAACTTCAGTTATATTTGAACTTTTAGAAAAAGCAGGAGTTAAAACTCACTTCATAGAAAAATTAAATGATAGAGAACAATTATGTAAGAAGGTTGAAATAGTACCGCTTGAAGTAATTGTAAGAAATGTTGCAGCAGGAAGTATGGCTAAGAGATTAGGTCTTGAAGAAGGATTTCAATTAAAGACTACTGTATTTGAATTATCATACAAAGATGATTCACTAGGAGATCCATTAATAAATGATTATCATGCAGTTGGAATTGGAGCTACTACTTTTGAAGAATTAAAAGAAATCTATGCTATGACAGCAAAAATTAATGATACATTAAAAGCCGTATTTAAAGAACAAAATATCAATTTAATTGACTTTAAAATTGAATTTGGTAGATTACCAGATGGAACAGTAGTTTTAGCTGATGAAATTTCACCAGATACTTGCAGATTCTGGGATGCGACAACAGGAGAAAAATTAGATAAAGATAGATTTAGAAGAGATTTAGGCAATGTTAAAGATGCTTATGTTGAAATATTAAAGAGAATTTCTAAGTAGTAAAAATAGCTGCATAAAAAAGAGATTAACATTTAAGGCACAATCAAAAAATAACAATGCACAATAAATGATTTGGGGTAAACTTTTTTAGAATTCGATTAGAAAAGTATTTTTAGAAATTACGTGGGGAAAGATAGGACATAAATATCTGATTTTAGTACTTGAATTTTCCCTGCGAAGCTTTTATCCTTAATTATATATTGTGCATTATTGAGGCACAAGCAAAAAAATAACAAGTCCATCTGCCAAGCCTATTTTCCATCATGGGAAGCTCGACTCGCATACGCTCACTGAGTAAGCGATTCACACCAAATCATAGATTTGGGTTCACTGCTCACGTCAGCAGATTGCCCTAATAGGCTCGCTATGAGACCAA
>JARLHR010000100.1 GCA_031292145.1 Clostridium sp. | reverse complement strand
CATATTATATTTCGCACCTTGGAATGAATGAAATTACAGCAGACGATTTAAGTGTCTCAGGCGATACAACTTTAGACAATTTAAAAGTATCTGGACAAACAATGATAAATGCATTAATTTTACCAAATGGCGCGCATGATGGATACATTTTAACAAGTGATCCTAATGGTGCAGTTTCATGGAAACCAAATATCGATAATTTAGCAATGGCTCTGGAGATGTGAGTGGATTTACAAATAATAATATTATTGATAAAGTAGGTGGTTCGACTGCTGTTCTAATTCATTCTGCTGAGTTATTAGCAAATGCTGCAACTGATTCAAATACTCCAAATGAAATTGTTAAACGTGATATTAACGGTAATTTTAATGCAAATATCATAACTGCAAATTTAAATGGTAATTCAACTACTGCAACAACAGCAGTTAATTTTACAGGTAATTTAGTAGGAGAAGTAAGTGGATCTCAGATAGCAACTGTGATGGATAATGCTAGCGTAATCGCAAAGGTATTAACAGGATTTTTAGCAAATGCTGGTATCGTTGTTTCAACTGATACAATTTTACAGGCTATAAATAAAATCGTTGGAAATGTTAATAATTTAACTACAATAATTGGAACACCAACGGATTCAAATACTCCAAATGAAATTGTAAAACGTGATATTAATGGTAATTTTAATGCAAATATTATAACTGCAAATTTAACTGGAACGGCTTCAGATGTTTTAAATGCTAGTGTAATTGCAAAAGTATTAACTGGATATACTGCAGGATCCGGAATAATAACAGCAAGTGATACGATAATATCAGCTTTTAATAAAATAAGTGGTAATTTAACAAATGCTACAGCGGATACTGCGATTACTTCAAAACTTCTAACTGGTTTCGTTTCTAGTTCAGGAATAATTACCGCAAGTGATACGATATTAACAGCAATTCAAAAGCTAAATGGAAATATCGCATCAGCTGGAACAATTACTTTGACTGGTGATTGTAGTGGTTCTTCAAATTCAAATACTGTATCAACTTTAAGAGGTGGAACTGTGTCTATTCCAACTGGATCTGATACAGTCGCAACTTTGACAGCATTGCAAACTCTGACAAATAAGAATATCACAGGAACAACGAATACAGTGGAAGCTACTAAAATGAGAAATGGTTCTACTTGGTCAGTTTCATTTGGTGGAGCAGCTCCAACAACTGGACAACTATTAGGATATAATGGATCGAATACAACTACATGGGTTAGTTCTGATAATACAGCTACAAGCAATACAATTGTGTTAAGAACAAGTGCAGGTGGTATTGCGTGTGTCAATTT
>JARLHR010000099.1 GCA_031292145.1 Clostridium sp. | reverse complement strand
GACTCATTCATGGATGAATCGCTTTAGAAAATTGCTTGTCCGATTTGAAAAAACAGATGCTTCCTATTTGGGGCTTATTAAGCTTGCATGTGCTTTTATTGCTTTTAGAAAAATAGAAATTATTTAGGGATAAGCTCTTAGAATTACTATCTATAGAAAAAATTCTCTTGCAATTTAAATCTTGAAGTAACCCCCGCTTTGCCCCATGAATCAAAATAACATTTTCTTTTAGAGCAAAATATCTTTTCATATTTTAGTATATTTCCTCTCCATCATCTGGATCAGGATAACCGTTTGGCATACAATCTTGTTGTTCAGTTGGATTACAATCGTCAAAAAAGTCTGGAAAACAAGCCCCCACTTACATTATTATCACTAATTTCCACCAATTCAAAATTCATTTTATGTCCCCCTCGCTTATTACTTAATCATTAAACTCTAAACTATTAATGCATTTTTGCTAATTTATAGTTTTATTATATATTAGTTTCTTTTATTTTTAAATGTTTATTCGTTTATATGACCTTTTCGATAGGTAGTTTCACATATTTTTCTTTATGAATGTATAACGTAAACTTTTTCCGTAAATAATAAAAAGTAAAGCAAGGGGGTGATACAGATGTGTGCTTCTCAATACAACAAAAACAAAAACAATAAGAGTAATACTGACAAAAATGAAAAAGATAAAAAATATGTAAAAGATAAAAATGATATTCACGATACTAATATTAGTAATGATCACAAATAATATGTTTATATTATTTGTGTATAAGTCCAATAAATCTACTTGTGACAGCATGCAAAGTGGCAGCAAATCCAGTTTTAAATTGGATTTAGGGATTTGAAAGAAAATAACAAGTCAAAGATTCTGAGGATATTTTGCGCTAGGCGAAGAACCATAACCCTTACATAGCGAGCTATGTAAGGGTTATGGTGATGAAGCATAGCACAAAATAGACCAGAAAATGACTGATTATTTTTTAAAGATCCCTTACCGCCACTTTTATAATGAAAATTCCTTATTGAAAAAACTCCCTCAATTATACTCTTCTTACAATTATTCTGTGAAATATATCAACAGTGTATTCTAAATTGGCAGAGGCATCTTTAATATGATGGTACACTTCTCTTTGTTTAAGAGCATGCATCGAATCATTACACTTAAACACTTCAGCCATTCCATCTCGGTAAAGCCGTTCTACTTCAACATGTGTTTCCCTCATTTTAAAAATGTTTTGCTGGGATTTTATTGGATTGCTTTCCAACAGCGTTAAGGATTCAAATAGAAAATCCGTACCTTCCTTAAGCTTTTCCACCATATTAATAATCACATCGTTTGCGTCCACTTCATATGCTTCCATTGATTCTAATGTTGTTTTAGCAAACTCAATTACCTTATCCATTTCAACAGAAATGGAATAAATATCTTCCCTATCAAAAGGTGTTATAAACGCCTCTATCAGTTTATTTTCCATATCAAATCTAACTTCGTCTGCTTCCTTAACATACCGGAAAAGTTCTTTCTTTTCATTCTTCGATCTACTACTTAACCATTTGTGTAACATATTAATACCTAGCATATTAAGCTCTGCCTGTTTATTTAACATTTCGTAAAAATCATATTTTACTGGAAAAAACCTATCAAAAATATTTCTTTTATCCATATCTTCTGACCTCACTTTATATTACTTTGAAAATAAAATTAGATAAACTATATATCAATGCAGAAACTACTGCAGATAGTGGTATTGTAATAAACCAAGCTAAAATAATCTCCTTTGCTATGCCCCAATGAACCATTCTAAATTCGTCAGCCGCACCAACTCCCATAACACTGCCAACAACTACATGAGTAGTAGAAACAGGTGCCCCTATAAAAGTAGCCAATAGCAATGACCCTGAAGAAGCTAATTGAGAGTTTACACTATGAATAACCCTTATTTTAAATATTCCTCTACCGATAGTTTTCATTATTGTCCATCCTCCAAGCATTGTTCCAATAAACATTACAAGTCCACCGGCTATTCTTACCCAAAGTGGTGTTGTAGCTATACCTTTACCTGCCATCAGTGCTAAAGCTATTATTCCAATAATTTTTTGAGTGTCATTAGCACCATGACTGTAGGCAAGTGCTGCAGCTATTCCTAATTGTAGCTTATTTAGAGTATTATTTAATGTATATTTCGCATTCCTTAGCAATAATCTCGTAACTTTTTGAAGAATAAACGCAATTATAAACCCAAGCATCGGTGAAATAATTAAACCTGCAACTACTTTCACAATTCCAGTTAGTTGATATTGTCCACCAATTAGTTCATTCCATCCCCATAGTATATGTTTATAACCTGAAGATACCCATACCGAGCCAATAATTCCTCCTATCAAAGCATGTGTGGAGCTTGAAGGCAATCCCAATCTCCAAGTTACTAAATTCCATATAACTGCTCCCATAATAGCTGCCAAAAGTATTGAAAGCATGGTCGTATTTGCTGGTAGATCTATAACCTTAGAGATAGTATCCGCTACTGCATTTCCACCGAAAATCGAACCAATCATTCCAAAAATAGATGCAATTCCAATTGCTTGCTTTGGCGTTGCAGCACCACAAACAATACAAGTTGCAACTACAGAACTTGCATCATGCAGTCCATTCGAAAGTGCAAAAACAAGTGCTATTAAAATTACTGCTATTAAAATTACAGTTATGCTGATTGACACCATCTACTATCCCTCCTAATCCTTCATATAACATTCAAATTTAAGTTATTGATTTAAATATAAATTTAAGTTTTCCACTTTAACATTAATTTCATACTAATCTATTATCTCTATTTTATCATTTTTGTATTTCTTATCAATAATAAATAAAGTTCTTCTATATGAATTTCATATAGATTTGAATATTTCAATGCTTGTATCAGATTAAAAGTATATAATTATTTATAAATAAGATAATATGGTTTGATATATTAATAAAAAAACTTCTCAATGCTATAAAAAAACTTTAGGCACAATCAAAAAATAACAAGTCCATCGCCAGAAAAGTTCTGATATTCAGAAAAGTTCCATATTGCAGCATAGCCGCTCTTTTCATACGTGCATAGCTCTTTTTTCTAATCTGGCCATTTTCCATCATGCTGCGTCGGCATTTTTGACTTGTTATTTTTTTTCATGAGCCTTACTTAGTTATTTCTACAGAATTGAGAAGTGATTTTTATATTTATAATAGTAAATCCTCTATATTAGAATTCAAAAAATCTGCATAAGGAGTTCCATAGGGAAAATTCGTTTTCCCTAAAATAATTTCTCTAATCTCATAGGCGCATATATTAAAATCAAAGTAATTATCTGATGGTTCATTAAGTTTAGCCTCATTATAATAGAATTCAATATCATTAAAAATTTTTGACCAATGGTCTGTTAATGACTTAACTCTTTTATAAGTGGTTAAAAAGCCTTGTCTTAACTTTTGCTCTAGTGGTAACCAATCACAATCACTTATTGGTTCTTTTTCTTTGCAACGTCTTAGGTAATTTAAAATATTTCTTGCTGCTAATAAAAATTCTGTTGTATTATTTCTTGTATATACTACCTCATACGAAGTATCTGCTCTATTTGATTTAAAATTTATTGTAAAAGATACATTGCTCTCATCTGGTACCGTACTGCTATTTGAATGGCCTATTGATGGGAGATTCTCCGTGATTTTCCCCGGGTATTTTGAAGTAACATCTTCATTTGTTATATTATCAACCACTCTAGTAATTCTTGAGGAATTTTCCCACCCCCAATAACCAGAGAATTTTTGATGCGAATATGAGTCTGAAAATATATGCAATATAATACCTAATCTAATTAAACTCATATTGTTCATGCTGTTTAGTTGATGCAAGTAGGATATATAATTTAACAGCGATTTCAGCAATGAAGGAGTATTATCAAATCTTTTGACGCAATAGTCCCTTCTATCGACTCCATTTTCCCCATGATTGCTAATTTGATCAAGTTGCTCTCTAGGAATGAAATGAAATGGTATTAATGTGTTTTCCTGAATATATTTCGATGTAAGAAATACATATTCAATTCCAGCAAACCCAGTATTTACAGGAATAAACTTTTTAACATACATTTTAAGCTCTCTATCATACAGGTCTTTACATAAAAACTGAGCACGTTTTGGAGCACTGTAACAATTCATGGGTTTGTCCAAAAATGGATGAAAGTCATCAACAAATTGAGAATACTCTGATATTACTTGTGCATCAACTTCATCGAATCCAGCAGTTCTTGCAAGAACTTTCATTGCAAAATAGTGGAAATTAATATTCATAGAAAGCACCTCCTTTAAAAATATAGTATGCTTAATGAAAAATTGTGCTAATTCTAACAAAAAATTTACACAAAGCATCATATTGATAATGGTTCTTAGTCACTAGAAAAAAAATAATAGATCAGTATCTTGGCTATTATTTTCTTTCATGTTCTATAAACAAAAAAAGTATCCCTATATAGATACTTTCTAAGCTAATATATTATTTAATTGTTAAGTATCGGGTAATTAACTCTATAATAATAAACAATAAGTTTGTCCAACTCTTGACTAACTGATATTGTTTCTTCATTTAACATTCCTTTTTCATTTATAAGTTGTATTAATTTATCTCTCATTTCCTCCATGGTTTTCCTATCACCCTCCTATACACTTTTTGCTAACATTTTACATTATATTGTAAGGATGTAATAATTGCAATATAAAATATAAGAGTCATAATATTTACATTATTCAGAAAATTGTTTTATCTAGTTATCTCTGTCAAATCATTATACTAAGGTTTTAAAGAAATTGTTTATACTCTAATCTATTAAAAAAGCATTTTCACTTTATTTGAAAATTTATAAGAAAAGTCATCTTTTGTCTATTATTTACTTTCAGGTGCGTAATTAAAATATACTTCCAAATATTTTTGAACTTTTTGCCAAATATTCATTATAATTATCAGCATTTTCATTAAAACTATTAACTTTAACAATATCATTACTAGTTGCTGAATGAATATAATCTCCATTTCCTAAATACATAGCTACATGCCCAGGGAAATATATTAAATCTCCTTTTTTTAATTTATTAAAGGATATTTCCTTAATTGGAAATCCTCCTTTTATTTTTGAATCTCTATAAATTATTATCCCATTTAACATATATGCCATGGAACAAAGACCTGAGCAATCAATTCCACAAGGTGTTTTTCCTCCCCATCTATACTGTGTTCCTAAATAACTTAAAGCAGCTTTTTCTAAATTTTCTCTGAGATTTTTTTCATCTTTTATGTCATAGCTTTGTTTTAAACCTGATATAAAACTCTTTCTAATCCATCCAGTTTTAAAGTCAGGTAATTTAACTTTTATAAATCTTTTGAATATTTCATTGGTTGAAATTAAATTTGCTCCTCTAGTTAAAGTTGCAATTTGATACCCTGATCCTTCAGGTTTATTTAGTATATCTGCAAACGAATTAATTACTACAGTGTTTTTTTCCTTCTCCCATCTCTTTGATATTTTATCGTTTATTATTAAATCATTACCATTTACATAACCTTCATAATTATAATGAGTTCTTATATAAAACCAATTGTTTGGTGCTTCGTTAAGTATTTCAACATTCATTCCAAATAAAACTTCATCAGCATTTTCCGAGTCCTCTTTAGGTTGATTTTTTAGTAATCCAATAGTTTGATTAACTACTGCATATTTCATTTAATCGCCCCATTTACTTAAAACTATATATAATGTATATAAAAGAAGATAATAAATCCATGATGCTAGTATAACGTCAATATACTAGCATACTTATTTATTACTTTATTGAATATAGGAACTTATAGTATAATTATTTCACTTTTATCTCCATTTATGATTGCTTTGGACCCTAATGGAATACTAATAGTGGGCAAACAATGTCCGCAAATTAAATTATAAATTGTAGGTTTATTTTCTGGTTTAATTAATTCTTCAAAAACTTCCATTAAATTTAAGCTATTATCTCCTTCTTTTGCTTCACAATTCGTCCAGGCACCTAAAATAATTCCTGCAGCATCCTTAAATTTTCCGCTTTGTTTTAGTTGAATCAGCATTCTATCTATTTTGTACGGACGTTCATCTACATCTTCTAAGAATAATATTTTTCCTTTTGTGTTAATTTCATATGATGTTCCTAGAGATGACACTACTAATGATAGATTTCCACCCACTAATTTACCTTCTGCATTTCCACTAACTAAAGTTTTAATTTCTTGTCCTTCTGGATTTCTAAGTATGCCTAAAGGTTCATCACTAAATATGTTCTTTTTTAAATATTCCATTGTATAATCATCAATGCCTTTATATAGTTCGGTTGATGGCATTGGAGCATGGTAGGTAATAAGTTTGCATTTTTCATTGAATATATTGTGAAGAGCAGTTACATCACTATATCCAACAAAAACTTTAGGATTTTTTTTAATCATATCATAATCGATCATATCTAATATTCTAGCTGCACCGTACCCTCCTCTTATGACAAAAATTCCTTTTATACTTTTATCTTTAAACATTTTGTTGATATCATTTGCTCGGAGCTCATCACTTCCAGATAAAAAACCATGATATCCTCTGCAGCTTTCTCCTAAAACTACTTCAAGCCCTAGATCTTCCATAGCCTTTATAGATGGTTCTATTCTATCTTCTTTAACTGGACTGGATGTTGCAATTAAACCTATTCTATCTCCTTTTCTTAGCGGTTTCGGTCTTATCATTTTTTATATCTCCAATCTAAATTGTTCAATTGTGCCTTACATTTAATATAACTTATTTTACCATAAGAATACCTTCAAAACCAATTCCACTTCTGTTGCTCATTTTAATGCTGCTTCCATTAAAAATAGGTCCTCCACTTATTGGATCTATTTTACAAAGTGCTGGTCCATCTAAATCAACCATGGTAATTATTTTTCTAGCTGCCCCAAGATTTGCAGCAGCACTTACACTAATTTTACTTTCAAGCATGCAGCCTATCATACATTCTATTCCATAAACCTCTGCTATATCACAAATTTTTAAGGCATTATATATTCCACCTGTTTTCATAAGCTTTATATTAATCAAATCTGCAGCTCTTTCCTGAATTATCTTAACTGCATCTAATGGAGAAAAAACACTTTCATCTGCCAAAATATTTGTATAAGTATTTTGAGTAACATATTTCATACCGTCCAAATCCCAATACTTTACTGGCTGCTCTACTAAATCAATATTTAAATTTTTGTCTTCTAAATCACTAATTATTTTTACAGCTTGCTTGCTTGTCCATCCTTGATTGGCATCAACACGCAATTTTATATTTTCCCCAACTGCATTTCTTATTTCAGTAATTCTCTCAATATCCTTTTCACTTTCTTTTCCAACTTTAATCTTTAAAATATTAAACCCATCTTTGACAGCTTTTATGCTATCCTTTACCATCTCATCTATATCATTTACACTGATTGTTATATCAGTTGTAATTTCATTTCTGTATCCACCAAGAATTTTATAAAGAGGTGTTTTATAATTTTGAGCATATAAGTCATAAATAGCCATGTCTACTGCAGCTTTTGCACTAGTATTTTTTAAAATACAATTATGTATTTTCTCCATAATAATTTCTAAATCAGTTATTTCTATATCAATAATAGATGGTTTTATATAATTAATAATTGCGGATTTAATTGATTCTTTTGATTCACCTGTTATTACAGCTGTAGGTGCTGCTTCACCGTATCCTGCTTCTCCTGCATCAGACGTAATTTTTACAACTATATCATTGACAGCATCCACAGTTCTTAATGCTGTTTTAAATGGTGTCACTAAAGGTATTGATATTTCAAATACTTCAACGTTTTTAATAATCATGCTTCTCCTCCCTACTTATAAAACGAATATAAAAAGAATAGTAATTCAAGTTCATATTCCTAAATAATTAATTAAATTTGACTAAATTCAAAAAGTCACCACATTAAACCTCTGTAAAAATGCAGTGACCTCAATACTAGTATATTCTAATTTTAATATTTTGTACCATATAAAAATATATTGTTTATTTTTTCAGATAATGATTTTTTTATTGTATGTTTTTGCATATATAATACCTACGTTACTAGTAATATTACAATATTTATTTGAAATAAATTTGTTTTCCACCTGGAATTTCATATATCTCTCCATTAACGCTAACCCACACTGATTTAAAATTAGGATTATATACAAAGTCACCCTTCATTGAAAATTGTAAATTATCACAAGCTTTTAGATAATCAACTATTTCTATGTTAGTTGCATACCATATGTCATCTCTATTACCTAATTTTTCACATAATTTTTCAATTACATCCCAGTTATTATCTCTTGGAAATTCATAACTATGACCCCATACATAAAACATATACATATATTGTTTTTTACTTAACTCTGTAAAATCATCTGCATATTTTAGTAAATTGGGATCAGCATGATGGCAAGTTGCCTTCCATTCAAGAAAATCTTTTGGCATATCAAAGCTTCCGGTGGTTTCAACAACTCGCCCGTATTCTATCCCTAAACTAGGTAACATAGCTTTTATTTCATTACTGTATGATCCATTAGGATAAGATAAACCTCTTACGGTATACCCAGTTATGCCTTCAAGCTGTTCTCTATCTTCAAGAATTTGTTTAGCTACATGTGTGATAGGTAATCTTGCTATAGTTGGATGTGTAACAGTATGACATGAAATTTCATGTCCTATATAAAGCTCTTTAAGTTCTTCCTTAGGTATTCTTAATCCATAAACATCATTTGGTGTTGGCGGTGCATCTTTAAGAAGACCTGAATTTAAATGAAAGCTTCCTTTTATCCCATATTTATTAAACAATGAAATTAACCTTTTATCTGACTCTCTTCCATCGTCATAGCTCATTGTCAATGTTTTAAATTTTCCTTTCGGAAAACATCTATATATAGTTTTCATATACGTATCCCTTTCTATAAAGTGGCATATCTACTCTAGAACCACCTGTTCTTAATCTATTAAATTTAATAACTTTTATTATTTTATTTTTAAAACTGTATATCGAGGTTTGATGATTCTATTATAAAATTATCTTTTTAATATTACTAGTAATTTATCTTTATTTAACAAATATTAACACAAAAAAATAAAGAGAACATTAAATTATTCTCTTTATTTTATAATTATATTTAATTCTTATACTATAATTTCTTAGAATCTGTATTAATTTTAATTTACAATATAGCTAAATAAATAAATTTAATCCTGAATCTTCAGCTGCACCTAAATAAGATGCAACGCCACCAATTTCAACACCATCAATAAATTCTTCTTTTT
Source organism: Clostridium sp. (assembly GCA_031292145.1). Lineage (GTDB taxonomy): Bacteria > Bacillota > Clostridia > Clostridiales > Clostridiaceae > Clostridium. The sequence continues at coordinate 6,061 of JARLHR010000099.1, read as the reverse complement.
TTATTCCCATTAGCTCCATACTCATAGAACATGCAACAACATTAACACCCATATCTATTGCATTTTTTATTAAAGTTTCTAAGCTGTCAACATTATGCTTTTTCATGATTTGCTTTATCATTGCAGGCCCCATTCCCATCATATTCATTTGTGATAATGGTAATTTTCCAGGATGTGCTGGAAGCATTACATCAAACATTTTTTCCATAACATCCTTAGTCACTTTAGGCTTGTTTTCATCCTTTAATATATTAAGTCCCCAGAATGTAAAGAACATAGTCACTTCTTTCCCCATAGATGCTGCTCCTGTAGCAATAATAAACGATGCTATTGCTTTATCTAAATCACCACTAAATACAACTAATGTTGCTCCATTTTTATCAACAGCTTTTACTGAAGATGCTTTTTCAATAGATATTGCTGCTGTTCCTTTTTGGATATAAGCTACAAATGCCTTTTCTTTGCTATTAAATTCCGATTTTAATAGCGTATTTCCAGTTGAATCGCACCAAGATTTAATGTCCTTTGTAAAACCAGGATCGCTTGCTTTAACTTCTAAGACATTACCATTTTCCATCTTTTTAATTTCTTCAAACACTCTTTTAATTGGCCCTGGGCATTGAAGACCACATGCATTTAAAGTAATATTAGCGTTTATTTCTGATATATCTAAATCTTCTAATTTCATTACCGCTACCTCATCTTTTACTTTTTCATTATTTTTGTACTGATTTTTGATAATTTCCTTTGCTCTTTTTACATATAAATATGTCTTTGCTCCGCCATCAATATTTCTGCACTTAATTCCAGCCTGCTCTAATAACCTACATGCAACATATCCTCTTTGTCCTACTTGACAGGTAACGTATATGTTTTTATCTTTTGGAATTTCATTTATTCTGTTTCTTAACTGTCCAAGTGGAATATGAATAGAATTATCAAAACTGCCTGTAACTAATTCAAATTCTTCTCTTATATCAATAATTATTGAATTATCTTTATCTAATCTATCTATTTCATGCCATTGAATTATTTCAGTAAGTCCTTCTATAATATTTGAAGCATAGTATCCTAGCATGTTTACAGGATCTTTAGCCGAATTATATGGTGGTGCATAACAAGGTTCAACATCTTGTAAATCAAAAACAGTTAGATTTCCTTTTATGGCAGTAGCAAGTACATCAATTCTTTTTTCAACTCCGTCAAGACCTACTCCTTGAGCTCCAAATATCTTTCCGGACTTTGGGTCAAATAACATTTTGAATGCTATTGGAAATGAACCTGGATAATAACCAGCATGGGAACCTGGATGGATATGAATAGCCTCATATTCTATCCCTAATCTCTTTAAAGTCTTTTCATTATTACCAGTTGTTGCAACTGTATAATCAAATACCTTTGCAACTGAAGATCCAAGAGTTCCTTTATATTCAGTATTTTTGCCACATATATTATCAGCTACTATCCTTCCTTGCCTATTAGCAGGCCAAGCTAGTGGAATCATTGTAGGCTTTTTATTTACAAAATCTATTACTTCTACAGCATCTCCTAAAGCATAAATATTAGAATCAGAAGTTTTCATGAATTTATCTATTACTATAGCGCCTCTTTCATTTAACTTAAGATTAGCTTCTTTTGCTATAGCCGTTTCTGGTCTCACACCAATTGATAATATTATCATATCAGTTGATATTTCTTTTCCGCTAGATAGTATTATTTTTTCACCTTTTTTTTCAAACCCATCTACTCCATCATTTAATATTAATTCTACGCCTTTGTCTATTAAATGTTCATGAATTATACTTGCCATTTCAATATCAAGAGGTGCCATTACTTGACTGCTAGCTTCAACAATAGTTACATCTATTCCTCTTTCATAAAGATTTTCCGCCATTTCAAGACCTATAAAGCCTCCGCCTATTACAGTAGCATGTTTAGGCTTTTTATTATCTACATATGCTTTTATTTTATCAGTGTCCGGTATATTTCTAAGCGTAAATAAGTTATCACACTCATTAATTCCTGGAATTGGAGGTTTTATAGGCGCTGCCCCTGGTGATAAAACTAAAATATCATAAGTTTCTTCATATTCTTCATTTGTCTTGTGATTTTTAATTTTAACCTTCTTGTTATCTTTATCTATATTGATTACTTCAGCTAAATTTCTTATATTTAAATTAAATTTCTCACTCATTTCTTCAACAGTTTGAACTATCAGTTTACCTCTCTCATCTATTGTTTCTCCTATATAATAAGGAAGACCGCAGTTGGCAAAAGATATATATTCACCTTTTTCTATCATAATTATTTCACAATTTTCATCTAATCTTCTAAGTCTAGCTGCTGTGGAAGCACCACCTGCAACTCCTCCGACAATAATAATCTTTCTAGACATAAGAATCTCTCCTTCTCGCAATTTATATTTTTTAATTATATACAACATTATTTAGAATTTACTTATTAACGTTTAGAATCATAAATACACTGATATTTGTATTTTTTTAACACATTTTCACATGGTAATCTCTATTAATTCAAATATAGATCTTAATTTTATTTTATTTTATTTAATTATTGCTGTCTGTGACTTTATCACATATACAAATATCTCTGTTATCGCATTTTGTACTTGTTATTTTCTTTCATATGCCTAGAGTTTAAAAATCTGTATTATTACAAATACTATAATAGAAAATTAATTACTATGGAGGTATAATTTAATGGCTAAAACAACTGGTGTGGTTAAATGGTTTGATACAGAAAGAGGATATGGATTTATATCTTGTAACAACGGTAATGACGTTTTTGTACATCACTCACAAGTTAAAGAAAAGGGATCTGATAAAGATTTGCATGAAGGTGGAAATGTAACCTTTGATATTGAAGAAGGTGAAAAAGGTCCTATGGCTATAAATGTTCAAATATTATAATTGAATGTACTTTTTAACTGTGAAAGGGAATCCTTATTATTCATAATAGGGATTCTTCTTCATGTTTCACAAATAAAATTTTTGTATTTTCTATTATGATAATTAGAGTATAATATTATTAAATAAAGCATGTTCTATAATAATAAAGCATGTTCTATAATAATAAATCATATTCGTATAAAAAACAGATGATATATAATTAATTATTTTATATGAGCTGCTTAATTTAATATATTATGTGAAAGAAGGAATAACGTGATAATAGTAGCAAAAGACGGCAGTGGACAATTTAACAGCATTCAAGCGGCCATTGATTCTATCCCCATAGATAATAATGAAGAAGTAGAAATATACATAAAGAAAGGAGTCTATAAAGAAAAATTAAATGTTATAAAACCTTATATATCCCTTACAGGAGAAGCTAAAGAAGAAACTATCATTACTTATGATGATTATGCAAAGAAACTTTTCCCAAGTGGTGAAGCTTATAGAACTTTTAATACTTATACTATTTTTATAGAAGCTAGTGAATTTACTGCTAAGAATATAACCTTTGAAAATTCTGCTGGAATCGGCGATGTTGTTGGGCAAGCCATAGCTGTATATGTTGAAGGAGATAAAGCAAAATTTAAGAATTGTAGATTTCTTGGTAACCAAGATACTTTATTCACAGGTCCCCTTCCACCAACACCTATAGAAGGTAATAATTTCGGAGGCCCTATGGATGGAAAAAAACGAATCGTGGGAAGACAATATTATGAAAATTGCTATATTGAAGGAGATATTGATTTTATCTTTGGTTCTGCTACTGCGATTTTTAAAGAATGTGAAATATTTTCTAAAAATAGAAATATGGATAATAATGGATATATAACTGCAGCATCAACTGTAGAAGGCAAAAAATTTGGTTACGTATTTATAGACTGTAAATTAACAAGTGATTCAAAACCTAATAGTGTTTATTTAGGAAGACCTTGGAGGGATTACGCTAAAACAGCTTTTATAAATTGTTATATGGGAAATCATATAAAAAAGGAAGGCTGGCATAATTGGCACAAATCTCTTGCTGAAAAAGAAACTAATTACGTTGAATATAAGAGTCATGGTCCAGGTGCTTCTAATGAAACTAGAATATCATGGTCACATATTTTAACGGATGATGAAGCAAATGAGTATTCGATTTCTAATATATTTAATCAAAATGATGAGTGGAATATAGAATTTTATAATTAAACCTTCTATCTATATAAGGAATACTTGTATATATGGCGTATTGCACACGTGTACAATATGCCATATTACAAGTATTTTTAATATATCGATTTAATTATTTACATGCAACCTTTATTACTACTTTCTTTACCTTAGAACATTCTCCTAAAGCACAACCAGGTTTATGTCCATCTTCCGGGAAAAATATTGAATAATCTCCGCTGCTAAATTTAATATTAGAACCTTTTAGAGTTTCATCATAAAAAATCAAATCTTTTTCTGGTCTCAAATCCTCTTTTACTTCTAAATAATTTATTGGAGCATATCCCATAATTTCTTCGCCAGTAATTATCATTTGAATATCAATATATTTCTCGTGAGATTCCCATCTTTTATCTTTTGAACTTTGCGTAGTATATTCTTGAACAAGTGCAAATACCTCTTCTCCTTCAATAGCATATTGTCCAATAGCTAATTCCTTTAAATTATTATTCTTTATAAATTCAAATGCCTTCTTAAAATTTTTGTTAATACCTGAATAATCCTTCGCTTTTTTAATGTTTTCACAGATCATAATTTAATTCCTCCATATTCGTGAATTTTTATTATTTATTTCTCATGTAAATATATACATTAGTCTTATCATATATCTTTAAATGATAAAATTCAATTGTTTAAATAACTTTTTTAGTACAATCTACTTCTACATTAATACTATACAAGCATATTTTTCATTTTTTTGTTTTCATATAATGAATTTTAGAGTATAATAAGTTTGAAAAAAGAAAGTTGATATAAAAATAACAATATCATTTTTCTTAACATATTATAGTTACTATAATAAATATAGAAGTATACGGAGGTCGTAAAATGTTAACATCAGCTAAAGAAATGTTAAACAAAGCTAGAGAAGGAAAATATGCAGTTGGTCAATTCAACATCAATAACTTAGAATGGACTAAAGCTGTATTATTAACTGCACAAGAAAACAATTCACCAGTTATTTTAGGTGTATCTGAAGGTGCTGGAAAATATATGACAGGTTATAAAACTGTATCTGCAATGGTTAAAGCAATGATTGAAGAATTAAACATAACTGTACCAGTAGCATTACACTTAGATCACGGTAGTTATGAAGGAGCTAAAGCTTGTATAGAAGCTGGATTCTCATCAATCATGTTTGATGGTTCTCACTATCCAATAGCTGAAAATATAGAAAAAACTAAAGAATTAGTTGCTATAACTAATGCTAAAGGACTTTCTTTAGAAGCAGAAGTTGGTTCAATTGGTGGAGAAGAAGATGGAGTTGTAGGAAAAGGCGAAGTTGCTGATGCAAATGAATGTAAGCAAATAGCTGAACTAGGAGTTACTATGTTAGCTGCTGGAATCGGAAACATCCATGGAAAATACCCTTCTAACTGGGCTGGATTAGATTTTGAAGCATTAGCTAAAATCGAAGAAGCTGTTGGAACTACTATGCCATTAGTATTACATGGTGGAACTGGAATTCCTGAAGATATGATAAAGAAAGCTATATCTCTTGGAGTTGCTAAAATCAACGTTAACACTGAATGTCAATTAGTTTTCCAAGAAGCTACTAGAAAATATATTGAAGCTGGAAAAGATTTAGAAGGAAAAGGATTTGACCCAAGAAAGTTATTAAATCCTGGATTCGAAGCTATAAAAGTTTGTGTTAAAGAAAAAATGGAATTATTTGGTTCGGTAAACAGAGCTTAATTAGTTTATACATTAAAGGAGCAGCTTAAAGCTGCTCCTTTTTAGGCACATGAAAGAAAATAACAAGTCCAAAATGCCATGATTATTTTTCATCATACAAGGAAACAGATTGATCTCATAGCGGGCCTATTAGGACAATCTGCTGACGCAGTATGATGGAAAATAGGCACATTAGAAAAGAG
>JARLHR010000098.1 GCA_031292145.1 Clostridium sp. | reverse complement strand
TAAAAACTAAGAGTTAATGATGAAATCCCTAACGGGATTTCTAAAAAAATATTTTTATTGAAAAGCCAGTGGCTTTTCTTCCTTAACTTTTACCTCTTACTTCTTACTTTTTACCTGTACAAAGTTTTTTTCTTAGATACAGTTATTACAAAAATTACAGGTTATAAATATAATTTTCAATGTTGAACCCTATATTTATGATTTCGGTAAGTTATTGCATAAGTCTGAGTCTTAAATTGAATATCTATAGAATATTATATTTAAACTTTGAAAATTCAGCAGTTCCACCAATCTCTTTTGCAGAGTACAGAAACAAACCAAAGCGGCAGCCCACAAAATGATCCATCTTCCATACCATATTGTGTGTAATCCCAAGCTTTCGCCATTCTTCTCCATCTTGATAGTAAAATTCACATTCATCTCTTTTATCTACGAAACAGCCATATGCCTTCAGTGTAATTCTGGCTTCGCTTACAGGCATTCTAGCATACTCGACTCCAGGCTCATTGTCTACTAGATTTCCAAATATGGATTTATCATCAGTGTTCCTTGCCAACATTACCAAAAAATATTTTCCATCTTCTTTGGTAAGCGCAATCAAGCCATATGAGCTAATTAAAAAACATAATCCTGCATAATCACCATCTTTAAGCTCACTTCCATCTAAAGTTACACTTGCTTCACATGCAGGTCCAAAAGCACGCTGTGTTAATGTGTTTACTGCATAATTTATATTAGGACAAATTTTCTCAGATTGGATACGATATGTTCCAGGCTTCTCTGTTACTGACCACAAATTATTATCAGGAATATGATTCCACTGCCAGATATGTTTTAAACGCACTGTTCCATTCTGGTCCTGCTCATAAATAAAGTCATCATTTCCAACCATTGGTTTGTAAATATATTGGGGTCTTGTACTTGGAATCTCTATATATTTAGGTGCCTTTTTATCAAACACTGGAAAATCTTTTTCAAAGTGCATTGGTACAATAACAGGTATACGTCCAACAGCACCACGATCTTGAAATAGCATCGCATACCATTTGCCATCTGGAGTATCTACTATTCCTCCTTGTGCTACACCTGAATTGTGAAATTCCATATCATCATCAAAGACATCTCCTCCAACAAATTTACCTTCTAGTGAATCAGCTACAAAACATGCTTGTGTTCTACGACCATGTTTAGCCTTCAACATGTGAATAAAAAACACATAATATTTGCCTTTAATTTTATATAAATGAGCACCCTCATAACCAAGATAAAACTCTTCCGTTTCTCTTATGATGATTCGATTCAATCCATCTGGTTTAGGGCCTGAAAGATCGTCCTTCAATTCCGTAATATGAATCTCATTATTACCATAAATAATATAAACTCTGTCATCATCAAAAAGCAGCGAACAATCATGATAGAATCCTTCAATGATTTGTTTTGTCCACGGTCCTGTAATATTTGTAGCTGTATACAAATAAGTTTTATGTGTATCATTTGCTACAAAACATACATAGAATTTACCTTTATGGTAACGTAGTGATGCTGCCCACATACCCTTTCCATAGATTTGTTTCTCACCTTCCAATTTTTGAGCTGGTGTACCATCCAAAACATCATACACATAAGTTGCCACTTCCCAATGGATAAGATCATATGAACGTAATATAACGCAACCTGGCATAAAATGCATTGTAGTACTAACCATATAGTAAGTATCATCCACTCGAATTGGATCAAGATCAGGATAATCAGCCCAGATAATAGGATTGTTATTCATATCAATGTCTCCTTTCTTAAATTTCATGGCATGCGATTGTTAGGCACATTCAAAAAAACAACAAGTCAATTTACCAGCTTATTTCCCCCATGTGAAGCTCGACTTGCATACGCTCGCTGAGTAAGTGATTCACACAAAATCATAGATTTTGGTTCACTGCTCACGTCGGCAGATTCACCTAATAGACCTACTACGAGACAATCTGCCTCCTTGCCTGATGAAAAATATACACCTTAGAAAAAAGCAGCTATGCACCTATGAAAAGAGCAGCTATGCTGCAATACTGAACTTTTCTGCATATAAGAACTTAAGGATAAAAAAATCATCCCATAGCAACTTTGGACTTGTTATTTATTTTAATGTATCCTTATATTAACTGAATATTAGATTCTAGTGGATTAATTCCTGTAAGTTGTATACTTCTACTATCCGGTTGTGATATACCTACAAACAACTTAAATTTCTTGCTGTCAAGTATTCTTTCACCTTCATCATTTACAATTTCAAAAGATCTTTTATCTATTGTCATTGATACAGTTTTACTTTCACCTTTTTTTAGTGCAATACGTTTAAATCCTGCTAAGCTATAATTATCTACTGCATATTTTGATTCAAGATCCTTTACATAACATTGAACTACTTCCTCTATATCGCAATTTCCTGTATTAGAAATTTTAATGCTTACATTGACATCATCAAAATCTTTGATAATATCAGATACCGCTAAATCCGCTAATTCTACAGTTGAATAAGTTAAGCCATAACCGAATGGATATAAACTTTCTTCTTTCATGTAACGATAAGTTCTGCCTTTCATAGAGTAATCAGTGAATTCTGGTAACTCTTCAGTAGTTCTATAGAAAGTCACAGGCAATTTCCCACTTGGTGAACATTTACCAAATATTAAGTCCGCTACTGCTCTGCCTCCATGACTACCTGGATACCATGCATTTAAAATAGCAGCACATTTTTCTTCTTGTCCTTGCAGCGTTAATGCACTTCCAGCTCCAAGAACAACTATAACTGGTTTGCCTACTGCTAGTACCTTTTCAAGTAATTCTTGTTGCTTTCCTGGTAAATTTAAACTTAGTTTATCACCAGCACCATCACTATTACCAGCATCACCTTGTTCACCTTCAAGCATAGAATCTAAACCTAGACACATAACCACCACATCACTATGTTCTGCAACTGTAATAGCTTCTGCTAATCTATCATTAGTACCACCTGTTATGCTATCTTTATATAAGTGACAGCCTTCTGAATAAAATACTCTTATACCTTCTCCATCTACCGCATCATGAATTCCTTGTAATATTGTAGTGTATTTAGAAGCTGTGCCAAAATAGTTTCCTTTTAACATTAATTCACTATTTGCATTTGGTCCAATAACTCCAATAGATTTTAATTTAGATTTATCTAATGGAAGTAGTCCATTGTTTCTTAGCATTACTATGGATTTTCTTGAAGCCATTAAAGAAGCTTCATTATGTTCCTTGCAATCATTTAATTCATAAGGTATCTCGTTATATTCACATTCTTCATCAAACATACCTAATCTAATTCTAGTTGCCATTAGTCTTTCTGTGGCTCTAGTTATATCTTCTTCTGTTACTAAACCTTCCTTATATGCTAATAACATTTGAAGATATATATGACCACAATTTAAATCACAGCCATTTTTTAATGCAAGTGCTGCTGACTCAGTAGCAGTACTTGTAACATTATGATGTAAATGAAAATCTCCAATAGCCCAGCAATCAGATACTACATGTCCTTTAAATTGCCATTTTCCTCTTAATATATCTTTTAATAACAGCTCACTTCCGCAGCAAGGTTCACCATTTGTACGATTATAAGCTCCCATTACAGCTTCTACATCAGCTTCTTTTACACAAGCTTCAAAAGCTGGTAAATAAGTTTCATATAAATCCTTCTTGCTTACAACAGCATTAAATTCATGCCTTAAAGCTTCCGGCCCACTATGTACTGCAAAATGCTTAGCACATGCTGCTATTTTTAAATATTTTCCGTCACCTTGCAAGCCTTTAACAAAAGCAACTCCCAATCTAGAAGTCAAGTATGGATCTTCTCCATAAGTTTCATGACCGCGTCCCCATCTAGGATCACGAAAAATGTTTACATTTGGTGACCAAAATGTTAATCCTTTATATATATCTCTATCATCTTTTTTAGAATTCTCATTGTACTTTGCACGTCCTTCAATTGCAATAATTTTAGCAATTTCCTCTAGGAATTCATCATCAAACATAGCTGCGAGCCCAATAGCTTGTGGAAATACTGTTGCTGTACCAGCTCTTGCTACGCCATGAAGCCCTTCACTCCACCAATTATATCTTGGTATATTTAAATGCTTTATGGCTGGCGCGTTATAAGTTAATTGCTCTGCTCTTTCTTGTAGTGTCATTTTAGAAACCAATTCTTTTGCTTTTTCTAATGCATATTCATGAGTTATTCTCTTATTATTATCCATAATATCTCCCTCCAAAATTGTATTTACCTATGCTTTTCCTTTTGCCTTAATCATATACAATTTTATGTTGACTCAACAAGAAATTACTTATATAATTATAGACAAAATTTATCCTTCTGGAGGAGTTTTATGCTAAAATATGAGTCTTACCACTTTGGTGAAAATAATCTTTTTTCTTACTATAACCCTCATAATCTTAATTGGACAAAACATTTACATCGCAGCTTTGAATTTATATATGTTACTAATGGCAATCTTGAAGTCTCCGTTAATAACAGGACCTTTAACATTCCCCAAAATAACTGTATATTAATATTACCCTATGAAGTCCATTCCATTACAACAAAAAAATATTCAGATGCAAATATTTGTGTATTTCCACCGGAATACGTCAAGACCTTTCATAATATGATTGATGGGAAAATTTTAGAAAATCCAGTATTTAATTTACCTACAAGTACTGAAGCCTTAGTTCTAGACAAAATTTTTAAAGATAATTTAAATCTTCTTCAAATGAAAGGCTGCTTATATCTTTTATGCTCAGAAATTATTGAGAGTACTAAATTATTAGATAGTATAAAACCTGATTATGAATTATTACATAAAATCCTTACCTATATTCAAGAAAATTTCACTAAAGATATTTCGTTAAAAAGTATTTCTGCCGAATTTGGTTATAGTTATACCTATCTTTCTAAATATCTAAACAACATTTTAGGCACATCATTGGTTGATTTTATTAACGAAAATAGAATAAATTATGCTTTATATTTATTAAAAAACAGTCAAGCTACAATTACAGATATAGCCTATACCTGCGGTTACTCAAGTATACGTTCTTTTAATAGAAATTTTCTAAAAATCACTGAAAAAACACCTAAATCTTATAGATAAACAAAGCAGAAACTAGACTTATGCGATAACTAACCGAAATAAAATAAACTCAAATTTTAGGTTTCCTTTTATAGTGACCATAAAATTTGAGTTCATCAATAATCTAGAATTACTTTGCTTCTAAAAGTTTTGAACTCTCTTCTTCTACCTCTGGTGCTTTTGCCACAAAGTAAACTCCACCTATAACCATTAAACTGCATATAATTGTCATTAAATCTATTTTACGACCATTGATTAATACATCAAATACAATTGACCAAACAACATATGTAATATTTAACCCCATAGCTCTAGTTGCACCAATTTTATAAATTGCGTTGTAATAGAATAAGTAGGATACTGTTCCTGATAATGCAGTAGCTCCAACCCACCAAATTACACTTGTCCTTAGGATTTCAAAACCAAGTCCTATCCCACCAACAATAGGAACTATAAGAACTCCATAAACAATAGCCGATGTCATTTGCCTTATTTGAAGCGCTAATTCTGATGATACTTCGTCACCCTTCATTCCATATGCACATATAACGCATTCGCTTCCCCATCCAAATACACATAATAATGCACATAAGAAACCAGTTATACTAATCCCATTTTCACCTGCTGAATAACCAATTACTGATACACCTATAATTGCAAATATTAAACCAATCCATGCTTTCTTATTTATTTTTTCTTTCAATATAATATATGCTAAAATTGCTCCAACTGCTGGATATAATGATGAGATTATTGCAGTATAAGATGGTCCAATAAGTTTAACTGCAAGTAAATAGCCAGTCATCCCAATAGGTCCCCCCATAAGTGCTGCAAGTACAACAAATAATGCACTTTTAGTTTTCATGGCTTTAAATAAACTTCCTAATTGCCTTTTACTTGCAAGATATACAAATGTCCATATTGCTGAGAAAGTATCATGAAAAAATGCAGTTATAAATGGTGCTAAAAATACTGCTCCCTCTGGTAAAAATGGGCTCATACCAAGGACTATTGCTATCAATACTGTATCCAATCCCCAAGTGGCTGCTGAAGTTATCCCACTAAAAACTCCAGCTTTATAATTATTTTTATTTTTCACAATTAATCCTCCTTTAAAATTAATTTCTTATAGAGTGTTTTACTTTTCACTTAATCAAGTCTACATTTCTAGCGTTAGAATTTTAAATGAATTGCTTAAATTACTACTCTAATAATAAAAAAACGTAAAACTGTCTGCTTTAATTCAAGTTCTTGCCTTATTAATATATCATTTATAAGCAAATTATATATTATAAGAATAATAAATAAAAAGGTATTAAACAACTTATTTTTAAAATAAATTGCTTAACACCTTTATCTTTAGAATATGCCTTTCATTATTCAGCTTCTAAAAGCTCCGTAGTTTCTTCACTTTCTTCTTCTGAGACTTTTGCCATAAAATAAACTCCGCCCATAACCATTATGCTGCATAGAATTGTTTTTAAACTTAATTGAGTTCCATTTATTAATACATCGAATATTATTGCAAAAACAGTATTTGTTGAGTTTAACCCCATAGCTTTTGTTGCTCCAATTTTATCAATTGATTGATAATAGAATAAATATGATGCCGTTCCTGATAAGGCAACTGCTATAAGCCACCAAACTGAACTTGTTCTTAAGACTTCAAAACTCATTCCAATTCCACCTATCATAGGAACTATTAAAGCAGAATAAGCAATACCTGATGTTAATTGTCTTATTTGAAGTGCAGACTCTGCAGATACTTCATCAGCTTTCATTCCAATTGCACATATAACAGATTCACTTCCCCATCCTATTACACACACTATAGCCCATATAAATCCTACAATACTAATCCCAGATTCATTTGGTGAATATCCAATTAATAATATCCCTAAAATTGCAACAAACAATCCAGCCCAGCCTTTTTTATTCATTTTTTCCTTTAATATTAAGTATGCTAAAACTGCTCCAAACGCTGGATATAATGATGAGATTATAGCTGTATAAGATGGTCCAATATATTGAATTGCCATTACATATCCTGTCATCCCAACTGGACCACCCATAATTGCTGCTAATGCAACCACTAACCCACTCTTAGTTTTCATAGCTTTAACTAATGGTTTTAATTGTTTTTTTAATACAAGATATATGAATGTCCATACTGCTGAAAATGCATCATGAAAACATGCTGTTATAATTGGAGCTAAAATTATTGCACCTTCTGATGAAAATGGACTCATAGCAAGTACTATTGCCATCAAAACTGTGTCTATTCCCCAAGTTACTGCCGAGCCTATTCCAGTGAACACACCTATCTTATAATCGTTTTTATTGCTTTCCATTAAAAATCCCCCTTGAATTTAATTACTTATTTCTATTCTTAATACTCAACGTCAAATTTATCTTCCAGTTAAATTTTATCTTCCCTAGCTCTTAAAATTTCATCATCTGCAAATTAATACCTAATCTTGTTAATTTAATTCATACATATTTTGTACTTTAAAAGATTAACTATACATTATATCAATCATATTTTGTCCACATCCTAGGTTCATTTTATGAACAACTTTATATTATCATTGTTCAATGTTCAAAGCAATATGTTCAGATAAAAAATAATAAAAAAGGCGTTGCTTAAAGTAAGTAAAACTTATTTAGCAATCGCCTATTATCTGGCACCCTAAAAGAATACACCTTATATTTTTCTAATCTTAAACTTCACAAGTATTTTGTTGAACAATTCAAAGAATACTGCATCTTTAGTAATTACAAGAATACCCATATATACTAATCCACATGCTGCCCCTTCTAACACACATGCTATTAGTATATTATGTATAAATAATTTTATCCCAAATGTTATAGGAATAAATATAAGTGAATAAAAGAAGTATTTTATATTTTCATAAGCAAATAAATGTATGTCTAATTTTATTATTTTCTTAACTAACCAATACTCAAGTACTATTACAATTAAGTTTGCGATCAAAGTAGTTATTATAGCACTTACCATGTTAAAAATTCCTGCATAAATTAATGCAAATTTAAATATTAAGTTAAGTACTCCTCCAGCTAATACTAGCATGGCATCTTCTTTTTCTTTTCTATGCAAATATATCATTTGATTAGCTATTACCCCTTCAACTCCAATACTTAGCATATATATTGAAAATACTATCATTACAGGAACTGCTGCTAAAAACTCTGATCCACCAAAAATAAATATCGCTTCCTTTGAAAGACATAACAGACCAATGGATGCTGGAAACAAAATCAAGAAATATATCTTAATTACCTTCTTTAATAATATTAAATATTCACCATTCGACTTATTTCCCAGGTAATTAGAAAGCCTTGGCATAGTCACTTGAATAACAGTTAAAAGTAATGTGTTTATTATAAGCATTATTCTTTGCGCCATATAATAATATCCAACAGCCGTGGTCCCTCCAATACTATCCTTTAACATGATTTTATCAAGCTGAGTATATAAAACTCCTGTATTAGAAAGAATTACAACATAAAACATAGGTTTTATATGTTTCATAAATTCTAAATTAGAAAAATCAAAACTTAATCTTCTCTTTACATAAACAAAACTTATTATGTTATTTATAAAATTAAACCCTACAAGTATGTATAAATAAAATAAATAATCTCCTTGATTTCTGACAAATAGTAATATTAGTGCTGAATATACAATTCTGACTATCATTGTTTTAATAGCAATAAAATCATAATTTTCCAACGCCTCATTAATCCATTCCACATAAAAAAGGTTAAATACTAAATTAAATCCCATGATTACACATGTATAAAAATATGGTTCATTTTTATAATAAAATCCTACAAATCCCATATATGCTGCTGACGTTACAATATTTGTTAAACATCCAAAAACAAATAGACTAGTAAAAGTTTGTCTAAGTTTAACTTTATTATCACGAACTTTACTTATTTCTCTTAAACCATATTGATAAATTCCAAAGCTGGCAAATATCAGAAAATATTGATTTAAAGAGTCTCCATATCCCATATAACCATATAGTTCTTTTCCAACTGATCTAGTAACTAAAGGTATTACTAAAATAGGCAAAATTATATTAAATAAATTAAGCATTGCTTTAAAGATTGCATTTTTAGAAATTGATTTAGCCATTAATTGAACCTCCATATACATATATTTTAATTAATAATTTATTATTTATGGTCTGTTAACTGTAAACTGATTTAAATTCTTAATTGCAGAAAAGTTCCGTATTGCAGCATAGCTGCTTTTTTTATTTATGATTTTAATTGCAGCATAGCTGCTTTTTTTATTTATGATCTTAATTGCAGCATAGCTGCTTTTTTTATATGTGTATAATTTTCACTTTTTCAATTGTACATTTAACAAAATTTATTGTCAATTTAAGTACCAATTATGTATATTTTATTGAAATTTAATGGACTTCTTCCTTTTTATAGTGTATAATTAAACTAACAATTGTTAGTTTGAAGATATTATTATTTTATTGTGATATTATTTTCTATTTTTTGAAACTCTATGGCGTATTTTTCGTATTTGTGTTTGGATTAATTTGCGGAAAGCCCTAAGACTTTCCTTCTATATTTATTGTGTTTAACTTTTCAATAATTATTAATTGTAAAGTTTAATTTTTTTGTAAGGAGATTTTATGAATACGCGAGATAAAATTATCTATGAATCCCTAAACCTTTTTTCAAAAAGAGGATTTGATGCAATATCTGTTAGAGACATTGCTAAAGCAGTTGGAATCAAGGCAAGTTCCCTTTATAATCACTTTAAGAATAAACAAGACATTTTAGACACCATAATAAATCAGTATTCAAATTACATAACTAAATTTTTTGATCATATAATAACAAATTATGATATTAATGAAATTATAGTTAATAAACTTAAGTGGTTTTCTAATGAATATTTTTTTAAGAAAAGTATCTATATTTTTAAGTTTTATTTAGAAGATGAATATGTAATTAAATTTAGAAAATTACTTACAATAGAGCAATTTACTAATTCTAAAATAGCAGCTTTATATAATAAAATATTTGTTGATGATATATTAGAGTTTCATTCTAAAATTTTCGAATTACTTATGAATGCAGATATTTTTGTAAAAAAGGATCCTTATATATTAGCTCTTCAATTTTATTCTCCAGCTTTTCTCCTATTTTATAAGGATGATAATTTAACTAATAAAGAATTGACATCTTTAGAAAACCACATTAATGAATTTAAACATGCCTATACGTTGAAAGGATGATAATTGTGAATGTAACTATTATTTATGGGAGTATGAATAAAGCTAATGCTTATTATAATTGCATTCAGCTCTTACTTGATAATCTTAAATCTAATATAAATTTAAATATTACAGAAGTTTTTTCATCTAATAATGTATCATACTCTTATAATAGACGCTGCTCTAGCATTAATACTAGAATTAGCAACAACTTATATGATGAAAGTAATATTAAATTCATTGCTAAATCATTATACAAAGCAGACTTAATCATCATTGCTTGCACTACATTTACGTGCGATCTTAGTAGTGAAATGAAAAACCTTTTAGACAATTTGTCCTGTTATTATATGAAAAATAAGGAACATAATTTAGGAAACAATAAGATAGGTTTAATAATTTCAACAGCCTCGGGTGCTGGACTTTTTCATGTTAATAGAATAATTAAAAAGAATTTGAACTTTTGGGGAATACATAATATATTTCATTTTTCGCAAAACATTTATGAAGGCGACTGGGAATACATAAACTTAAGAACAAAAAGGCAAATAGCACAAAAAATTCTTAACTTATCCTATAAAATACTATCGTTACATAATAAAACTCAATTAATAAAACCACAGGTTTTTACATCAGGTGCTACGAAAGCGATTCCGTCCCCTGTTTATAATTTTAGTCATCATAAAAAAAGATATATTCAGTAAAAATTGCTATATAGATATCCAGCACATATTCTAGACTTATGCGATAATCTACCGAAATTAAATACATTTGTGTTACACAGGACTATGAAAATGAGCTGCAAAAAGCACTTAGCTGAAGGTTGTTCCACTTATGCTTGTCTAAATGAATATTTGGAACAAGCGTAAGTGGGTGCAACCTTTTGCTTAGTGCTTTCAGCGCAATTTTCATAGTCTTGCGAAATAAACATGTATCTAATTTCGGTTGATTGCGGTTAAGTCTAAGTTTCGTATTAGATATCTATAGTTATTTTATAAATTTAATGTTCTTTTTAAATATTCTAAATCCTGCAGAGAATCTATCTCAAATATATCATTAGACTGTATCTTCTCAATATAAACATCCATCTCTTTAAGATTATCTACGGCAATGCTATCCCAATACATATCTCTAAAATCTCCTTTATCTATTGTTTCCTCAACCTTCTTAGCAATAAGCTCTCCATCTTTTGCCGTCCAAAAAGAAGCTCCGGACATTATGTAATTTGGTTCATCACCATCTTTTCCAATATCAACTCCAAATATTCTCCCATCACTATCATATCTCAAAATCCATTCACCTACTATATTATCCTTGCAGGCTGAATAATATAGCGATGTTGTCGGCTTAGTTTTTGGCAAGAAGTTTCTTGTGATATAATTATCAGCATCTATAACAAATGCATCTTTAAGGTATTGTCTAACCAGATACATAGTATATATATTATTATATACATCATATTTATCATTAATGACCTTGATTAAATTATACTTTTTAACTATATCATCAAACTTTTCATGTAAATAACCTGTTAAGACTATAATTTCATCAATTCCAACTTCTTTTAAATTTATTATTTGTCTTTCAAGCAAAGACATTCCATTAACTTCTATTAAAGATTTTGGTGTATTTTCAGTTAATGGTCTTAATCTAGTCCCCATTCCCGCAGCCATTAAAATTGCTCTCATAACTTTCTTCTCCTCACAGCTAATTGAAATCACCTCTCATTCAAAGAAATTATTTCAATTTTATTTTTATATAGATATCCAACACATATTCTAGACTTATGAGCTAACTTACCGAAATCAGAAATATTTTTGGTACAGATGTGTATTCAATTTCGCTTGACTATACGCATAAGTACGATTTTCAATGTGGGTATCTACATTATTTTAAAGTTTGTTTAAATACTCTTTAGCTCTGTTGTATCTATCTATTCCATAAGTACCAAAATCGTCTCCTTCGGCTTCTTTAATTAGCGTCCAAACAGCCCACAACATATCTTGACATATTTGATGAATTAACAATCTTCTTCTTGAATCCTTATCAGCTTCTTTTCCATTAAAGTATAATCTAAACATTAACTCAATATCATCTTCTGAGAATTCATTTTCTAAAGAAAGGGCTGCTAAATCCCATATATCATCATTAATACCACTATATTCCCAATCAATTAAATAAATTCAACCTTGTGTGTCCTTAACAAAATTTTCAGAAACTAAATCATTATGAGATGGTACAAACACCCTGTTGCAAACTTTCAACTCTTCTTCAAGGGCCATGACCTTTTCCCTTACTATTTCATAATCTTCAAAGAAATTTCCGCCATCTTTCTTTAAAATATTTTCATATTTTTCAAGTTCTCTAAACATATTAAATTCATTATCCATATGGAAATCAGTACATTCATGTAAATTTCTCAAAATAGTTGTAACTTGCTTTAAGTTCTCTTCTTTTTTAATACTTCTATGAGTTAAAGTTTCTGCATTTTCTATAAATTTAGATATTTTAACACCAGTTTCAAGATTAAAGTATGGTACTTCTACATTATAACCTTTTTCAGATGCGATTGCAGAATTAAACATTTCTGTATGTCTATTAATCATTTGTTCAGTTCCAACCCCTGCAACCCTTAAGATATATTTTTCATCTTTAACACAAATTCTATAATTTTTATTTGTCATACCACCTGCTGGTTCTATTTCTGTAATATCTTCATCCTTCACTTTTAATGACTCGCGGATTATAATCTTTATATTATTAATTTCATAACTAAGCTCTCTTCTTCTTATTGTTGGATAAAGATAATTTTTAATTTTTTCATATTCTTTTGGAGCATCTGCATCCCCCCAAGCAAGGTCATCTATTTTAACAAATCCAATATTATAATTTCGAGCAACATCTAATAATACATATTCATAATTTAAATAAGGATTAACATTTCCTTTAAATTCTTCAAGCATCATTGTATAAAGTTTATAAGAAATCTTTGTAATTCCAATCATTTCTCCATCAATCCTATTAAATTGGTGAATATCTTTAGACATTTTATATAAATGATTATCTCTTATTTCTACAAAAGCCTCATCACCAGATCCACTTTCATTAGTAAAAAGTATACAATCTCGATTTTCACTTTCTGCTAGTTCCTTGATAGCCCTTTTTTCAAAAATCAAATCATTTTCAATAAGCAAGAAGTCATCATCAATATAATCTTTGGCTAAAGATAAAGAATGCATAGTTCCTGTCCACTTATACTTATCACTTTTTACTAAAGTTATGTTTTTACTATTTTTAAAGTATTCTTCAAAATATTGGCTTTCATACCCTGTAACAATTACAATTTTGGTTATTCCATTTTCTTTTAAAATATTTAGAGTTCTATCAATTAGCTTAAAATCTTCAATTTCAAGCATCCCCACTGGTTTTCCAAACTCCTCAGTCCTGCCTGCCGCAAGTATAACAGCTTGTTTTACAATTTTCTTTTCTTCTTCATGAAGCTTCAATCTAGTGCTCTTTGCAGAAGCAATATTTTCCTCTAAATACTTCATTCCTTTTTCAGTAACCTTGTATAAAGTTCCTCTATTATTAGTTATTCTGTCTATATACTCTTCCGTAGTAAATTCTTTTAAAACAGCATTGACTTTGCCCAAAGATATATTAGTCCTCTTGGCTAGTTCCCTTTGATTAATATTAAAGTTATCATTTAATGTTTTTAATATTTTTATTCTATCATCTAACATATTGCGCTTAACTCCCCTTTTAAGAAACTTGATTATTACAATTTAGTTTAACTAAAATTACTCCCTAATATTTATATGCAAAATACATATATATTTCATGTTCGAAATATGAACTATATTAATTATATTATTCTAAATTATCTGTGTCAATAGAACAATTGGCAATATACAATTAACAATTGAAAATTAAGGATGAA
This sequence comes from Clostridium sp., assembly GCA_031292145.1. Taxonomy (GTDB): domain Bacteria; phylum Bacillota; class Clostridia; order Clostridiales; family Clostridiaceae; genus Clostridium. Next base: position 30,847 of record JARLHR010000098.1, on the reverse strand, counting down.
ATTACTTAGCAATTTCTTCAAATGTTCTTATATGCACCTCGTGCTCTTTTCAAAGGCTTAGTATATTATATTTACATATTTACAAGACTTCGAGTGAACATCTACACCAGAAATCAAATACATTTGTGTGAAACAGGCATTTGAAAATTTGGATGCAAAAAGCACTTAGAGGTAGGTTGTTCCACTGTTGCTTGTCCAGTCATTCGATTGGAGCAAGCTAAAGTGGGTGCAACCTGCCTCTTAGTGCTTTCAGTGAAATTTTCATAGTCCTGTGGAACACAAATGTATTTGATTTCGGTTAGTTATCTCATAAGTCTAGAATACATGTTGGTTATCTATATAACCGCTCCATCTTGTCCGAAGTTATATACTTTATCCTCTACAAACATGCTTTGATTAATTACCATTTGTCCATTTGGAGTAAAGTAATACCATTTTCCATTTAAGTATAACCAGCCTTTGTGCATTACACCATTAAGACCCAAGTAATACCAGCTATTACTTAAATTAATCCATCCAGTTTTCATTTCTCCGGTTGTCGGATCTAAATAATAAGCTTTTCCATCAGCGTCATCAACTTTCCAGCCTGATGCTCTATAGCCTGAATTATTTAAGAAATAATACTTTCCACCAGTAGATATCCAAGCATTTTTAACTTGCCTATTATGCTTATCAAAATAAACTGGATTTCCATTCACAGTACCCCATTCATCATATTTAGTAGTATCAACCCAACAATCATTATATTGATCATAATATTGGTCATCCTGAGTTGAGCTATTTGAACTGTTGCTTGTATTAGTATCTGTAGAATCTGTTCTATAAACTTCTAATGTATAAGTTTTACTAGCTGTTCCATCCTGTGATGTAACTACTATTTCTATATCAGTTGTTTGTGATCCTCTAATACTAACAGTTATTGGACTTGAAGAATATGTTTGACCATTTACAGTAACTGTTGAACTAGCATCTGTTGGTACAGGGGTTACAGTAACACTAGTTGCATTTTGACTTTCATGAACCTTAGTTGTGTCTGCTGTAGGATCAAAGGTATAATCTCCTGCATTAAGAATTACATTCTTCAAAGTAGCAGTACTACTTTTTGTATTATTGCTAATTACAACAGTATATGCCTTCGTAGTAGTTCCATCCTGCGCAGTAACAACTATCTTAACTGTTGTTGTACCAGTTGTACTTAAAGTGATATCACTTGCTTCACCTGAAGTTAAATCATAAGATGTTCCAGTCTCTTGAACAGTTGCAGCAATTGATTGAACATTATCATCTTGAGTTGTTGCAGTTATTGTTGCAGTTGTACTACTTTTATCAACAGTAGTGGTATAATTGTATACGCTGCTTGAGAATGTAGTATTTCCACCACTATCTTTTAAAGTTGCATTCGTAACTTGCAAATTGTTTAATAAAGCATTGCCTGACGTATTTCCTGTATCTGATGAAGTATCTGATGAGTCGTAGTTATTAGGCAAATCGAATACGTATTGATCTCCTACAGGATAACTTGCAGTAACAGCTCCTCCGGTAGTTACATCGTAATAAGCTTGAACTAACATTTTTTTAGCTTTAGCCCCAAGATTTGCATCACTTTGTACATTTACATCAAAACTAGTGCTCCTGCTAGTATTATCTATAGATCCCTGTGCTTCCTTAAAATTGTTACCATTTAAGCTACTTGCAAGCCAAACCCTTAAATATTCATTTTTATTGCTTCTAACTCCAGTAAACAGTACCTTAACTATGTCTGAAGAATATAAATCATAAGTAAGCCTACTAGTGCTAAAATTTATGGTATTTTGGCTTACACCTGGTTGTGTTAAATAAACTCCACCAGAACTGCCATCGCTATTTCCAAAGGCCATGCCCATAGAAAAATTATCAGATGATAACAAAGTAACATTTAAAAGATATCTTGCCAACAATGTTGAAGACGATGTTTGATTTCCATTTGATCCCGAATATACATCAACTTGTAATTGATTACTAGTTGTACTAGCCATAAAATTAATGAATTGCTTTCCATTCTTAAGTTCAGAGCTCTTTGATATAGTCTTTTTAAGAGTAGGATCATAATAATTATTCGTCACTACAAATGCTACATTATCTGAATTTGCATTTCTTACCAGAGTAGGATCTATACTTATCATAGTAGCTTTTTTGTCTATATATATATTACCTGTATAAATTTGAAAGCCATTTGTTGCATCTGTGGTAACATCAAATTTTTTTCCAATATACGCATTTACAGTATTATCAGAATCATAATTATACTTTGTTATTCCAGCGGTTTTTAAACTATAATCATCAGTTGCATTTGGATATGTGTAACTAATTTCTATGGAATAAGTTTTTTCAACCTGAGTTGCAGATGATGAGAGCTTAATTACAATTAAATCAGAACTTCCAGGTTTTCCTAGGTTGCCACTCAAATTAGAAGACTTAACATTACCATAACTATCATAATTTTGAGTAATAGTAAAATCTGAATTTTCATTTGCTTCTATACCATTCTTAAATATTGTGGCACCAGTAAAACTTTGATCAAAAGTCATAATATATTTCAATACATCAGTTGAATCAGGAACTTTAAAAGTATATTTTAGTGGCATATCTGAATCTGGTTGTGCTTGTGTTGAATATAGAAATGGCTTTGAATTATTTTGTATTATAGTAGAATACTTACTCGCATCTATATTATCATTATCATCAAAATATGTTGTTCCTCCAATATAAGCTTTAAAAAGCATGGAAGTTATCTTACTTGTAACATAATTAGAAGCATAGTAAATTGTTACATCATTAGTGGAATATGTTATCGAGTTTGTAGTTGGTGCCCCTACAGTTGCAGCTGTTGTTGTTGTTCCACTAGTTATTGCTGCCGTATAATTTATAGATTCTGTTGTTGTTGTTACTTGATATGATATCCTATTAACACCATATGGTAATCCACTTATTGTTTCACCTATTACCGATACCCTTCCCGAAGTAGCTGGAGTTGTTCCAATACTTATACCTAGCATAGTATTCAATGTAGCTCTTTCAGCATCTGTATCACAATTTATACCATTAACAGCCATTATTTTCACTTGTTGACCAACAATTCCTGATACCATTCCTGATCCTGACAACACATTAGTATTTGCCTCATTTTCAAGTGTTTTATCATCTGTTCTAACATCATTAACTACTACATCAAATTTTCCTGCTTCATTCTCTGCCATTTGACTTGAATAAACTGCTTTATTTGTTGTAGTGTCTGTTGTAGCTGTTATTGGCGTTGTAGCATTAGCATTATACACATAAATTGCAGTTGGATCTGAAGTTGTTGTAGCTGCATTTACTGCCTGTCCTATAAATTCAGCTGGAAAAAATGATATTATACTTGTCAATACAACTAATAATGCCATTACCTTTTTTCCCATTTTATTCATTATTGTTCCCCTCCTAAATTGTAAAATCGAAACTTAATTATACTATATTTTAAATATCGAACCATTTATTTTTATCTTTATACATTTAAATGCATTAAGTGAATTTATTATATGCATTTATAACTCTTATCCATCTCACTTATTAGATAAAATTCCTCCCAATTCTTTACTCGAAAATAACATAAAAAATCCTTCCATAACATAATACAATAATTATATATTAAGGAAGGACTTTTTCTTTTATTTTCTATAATACTTTTATCTTATTTTTAGGCACATGGAAGAATAGAATTAATATTTTATCCTATGATTTTGCTTTAAATGTATTTTTACATTTAGGGCACGTAATTGAAATCTTCCCCTGTCCTCTTGGAACACGTAAACTTTGCTTACAATTTGAACATGTAAAATATTTATGTGTCTTTAAATCCTTTAATCTATTTGATTTACGTTTAAATAAACCCATCATTTTGTTTCTTATTGTTAAATACTTATAATTCTCCATTTGACGTTTATAGATATTTCTTGAAAAAATTCTAAAAATACAAATAAAGGTTGGAACATATGCTATTATTACTAAAAACCATAAAGATTTAGGCAAAATACTTGATACTATTAGTAATATAAAAGATAGAACCAGTAACGCCCTAGCTAAATTGTCTCCTCCATATCTTCCATACATAACTTTTTTAAACCATTCCATTTTTTCACCTCATTTAAATTAATAAATAATCAATTTACAATCAACAGTTAATAATTATTAAAAATATTTTTCTAAATCCTTAAAGCTTTCTATATCTAAAATATCTTCAATTATTAAATTTAATTTATCACTATCTAAACTTTTTATTTTATCCTTTAAATCATCATTTAAAACTTTAAATTTCTTCATAAGAAACTTTAAAACTCTTTCCACATCCTTTAACCTAGACTGTTCTTTCTCTTGCTCTATACCTTTTTCTATACCCTTTTCCATACCTCTTTCCATACCTTTTTTCATTCCCTTTTCCATACCTTTTTCAAGTCCTCTGATTTCAGCTGTCATAATTCTAGCCATCTCATCTCTAATACTTTTCAAGTCATTTTCATATATTTCTCTCTCTTCTTTATTTAGATACATAACATCCAGCCTCTCCACAGCTTTCTTTAAAATCTCATCAGCTGCAAGCTCTTGTGGAATCTTATCTTTTTCAAGTTCATAAGCCCTATTTAAAAATACTATCCATCTATCTAGTGCTGTCTTTACATCTTTAAAATCCTTTTTAAACTTATTTAATTCTATAAAATGCATTTCAAATACACTGGATAATTCTTTTTTGCTTTTTTCATTATAAACTTTATATACATTATGAAAATCTTCTTCATCTATATAATCAAAATTTAATATATTTATGGATATTGTTTTTCTTAATTTATCATATTTATATTTACTTTCTAGCTGATCCGAGTATACCTTTGCCCAATAATAAAATGCTCTTTTTTCGTAGAAAATCTGCTCTGACAGCTGCATTTCTATATCATACCAGGTTCCTTTTTCATCTACTGCTTTTATGTCAAGTATACTCATTTTATCTTGCTTATAATTTGCTAAATTATAAGGATTTTTAAGTTCTATATCCTTTATCTGCTGATCTTCTGATAATATTGAATTTATAAATGCTATTAAAATATCCTTATTCTCTTCACTTCCAAATAGCTTTTTAAATGCAAAATCAACTTTTGGGTTCAATTTACACATGTGGATCACTCCTCGTACTAAATATTTTCCTTGTAATTCACAATTATCAATCAACCATTGATACTAATTAATATTATAACCTATAAACTATACACTTGAAAGAATAAAGTACGTACATAAAAATGCACCTAAAAATGATTGGCTTCCCATTTTTAGGTGCCTTATTTATAATTTAAACTGCCATTGCAATTGCATTTGCAGCTGCTGTCGCTTCTAAATCTTGATAAGATGAATTTGCACATTTTTGAGCTTCATTCGGATTTGTTATAAATCCAAATTCAATTAATACTGCTGGCATAGTTGTATTTCTGCAAACAAAATAATTACTATCACTTGCACCTCTATTTACTGCACCAGTGCTATTTGATATTGATGTTGCTATAACCGAGGCTATATTCATACTTTGTGAAAGTCTATAATCACTATAATTACCACCAAAATTAGAATCTTGTGGTTTTGAACTATAATATACTCCCACTCCTGTTGCTGTTTCTGAATCTGCTGAATTATGATGTAAACTTACAAATAAGGCAGCCCCGGAATTATTAGCAATATTTACTCTATTAGTCAGACTTTCAGTGACTCCTGCCTTTTCCCTGTCCGCTTCATCTCTTGTTAAAATTACTGTATATCCTTGAGCTTCAAGTTTTGATTTTAACTTAACGGCCACTTGCATATTTAAATCTCTTTCCACATATGTAACACCATTACTAGTTGCATAAGCACCATCGTCACCACCAAAATTGTGACCCGGATCTAAAACTATTACTTTTCCTGAAGTACTACCTGGAATTCTGCTTCCACGTCTTCCATCTGAGCCTATTTTTCATCCATTCACAGTTGCATCCTTACTCATTATACCTGTATTAGGATTTAAATAATAATAATCTTTTCCATCCATTATCCAACCTGTTGCCATGTTACCACTACTTCTTAAATAATACCAATTTTCATTAAGCTTAAGCCATCCAGTTGCCATTATTCCATTTGAATATAAGTAATACCAACTTCCATTTGGTTTAATCCAACCTGTTAACATATTTCCATCAGTATTAAAGTAATACCATTGTCCACTAATTGAAGCCCATCCTGTCCTCATATCTCCACTTGAATCTAAGAAATACTTTTTGCCATCCACGAGCTTAAGACCAGTGGTCATGCTTCCATCTCCTTGAAGGTAATACCATTTGCCTCCATCATTCAACCAACCAAACTGCATTGCTCCACCAGATTTAAGGTAATACCACTTTCCTCCAAGAATAATCCATCCCTTGGCCATGCTACCATCACTGTATAAATAGTACCAATTACTGTCTGGCTTAATCCATCCAGTTGCCTTAGCTCCATTTGATCTATAGTAATACCATTTCCCATCTTCTAACTTCCAACCAATCGATGATGAGATATTTGCACTATTACCGCTTGACATTTGTATTGGCGAAGTCGCTTCCACACCTACTGGACCTAATGAACTTCCACTTGAGCTTGACCCAGAAATTGTTCCTGTACTTGTGCTCGGATTTGTGTTTGATTTTAAATTCGTTCCTGTGTTTAATTCTGTAATCGTTCCGTCTGAGGTTTTTCCATTATTACTAGTTACTTGTGAATCACTAGTTTGTGGTTGAGATGTAATTCCTGCAGATAATAATAAATCGCTATACATTTTATTAATCTCTTGACCATATGTAATGCTTGGAGCCCACTTTCCACCCAATGCATTTACTGTTACTACAGTTCCTTTTATAGTAACAAAGTGCCTTGGATCATATGTACTGCTTCTTGGATACCCGCCAGCTCCTGCATATAATGCTAAATGATCTAAATGAGCTTGTACTCCTTCATCCCATGTATTAAACTTTTGATGTGCATTTGGATCATTATCAGCTCCACCAACACTCGTCTTCATTCCACATGGATTATGATAACTATCATTTAATACTCCACCAAAATTACCATAACCTGTTTCTTTAGCAGCTTGTACATAAGCAATAGCCGTATTTACATTTCCATGCGTTGGCGCATATTTCCAATATAAATCAGCTAATTCAACAAACGTATCTGTTGCTCCATTTGATTTCGCCCATTCTCCTGCCTGTTTTGCTGTTACTTTTGTATCTGATATTATTTTCATATCAGTCACATCTGCTTTTGCATTACCTATTGGTATTAATACTAAAGCCATCAGAAATGCAAATATAAATGTGGTCAATCTCTTAGTAGCCTTCAAAATATCTTCCCCCTTATCTTTAGTTTTAAGCATATAAAATAAAATAACAAAATTAAACATCTCACTAAAAGATATTTGTCCACTATATAATACAAATATATAATTTGCTTTAGGTACCAATATGTCATATACCAATATATCACAATAAAAATTGTCGAATATTTATATATAGATAAATAACGTGCATTTTAGACTTTTGTGGAAACCAACCGAACTTAGATACATCTGTGTTCCATAGGACTATGAAAATTTCGCTGAAAGCACTAGATGGAAGGTTGCACCCACTTTGGCTTGCTCCAAATATTCATTTTGACAAGCTAAAGTGGAACAACCTTCCATCAAGTGCTTTTAGCAGCTTATTTTCAAATGCCTATTTCACACAGATGTATCTAAGTTCTTTGTTTGGATATGCACATTTAAGCATAGTTAAATTTTAATATATATTTACATCTATAAGTTCAACATAGAATTGAGCGATCTATATCTAATTTATACTTATTACTATACTTTAAGTACATATATTCTCCAGAAAACAGAAAGATTTTTGTGTAGTAGGCATTTGAAAATGAGCTGTAAAAGGTTCTTAATTGAAGGTTGTTCTATTTACGCTTGTCCAACTGAATAGTTGGAGCAAGCGTAAATGGGTACAACCTGCGATTTAGAACCTTCAGCGAGTTTTCACAGTCCTACGTAACAAAAATCTTTCTGTTTTCGGTAAGTTATTACTTAATTCTAAATATTTCCTGCAATAACTTCTGCTATTGCTTGGGCTACTTTTTGTTGACTAGCTGGATCTGAACATCTTATTGCTTCTTCCTTATTTGTTATAAATCCTACTTCAACTAATACTGCAGGCATGTTTGTATTTCTGCATACAAATAAATTTTGCTCTTGCCCGCCTCTATTATTTAAGTTAAGTTTATTAGCAATATTGTTATTTATAAGGCTAGCCATTTGTTTGCTTTTTTGTATTCTAGCACTATCTAATTTTCCACCAAAACTATCATCTTGTGCTTCTTGACTATAAAGTGACAATACCCCTTGTGCTGTCTCACCCGCCGAATTATGATGTATGCTTATATAGAAGTCAGCATTAGATTGGTTAGCAACATTAACTCTATGTGTAAGACTTGCCATTAATGAACCATATGATGGCTGTTCACCAAGATTTCTTGTCATTATTACATTATAGCCTCTATTTTGTAGTTCTGTTTTTAATTTATCTGCAACCTGCATATTTAAAACAGTTTCGCTATAAGTTACACCATCAATAGTACTTTCTGCACCATAATCACTTCCATAATCATGTCCCGGATCTATTACTATTGTCTTCTTACCTGTTGAAGGATTATTATTTGTCGGATTACTTATAGGACTGTTACTTGGGCTATTATCTTGACTGTTTGTACTAGATGCATTTTGTCTCTTTCCATCTGAGCCAATATTATATCCATCTATTGTAGTATTAGTAAGTAATCTTCCTGTAGTTGTATCCAAATAATATGAATCCCCATTAGATGTAACCCATCCAGTTGTCATAGTTCCATCATTCCCTAAGTCATACCATGTTCCATTAACATTAATCCATCCCTTAGCCATAGCTCCAGTATCATATAGATAATAATAATTTCCATTATCTAATATCCAACCTGTTGCCATACTTCCATCAGCGTTAAAGTAATACCAATAATTATTTAACTGTATCCATCCTGTTCCCATAGTACCATCTGCATTTAACATATAATTATTATTGTCTATCTTTTTAAGACCAGTTACCATACTTCCATCACCTTGAAGATAGTACCAATTATTACTGTCTTTAAGCCAACCAGTTTTTATTTTTCCACTTTTATCAAAAAAGTACCAATTATTGTTAATTTTCTTCCAACCACTATAAGAAACCATAGTTCCTGAATCATTTAAATAATATAGGCCTAAACCATCAAATTGAACTCCAGTCGCCATAGCTCCTGAATCAGATAAGAAATACCAAGCTCCATCTATGAGCTTCCATCCTTTAATCATAGCTCCAGAATTATCAAAATAGTACCATTTACCATTATCACTTAACCAACCTGTTGCCATTCTTCCATCATCTTTTAAATAATACCAGCTACTATCAGGTTTAATCCAACCAATTGCCTTTGTATTATCAGATTTATAGTAATACCAAGTTCCATTTTCATTTTTCCAGCCAATAGTAGATGTTATACTAGGTTTGTCCTCTTGTTGATTATTTACAACTTGAGGTTTACTATCCGGAATAACGTCTGCTACACTTGGTGCACTTGGTTTCGTCTCTGGATTTCCTGGATTCGGAACTCCATTTGATGATTGAGTGTTATTTGTATTAGTATTATTGTTTACATCTTTAGGATAATCTACTCCAGCAAAATCCATTAAATTTTCATATAATTGATTTATTTCCTCACCGTATGTAGCACTTGGAGCCCATTTAGTACTTAAAGAATTTACTGTAGCTGCAATGCCTTTAATTGTTACAAATTGTCTTTGATCATAAGTATCACTTCTTGGATATCCATCTGCTCCTGCATATAAAGCCAAATGATCTAAGTGTGCTTGTACACCTTCATCCCAACTATCAAATCTTTGGTGAGCATTTGGATCAGTATCACCACCACCTGATGCTGTCTTCAAGCCACATGGATTGTGATAACTATCATCTAATACTCCTCCAAAATTTCCATATCCAGTTTCTTTCGCAGCTTGTACATATGCAATAGCTGGATTAACATTACCATGATCTGGTGCATACTTAAAATAAAGATCTGCCAAACTTATGAAAGTTTTTGTTGCTCCCTTAGATTTAGCCCAATCTCCTGCTTGTTTTGCAGTAACCTTAGTATCTGATATTATTTTAAAATCAGTAGTTACTGCTTGTACACTTAATGTTGGAATCAAACTTAATAACATTGCAAACGATAAAACAAATGTAATAAATTTTCTTTTAATATTCAAAACCGCCTGCCACCTCCCTACATTAAATTCTAACAAAAAACATCATGTCATTAAAGATAAAATTTAAAAAAATTGTATTTTTCTACACCATTCACTAATGTGCATGAAAAAAATTCGCTACGCCACGCTCCAATAAACAATTTAGGATGAAATTACTTTGTAATTTCTTATTATAATTTTATAAAAAAAGCCTATAGGCTTTTCATCATTCATTGTACATTATACACTAGATTTCATAAACCTTTCTTCCTTTTTAAATTTTATACTTTCCTACATAAAAAAAATAGTCACAAAAAGAGAGCCTCTTATATGCTCTCTTTTAGTGACTACGGCATTTTCTCCTACAATCGTCAAGATTACCCTGGCAATTAGCAAGATTATCCATCATGTTGTCTACTAATTTGTCTGTAAGACACATTTGGTGGCACATTACTTTCTCATTTACACTCATCAAATAACAAATAAAATTTTGATTAGTATAAGCATATAAAAATAACAGCACCATTATCAACCTACTTAATAGGGCTTCTTGATTACCTACAACCATTGTAGATAAGGTCAAGTCACTTATTGGTTCATTATTAGCTGCTCCTAAAGTATTGAATCCACACTCATTACAGTTGAAGTTGCTCATTCTCCTCATCTCCATGTATGAAAATGTTATATATAATAATAATATGACTGATCTTTCTTTTTGGTTACTTATAAATGACAATGAAAATTATTTAGTTTAAAATCATTAGGCACACGAAATAAAATAACGAGTCCAAATCTGGCATGAATATTTTTCATCAGGCAAGGAGGCAAAGTTCCATCATAGCGGGCCTATTATGGTATTTTGTCGACGTAGACTAATCCTATTCCTCACTCTTTCCAACTGATGATAAAATTAATCCTTTATTATGCTCTAAAGCCCAATTGATACCCCAGTCATTTTGGAATATAAGTAAATTTCTACCTTTTAGATCCTTAACCTTTTTAGTATCAGAAGTTAAATTTAAGGAATCCATATCAACATCTTTATTTTCTATCCATCTTACATATCTATAAGATAACCTATCCATTTTAATATCAACATTATATTCACTATTTAATCTATATTCTAATACTTCAAATTGAAGTACACCAACAACTCCAACTATGATTTCTTCCATACCAATATGCGTTTCCTTAAATACTTGAATTGCTCCTTCTTGAGCAATTTGAGTAACACCTTTTACAAATTGCTTTCTCTTCATAGTATCTACTGGTCTTACCCTTGCAAAATGTTCAGGTGCAAAGGTTGGAATTCCTTCAAATTTAAATTTATTGGATGAATCACATAAAGTGTCACCAATTGAGAACATACCCGGATCAAATACACCAATTATATCTCCTGCATAAGCTTCATCAACAATTTCTCTATCTTGAGCCAGGAATTGTTGAGGTTGAGCAAGCTTAATTTTTTTGCCCCCTTGCATATGCATAACTTCCATTCCTTTTTTAAATTCTCCAGAACAAATTCTCATAAATGCTATTCTATCTCTATGAGCCTTGTTCATATTTGCTTGAATCTTAAATACAAAAGCTGTAAATTCCTTACTCATAGGATCAATTTCTCCTATACTTGAGTTTCTTGGAAGTGGTGATGACGTCATTTCTAAGAAATGAGCTAAAAATGGCTCAACTCCAAAGTTAGTTAACGCAGATCCAAAAAATACTGGTGTTAAATCCCCCTGTCTCACTTTATCTAAATCAAGCTCATCTCCTGCTATATCTAAAAGTTCGATATCTTCCATAAGCTTGTCGTGAAGTGGTGCTCCAAGTAAATCTTTAAATATTTCATCATTAACATCACCTTCTGTAGCTTGAACTTCAGTTTGCCCATGATTTCCACCATTAAAAGCTAAAACTCTCTTTTTTTGTCTTTCATAAACACCCTTAAATTCCTTACCAGAACCTATTGGCCAATTTATTGGATAAGTTTTAATTCCAAGTTCATTTTCAATATCATCAAGTAAAGTAAATGGATCTTTTGCTTCTCTATCCATCTTATTAACAAATGTAAATATTGGAATCCCTCTAAGTGCACAAACGTGGAACAACTTTCTTGTTTGATCCTCTATACCCTTAGCAGCATCAATAACCATTACAGCACTATCTGCTGCCATAAGTGTTCTATATGTATCTTCTGAGAAGTCTTGGTGCCCTGGAGTATCTAATATGTTTATGCAATATCCATCATAATTAAATTGCATAACTGAAGAAGTAACCGAGATACCTCTTTGCTTTTCAATTTCCATCCAGTCGGAAACTGCATGCTTTGAAGCTTTTCTAGCCTTAACAGAACCCGCAAGTCTTATAGCTCCTCCATAAAGCAATAACTTTTCTGTAAGCGTAGTTTTACCTGCATCAGGGTGAGAAATAATTGCAAAGGTTCTTCTCTTTTCAATTTCTTTTATATAATCAGCCAACGCTAAACCTCCTAATTAAGTCAGTTAACAATTTACAATTAACAGTTAAGGTTGAAATTACTTCGTAATTTCTTCAATATATTTTATATAAAGATCAAAAACTTTTCTTCCTTAACTTGTAAATTATAACTTATCACTTGAACTAATATGTATAAATTTTAATTTCATTCATTATTAACTAAATTATTATATCATATCCACTTTGTTATGTGTATACTTTATCTCCCCTCTTTATAAGATTTAGTCTAATTGATTTATAAGATTTAAATGTAATTATTATATATATTGTAATAATAATTATTTATTTTGAACTTAAGAAATTCTGAAATAATTTCAACACAATAATTGTTAATTTGAACATATATATCTTTATATAACTTTAAAGATTAAAAAAAAGGTACCAAATAATTTTTTTTAAAGTGTATAATATTTTAATGGATAAATAACCATTTATATCCTCAAATATCCTTACTATAATATTCCTTAAGAACAAGTACCAATTTTATAATACTTTTTTTAGAAAAAGTACCAAAATAAGATTTATTTAATTGTATACTATGGTGTACAAGTTAAATTTTTCTTTTAATTTGTTTAACACTATTATTATTTATATTTTATCTAAAAAGAGGAGGATGATTATGATTAAAAGAAAGAATAAAATTACTGCTTTATTAGTAGCAGCTACTTCAATTATGACATTAATGCCTGCTATGGCTGCAGATTCAAGTTCAAGATTAGGAACTAAAGATGGTACTATAGAAAATGCAATAGCATACAAAGATGGTAAATATGTATATCAAGGATATAAGAGTGATGATGATACTGATGCTATATACTACAATGATGGAAATAAGGACAAATCATTAGATGATCTTTCAAGTGCAGATCTTAATACAACATATGAAGATAAATATGCATTTACTAATGATGGATCAGATCAATATTTAGTTGATTTAACAAATGGTTCAGTAACTGACGATTCAACTCCAGCAGATGATATAGACACTGCTGCAACAAAATTACAAACTAAGCTAAACAAAGCCGATAGATATAAAGGAAGCTCAAGTATTACTGTGCCAGCTGCTGACTTATATGCTGGTCAAACTAGTGCTGATAATACAATATTAGCTATTCCAGGAAATAAATTTGGTGATACTTGGTATTCATATGGTGTTCAAACAAGTGCTTCAGATGCAACAAAATATGTAGATAAGAGTGGTAATTTATATGGATTTACTGATGGTTCAGGTAAATATATAGATGCTTCTTCTACAGCAAATATATATGCTTACAGCACAAAAGAAGGTAGAACAGTTAAAATAGAAGACTATAGTAATAGTTATGATGATGTAGATACTGATAGTGGTTTATTAGCTACTTTAGTTCAACAACCAGTTGCTTTAACACAAGATAATGATTATATTTATGCTTTAGTAACAGTTGCTATAACTGACACTTCTTCAAATGCTGTAGCTACTGGAGCAACTACAGCTACTACACAAGCAAGTGTTTATACTGATGCTGCTGCAACAGATACAGCAACTACAACTTTACGTACCTATATTCAAAAGATTTCTAAAGCACAAGGAGATCAAAAAGATGGAGCATATACTCCAAAAACTGTAGAATCTTATGAAATCGGAAATTATTACAACAGTTCTAATGGTAAAACTGAATATAATTGTGGAGATGCCCATGATGCATATGATGCAATTTTAGCAGCAATTAACGATACAAATGCTAGTGTAACTGATTTAACAAACGTAACACAAAAAGATGTTATAGGATCAGTAAGTAATAACGGAATAGTTAAACCAATATTTACCATAAGCAATGGTAACTTAGTTGCTATTAAAGCAACTACTGACAGTGTAGACGCAGTAACTTTGAAATTCAAGAAAGATAAATTAAAATTCCAAATACAACCAGGATATAAAACTGCTAGCACAACTACCACTTCAGCTTCAGTTACAAGCTTTGATTTAAGCAATAAAGTTGACGCTTACTTCGTAGAAAAAGATTCTGATGACAGTGTTGATTTAAATAGTGACGCTAAATCGCCATACGAAGCATATGATATCGATGTTAATGGAAATGTTTGGGTAATTGCAGACGGAAAAATCTACGAATACAAAAACGCTTCTATGACTAAAGTTTATACTTGCGATTCTGGATTAGATTCAATAAATGTTTATGATGAAAACAGCATGGTTATTTGGGAAGATGGTGGAAATATCTACACAACTGTTAATGAAGGAAAGGCCGAAACTGATTCGGAAGCTCCAGCTCCCGCTACAACAACTACACCTGCTAAAGTTGGTTGGAGTCAATCAGCTGATGGAAGCTGGAATTTCTTTGATGCAACGGGTACTAAAGTTGTTAACAATTGGGTTAATGTTGGTGGTATTTGGTATTTCTTAGATACAAATGGAGCTATGGCGACTGGTTGGAAAATGATAAACGGTTCATGGTATTATTTAAATCCAGTTTCTGATGGTACTAAAGGTGCTATGAAGACTGGTTGGATAAATGATAATGGTACTTGGTATTACCTAAACTCATCTGGAGCTATGGCAACTGGTTGGTTAAATGACAATGGAACTTGGTACTACTTAAATGCATCAGGCGCTATGCTAGCTAGCACTACAACTCCAGATGGATACTTTGTAGGAGCAAACGGAGCTTGGGTTAAGTAAGACTCCAAATCTATGATTTGGCCAGTCGAGTTTCATCTAATAAGCTCAAAGGGAGACAAGGTATAGCCTTGTCTCCTTTTGATTAAGGCACATAAAAAAATATAGGAGATGTCCAATATAATTCTTTATTATTGGAGCATCTCCTTTCCATTTTCTTTCAATTAACAATTATCAATTTAGGCTAAAATCACTTCGTAATTTCTAATTATATTTTTAGAGGCTTTTCCTAATTAATTGTACATTGTCAATTATTCATTATTTTACTGACCACTTATTGTTATAGTAAGTGTTCCAACAACTGCTGAACCATCACTAGCAGTTGCTGTTACTGTTACTGTTCCATTTGCTACTGCTGTTAACTTACCAGTAGTACTTATAGCTGCCTGTCCTGTAACATTTGTAACTGACCATGTAACTGTCTGCATTGTTGCAGTACTTGGCGACACTATCTTGGTCATTTGTAAACTTCCACCCTTAGAAGATATTGTAGTTGCTCCATTTACTGCAGATACTGCGATTCCTGTAACCTTTACAGTACTATCTGTCGAAGTACTAGATGATGAAGTGCTGGATGAGTCTTCCTCCCATTGTGCATATAATGTATAATCTTTATTGACTCTTATTGTATCATCATATTCATAACTTGTGCCACTTCCATCGCTCCTAGTATTCCATTCAACAAAAGTATAGCCACTCTTCGCAGGTTTATATAAAGTTAATACTGTTCCATCATCAACAGTATTTGATTGAAGTAACGCATTATCATCATCAGGATCTTTAAACTTAACATTATATTGTGTTACTTGTGGTTTACCATCTGATGGAATATCACTTGACATTGTAGCATTTTGATCGATTATCTGGTTCGGAACATAAGGAATAGTGCTATTTCCATAATAATCAAATGCCTTAGTTGGAACTGGTGCACTATCTCCTACCAATACCCCCTTATCATTAAAATCATACAAACTTCCATTTATTATGCAATTCCCTGTCTGCATTGCTCCACTTGCTGAAAACAAATAAATTTTTCCTTCAATTTGAATAACGCCTGTTTGCATTGCTCCACTTAAATCCGCATAATACCATTCACCACCACTTTGAATCCATCCAGTCTGCATTTGTCCAAGGCCATCAAAATAATACCAGGTATTATTTATTTGGCTCCAACCAGTAGCATAACTGTACCCTTCTGTATAACTCCAAGCACCATTATAATTTTTAATCCATTCAGCTGAAGCCTTCATAGGCACTAATGTAAGTAAGGTTAAAACAGCAACATTGCTTGCAATCAGTTTTTTTAAATATTTCTGCTTCATTCTCATTTTAGTTCCCCCCGTTTTATCTTAATCGTAAGTAAAAAGTAGCTACACCATGCTCAGCAAATTGTGGATTATCCTACTGCTACTACCTTAGTTCCACTTACCCCTGATCCATCTTTAGCTGTCGCTTTTACTGTCACTGTTCCAATTGTTACCCCTGTTAATAATCCACTGCTGCTATCAATTGTCGCATTTCCTGTTCCTGAAGTAACAGACCATGTAACAGCTGTATTACCTGCATTACTTGGTGATACACTTACAGCCATTTGAGTTGTACTATTTACAGCAACAGTTGAACTGCCAATTATACTAATGCTATCTACATCTAGAGTCCATTGAGCATATAAAGTTAAATTTTTATTAATATTTACACTATCTCCTTCATCATAACTTGTTCCCGAATCATCACTCCTAGTATTCCACTCTACAAAACCATATCCATCTTTAGTTGGTTCATATAAATCTATAGATTCACCATCCATTACGGTCTTCGTTTTAAGGTTCTCTCCATCCGTATCTTTGTATTGAACAACATATTCTATATCATCATTCCCAGAATCACTTTGATCTTCAATAATAGTATCAAATTTTGAACTAACCGGTGAAGCAACCACATCACTTTCAGTATTATTTAAAACATTTATACATTTTCCGGAAGCATCAAATTCCTTATCAGGTGTTGGCAACGTAGAACCCACAACTTCTCCATCTAAACCTATAGTATAAAATTGCCCATCACTAATAGTATCGCTAGTTTTCATAACTCCATTATTATCAAAAATATAAATTTTTCCCGCTATATTAATAACTCCAGTTTGCATTACACCACTTGAATCAGTATAATATGTATTTCCATTATACTTTACCCAACCTGTCCCTAATACTCCATTAACCTGCAAGAAATACCATGAATTTTCTGCTTGAATCCACCCAGTTTGCATTTTTCCATTATCATCAAAATAATACACTTGTCCATCAATTCTTTTCCAACCAGTCAACTTTTGATTATCTTGGGTATAATATAAATTCCCTTGAGAATCCTTTTCCCATTCAGCCGAAGCCATAGTTGGAAATAATGTACCCATCATTGATAAGATAACAGTTCCTGCAAGTGCTTTACTTATATATTTACTTCTCATCACAGCTATTCCTCCATATTATCGTTTAACAAACATCACTTTCTTATAATGTTTACATCCCACGTACTTTTATATTATATATAATCGTTATGTATTTTAATAACTATATACATAATATCACATTATTCTAAAAATATATCTAAATAAAGTAAAAGACTCAATAGATTTCTTATAATACCTATTGAATCTTTAACTCTATTATTTTTCTATTATGCCTTATTCACTTAAAGTACCATCTGAGTTGAAAATGTGTTTTGTTCCGTCTATATATCTTGAACCAGTAACCATTTCTCCATCGATATTAAAATAATAAGTTTGTCCATTAATTGTGACCCATTCATTCTTTTTCATTATACCGGTAGTATCATCTAAGTAGCACAAACCATCTTTAGAAGATGCCCATCCAGTTTTCATCGAACCATCGTCATTTGTACAATACCAGTTTCCATCAGCTCTAAACCATCCAGTTTGCATTTCTCCTGAAGGATCCTTAAAATAGTACCACTCTTCTCCGATTTGGGTCCAATCTGTAGCTGCCTGTCCGTTATCTTTCAAATAATACCATTTTCCATCAGACCATTCCCAATTGGAAGTTATCATAGAGCCATTCTTATTAAAACAATACCAGTAATCATCAATTTTAAGCCAATCTCGTGTCATTTTACCATCAGCTTTTAAATAATAATTCTTACCACCATCATTCACCCACTCCATTTTTTTTACTGGTCCATCAATTCCAATAAAGTAATAATCATCACCATCTTGAATCCATTGATTAAATAATTCATATCCCTTCTTCTTATCAAAATAGCATCTCTTACCATCTACTATTTGCCACCCTGTTTCCATGGCTCCATCTACTTCGTTGAAATAATAGGTCTTTCCATCGATTTTTTGAACACCTTTTTCGCTTACGCCATCTTTGTCATAATAGTAGACATATCCATCCTTTTTACCCCAGCCTGGTTCATTATCAAATCTATTAAACACCTTATCCCATGCATTATTAACATCATCATTTTTATCATTAAGAGCATCAGTCAAATCATTTAGCGAATCACTTAAATCATTAAGTGCACTAGTAATATCATTAATAGCAGCCGGTATACCACTCTTCTGTATTAATTCATCTATTAAATTTATTAGATCTGATTTTATATCTGGAATCATCACATAATGTCCACTTTGGATTGCTCCTTTTATGACATCTCCAGCTGTGCCTAAGTTCATACTATCAATAGCATTTCCCAACATAGTTCCCACATATGATGTAACAGGAAGTGCATACTTATAATTTTTACTCTTTGAATCACTCGTAGTTAATGATATCCCTAATACTGTTGTACTTATTCCTTGAGAACTAAAATTTATATCAGAAGTAAAACCTTTTAAATTAGTAACTCCTGAAAAATCAATCACGTTTAATGTATCCTTTGTAGTAGAAGTTTTAACTCCTGCATTAACTTGGAACATATTATAAACAGGGTTATTTATCGCATAAACTTTATCATTAACAGAATCCATTATATTTATATCAAGTCCATCGCAAATAATACTAATACCTGACGCAGTTAAATCAATTGTATTATTATAAGCCGAACTGCCTGAAAGAGGCAAGTTTGGAATTACAGCACTGCTGCTATATGTGGCAGTTTCTTCAATGCCGTTGTAAGTATCTGATGGATTTGCTGCTAAGCCAAAAATTCCTCCTACTGCAAACCCCTGTGCAACTGTACTTGTTCCTCTTGTAACAGTATACTTATACACAGGTATATCTTTTGCTTCTGTTTCAATTAATTCCGTAAGCTGCGCATCCGATAAACCTTCCATTGAATATAACTCAGACAATACCGTTTCTGCAGATTGTTTTAACACAGTTCCTTTTTTTACCAATTCCTGAGAGCCTGTCATATTCCCATAAGCTATTAACTGAGTTCCTGCTATTTCTACCGCTTTTACTCCAAGCACTATTTGAGGCATGCTGCTTTTTAAATTTGTAGCAATTTGGCCTGCTGCAGCATCATCTAAAGTATATGAAAGACTTCCGCACTCCTCAAACTGAGAAACTGTATCACTTGCCAAAACATTGCTATATATTGCATTTAATTTAGTAGGTATCATTGCTGCGTCAACAGTTGCTAAAGCAGCTTCTTGATCAGCACTACTACTTGCATTCGAATTATCACTAACCGCTGCACTTGCATTTATACTTGCTATTCCCATAGGAGCTATTGCGCTAACAGTTGTAGCAATCAATATTAATGCCATTATTTTATTAATTTTCCTTATCATAACAAATCGCCTCCATAAGGCACATGAAAGAAAATAACAAACAAGCATGCTTGCCTATTATTTTCTTGATCGTGCCTACTATCTATTTATATTATATCATTTATACTGAGTAGTTCAAATATTATTAATGAGGCATAATTAATTATTAATGAGAACAAAGTGGTTGAGTCACGCTTCAATTAACAATTTACACTTATCAATGAACAATTGTTAATTGTAAATTGTGCATTGTGAATTGTTTAATAAATCTGTTTTTCTTCTAGTAATGAAATAAATTCTTTCACAAGGAATGGATCAAATTGAGTCCCTGAACATCTTTTAAGTTCTTCAATAACATATTCCTTATCAAAAGCTTCTTTATAAACTCTTCTATGGGTCATTACATCAAAGGAATCTACAATACTTATTATTCTTGATAACAATGGTATTTCTTCCCTTTTAAGATTGTTAGGATAACCTGTCCCATCATATCTTTCATGATGAGCTAATATATTATTTGCAATGTGAGCTAACTCTGGAGTTGAAGATGCTATTCTATAACCTATATCAGAATGTGTTTTCATAATCCTCCATTCTTCCTCAGTAAGTTTACCCGGTTTCATGAGAATATGCTCCGGTATGCCTATTTTACCTATATCATGCAACGAAGACAGTAACTCTAACTCATCTAATTTTTCTTTTGTTAATCCAATCTTTTTACCTAGCTTTACACTCAAA
This sequence comes from Clostridium sp., assembly GCA_031292145.1. Classification (GTDB taxonomy): domain Bacteria; phylum Bacillota; class Clostridia; order Clostridiales; family Clostridiaceae; genus Clostridium. The sequence continues at coordinate 9,838 of JARLHR010000098.1, read as the reverse complement.
TTTTTAATTCTTATGGTATGTTCCTCTGTCTCACTATGCTTTTCATGTAGAGTTTTTAAAAGTGAACTTATAGCTGCACTTCTAGTACTTTTGTCTTCCATAAGTTTATTCCTATACATTCTCTTTTCCGCTAAATTCATGACAGCTTCTGCATTTAAAATCTCCTCATAACATCCCGCATATCCCCAAGCTATACTTATTTTAAAATGAAATTCTAGTTCTTTAGCACATTTTTCTTTTATTTTATCTATTAAATTAGATACATATACTGAATCCTTATTTTTAATTAATATTACAAATTCATCCCCGCTCCATCTTGAAATCACATCTTCTTTATCACAAATTTCTTTAAGTATTTTCCCTACAATAGAAAGTAATTTATCTCCTTCCAAGCGGCCTAAGGCATCATTAATTAATTTCAAGCCATTAACGTCGCCCACAATAATAAAGTAATTATCCTCTTTATTATTATCCAGTTCATTAAGCAATTTCTCCATATATGCTCTATTATTCAATTTTGTAAGTTTATCATAATAGCTTAAAAGAAGAATCTCTTCATTTGCCGAATTAAGAGCTGAAAGCATTTTATTGGTTGTATCAGCCAATTTATTAATTTCATCTTTTCCTGAGATATCAATAACCAATGATGTATCTTTGGTTTTACCAACCTTTTCTATAAACTTTGTTACTTTTAAAAGTCTTTTTAGTATACATCTATTAATAATAACAATATCCAAAACTATAACTATAGCTATTAAGCTCAAAAATTGAAGAATAAAATTATTAAAAAAATGGATTCCTTGTTCATTACTATAATCTTTATCAACAATACTAATTTCAATTGAATTTTGACCGTTGATATCTTCTTCCATTCTATCCGCTTCTGAATATTTTTTATTATAAAGAATTATGTTATTATCTGAGCTTATATATGATATATCATTATTACGTTTATATTGTTCTTGCTGAGCTTCTTTAAAAGTCAATTTAATTGGAGCAATTTGTTCTATATAATTTATTAGATTTTTATCAATTTCACGAATCATTATCAAAAATCCATTACTCTCTGCTTTTCTATCTGACGATGTAGTGGGTAATACCCCAACCATATAAACATTACCATTCAAAGATAATAATCCAATATTCCCATTATTAATATTTTTATCAAAATTCTTGTCGTTCTGTAATAGCTTATTCACGAAAGCCTGGCTAAAATCCTTTGTGGAATTAATTTCCCTAGAGCAAACTATATTTTTATTATTATCCAAATAAATTATACTATTTAAATTTAAATTTTCTATCATATAATTTTGTAAATTGGAATCAATGTATTCTTGGTTTTGTTCATTTATAAACTTATAAGTATCATCCCATTGTCCCCAATCAACAATAAGCCTCTGCATATTATCCTCTTCTTTTTTAACTATATAATCTGTAACTTCAAAATCTCTTTTTACACTAGTCTCCTTATCCTTATCTATATACCCAAAATAAGAAAAATAAAAGATTAAAATGGTTATTCCTATTATCGCCAGTACACTTAACAACCCAATTAATAGTGTTTTATATTTAATGCTCATAAAATCTCATCCCCTTAACCCTTAAATATAAATTAAAATTTATTTCAATTAACAATTTATCAATTGATAAATTTATTTAAGTTGTTTAATCATTAGTAAATTGTATATATTTATAAATAGCCATCATACTATTTGCAAATTATAAATACAAATTAGCTTGATGGCCTCTAATATTATATTAATGGACTTTTATTATTGCAATTTAAATTTTTGAACTAATTCATTTAAACGCATTGCTATTTGGGCTTGTTCTGCTGCAGCATTCGATACTTGCTCCATTGAATGAGAACTCTTTTCTATTTGATCTTGTATCTTTTCACTATTTAATGAAGATTTTTGAACTTCTGCTGCTGTACTTTGAAGAGCTTCATTTATTTGTTCAACAGTAGCTTCAACTTCCTGTGCCATTGAAACTAATTCCTCTGACATTGAACTTACAAATTCACCATCACTGCTGTATTTCTCTCCAACCTTAGCATAATCCTGTAATTGTTTATCAACTTCAATTGACATAAAATTAAGTATATCACTGCTGTTTTCAGAAAGATTTTTAACCGCATCTTGTATTTTTCCTATTGTGTCTTGAATTGTTATAACAGTTTGAGACGACTCCTCAGCAAGCGTTCTTATTTCCTCTGCTACAACTGCAAAGCCTTTTCCAGATTCACCAGCTCTTGCTGCTTCAATTGCTGCATTTAAGGCTAATAAATTAGTTTGTTCTGCAATATCAGCTATTGCTCCTGCCATAACTTTAACTTCTTCAACAACTCTCGCATCTTCAATAGCTTTTGTTATATTCTTTTCTTTTTGTGCTCTAATTTGAGCTGTATTTTTTATAGCAGCGCTGCTGCCATCCTTTACATTTTCAGCTCTTCTCTTAATTTTTTCGGCATTCGTGCTTCCTTCTTCTGCTTTATTTGCTAAACTTTCCATACTTGAATTAACCTCTTCAATAGAAGCTGCAATTTCTTCAGCTGTAGCACTTGTTTCAGTCATAGTTATGTTTATATTCCTTGAAGAATTATCAACTTCTTGAAGTTTAGCTGAAACTTCCTCAATATTTGCTGACAACTCTTGACTTAATGCACTCATATTTGAAGATTCATTTAGAATAGTTGAAATAAGATCCCTTATATTCTTTTGTGCAGTATTTAATGCCGTTCCAATAGCTCCGATTTCATCATTCTTAGTCACTTCACATTCTTCAGCAAAATCATAATCAGCTAATTTCTTTGCAAAATTTTGAGCTACCTGTAATCTTTTAATTATATTTTTATTAATATATATTGCTGCACCAACTGCTACTATAACACTTATTACACACAATACTATTGTTGTTGTAATATCTCTGCCTATCGTATCTGCATTTGACAATCCATCTCTTATATCTGCAAGCTGTTTAAAATTTATAACTGCTGATATAAGTACTAAAATACTCATAATAACATATGTTATTATAAGTTTAGCCTTTAATGATATATTTTTTTTCTTTTCATTCATTTTTCTTCCCCCTTAAATTCTCATGATAGAGCAATAATATAGTTCTATAAAAATACATTAATTATCTAAATTACATAATCCGTCACTATAATATTAATAATATCATTTTCTTCCTATATATTCAACAGATAGACACTATAATTAGATTCACTAACCAATCTAGAAATATAAATATTTATTTCCTCTTTACTTCCTTATATGCCCTAAAACTACGACCAATGCATTTGCCTTCCTGTTATTACGGCAACACAGGCGCTTTTTTCATCATATTAGCAACAATGCTGAAAAAGCAAAATAGAGTAGTTTTTACACTACCCTATAAAACTTTCTATTTAGTTACTGTTACTTTACATGTTGCGCTCTTTCCACTTCCATCAGCAGCCGAGCATGTAATAATAGCTATTCCTACCCCTACTCCTGTAATATTTCCATTGCTAGATACTGTTGCTACTTGGTTATTACTGCTGCTCCATGTTACTGCTTTGTTTGTTGCATTTGTAGGCAATATTGTTGGTGTCAACATTGTAGAATATCTTTTACTTAATTGTAAGTTTATAGTATCTAATTTTATGCTTGTTACTTGTACTGCTCTCAATCTGATTTTATTTTCAGGTAAAGCTGAATTAATTAAAAGCTGTCTTACTTTTTCACTATCTACATAAACTATAAAATTATTATTCAAATCATTAAATGCATATTTTCCTATACTTGTTATACTACTTGGAATGGTCATACTTATTAAACTAGTACAGGTCTCAAATGCATTTGCTCCTATACTTGTTACACTATTAGGAATGTTTACACTTGTTAAATTCCTGCAATAAAAAAATGCAGAATCTCCTATACTTATTACACTACTTGGAATAGTTATACTTGTTAAATTGCAATCTTGAAATGCACCATTTGCTATGCTCGCTACACCATTGGGAATTATGTAACTCTTATCTACTTTTCCTTCAGGATATTCCATTAATTTAGTTTTTGATTTATTAAATAATACCCCATTAACATTTGTGTAATAATTATTATCTATAATTATATTTTGCAGACTAAAGCATCCTGAAAATACATTCTCTCCTATACTTATTACACTATTTGGAATAGTTATGCTTTTTAAGCTACTACAGTTCCCAAATGCAGAATTATCTATTTGGGTCACACTACTTGGAATAGTTATGCTCATTAAATTCTGTTTTAGTAAAAATGCCAATTCTCCTATCCGTTTTACAGCAACCCCATTAATTGTGCTTGGTATAACTACCATAGGATCATTACCATTATAGTGTAGTATTGTTCCTGTTCTTGCATCAAAATTAAAATATGATGCATCAGTTGCTGTTGCCGCTGATGCATATATTGCAGTTCCGCCCCCTAATAATGCTACTATTGGTGTCACTAAGGTTGTACACATAGTAAACATTAATAATTTACTAATCAAATTCTTTCTTATTTTAAACATTTTTATTATCTCCTTCTAATTTTACTTTATTTTACCTTTTTATATATAATACTATTTTTTCACTTCATATTCAAGCTTCTTTCAAATCAATTTTATTAAACTACTAACTTATTAAAATGAACAGATTTAAACCACATGAATAAAAAAATAATAGGTTATCTCTTCCATATTAATCAAATACACATTTAAAAACATAGAAGAAAATAACCTACCATTTAATTATAATTTAACCATTAATTAAACATTATTCAAATTTATCCATTGACCGTCAAGAAACATCATCCCTGTTTTCATAGCTCCACTTGCATCAAAATAATATTTTTTATCATCTATTGTTTGCCAGCCTGTTACCATCTTACCAGTACTATCTAAATAGTACCATACTCTTCCATTATATAACCAGCCTGTTCTCATAGTACCATCATCATTTAAATAATATTTATTTTTATCATATGTTGCCCAGCCTTTTTGCATTACTCCATGATCATCTAGGTAATACCAGTTTCCTAAATATAATGTCCAGCCTGTTTGCAATTGGCCATAACTATTGAAGAAATACCATTGTCCATTATAAGCAGCCCAAACATTTACCCTCATAGAACCGTCTCCTTGAAGGTAATACCAATATCCTTTATCGTAGAACCAACCTGTTTGCATGATACCATCACTATTTAAATAGTACCAATTGCCATTTTGATTTATCCAACCAGTTTGCATATATCCATTAATATCCATGAAGTACCATTGGTTATCATATTTAACCCAGTCATTCTTAACTTGTATGCCTGCTGCATTATAGAATGTCCATTCTCCTGCAACAAGTACCCATTGGTCAGTTCCTTCAATATCACCTCTAATTATACTCAACTTATAAGTGGTAGTTGTTTTACCATCTTCTGCAATAACATCCACATTTACAAGATTTGCTCCTATGTCAAGATTTATATAATCAGATTGACCATTTGTATATGTCTTGCCGTTTATTTTAATTGTTGATTTATCATTCTGTGAAGTATATGATACTTTAACTTTATCAATATTTCTGGTTACTTTTACACTATAGAGATAAGTTTCCGGATCAAATACTGGAGACATTGTACCATCTGTTACTGAAAGACTAGATAAATTAACATTATCTTTAGGATATCTCCTTGTAACATTTAGAATATAAGTATTCGTATTTCCCTTAGTATCAGTAACTACTACATCAATGACATTTCCACCTTCATCTAAACTGATATTAGGTGATGTAGCGCCACTTGGCACTGTAGTTCCATTAACAGTAATAGTTGCATTTACATCTTCTGCTGTAGGTGTTACACCTACAGAAGTAACATTATTAGCTACAGTTGCTGTATATTGAAATATACCTTTATTAAAACTTGGTGATAAAGTTCCTGATGTCAAGCTTAATCCTGTAAGCTGCGAACTTCGAAATTGTGCTGTGCGAGTTACAGTAACAGTATATGTATTCGTATCACCTTCACTAGTCGTAACAACAATGCTGATTTCATTGTCACCCTCATCTAAATTAAATGCTTTACTCTTGTTTCCACTTTTAACAGTGCTTCCATTTACTTTAATAGTAGAATCACTGTCTACGGAAGTAGGCGTAAATGCTATAGTTGTTTGGGTTGTTGGCACTGTCATTGTATAGTCATATGTATCTGAAGCAAAAGCTGGTGCTAAAGTTCCTGCAGATGGTACCAATGACTGTAAACTTGCCACACCTTTTTTATTTATTATCAATGTATAATTCTTAGATATACCAAGATATGTTCTAGTTATAGTTATTGTATTTTGTCCTCCTACTAGAGTTACTACATTATTACTTGAGCCATTAATTGTGCATGTCATTTGGGTACCACTTGAATCAAGCATTTTAATTGTAGCTTTACTAACGGATGAGTCAACAGGTCCAAGAACATAATCACCATTACTATCAGTTTCAGAATAACCCACTGTAAAAGGAGTTTGGTTATCGTAAGCAATACTTAAGTTCGAAAATTCGAGATTTGAGTCAGATGCAAATTTCATCTTTATTGGATAAGCTACAGAATTCCCACTACTATCCGTAATAGTAACTGTAAGTATAAAATCACTATAATCCGTTATAGATGTGATCTTGTATAAATTTCCAGAAGCAGTCGATTGTGGATTAATGCTCATTTTACTTTGATTACTGCTTGTAACACTTGTAATGTTATAACCAGTTGCAGGTTCTAGAGTAAACATCTGTCCAAGTGAAAGATTATCAGCAACATATCCTCCTGTGGCATCTTTATCAATAATTTTTTCAGTGCCTGATGAATCCCCTAGATGAAATATCAATCCTGTTACTTGTGTTACTTCAGCTGCATTAGCCTTCTTTAGACTTCCAATCTGCACACAAGTAAAAAATACACTAAAAATTAATAAATAAGATATGATCTTTTTTAAATTAATTTTTTTAACTCTCATTTAAAGTCCCCCCATTATTCGCCTCATATGTGTGTAATATTTAATTATATGTATATTAAAAATACCAATGTATAATGTCCCCTTTTTATTATATAATTGGTGATTTATGATATAAGTATAAAATCCAACTTACATTTAAAGTAATGTACAAATTAAATAATATATATATTTCAGTTAACAACCAGAAGTTAAATTACCATATATATTATATTGAGTCAACAAAACTTATACCTATATAATACCACGATTATAATTTACCTTCCAAGAACTTTTACAATCATATCAAAAGGTTACACTCTTATACACTTTTTATTGTTATATGCAATAATTAAATTCCTTAGTTTCAATTAAAATCCTTGCAAAGTTGGATCTTAATTAATAAATTGGTTATAATCATATAATTTAGATCTTTTTCTACTATATAATACAAATTATTTTATTATTATTGGGTCCTTTTAAGTTATTTTTCTAACACATTCTAATTTTTCTACAATTTTAATTAAAATTAACTGATCCATCTTTATTAAAATTATATGTGTAGCCATCAAAGGTTATCGGACTTGTCCTCATTGTTCCATCTTCATTAAAATAATAAATATTATCATCTTTGTCAGAAAACCATCCACGCTTTATATCATTAACGTTATCATGTCGCATATTTCCCGCATAATTTAAATAGTACCAATTCCCATTATAATAAAGCCATTCTCCAGATTTCATACTCCCATCATCATTTAAATAATACCAATCGTCACCAATTTGAATCCAGCCTGTTTCCATAGCCCCATCAAAATTTAGTAGATACCATTTCTTTCCGTAATATAACCAACCTGTTTCCATGACACCACTAGAATTTAAAAAATACCATCTATCATTATTAAGTACCCACCCTGTTGCCATTGCCCCATTTTTTCTTAAGAAATACCATTCACCATCTTCTTCAATCCAATCCGTCCTCATTACTCCATTACTATCTAAAAAATACCATTTGTTTTCATAATACATCCATCCTGTCTGCATTTCACCATTTTGATTTAGATAATACCAATTGCCACCATCATATATCCACCCTGCCTGCATATTTCCCAAACCATTAAAATGAAAATAACTATTATACTTATCATCATAAAACCATGCATTTTTTAATGGCTTTCCCAGAACATCATTATATCGCCATCTTCCATTTACCATTACCCATTGGTTAGGTTTTAATACTGAATTAATAGCATCAGAAACATTTGGTGTTACTGGAATTCCCAAATAAATATCTAAAGTATAACTTCCTACTCTTCCTGTATCCTTATCTTTAAGCCCTATATTTAATGTATATTTACCTATTCCATTAAACCTTAACTTAATTGAATTTGTATCACCTAACTCTTTTCCATTAACAGTAATTGAAAAATTACCCTCTTGAGGTACTGTTTCAAGCTCTACTAGATCAGTCCCCTCATCTAATTCTACATTATATAAATTACTGCTGTAGCCAAATCCAATAGTGCTTCCATTTATATCAATGTCATTTAAATAAACAGCTTCTTTCCCACCTCTATATACATAAACATTATATTTAGATGTACTTTGCGTTTTACTATCTTCTACCTCTATTTCTACAATATTTTTACCTTTATTTAGATTTAACATTTTTTTATAATTATCATTTTCAGTTACAACTTGACCATTAATTTTAACTGTATATGAAGGATCCTCCGGTTTTGCTTTAATATATGCAGTTTCTGCATCTTTATCTACGTCTACAATATAAGAATATACATCTTCTTTAAATCTAATGTTATCTCCCTCACTCAAATAGATACTTCTCAAAGAAGGCTTATCTTCACTTGCATATACTGCTTTATTTGATAAACTTAAACAATTTGGTCCTATTATAGAAAATCCACTAATAACAGCCGCTATAATTATGTTTCTAGCTATCTTACTCATATTTCACCTCTTTATCTAAACCTTAAGCATTTTCATCTATAAAATAAAAAAATACTAAAATTCATGAATTTTAGATGTATTATTTAATGCCTAAATCTCCGCATATAATTCTCAATTTTATATTATCATTATAATACTTTGCTGTAAACTTATGTGTTCTTTAGTTTTTCTTAATTTTATATTAATTTTTACTTAAAAGGAGACAAGGCTATGCCCTGTCTCCTTTTGAATTTATAAATTAAATTATTAGCAGAAACTCTCTACTCGCATTCGCTCGCTGAGTAAGTTCGAATAACCAAATCGTAGATTGGAAATCTTACTTCACCCAAGCTCCATTTGCTCCTACAAAGTATCCATCTGGAGTTGTTGTGTTAGCAAGCATAGCACCTGATGCATTTAAGTAGTACCAAGCTCCACCGTCTTGTACCCATCCTGTAGCCATAGCTCCTGATGATTTTAAGAAGTACCAAGTTCCGTTATCATTTGTCCAACCTGTCTTCATTGCACCTGATGCATTTAAGAAGTACCAAGTTCCGTTGTCATTTACCCAACCTGTTTGCATGATTCCATTAGCATTTAAGTAATACCAAGCTCCATCTTGAACCCATCCTGTAGCTTTAGTTCCATCTGCTTTGTTATATGCCCAAGTTCCATCTGCATTCTTAACCCAGCCTGCTGTAGTTGCAGTTGTAGCTGCAGCTGTAGTTGTAGTTGCTGAACTATCTGTTGATGCTTGTGCTGCTCCGCCATTAACAGTTGTGTATACATCACCGTTATTTGCCCAAGCTACTAAATTGTTAGCGTCATAAACACTTATTGAATCTATTGAAGAATCACAAGTATAAGTTTTAGTCATAGAACCATTTGTATATTCGTAAATCTTTCCATCTGCAAC
>JARLHR010000097.1 GCA_031292145.1 Clostridium sp. | reverse complement strand
TTTATAGCTGGGCTAGTTTGCAGGAACAACATTGAAAAGAGTATGTTTATATTCACTAAAAATATGATATCTACAGAAAGAAACTTCAAGCTTAAGGTGTATCCATCTCTTGCAATGGGTGCATTTATGCCGATTTTATTTGTTTTCATTGAAAGAAGAAAATCTTTCATGGAAAATATTCAAACAGGTTATGGTGGAAAAGTACATTTATTAATGTATATAAGCGTATTCTTGCTGTGTTTTTGTACAGCCTATATAAATAATAGTGATGCCTATAAGGGAGCCTTTATATACAAGATATTACCAATAAAAGATCCAGGGATAATGTTAAAAGGAGCAATAAAAGGTACTCTGTTTAAATTGATAATACCAGTTTATTTATTTGTAGCGGCAGTATTTTTAATATTGAAAGGGCCATCAATAATTTTAGATTTAATTGCAATGTTTTTAGTTCTATTAATCACGGCATTAGTTTATTTTAAAATATCTAATAAGGCCATGCCATTTAGTGTAAAATACGCTACAGCTGATAGTGGCAAGCTTATAGGACCATCTATAACAACAATGGGATTACTTGTAGTATTAGCCGGTATACACATACTTATTAGAAATAATATGATGTTTGTTGGAGGATATGCATTAGTATTATTAGTAGTTAATTTAATCCTTTGGAAAATTAGCTTTAGGATAAGTTGGAAAGATATAAAACAAATATAGATAATCAACTGTGGACTTAGATTTATAGTTGGAATAACTAAGAAGATTAATAAAACTTAAGTGAATTGCTACAGTAGAAATATAGATATACAATTTAAGAATTGGATTTGTTGATAAAGTATTGATACATAATTACTAAACTTTGGATGGATAACTACACCAGAAATCAAATACATTTGTGTGAAGCAGGCATTTGAAAATTTCGATGCTAAAAGCAGTTAAGCAGTGAACCCAAATCTATGATTTGGTGTGAATCGCTTACTCAGCGAACGTAGTGAGTCGAGTTTCCGCTATTGGTTGTTCCACTTTTGCTTGTCAAGCCTAATGGCTGGAGCAAGCTAAAGTGGGGGCAACCTTCCTCTTAGTACTTTCAGCGAAATTTTCATAGCCCTGTGGAACACAAATGTATTTGATTTCGGTAAGTTACCATATAAGTCTAGTTTTCATGTGATATCTATAGGCAAATGGTTTATTTATATCGTGGTATTTCCATTTGAGCTATATAGAAATTATCAATACCAATTTTTTTCATAGTATCATTATTATCTTGCCATACCTTAGTAAGTCCTTCATTGTATGTTGTTGGCTTACAAGGATATTTAGAACATTCACAGCAAAAATTCACCTTTTCTTTTTTATGACACTGGTTTATACTACAGTGTGGTTTATCACTAAAACGGCATCCAGGGCAGCTGCCTTTTGAAAAATGTTTTAAAATAGCAGAAAATTGCTCGTAGTGCTCAAATATAGGCATAAAATCTTTCGTTTTTTCAGCCATCTTTTCAAAATTTACTAAATTTTCATCAAGTTCTTTGCTTAGTAATACTATTTTACTATTTTCATAAGATGCACACCTTGAGCAGTCATTTCCACAAGGGGCTAAGTCCTTTACAGCTTTTTCATAATTAGTCATAACGATTCCTCCTAAATTTGTTTCTTCACTTCCATAGTTTTTTTTATTATATCACGTGTAAATAGAAAAAATTATGAAAAAAATTATAAATAACTATTTACAATTAATAATAATTATTATATAATAAAAAATGTAGAGAACAGCAAAACAAAATAAATAAAAATATAAAATAAATAGTTTAAAATTTGGGAGGAAGAGAATATGAAAAAATTTGTTTGTACAGTATGTGGATATATTTATGAAGGAGAAGCAGCACCAGAAAAATGTCCAGTTTGTGGAGTTGGAGCAGAAAAATTCGTTGAAAAAAGCGGAGAATTAGCTTTTGCTGATGAACATGTAATTGGAGTAGCTAAGGGTGTTGACCAAGAAATAATCGATGGATTAAATGCAAACTTTATGGGAGAATGTACAGAAGTAGGAATGTATTTAGCTATGTCAAGACAAGCTGATAGAGAAGGATATCCAGAAGTTGCAGAAGCTTATAAGAGAATAGCTTTTGAAGAAGCAGAACATGCAGCAAAATTCGCTGAATTATTAGGTGAAGTAGTAGTAGCAGATACAAAAGCAAATTTACAAGCTAGAGTTGATGCAGAACATGGAGCTTGTCAAGGTAAGAAAGATTTAGCAACACTTGCTAAGAAATTAAACTTAGATGCAATTCATGATACAGTACATGAAATGTGTAAAGATGAAGCTAGACATGGAAAAGCTTTCAAAGGATTATTAGACAGATATTTTAACTAAGATTAGAATTAAATTTTAATAGATTCTTAATTTAAATTAGATATATATTTATAGTAGGATAAAAAGGAGCAAATAAAATTGCTTCTTTCTATCCTGAACTATAGATATATATCTAATTTTTTATCATTCATATGCCGTATTTATCTGATGTCTAGCCCCTGTAACACTCCCACTTCTTTAAGTGGGATAACGTGGCACGACCTTAGATAAGTTCAACTAAGATTCACTTGATTCCATTCTCTGGTTATATAAAGTTTGGTACATATTATAAGTTTTTTCATCTAAACAAACCATGGCAATTTCATCAAAAGCGTCTGGTGAGTTTTTGATGAAGGTTAAAATTTCATCTAGAGCTATGTTGCACGCTTCTTCTAATGGATATGAATATGCCCCTGTACTTATTGAAGGAAAAGCAATGGTTTTAATTGGGTGCTCATTAATATAGTCTTGTAATTCTTTAAGCAAAAATTCTTTTTGTTTACCTCCAATGAATTTGCTCCAAGAAAAGCGATAAAGGCTTTTATTTAGAATTTCATTGCATTGCTTGGAATAATTTTCTGAATAATTGGCAGCTATTTCAAGAACAGAACGATAGGCTTTTCTTAAATATTTTTCTTCAGTACCATTTTTTCTATAAATCGGGCCTATAGTATGTATTACCCAATATACCCCCGATTCATACAAATCATAAGATTTGGTTATCTTGGCGTTGCCAGTTAGACAACCATTTAAATGACGGCATTCATCGAGTAATCTATCACCGCATGCCCTGTGAATAGCACCATCAACTCCACCGCCGCCAAGTAAAGAAGCATTTGCAGCATTTACGATGGCATCAAATTTAATTTTAGTTATATCACCAAATAGTATTTCAAATTTAGTCAAATTAATCACCTCATATTTAGGCATATTATTTTTTAAAATGCCTTAGTCATAAAAAATCTCTTACTTAATAGTTTACACCTAATTAGCATAAATAAAAATACTTATTTTACAAAAAATGCTAAATAAGTATTTTATCTAAATTAGACTCTAGACTTATGTGATAGATAACCAAAATAAGTAACATATTGTGTTTCGATTTCTAAGGAATTTAGCTGGGCGAATCTAAGAACAGAAGTTGCACCCAAAATGCTTGCTTCAAAAGTAAATTTTGAAGCAAGCATTTTGGAACAACTTCTGTTCAAGAATCACACCATCTAAATTCCTAATGAAACATTCCACACACATGTTACTTATTTCTAGTGTAGTAATTCATATAAATTTAGTTGCTATTCCTATTTATAATTTCGGCAAGTCACAACATAAGTCTAGATTTAAAGTGGTTGATTTTCTAGATTATTTCTTCTATTATCTAATGGATTTAGGTTTATATGATGAACTTTCATTGTTTCATCAGGAGCCATTATTAATTCATCTAAACGAATTCTGCCTTCAGAAGTGTTTGCTACAACCATAATTTCAGTACCTTTTCTATAAGTAACCCAATTGTAGCCCTCTGTTATTACTTTATTTACATCTTCCATAGAAATTAAAGCTGTATCCTTATGGTTTCCAAATTTATCTCTTAGGATTATTCCCATAGTGTTATGGTCAATTTTTGTACAATCATTTTTTAAGTTTCTATTATATAATTCTAAATTCTCTTTTCTATTATCTAAAGTATTTCCATTTAAATGTTTAATTGGAGCCTTTGGATTAACATCTAAAATTACTGATTGAATAGTTTTTTTAGTAGATACTGTTTTGCCATTAACTTTGCTAGTAGTTAATGTTTGAACTAAATAATTATTATAATCCTTATGCCACTCAGCAAACCAGGTTCCTGCATTTTTTACTCGTTCAGTATCAAATGTATCTATTTTGCAAATTAATTCACTTCCATCCTTTTTTAATATAGTGATTTCAGTAAGATTACCTTTTGCAGTATATTTATTTTCTTGAGTTTTGTAATTTGTATTTATGGTAAAGCACCTCTTTCATGATTTTTGGCATATTTTAAAAAATATATAATTAACAATTCTAATTTGAAAAATACCACAAAATGAGTTATTTTTCAAGGGATTGTAAATATGCCTTATACATATATTTAATTTAAACATTACATAATTATATCAGATTGCATTTGTAAATGATATAGAATATTTATTTCAGAGGTTTGTGCATAGAAATGATTAGGTAATTAAGGCATAATTAAAAAAATAATAGGCCAGTATTCTTGTTTATTTTGCGCTTTGGTCTATTTTTCTATCATGTACCTAAAAAGGTCATCAAATATGATAAAATAGATTTGAATTAACAATAAATTAGTGGACACAATAAATTTTAATCAGTACAATAGAACATGACATGAGGCATATTTAAATAAGTAACAATCAGTATATAATAAACTTGAATTGTTAATATCTTTCGTATGTCTAAAAGAAAGTATAATAAAAGAGGTACTGAAGATTATGACAATTATTGAGACTTTAAATAATATTGCACAAGATAAGAAATTTATTCGTAAAGTTATTGCTATTACTATACCAATAACATTGCAGGCTTTATTAAATACAAGCTTGAATCTTGTAGACACTGTAATGATTGGAAGCTTAGGACAGACTTCTATTGCTGCAGTAGGTCTTGCAAATAAAGTTTTTTTTGTTTTTACTTTATTATTATTTGGCATTGTAAGTGGATCATCTATTTTAACAGCTCAATATTTTGGTAAAAGAGATATAAAAAATATCAGAAGAGTCTTAGGAATGTCTTTACTTATGGGGTTGATTGGAGCGATCCTTTTTGTGGTTCCAAGTTTAACATGCTCCCAATTTGTTATGAGCATTTTTACACCTAATTATGAAACTATAAAAATAGGTGCAGCGTATTTATCTATTGCAGCACTAAGTTATCCATTAACAGCAATAACTAATGTTTATGTAGCACTTTTAAGGGGCGTGAATCAAGTAAAGGCACCTGTTGCTGTTACTTTAATTTCTATTGTAATAAAAATAATTTTAAATTATATATTAATATTTGGACATTTTGGAATATCGGCATTAGGAGTTCAAGGGGAAGCTATAGCAACATTAATAGCCAGAACAATTGAATGTACATTAATTTTATCTATAGTTTATATTGAAAAAGGACCAGCAGCAGCAAAAGTAAAGGAGCTCATATCTTTTAATAAAGATTTTGTAAAACTATATTTTGCCACTGTATCTACAGTTATTGCAAATGAATTTATGTGGGGATTAGGTGTTACAATGTATTCTTTGGTTTATGGAAGAATGGGTGATGGAGCAGTTGCAGCAATTACAATAACACAAACTGTAGAACAAATTATTACTGTTATATTCCAAGGTATTAGTGCGGCAACAGCGGTTATTTTAGGAAATGAATTAGGAGCCAATAAAATTGAACAAGCTAAAACTCATGCAAAATATTTTCTTATATTACAATTTGTTTTTGCTTTAATAATGGCAATGATATGTTTAAGTATTAGAACTCCAATAATTATGCTATTTAATGTAACTGACAGTGTCGGAATGGATATAAGGAAATGCTTGCTAGTTTTCTCGTGTTATTTACCATTTAAAATATTTAATTGGGTTAATATTGTTGGAATTCTCAGAAGCGGTGGAGATACAAAAGCTGCATTATTTTTGGATATTACAGGAGTATGGACGGTAGGGATACCTCTTGCTTATTTAGGAGGAATGATTCTTGGGTTTCCTATATATTTTGTGTATGCAATGGTTACAAGTGAGGAAGTATATAAGTTTATCTTAGGGTTTAGGAGATATAAGAAGAAGATGTGGCTTAAAAAGTTAGTTTAACTATACATATGTTAAAATATGTATGTTACAATAGTGTAGCATGCTCATCAAATCAAAATATGTGTTGTTAAATTTTTACAACCTACTTATGGATTATTTCCTATATAATAGGAAATAATAAAAATATTAATAAAAATATTGGAGGATTATATGGATAAGAATATTAACCATAGACCAATAAATAAACCAATAAATAGAAGAAAGAAAAAGAAAAAGAAATCTAACTCAAAAGTTCTTTTAAAGGGTATATTTGACGTACTTCTTTTTTTAGTGATTACTACACCTCTTGTATTCTTTTTAGGACCATATGATAATACAAGAAAGACAGTAATTTCAACTATTCTGGCAACGAGGCATGCTTACTTAATAAATGATTTAATACCAAAAACAATATTGGATAAAATGCTTGGAATAGATGAGGCTAGTGATAGTCAAGAGGTATTTCAAGATATGAAAAAGATAGATGTTAAATATAAGATTGGAAATGAAATAACCGAATATCATATACCTAATACAAAATATGATGCATATGTATTAGAAATAAAGAATCCACTAAAGGTGAAAGTTGCAATGACTAAGTTTCTAGGAAAAATGGGTCAAAAGACAAGCGAAATGGCAGGAGAGCATGATGCAGTTGCGGCAATTAATGGTGGTTCATTTATTGACAAATCTTCTGATGGAACCCAATATGCAGGAACAGGAGCTGAACCTGGCGGATTTGTTATATCTGGAGGAAAGGTTGTTTATCCTACGGAGAATGTAAATGAAAATAGTGTTGAAAATGTTATTGCTTTTACAAAGGGTGGGGAACTTATTGTTGGAGATCATACAATAGCAGATTTAAAAAAATTGAATGTGCAGGAAGCCATGTGCTTTAGAAAGCCTAATATTATTATTAATGGAGTTCGACAAGTAAAGAATAAAGCGGAAGAGGGACTAAATCCTAGAACTGCCGTTGGACAAAAAGCAGATGGAACAATAATTTTCTTGGTTATAGATGGTAGAAAAATAACAACCCCAGGAGCAAGTCTATATGATGTTCAAGAAATTATGATGGAAAGAGGAGCTGTAAATGCAGGGGCTCTTGATGGGGGATATTCATCAACCATGTATTATAAAGGTAATGTTATAAATTCTCCTAACGCTTGGGATGGAGAAAGAACTGTTGCCACAGCATTTTATGTAGAGCAGTAAAGGAGGTAGCAATCAATGCGGAATATTAAAAGAAGATTAACCTGGTTTGCTATTGCTTTTGTATTGCAGCAATGTATATTTTTATTTGTTGATAAGGTATACTTAGCTTCGGATTTTAGCATTAAACCTGAGCAAGTTGTGGAACAAGATAATCAGGCAGATAAAAAAACAGAAATTAATATAAAAAGTGGGATAGATGAAGTTAAATTATCTTCAGATGGAAGATATGTTGCATATATGGAAGGTGGAAAACTTAAAGTATTAGATAGCAGTGATGATAAGGAAAAGGAATGTGAAACGGATAGCGGTTGTGAAATTGCATTTTGCAAGTGGCTTAATAGTGAAGATAATATACTTATAATTCAAAAGATAAAAGACAAAGGCGTATATTATTTAGAACCTATATCTTTTGATGCTAAAAAGGGTGAAACCAGGGATCTTGCAGATTTTGATTTGCATAAGGTACAAATTAAACTTGATAGTTCAAAAGATGAGGTAAATAATGTAGCATTTTCAAATTTAACTCATAGCTTATATATTGAAGTTAAAAAGAGTAGCGGAAAATGTGACTTATACTCTGCCAATATAATGAATCAAATGAAAAAGGTTAAAAGTGATAAACCTATAACCAATGTAGTAGTTCCGACAACTAGTACTAATGCAGTAATAGAAGAGGGCACAAGTGTAACCGTATTAAATACAAAAGGAACTTTATCAATACCTAATGTTAAAACTGCTAAAGTATTAGGTGGAGATGTTAATGATAATGTATATTTTGGAGAAGTAGCAGGTAATAAAATTCAAAAAATATATTATACTATATTATCGGATAAAGATAGAAAATGGAATGAATTAAATCTTACTGTACCGGTTGATAAGGAAGATATAATAATTGATTACTCAGGTAAAGTATATATTAATGATAAATCTAAAAATAGTGTCTTAGAATTAACAAGTAACAAGACAATAAAATATAAAGGTAATTTAGTTCAATCATATTCTAAGGGGATTATTTCCCGGGAAAATAATAAGTTAATGAAGAATAAATTAGAATAAAATAATTTAAATGTTCTAATGGTTATCTTCATTGAAGAATAAGATTTGAAAAATAACACATACTATATATTGATATGAAATAAGATCTTCGTTGCATTAGAACGTCTTGTTTTTAGGCACATGAAAGAAAATAACAAGTCCAAGATGCGATGCATATTGACTTGTTATTTTTTGAATGTTCCTTACATAACATATAATATATGGAGGAATCAAAATGGCTAAAATAGGAGTAGTAAGTACGATATTAGAGCATCCAAAGGAAGTCCAAGATGAATTTAATGATGTTGTTGCATCATTTAGAGGAAGTATAAAAGGAAGAATGGGAATACCATTTGCGGATGAGTTATCAATTATTTCAATTGCACTAGTAGGTGATTATGATGATATATGCAGCTTTACAAAAAAGCTTGAAGGTATAAAGGGAGTAGCTGTAAATACATCAATATCCAAAGTTGAAGTTTAAAGATTTAAAACTGTTTAACGAAAGATTATAATTATTTATAATGTAAATTAGGCGTATGAAAGAAAATAATAAGTAAATGCTGCAATGTATATTTCCTGTCCGATAAGGAAGTATTGCGGGAAATATACTAGCATGCTGACTTAGGCACACTCAAAGAAATAACAAGTCCATTTGCTAGCCTATTTTCCATCATACAGCGTCGTCAAATTGCCCTAATAGGCCTGCTATGAGGCCAATTTATCTCCTTGTCTGATGAAAAATATTCATACCAACTTTGGACTTGTTATTTATTTTCGTGTGCCTTATTATTTTTTGCATGTTAAATGTTAGATAGAGATTGATTAATGTAAAAATTAATATATAATTAGAGGTGATAAATATTTAGAGTATAAAAGAAGAGTTTATTGATTTAATATAATAATATATACTAAAGAATAGAGGCGATGTTTTGATGAATCCAGTAGCATTTCAAATAGGGGCTTTTGAAATTAGGTGGTATGGAGTATTAATAGCTTTTGGTGTAATTTTAGCTATACTATTAGCTGGCTATAACTGTAAAAGGAAAGATGTAGATTTTGATATAATATTAGATGGCTTTTTTTGGGCTTTTCCAACAGCAATTGTTGGCGCAAGAATGTATTATGTAATATTTGAATTTCAAAATTATAAGGACAATTTAATTGACATGTTTAATATTAGAAAAGGTGGATTAGCTATTCATGGAGGATTAATTGGTGCATTTATAGCTGTTTACATATTCTCAAAGGTTAAAAAATTAAACTTATTAAAATATTTAGACATAGTAGCACCATCAATTATTTTAGCCCAAGCTATTGGGAGATGGGGAAACTTTATGAATGGTGAAGCCCATGGTAGTGAAGTTTCTTATGAATTTATAAGCCATTTTCCAAGTTTTATTCAAAAAGGTATGAATATTGGAGGGGTATATTATAACCCAACATTTTTATATGAGTCAATTTGGAATGTTCTGGTTTGTGCTATATTGTTAATAATTCTTTATAAGAAGAAAGAAAACAATAATGGAATTGTAATAGGAAGTTATGCAATCCTTTATTCCCTAGGCAGATTTTTTATAGAAGGGTTAAGAACAGATAGTTTAATGCTTGGAAGCATACGAGTTGCTCAACTAATTAGTATACTAGGAATTATGTTGGGATTAGGACTTATATTATATGTAAGAAGAAAGAATAATTATAGTAATCTTAGATAAAAAAATATGCTATTCATATTGTTAAGGAATATGAATAGCATATTTTTTTTACATAAGAATATGTCAAACAAAGAAAGTAGACTACTTTGGATTGTATGTTACATTAAGTTTAGGATACATCTAAAACTTGCAGATAGCAACTTCATCATTTCCAGCTGTTACATCTTTATCAACTAATGGAACTACTTCTGATACAACATCGGGATTTGTAACTAAAACAGGAGTAATAAGTGAAAATCCTTTTTCTAAAATGTAATCTCTATTTATTTTAATTATAGGAGTTCCTGCTTTTACTGATGTTCCTTCTTCAACTAGCTTTTCGAATCCTTCACCGTTTAAAGAAACAGTATCTATTCCTATATGTACCAATAATTCGATGCCATTATCGAGAGATATAGCAAAAGCATGCTTTGTTTTGAAAATTAATGATACTATTCCATCTGCAGGAGCAACTATCGTATCACCTGTTGTGTCAATAGCAATTCCATCACCAGCCATTTTTTGAGCAAAAACTGGATCTGGAACTTTTGATAAATCAATAGCTCTGCCATCAGCTGGAGCTATTAAAGCTAAATCAGATTTTTGTTTTTTATTAAAAATTTTGAACATAAAATACCTCCTAAGATTATAGATTAAGGTTAAAAAGCTCTTTAATCTAATTACATTAATTATATTATGTATAATAATCAGAGTCAATAAAAATGTGGAATTGATTTCATAAGTGTGATAATTCTATTTTATGAGTATATTATAGAAAAAGAGTATCTATAATATACCTATAAAATAGAGAGGAATTTAAAAAAATTTTCAAATTACATAGTATTATGAAAATGTTCTTTTTTTGAATGTGCCTTAAAATGAGTATCTATAAATTGTTTATGAAGCATACATATTAATATGAATAGTCTTTTTGGACATATATTTAAAATAATTATATCCATTAATCCAATATTTAATTAACTTTGGGCTATAAGTTAAAACATGCTTTAAAAATTCATCAAAAATATTAAGCTTAACTAACACCTTTATTATTTCTTTAGGATAAGGGGTATTTTTTTCAAAAACCTTTCTAGGATCTATAACTTGAATTTTTTCATTTTTATTTACAAATACATGAGCATTTCTAATATCAAGTCTAGTAAAGTTTAGCTTTTTAAATTCTTCAATAAGTTCTATAATTTCGGTAGAAAGAGAGTAAGATAATCCATTTTTGTTAATGTATTCATATAAATTATCTCCTTCCACATAATCTCTTACCACCATATTATTTGCAATAAATAAAACTTTAGGAAAGAATCTACTTTCATTAACTATTTCTAAAATATCAGTTTCTCTTTCAGCTTTATTTTTATTATAAAAAATTTTTAATGCATATCCTTCTGGAGTTAAATAAACAGAACCTTCTTTACCTTTTCCTAAAAATTCACACTTATTTACATCTAAAACGTATCTCATATTATCACTTAAATAATTATTTTAAATATTATATGATTCAAAGTCACATAATTCTACTTAAATTATATATAAATAATTTAGAATTCATAAAAGTATTATGCATGCATACATTTAAGATGGCTGACTATTTTCTAAATCTTTTTTATATTTATAGGGTGTTTTGCCATAGTGTTCTTTAAAACTATTAATAAATGACTTAATATTTGGAAAGCCATTATCAAAAGCTAGTTGATTAATTGAATAATCTGTATTAACTAAATCTCTATAAGCAGCTTTAAGACGAATATTCTTTAAATATGTACCAACCGTAATTCCTATATATTTTTTAAATATCGTTGCAAGATATTCTTTTGAAATGTCATATCTAGTGGCTATTTCTTCTAGAGTTATGTTATCTTTATAGTTATTATCAATAAATTCTGTAATTATCTTTAAGCGGTCTAAGTGCTTTTGTGTTTTTATTTCTAAATGTAAATCTTTGTTTATGCTAAATTCACTTAATAATATATATAATATTTCATATAATAAACTTGTTATTTTTAGATAATGAAATTTATCGATAAATTCTTGATCATCGACAATAAGAAGAGATTGATTATTATTTGTCATGTCCTGCAAATATACACTGCCTATTTTTTCATAAATGTCTTTAAGTTTTTTGATAGCAGTTTTATTATCTTGGTTTAGTTTAAATTCTATATTTTCTATATCTGGATAATTAAGTTTTAAAAACTGATATGAAATTAGCAAGGTTATTGTCGTATTACTATCAGCATTATATTTATCTATAGAATGAATAGCTCCACTGTTAATTAAAGTCAACGCCTTAGTTGGAACTGAAAAATTTTCCCCATTGATATAGCTTATAAAACTTCCTTTATATGAATAGATTAACTCCAAATCTTTATGCCAGTGCTTATATACCAAGTTAGGAGAAGAATTTATAATTATTTTTGCAGGTATATTTTTAGGTGTTGTAACTATTTCATAGCTATAATTCATATTTATAATCTCCTTTAGTAGTATGTTTTTCATATTAAATTTAATCATTCACCATGTAAGAAAGGAATCACTTAAGTTTTAGTGGTACAAAGTTTAGGTGACTAAAGAATATAACATGATAAGTATAAAAATATTACATATGATGTAATTAATTGCTTTAAGTAGAAAATATTAATAATTGATAATAATATTTATAATATAGGACTATATTATAAATACGTATCATATTATAATAGTTATTGTAAACGATATTTGCAATAAACATTTAAATTATTTAGAAATATGTTTTGAATAATTAACTCTAAATTTATATAAACAGGTATATTATAGCATATATAATTGAATAAATGTTTTACAAATTTACGCAAACGATTGAACAATGTGGATATTTGACTAAAGTAACTGGTGGAAAGCAATGGGAATTACAAAATATATATTAACTTAAATGTTAAAATATTATTGTTGTTAATTACTTAAATGTTAATTATAGCCACGCTATTTAATGTTTAATATTAGCTATATTGTTAAGAGTAAATTAATCTCATAATATTTGAACTAATTTTATAGCAATTCGCGCAATCGGTTGCAATACATTAAATTCTATTGAAGATTTTATAAAACTAATATTAATTATATAATTTAAAGTTTTAAAACCAATATTAAATTGTCTGTATAATTTTTCATCTTTTAGTAAATCGATTGCAATCGATACTTGAATGAAAAATTATTCATATATAGTGATTATAGCTTCTACCTAAAGAGCTTAATAGCTAAATTACATTAAAATTCAAATGAAATGGGAGGAATTTAAAATGGTAAAGAAGAAGAAATTATTGTCATTAATAATGGTAACAGCATTAGCAATGGGAACATTAGCAGGTTGTGGAGGAGCAACAAAGGAAACTGCAAGCAGCAATGGAGGTAGTAAATCCTTAACAGTATGGTCACATTTAAATTCTCAGGAAGTTGAAAAAGTTAATCAATTAGCAGAAAAATGGGGACAAGAAAAGAACGTTACAGTTAAAGTTATTGAAGATAAGAGTGATATGCAATCTTATGCGCAAGTTGCAAATAGTTCTAAAGGACCTGATATAATGTTTGGTTTAGCTAATGACAATTTAGGAACATTTCAAAAAGCAGGTTTACTTGCAGAAGTACCAAATGGTTTTATAGATGAAAGTAAATATACTTCTAAACAAGTAATTGATGCAGTTACTATAGGTGGTAAGGAATATGGAGTTCCACTAGCTCAAGAAACAGTAGCTTTATTCTACAATAAGGACAAGGTTAAAGAAGTTCCTAAGACAATGGAAGAACTTGAAACAAAAGCTAAAGAAGTAGGATTTGAATTTGATGTAAATAACTTCTATATGGATTATGGATTCCTTGCAGCACAAGGCGGATATGTATTTAAGAACAATAATGGAACACTTGATCCAAAAGATATAGGATTAGGAAATGACGGAGCAGTAAAGGGATATCAATTTATTCAAGACTTAGTTGTTAAAGATAAATTTATGGCACCAGACATTAATGGTGATATAGCAAAAGGTGATTTCCAATCAGGAAAATCTGCATTTTATATTTCAGGACCTTGGGATGTTGCAGCATTTAAAGATGCAGGTCTTAACTTTGGAGTTGTTCCAATGCCAACATTTGGTGGGAAGCCAGTTCAAACTTTCTTAGGTGTTCAAGCTGCCTTTGTTAGTGAGAAATCAGCAAATAAAGATTTAGCTTGGGATTTAATGAAGTATTTAACTGAAAATTGTAATGATATATTAATTCAACAAGGAAACAGAATTCCTGCAACTAAAGCTGGTGTTGAAAGTGATACATTTAAGAAAGCTGATAACATGGTTCCATTTAGTGATCAAGCTAAAAATGCAACTCCAATGCCAAATATTCCAGAAGTACAAGCTATGTGGACACCAGGTGCAGATGGATTAAAAGCATTAACATCTGGAACAATGGATGCTAATGCTGTGGCTAAACAAATAGCAGAGCAAGTAAAACAAGGAATAGAACAACAAAAATAACATAATAAAGGGGATGTTAATCCCCTTATTTTATACAAGGAAATTCAAGATATAATATATAATTTAATAACAAAGTTTAGCACTAAGTATTTAATAAGAATGCTTAATTAAATAAAAAATAAGAAAATAAGATTAGACAAGGTTTAATTTTATTTTTTTATACTAAAGAGGTGAGCAGTTATGGCAAAAACAAAAAACCAAAAACAAACTCTGAAGTCAATTCCATATTTATTACCAGCAATTGTTTCAATAGCGATATTTACATTATTGCCCATACTTTATACAATTTATATTGCATTTACTGATTATACAATGTATTCACAAGGAAACGTCAATTTTGTAGGATTTGCAAATTTTAAAGAAGTGTTTACTGGGCCATTTAAAGAAGTATTTTTTCCAGTATTTCTATGGACATGTATCTTTGCAGTACTAGCAACTGCAGGTTCATTTTTGGTGGGCTTATTTATGGCAATATTAGTAAGTAATGAAAACATAAAGGAAAGGGGAGTTTATAAAGCAATTTTAGTTATTCCATGGGCATTGCCAGCTACTGTAGCTATACTTTCATGGTCAGGATTATTAAATGGAAGCTATGGGGCAATTAATAATTTACTTATTTCTTTACACTTTATATCAACACCAATTCCTTGGTTAACTAATCCTTTATGGGCAAGAATTGCAATAATTATAGTTACTATATGGTTGTCATTTCCATATATGATGAATGTATGTTTAGGTGCACTTCAATCAATACCTAAAACCTATTATGAAGCTGCAGACGTAGATGGAGCAAGTAAGTTTATTCAATTCTTTAAAATAACATTGCCATCTTTAGCACAAACAGCATATCCTTTGGTAATTACATCTTTTGCATTTAATTTTAATAATTTTGGGCAAGCATATTTAATAACTGGGGGATCACCAGCAAGACCAGGAACACAATTTGCAGGTTATACTGATATATTAGCGTCAGTAAACTATAAATTATCAATAACCTTCGGTAGATATGAAATTGCTTCTACTATAAGTATTATCATATTTATAATCTTAGCAACAATTTCATATTTTCAAATGAAAGCATCGGGACAATTTAAGGAGGTTGATTAAAATGATATCAAATGCAGGTAATTTAAAATTAAATAATGCACAAGCATCGAATTTAGAGTTGAAAGAAGAAAAATTAAAATATGTAAAAAAACTAAAGCCATCTGAAGTAAGAGTTGCATGGGCTTCAAGAGTAGTGCTTTGGATTATGATAGCAATAGTTCTTATTCCTATAATGGCAGTTGTTTCAGCATCAATGGCTAAAGGTAATTCATTCACTCAAACTTCTATTTTTCCTAAAACTTTCACATTAGAAAATTACGTGAAGGTTTTAACTGAAACTAAGTTTTTAATATGGACTAAAAACTCTATGATTGTTTGTTTCAGTGTTGCAATCTTACAATTAGTAATGACAATTCCAGCAGCTTTTGCTTTTTCTAAACTTAAATTTAAAGGAAGAAAAATTGGGCTTATGGGACTTTTAATATTACAAATGTTTCCAACTACAATGGCATTACCAGCAATCTTAAGCGTTGCATATAAATTTGATATGATGGATAAATTATCTTCATTAATAATACTTTTAGCAGTAGGAAGTGCATATAATATTTGGCTTATGAAAGGATACATGGATGGTATTCCAAAGGAATTAAGTGAAGCAGCATATATGGACGGTGCAACAACTTTTCAAGCATTTATGAAAATAGTACTTCCATTAATAAAAAATATGATCATAGTAATTTTCATTTTTGCTTTCGTAGGAGCATATAGTGAATTCTTATTTACATCAGCACTTATAAAAGATCCATTCACAGAAACTTTAGCAACAGGTATGCGAGGATTTATTAAAGATAAGTTTTCAACTAACTGGACTCAATACTCAGCAGCTGCAATGATGGCATCAGTACCAGTTGTTTTAATAACAGCAGTTTCACAAAAATTCTTTGCATCAGGATTAACAGCTGGATCAGTAAAAGGCTAAAGGCTAATTGTAAGATAATGCAAATATAAATGTACCATTTTCATTGAATAATGATACTGTTTATTTTGCATTAACTGATAGATTTCTATATGGTGACGAAGCTAATAATTATTAAATTATATTTTGTAAATAAAGAGGTATTAGAACATTGGTAAATCCTTAGAAGCTTTAGAAGAGTACATCTTGCAATAGGTGCTGGAGAACATAAGAAAATAAGTGATTCGCTTTAAAGCACATAAAAATGGAGTGATTTTAATTGAAGAAGATAAATAAATTTAAAGAAGGCTTTAAAAAATCTAGAGGTAAAGGTAAAAGTGTTAAAGGTGATTTGAAAAAGTCTAAAAGTATGCATTCTAAATTACTACAAAGCATGTTTCTAATTTCGATATTACCAATGATAATTATTTGTAGCGTTGCGTTTATTAAAATTAATGATATAACAAGTAGTAATTTTAAGTCTTCAAGTACTACATCAACTCTAGGGTCTAAAAAGTTATTAGATTCACAGCTTGAGAGTATAATAAATACTCTTATATCATTTTCAAAAAAGGATATTTTTGTTAGGGGTAATATCTCAAATAAGTCTACAATTGAGGAATTCCCTGAAATAGAAAAAGATTTACAATTAATTAAGGAATCAAATAGCTCAATATTATCTATAAGTTTTGCTTTTGATAAGAGTAAATCCTATTATTACTATCCAGAAAAAACAGAGCCATCTGATTTTGATCCAACTTCGAGAGAGGCTTACAAAGGTGCAGCCCAATTTAGAGATACTGCATACATAACCAATGTATATAAAAATACAGAATCAAAGAATGATTGTGTAACAATATCTTATGGAGTTAGAAAGAATAATGAAAGCATAGGGGTAATTTCTGTAGATTTAGATCTTATGAATCTTTCTAAAAATCTCACTAATATGTTAGATGAAAATGATAATTATGAATTTATATTATGTGATGTAAATGGACAAGTAATTGCAAGTACAAATGATACGCTTATTGATACAAAAGAGGTAGTACAATATCCTATTTGGAATGATATTAGTTCAAATGCTACAGGAGTTGGAAATTTTTCTTTTGGAAATCAAAATTATCTAGCTTCTTATGCAACTTCAGAAGTAACGGGATGGAAGTTTATTAGCAAGATTCCCGAGAATGTGTTGACACAGTCAAGGAATTCATTAATAAGAGGTTTTTCATTAATAATTATAATGGTAATAATTGCAATTATAATTATTAGTACAAGATTTTCTAATAGTTTATCAAAAAACATATTAAAAATACGAAATGCTATTAATGAGGCTGCATTAGGCGATTTTAATAGTAAAATTCAAATTAATTCAAAAGATGAACTTGAAAATTTAGCAAATAGCTTTAATAATATGTGTACAAATGTATCGTCAGTATTAAATAATGTTAATTCATCCGTTGAGGATGTTAATTCTGCAGCAATAAATTTAGATAATAAAAGTAAAGAATTATCTTCAGCAATATCAAATGTAAATGATACTATTAATAAAATTGATTTAGGAACTACAGATTCAACAAATAATTTAGAGTTGCTAACTTCAAATATGGAAGATGTATCTAATTCAATAAATAGAATTGATACTGCAGCAGCAAATGTTAATTCTATGGCCAGCAAGGCAAATTCATTAAGCGAATTTGGATTGGATATTATAAATGCATTGATTGACAAAGCAAACGAAACTAGAAAGATTACATACGAAGTTAATGATGTAATACAATTAGTTTCTAAAAGTGTAGAACAAATTGCAACTATGAATGATACTATAACACAAATAACCAAGCAAACAAATTTATTATCTTTAAATGCTTCAATAGAAGCAGCTAGAGCAGGTGAAGCCGGTAGAGGATTTACTGTTGTTGCTGGGGAAATAAAAAAACTGGCAGAGCAAACAGAGCTATCAGCAAAGGAAATTAGCAATATAATAATGCAGGTTAAGACTAATGTTAATAATGCGGTAGAGAAAGCTAATGAAACTAATGCTGCTGTTGAAAATCAACAAAATTCTGTTAAGCAGTCTCATGATATATTTGCGGATATAATAACTTCAATTAATACCTTAGGTGCAAAGGTAAATGATATTTCTAAAGATTTGGGAGATTTGGCTAATAAGAAAGATGAAGTACTAAATCAAGTACAAAGTTTATCATCTATTGTTGTTGAGACATCGGATGGAGCAGGCAATGTTGCATGTGTTTGTCAACAAGTTAATGAAACAACTATTGAATTTCTCGATTCATCACATAAGTTGAAGCGTTTGTCTGATAATTTACAATCCGAAATCAATAAATTTAATTATAAATAGTTTCAATATGGTGCGAGAAAATTAATTTCATAAATGTAGAAGTTAGTTGAGAAATAATTCATTTGAGTAACAAGAAGGAGAAAAATAAGGCTATGAAATTTGAAGCGGTAAATCACAGAACTTCAGATAACTTGTGTTATCCAATTGATAAAGATAATTTGATTGTAAATTTAAAGACTGGTTATGATGTAAAAAAAGTATTCATACACTATGGAGATCCATTTGCTACAGGAATTTTAGGTGGAGAATGGAAATGGCAAGGTAACAGAGAAGAAATTCCATTTAAGAAAAGATTAAAACATCAAATTTGGTGGACAACAACCTTAAGACCAGAATTCAAAAGATGCAGGTATTATTTTGAATTAGTTGGGGAAGATGAAACTTGGTTTTATTTTGAAGATGGGTTTATAAATGAAAAACAAATGCATTTGGATGGAAAAATGCTGCAATGTTTTACATTTCCTTGGATGAATGAAGCTGATATTAATAAAACGCCAGATTGGGTAAATGATATGGTTTGGTATCAAATATTTCCTGAACGTTTTTGTAACGGAGATCATTTAATTAATCCAAAAGATGTTAAGCCATGGCGTAATGGGAAAGTCACTAATAATGAATTTTATGGTGGAGATTTACAAGGCATTATAAACAAATTAGATTACTTAGAAGAATTAGGAGTTACAGGTTTATATTTAACACCAATATTTGAAGCTGTATCAACACATAAGTATGATACAACAAATTATATGAAAATAGATCCTAATTTTGGAGATGAACAAGTATTTGAAGACTTGGTAGATAAAGCTCATAAAAAGGGAATTAGGATTATGCTTGATGGTGTATTTAATCATAGCGGACCTAATTTTGCACCTTGGGTGGATGTACTGGAAAATGGGCCTAAATCTAAATATTATAACTGGTTCATGGTAAATGAGTGGCCATTTGGTGATAATAAGCGCGATACAAAGGATGGAAGATATTATTCTTTTGCATTTGCTGAAAAGATGCCAAAGCTAAATACAAATAATCCAGAAGTAATTGACTATTTAATTAATGTGTGTGAGTATTGGGTAAAAAATTATAATATTGATGGTTTTAGACTAGATGTTGCAAATGAAATTTCACATAAGTTTTGTAAAATATTAAGAGAGAAGATGAAAGTAATAAAACCTGATTTTTATATTTTGGGTGAGATATGGCATGATTCGATTTCTTGGCTTAGGGGAGATGAATTTGATGCTGTTATGAATTATCCACTGACTAGCAGCATATCAGATTTTTGGATAGATGAAAGTTTAACTAAACATGACTTTGAGTACACAATTAACAGATGTTATACAATGTATATGCAGCAAAATAATGATGTATTATTTAATTTGTTAGATTCTCACGATACAGAAAGATTAATATCAAGAGTAAAGGATATTGATGTATTTTATCAGCAATTAGCTATATTATTTACAATGCCAGGAAGTCCATGTATATATTATGGTACAGAAATTGTCATGGAAGGAAAACATGATCCGGATTGTAGAAGATGTATGCCATGGAATGAAATTGAAAACGGAAAATATGACGACAAAATCAATATAATGAAAACATTGATTAAGTTAAGAAAGGAACAAAACCTATTTAAAAGCCGTAATTTTCATTTTCCAAACACCATTAATAATGACAGGGTAATAGAATACATTAAAATAGATGAATATGGAAATAATAAAATAGAAGTTTTATTAAATTGCTCTGATAGCGATGTTTTAGTTGATGAGGGTGGTACTATATTGTTTAGTCATTTATATTCTGATAATGAATTACTTAAATATGGTGTACTAATTAGAAAAATATAATAAACTATAGCTGAAAAAATTATATATAAGTTTAATTTATCTTTTACGTACAAGGGGATATTACCAAAATTTACAATGAATATTTTTAATTCTTCATAATTCCTCCATATTTCATATATATAATTAGTTTATAGAAAATAGTTAAAATAGATACTTAAAGGAGGAATTAATTATGTTTTGTGGTGGTTTTGGAGGCTATGGCTATGGACCATTAAACTCTATAGGATATGGAGGAATGTTTTTAGGTATGGGATTTAGGCTATTAATATTTATTGGATTAATAGTTTTAGGCGTTAAATTATTTAAAGAATATACTAACAGATCTAATCCAGCAATGAAAATACTTAATGAAAAATATGCTGGTGGAGAAATAAGTGAAGAAGAATATTTAAAGAAAAGAACAATACTTTCACAAAAAAAATAGTATGATTGTGCCTTAAAGGCTAGAGTAGGATATGTTTAAAGAATAAGTCTTACTCTAGTCTTTTTTATGAGGATACAATATAATATAGTGATTAGACACAATCAAAATTAGAGGTGATGCATATGGAGAATAACTTTAAAATATTAGTTGTAGATGATGAGCTTAATATATTAGATGTAGTCAAAGCGTATCTTGAAAAGGAAGGCTTTGAAGTGATTACAGTCATAGATGGAGAAATGGCTTTAGATGTATTTAATAAAGAAACAATTCATCTAATAGTCTTGGATTTAATGCTTCCTAAAATAAATGGTGAACAAGTATGCAGCAAAATTAGATCTATTTCTAATGTGCCTATTATTATGCTTACTGCTAAAGTAGATGAAGAAGAAAAAATAGAAGGAATATCGATAGGGGCTGATGACTATTTGACTAAGCCTTTTAGTGTTCGTGAGCTTGTAGTAAGAGTTAGAGCATTGCTTCGAAGGGCTTATAGAGACTCTATTCCAATGGTCGATATTTTAATCTTTAATAATGGAGATTTAGAAGTTGATATTAAAAAGATGATTGTCAAAAAGCAAAGTGAGATTGTAAGTTTAACAACAAATGAATTAAAAATTTTGATAGTTTTGCTTGCAAATCCAGAGCAGATATTTTCTAGAGAAAAGCTGGTAGAAAAGGCCTTTGGCATGGATTATGAAGGTTTTGATAGAACAGTTGACACCTACATTAAAAATATTCGTCACAAAATAGAAAATAACCCCAAGGAACCTAAATATATAATTACTGTATATGGAATGGGCTATAAATTTGTTTCTAATGTATTAGAAGTAAAAAAATGAAGTTATCTTTAGTTAAGAAATTAGCTTTAGGATTTCTTTTAGCAGTCTTAGGTTCAATTATTTTAGTAAGTTCCATATCAAATTATACAGTAGGTCAAAAATTTAAAGATTATTTAGTTGACGAACATAACACAAAAGTAGAAAATGTAGTGAAAATTATTGATGACTTATATAGTGAACAAAAAGATAGTTCAGAAATAAATACAGATGAAATTCAAAGATATGCTGAACTACAGGAATTATATATTGAAATTAGGGATACAAACAATAATACTATCTATTCTTCAGGTAAATCTCACTTGCAGCATAAAAATATGATGGGAAATATGATGGGATCAATGATGCATAATTTTTCGGGAATTAACATGGGACAATATACCGAAAATAAGTATACATTAATGTCTAATAATAAAGAGATGGGTAGTATAATAATTGGTTACTTTGGAACCTCGTATTTATCTTCTGCATCAGTTTCATTTATAAGCACATTAAATCACTCTTTTATGATATCGGCTATAATTGCTTTAATATTTGGTCTTGCCATTAGTATAATAATATCAAGGCAAATTTCAAAGCCCTTAGTTAAAATAACTGAAACTGCAAATAAAATGAGGGATGGAAATTTAAAGGTACGAGCAACTGTTGATACCAATACTAAAGAAATAGATGAACTTTCTAAAGCTATAAATTACCTTGCTGAAACTTTGAACAATCAAGAAATGCTTAGAAAAAGGTTAACTTCTGATATGGCTCATGAATTAAGAACA
Source organism: Clostridium sp. (assembly GCA_031292145.1). Lineage (GTDB taxonomy): Bacteria > Bacillota > Clostridia > Clostridiales > Clostridiaceae > Clostridium. The sequence goes on along the minus strand of JARLHR010000097.1, from coordinate 133,397 downwards.
CCATTGACCACCTTAAAAACTCATGTAGAAGCATTTATGGATGGTATTTGGGAGCCTACCGCTGAAAGGTTTCAAACTTTCTATGAGGAAATTGAAAGATTAACAAAAATGGTAGATAATATCCAGAATCTAGCAAAGCTTGAGCAAACGAATATTAGCTTAAATAAAAGCAAAGTTAATATATCCGTAGAACTTGAAAAAATCATAGATACTTATAAGCCGCTTTTTATTAAAGAAGACTATGAATTGGTAAGCACTATTACTCCAGAAATAATTACAATAATAGATATTAATAAATTTAAGCAAATTATAAATAATTTACTTTCAAATTCTTATAAATATTTAAGACCAGATGGGAAAGTTACAGTAGTATTAGAAAAAGAGAATCAAAGTATCATAATTAAAGTTATTGATACAGGCATTGGAATACCAAAAGAAGATATTCCATATATATTTGAACGCTTTTATAGAAGTGATTTATCACGAAATAAAAAAACTGGTGGATCAGGTATAGGGCTTACTATTGCAAAAGCTTTTGTTGAAGTTCATGGTGGAACAATATGTGTTGAAAGTAAGGTTAATGAGGGGAGTATATTTGTTGTAAAGCTTCCAGAAATACTGAATGATTAGACATTTATTTCTAAGACGGTTAAAAGGTGATATTCTTAATAGTATGAAGGGAAGTGAAATTATTGGAGGCATATAAAGAATTTGAATCATTAGATGATAGATGCAAATATATATTTAGCATCATGCAAAAAAGTGGTCCTGTAGCTAAAAGTGAATTAATTAATATAACTAAAATAAAATTAACCACATTAAATAGAAATCTTCAAATTTTAATTGATAAAAAAATGATTGTAGAAACAGATATTGGAGAATCTACAGGAGGAAGGAAGCCAAGTTTATATGATGTAAATCAAAGTGGAGTTTATATTATAGGAATTGATATTTCACGAACATACACACGAATAGTTATAACAAATTTAAAGCTGAAAATAATTGAAGAAGAATTAATAGGTCGTGAATATAAAATTGAAAAGATAAGTGAAATTATACCTGCCTATATAAAAAAGCTATGTATGAAATCACAAATACAAAAATCATCAATTGTTGGAATAGGAATAGGAATAGTTGGTGGTTTCAATATTCAACCTTTATACGATTCCTTAAGCAAAGAATTAAATGCACCAATATGTATAGATAACGGTGCTAATGCAGCTGTTATTGGAGAATATCATTATGGAATTGGAAAAGACAAGAAGAACATTGCATATGTAAACTGTGGTGTAGGAATACGAACAGGAATTATTTCATCAGGAGTATTAATTCGTACAATTAATAACTTAGAAGATGCATTTGGACATATGATTGTTAATGCAAATGGAGATTTATGTTCCTGTGGTAATTATGGATGCATAGAAAGTTATGTATCAATATCTAATATAACGAAAAAATTTATTAGTAAGATTAAAGAAAATACGGCATTGGATATAAACAAAGAAGTAGAAAATATTGATTATAAAGATGTTTGCAGTTTAGCAGAAAGAAAAAATGAAGTGGCTGTTGATATTATTAGAAATTCAGCATTTTATATGGGAATAGGGCTTTCAAATTATATGAAGTTGTTTAACCCAGAGTTGATAATGCTAAGTGGTCCTTTAATACAACATTCAAAGTTATTTTATGATACAACTAAAAAAATAGCTTTTGAAAAATGTCATATTATTAATAGCAAAATTCAATTTACTAACAGTGGATATTATAAAGATAAGTCCATAGCCGTTGGAGGCTGTGCTATGGTTATGCAAAAATTACTGAAATAAAATTATCTCATGTAACATATGTGATTAAGTCACATATATTTGTAAAAAACTAATATATAATAAAGCTAGGAGGTGTATAAATGGATAATCATGGTGGTGCATTAAATAATAGACTTAAAGATACAGAAGCTTTATATGATATGTATCCAGTATTAAAAAATATTGATAAAAATAATGGTGAAATAATAAGCACACAAGCAGTTTTTAAAACCGTATATTCTGATGAATTTGTGGCTGAAGCAGAGGAAACTTGCCATGGTGTTTTATTTGTAATAAAAGGAATAATAAAAATACAAAGAATCAACAAAGATGGGGAAGAAACTAATCTCTATAACATAAAAGAAGGCGAGTTCTGTCATGAAGCACTAAGTTGTTTATCAAATTTGGAATCTTTAAATATAACAGGTAAAGCAATTCAAGATTCAAAAGTATGTATAATTCCCTTTGAGATAGTTAGAAAATATTTAATTCAAGATAATGAATTTTTATTATATATGTATAAAGATTTGTACAACAAGTTCAGCACAGTTATAGGAAATAAAGAAGAAATGATCCATGAATCTTTAGAAACGCGGCTTATAAAGTTATTAATAAGCAAAAATAGTAACATAATTTATGCCACTCATAGTGAATTGGCTTTTGAAATTGACTCAGTTCGTGAGGTTGTAAGCAGAAAACTTAAAGGTATGGAGAAATTAGGATATATAAAATTAGAAAGAGGCAAAATAGTAATACTTAAAGATTTAAATGAAATATTAAAAAGTTAAGTAAGGAATATGCGAGTCGAACTTCCTTTATGACAGGAATAGACTAGCAACATGCTGATTCGTTATTTTTTTGAATATGCCTAAGCTATAATATTAAAATTAAAAACAATAAATAAGATGAAGTTTTGAGGAGGAATTTAAAATGTTTGGATTTTTAAAAAGACAAGATGGAAGCGTTGTTAATGTAAATGATATGGATGATTTAATTGGAAAGGTGGAATTGATTGATATAAGGGAAAAATATGAATATGCAGGCGGAAGTATACAAAGTGCAAAAAATATCCCAATGGGTGAGCTTTTAAATGACCCAGAAAAATATTTAAATAAAAGCAAAGAATACTACATAATGTGCCAATCTGGTGGAAGAAGTGCAAGAACTTGTAATAGTCTTACTAGTCAAGGGTTTAAAGTTATTAATGTTGCAGGTGGAATGGGTTCATATGCTGGGACTAAGGGATCTTCAAAAAAATAACCAGCATTTTTTATTTTTGATGCAATTTTTGGGGTTCAGAATATAATGTATAATGCAGAGAATATTAGAGATTATATTTTACCAGAATAAGTACTATTTATTGATGAAAATTAAAATAGTGAGATTATGTGGATTCAATAAAGATAAAAGGAAGCAAAAACAATTTTTAATATGTGATTAAGTCACAGAAATGGAAATAAAATTGGAATAATATTAAAGTATAAATAAGTTAAGATTATTAATATATATTGGAGGAATTGAGTATGGCAAGAATAATAAATAGCAGTGAATTTGTTGAAAATGTTGAAAATACTAAAGGAGTAGTAGTTGTTGATTTTTTTGCAACTTGGTGTGGACCATGTAAGATGTTAGCACCAGTATTTGAAGGTGTTAGTAATGAAATAGGAGATAAAGCTAAATTCTTTAAAATAGATGTTGATGAAGGTGGCAGGATAGCTCAAAAATATGGAATATCAGCTGTTCCAACTATGATTATATTTAAAGACGGTATTCCAGTAGAGAACTTAGCAGGATTTATGCCTAAAGAGAATATAGCAAAAAAGGTAAAAGCCCACTTATAAAAATAAGAAATGATTTTATGGAGTTGATATTAACTCAGTTGAAATAAATTCTAATAATAATATAAAAATATATACCTTCTACTTGGAAGGGATAATGCTTTAATAAGGCACAATAAAAAAATAATAGATGAATAATCTTGTCTATTATTTTTTTTGTGCCTTATTTGCAGTAGGAGCATATATAAAAATTTATAAATTTTTAAAACAATGGAATTAACTCACAATTAACATGGTTTAACTTGGATTAAATACCGATTTAATACTGAAAGCGTATATTAAAAAGGCAGAAGAAGAAACAAAATTTAAATAATTTATAAAGTTATATTCATTTTAGAAAGCAGGTAGGTAAATGGCAAAAGTTATTTTAAATCATTTAAATAAATGGTATGACAATGACTATAAGGCGGCAAATGATATTAGTCTAGATATTGAAGATGGGGAATTCGTGGTTTTAGTTGGTCCATCTGGATGTGGTAAGTCTACAACTTTGAGAATGATTGCAGGACTTGAAGAAATATCTTCAGGAGAATTATATATTGGAGATCGATTAGTTAACAAAGTTGAGCCAGTAGAGAGAGATATAGCTATGGTATTTCAGAATTATGCTTTATATCCACATTTCTCAGTTTATGAAAATATGGCATTTGCACTAAAAATAAAAAAAATGAAAAAGAAAGAAATGGATAATAAGATACGAGAAACAGCAAAAATATTAGAACTTGAGGATTTATTAAATAGAAAACCAAAAGAATTGTCAGGTGGTCAAAGACAAAGAGTTGCACTTGGGCGTGCAATTGTTAGAGAACCTAAGGTATTTCTAATGGACGAGCCTTTATCAAATTTAGATGCAAAACTTAGAGTATCCATGAGAAGTGAAATAATTAAACTTCATCAAAGGCTTAAAACAACATTTATTTATGTAACTCATGATCAAACAGAAGCAATGACTATGGGAAACAAAATTGTTGTAATGAATAAAGGTGAGATACAGCAAATTGCAGATCCAGTTACTATATATGAAAAACCAAGTAATAAATTTGTAGCTAGTTTTATCGGTTCTCCGCAAATAAATTTTTTTAATGCAATAGTTGATAGAATTGATGAAAATTTATACATAGAAAATGATTATATTAAATATGAAATTGAGAATAATGAATTAAAAACTATACTTGAAGAAAAGTACAGTAGAAGTGAAGTAATAATTGGTATAAGACCTGAGGATATTAAAGTGATTAAAGAAGAAAAAGAATTTAATGAGAGTTTGGATATAGACAGCCCAAAAAATAATAATAAAACTAATGGCTTACCAGATAATAAGTCATTATGTAAAACTGAGATTGCAGGTGCAAAAATAGAGTTGGTTGAAATTTTAGGCTCAGAAACCTATATACATTTTAATATTAATGGCAGCAGCATGATTTGTAAGGTTAATGGGGTATTTAGAGGGAGAGAAGGACAAACTATAAGGGTGAAGTTTGACTTGCAAAAAGCTCATTTCTTTGATAAAGATACCGAAAAAAGAATAACTAGGGAGGAATTATAATGAAAAGCTTATTAAAAAAAGTAGAACCATACCTTTATTTAATTCCTTGCTTTTTAGGATTTTTAGTATTTGTATTTTATCCATTTATCAAAACAATATTTTTAAGTTTTAATGTAACAAATACAACTGGAGAATCTGTAGAATTTGTTGGATTTGATAATTATAAGGAATTACTTTCATCACCAGACTTTATAAGTAGTATTGGGATAACATTTAAATTTGTATTTATGACAGCTATACCTGCTATAGCAATTGGACTGGCCCTTGCACTGTTAGCTAACAAAAAGCTTAAGGGGAGCAAAGTTTATGAAGTAATGTTTGCAATGCCAATGGCAGTATCCTCAGCAGCTGCAGCCATACTTTGGATGTTATTATTTCATCCATCAATTGGAATAATAAATTATATGTTAAAATCACAAATTGGATGGTTGACGGATGAAAAAATAGCATTGTTTTCAGTATCGTTAGTTACAGTATGGCTTAACATAGGAATAAATTTTATATTTATTTTAACAGGTCTTAAAAATATTCCTGACGAGCTAAATGAAAGTGCACAAATAGATGGTGCAAAAATGGGAAGAAAATTCTTTAGATTAACAATACCCCTTATTTCACCTACATTATTTTTTGTTGTTTTTATAAATATGATAAATTCATTTCAAGCTTTTGGACAAATTAAGTTGTTAACTTTAGGTGGACCAGCTAATTCAACAAATGTAATAGTTTATGAAATATACAGAGAAGCATTTTTTAATAATAGATTTGAAACTGCTTGTGCGGAATCAATAATACTGTTCTTTATTATACTTGTAATAACACTTATTCAACTGAAATTTGAAAAGAAGGGAGTTTATTATTCATAATGGAAAGTAATATAAAAAAATACATGCTATATTTATTTAATATTATGATTGGATTAATTATAATATTTCCAATACTCTATGGATTTAGCATAAGTTTAATGCCTTCTGGTGAAATATTTTCATATCCTCCCAAGTTGTTACCATCTAGTATTAATTTTGATAACTATAAACAGGTAATAGATACAGTTCCAATTCTACAATTTATATTTAATAGCTTTTTTGTTTCTTTAGTAGTTACAATAGGTCAGATAATAACTTCTTGTTTAGCAGCCTATGCTTTTGCTTATTTTGATTTTAAAGGAAGGAACATATTATTTGTTTTATGTTTATCTACTTTAATGATTCCAAGTGAATCAACAATAATAGCCAATTATTTGACAATAGCAAAGCTCGGATGGACAGATAGCTATACAGGTCTTATAGTACCATTTTTAGTATCAGCCATGGGAATATTTTTAGTAAGGCAGTTTTACTTAACAGTTCCTAAAGAGCTGAAGGAAGCATCAACCCTTGATGGATGCAGTAATTTTAGGTTCTTTATTAAAGTTTTGATTCCAATATCCAGACCAGTAATGGCATCTCTTGGAGTATATACATTTTTAAATACATGGAATCAGTATATGTGGCCACTGCTTGTAACTAATGCCCCAGAAAAGAGAACTGTTCAAATTGGAATAAGTATGCTGCAATTTGCAGAAAACCAAAATTTGGGGATTGTTTTTGCCGGGGTCATGATGATTATTTTGCCATCAATAGTAATTTTCATAATAGGGCAAAAGCAGCTTGTAAAGGGGATAACTGCAGGGGCTGTAAAAGGTTAGTTTTATATTTTTATATAAATGGAATTATTCAATAAAATAAAAAAAGAATGTGAGGATTTAGAATGAAAAAAAGAATTTTATCATTAATTGTTACGGCCTGTGTGGGGATGACACTTTTAGCTGGATGCGGTTCAACAAAAGCCAGCACAGCAAGTGCAAAATCAGATGGAAAAACAGAGCTTGTTTTTTGGCATTCCATGGGTGGTGCTGGAGGCGATGCCATCAATGAGATGGTAGATAAGTTTAATAAAGAAAACAAAGATAACATTCACGTTACAGCACAATATCAAGGGGAATATGATGATGCGATTAACAAAATAAAAAGTTCAAAGGATAAAAACAGCTATCCAGATGTAATGCAGGTTTATGATATTGGAACCAGATGGATGATAGATTCTAAGATAGCAACTCCAATGCAAAATTTTATTGATGACGATAAATATGATACATCATCGTTAGAACCAAATCTTTTAGCATATTATACTGTTGATAAAAAATTGTATTCAATGCCATTTAACTCATCAACTCCAATTCTTTATTATAATAAGACTGCATTTAAAGCTGCAGGATTAGATCCAGAAAAGGCTCCACAAGATTTTGATGAAATAAAACAATATTCAGAAAAGTTAACTAAAAAGGATGGAAGTAATGTTACGGAATATGGAATTTCTTTACCAATTTATGCATGGCTTTTTGAAGAATTCATGGCTAAACAATTAAAACCATATGTTAACAATGGAAATGGAAGAGATGCAGCTGCTACAAGTGTAGACTTTAAAAGTAATGGCGGTGGACTAAATATATTAAATTCATGGAAGAGTCTTTATGATCAAGGGTTGCTTGGAAATTATGGAAGAAAGACTCAAGATACAGAACAAGCTTTTATAGCAGGAAAAGCAGATATGTTTATTGAGTCAACAGCAAGTCTAAAAACTGTATTAGATGGTGTTAATGGAAAATTTGAAGTTGGAACAGCATATTTACCTAAAATAAATAAAGACGATAAAGGTGGCGTTTCAATTGGCGGTGCATCAATGTGGATATTAGATAAAGGTGATCAAGCAAAGCAAAAAGCAACTTTTGAATTTATTAAATTTATGATAGAGCCAGAACAACAAGTTTATTGGAATGAAAAAACAGGATATTTCCCTGTAACTACGAAAGCTTATGATTTACAAGAAATGAAAGATCATTTACAAAAGACACCTCAGTTTAAAACTGCAATTGATCAATTACATTCATCACCAGTGGAATCTAGAGGAGCACTACTTGGAGTATTTACAGAAGCAAGACAAATTGTTGAAACAAATATAGAAGCAATGATACAAGGAAAATCTACTCCAGAACAGGCTTTAGATGCTAGTGAAAAATCAATAAATACATCGATAGAGAAGTACAATAAAGCTAATAAATAAAAGGGAAGTGTGTAATTTGAAAATTTTAAATATAGCTCACAGAGGATATAGTGGAAAATTTGATGAGAACACTATGATTGCTTTTAGAAAAGCTATAGAGTATAAGGCTGATGGGATTGAGACTGATGTACAATTATCAAAGGATAATATACCGATTATAATTCATGACGAAACTTTAGATAGAACTACTAATGGTAAAGGCTATGTTAAGGATTATACTTTAGAGGAATTAAAAAAATTTAGAACAAAAAATGGTGAAGAAATCCCAACACTAAAAGAACTATTGGAATTTGCAGTTGAATTAAATATTAAAGTATTAAATTTAGAATTGAAAAACAGCATATTTCCATATGAAGGGTTAGAAGAAAAAGTTTTAGAAATGATTTATGAATATAATTTAAAAGAAAAGATTATAATTTCAAGTTTTAATCATTTAAGTTTGGTTAAGATAAGGAGGTTAGATAATGAAATAAGGCTAGGAGCATTAACTGATTCAACGCTAGTAAATGTACCTAAATACTTAAAAGATATTTCAGTTGAATGTTATCATCCTTGCTTTCCAAGCATATTGAATGATGAATATATGAAAGAAATAAAAGAAGCAGGAATAGTAGTAAACCCATATACAGTAAATAAGGAAGAACACATGAAAATGGTTATTAAAGTTAGACCAGACAGTATCATTACTAATGAAATTGAAAAACTATATAATTTACTGAATAAATGCAAAAAATAATAATTTGAATTACTAATACTGTGTATGATTACATTGTGAAAAAGACGAACGATTAACTTCGAAAATTGAAAAAAATACTTAAAATAATAAAATTGCTATTGATTTATGAAGAGATTTGTTGTAGGATTAGGTATATAAAAAGAGAGCTATGTATCACACTCTTAATATATTATATTTTGTTAATCATATAATTTAAGATGTTATATGCAAGAATGGAATATAGTGGATTGATAGATCATATGTAAAATTTGAAATTTTACCCGTATATGCTTAGAAATAAGGTCTAAGTGTCTCTACCGGACTACCGTAAATTGTCTGACTATGGGTGTTTATAGGTATTTTGCTTATAAACCCCTTTGTAATAACAAAGGGGTTTATGTTTTTAATGGCTTGGTAACTATAAATTCTTGTTATTATTCTTTTATATTTTAGTTTGTTAGTGTAAATGCTAACAAAAATATTCTTTTAGAGTGGAAGTGTATTTGTGTAGCTCAAAAATAGGAGGAATTAAAAGTGGACAATGTATCAAAAAATACGGTAAAGAACACAGAAAATGGGATACTTGAAAAAATATTTCATTTATCAAAAAACAAAACAAATGTAAAGACTGAAATGTTAGCAGGATTAACTACTTTTTTAACTATGGCATACATATTAGTTGTAAATCCAAGTATCTTAAGCCAATCAGGTATGGATATATCAGCAGTATTTACAGCAACAGCATTAGCTTCCTTTATTGGAACTGTAATTATGGCACTTGTTGCTAATTATCCATTTGGTATGGCACCAGGTATGGGGTTAAATGCATTTTTTACATTTACAATCTGTTTAACAATGAAGTTTTCATGGCAAACAGCTTTAGCAGCTTCATTAATTGAAGGAATTATATTTTTATTACTTAATGTATTTAAAATTAGACAAGTAATTATTGATAGTGTTCCTCAAACATTAAAATATGCAATTAGTATTGGGATTGGATTCTTTATAGCATTTATTGGTCTTCAAGATGCTAAAATAATCGTTGGTAACCAGGCTACATTAGTTGGTTTAGGAAATTTAAAAGATCCAACAGTTCTTCTAGCTTGTTTAGGTGTAATTATAATAGCAGTATTATTTTATAAAAATATAAAGGGTTCATTTATTATTGGAATGTTTTCTGTATATATACTTGGTATGATATTTGGAGTTGCTGCGGCACCTGCTGGAATAGTGTCCATGCCTCCATCAGTTGCTCCAGTATTTATGCAATTTGATTTTAAAAGTGCAATGGTAGTAGGAATAATTCCGGCTATTGTTTCCATGTTATTTATTGATGTATTTGACAGTATTGGAACTTTGATTGGTCTAGCTTCAAAAGCAGGTTATTTAGATGAAAAGGGTAATGTTCTTAATGCTGATAAAGTATTAACAGCTGATGCAATTGGTTCAACAATTGGAGCATGTTTAGGAACTTCTACACCTGTAGCATATATAGAATCAGCATCAGGTATTGCTGAAGGTGGAAGAACAGGACTTGCAGGACTTACAATAGCAGCATTATTCTTTTTATCATTATTCTTTTCGCCAGTTTTAACTGCTATACCAGGATTTGCTACAGCTCCAGTTCTAATAGTTTTAGGAGTAGTAATGATGGAACCAATAACAAAGGTTGATTTTTCAGATTTTACTGAAGGGATGCCTGTATTCTTAACATTAATATTAACACTTTTAACATATTCAATTACAGATGGTTTAGCATTTGGATTTGTATCTTATGTATTAATAAAATTATTTACTGGGAAATCAAAAGATATTCCAGTACCAATGTATTTTATTGCAGCAGCATTTGTTGTATTATTCGCACTATAAGTATATAATTAATATAAATACTTCATCGTGGAAGGCATTTTCCACGGAGAAGTATTTTTTTTGTTAAAAATAATATATTTCCCATGAATTAATATGTTATTAGAATACTAATGAAGACTATAATTAGTATTTTTTTAGTCTGTTGCCATCATTTCTAGGAAGAGAGGATTTTATTTATGGATAAAATGGATTATAAAATATTAAGATATCTAAAATTAAATGCAAGAAATAAAGCATCTGATATAAGTAAAGAAATTCATTTATCAGTTTCAGCGGTTATTGAACGTATACGTAAAATGGAAAAAAACAATGTAATTAAAAATTATACTATTATTGTAGATCAAAAGAAATTAGGCAATGATATGACAGCCTTGATGGAGGTCAGTCTTGAGCATCCAAAGTTTTATGAATCTTTTGCTACAGCAATAAAAAACAATAATAATATTGTTTCATGTTATTATTTGACCGGAGATTTTGATTTTATGCTTAAAATATTTTGTAAATCATCTGATCACCTTGAAAGGATACATAGGGAAATAAAGAGTTTAGAAGGGGTATCGGCAACAAAAACTCATTTTGTACTAAAGACCGTGAAAAATATATTCAGTGTAATACCTGATATAGATGAATAACATGTAAATACATTTTTCTATTGTTATATTCATAGGTATGTCTATATTTACTTTCATAGTATATAACATATAGAACAAAATACTAAATCCATAATAAAAGCTGATATAACTGGGGAAAAAGAAATCTTGATATATACGTAAAACAGTGGAGTGCTCTGAGAATGTTAGACATATACATTTTACGATTTTTTTATGATTAATCCTAAATTAAATATTTTGAAGCTTTTAAATAATTTGCAGTTAAGTTTTGCACTTATTCTTAATGTCTACAGGCGCAGTGATTTTCAGCAAAATGCAAAATATATAATATTCAAAGTATGAATTAGTAATTATTATAGCATAAAATATTAGATTAAATATTATTTAATGAATTAGCCATTTCCAGTACTTCTTGTATTGTTTCAGCAACTTCTCTAATGTAAGAGGTTTGCTTCTCAGTTAAATCAAGAGTAGATTCAGATAGGTTTTGGGTGTTATTTAATGATTTTGAAATAGCTACATTTGTTTCTACTATATTGTTTACAGTTTCTTTTGACTTATCCGAAAGTTTTCTTATTTCATTGGCGACTATATTAAAGCCATTGCCAGCAGTTCCAGCTCGAGATGCTTCTATAGCAGCATTTAATCCTAACATGTTAGTTTCTTTTGCGATTTGTTTTATAAACTCTGATATTTTATTAATTTTACAAGATAATTCGTCCACTTTTTTTATCTCAGAGTTTAAATTTTGTTGATTCTTAGATACTTCCGTGGCAGAAGTTGATAAATTATTTAATATAGATGATGATTGCTCTACATTTATCTTTAAGGTTTCAAACATTTTTTTAAACAAGAATTGTTTAAATCCTATTTGTGCTAAAGTATTTCCAACAGTATATAAAATATTTGAAGCTGTTTGAATCTTATCAGTAGAAATAATATTAACTTTATTAGCAGAAGTCAAATATTCATTTTCATCTATACCTAATTCTCTAGAAATTTTCCTAATTATATTTTCTTCTAATTTTTCATAAGCAACTTGTCCACCGTATATACCGCCTAGATGCTTTCTAGCAATTATTATTGGAACTGCAAAATCCACCAATCCAGTATGACATTTATAAATGAAAACTTTCCCTGTTTCAATAGATTGTTTTAATCCATCTAAATCACATTGATTGCAACGTGAGTTTCCTATTTTGCTGCAGCGAGTATATTTTTCACAAAATTCAGTAGGATTGCTTACTTTTGTAAGAGGTTTTCCATTGGTGTCAAAAGTAATACAAGAAATACCAAAATTTTTTGCAAAATCATCCTGAAACTTTTGTAAAAGATTTATATCTAATATATCACTTAAGTTTATGCTTTCAAGCCAAGATTCATAATTTGTACTATTATTCATAAAATTCACTTCCTTATTTATAAATTTTTTAACTATCTATCGCTAATGTTATCAAGTAACCATGTGAAACTACAATACTATAATTATTGTAGTTTAATTGGAATAAGTAAAGTACGCACTTTTAAGTTAGAAACACACTTACTTTAAAGTAAGTGTGTTTCTGGTGAAGTAATTTTATAGGTAGTAAAAAACATAATATTATTTATTTTCTAATTTAATACTTATAATAGTAAGAAAAACGGCAATTAAAACTAGTAAAGCACCAATCCAAGGGGTAGCAAGCAATCCTAAAGTATTTACTACAATTCCACCTATAAACGCACCTAATGCTATACCTAAATTAAATGCAGATATGTTTATAGCAGAAGCAACATCAACTGCAGAAGGTACATATTTGTTAGCTAGCTGCACAACGTATGATTGAAGTCCAGGCACGTTCATAAATGCAAATATGCCCATTACTAAAACAGTTATTGTACCAGCTATCTTGAAAGGAGCTGTGAACGATAGAACTAAAAGTACTATAGCTTGAATAGCAAACATCCATAGTAAAGCTTTAAGTGGATTTTTATTGGCTGCCTTTCCGCCTAGAGTATTTCCAATAGCAATAGCAACTCCATATAAGAGTAATATAAAGGTAACAGAGTTTTCGGAATACCCAGTTATTTTTTCAAGTATCGGACTTAAAAAAGTGAATGTAACGAAGGTGCCGCCATATCCTAAGGCTGTTATAAGGAAAGCTAATATTAAACGTTTATTTGTTATTAACTTTACTTGATCTTTTAATGAAACAGAAGAAGAAGCTTTTAAATTATTAGGAACAAGGATTAAAGTAGAAATAAAAGCAATAATACCTAAGATAAATACACTAAAGAAGGTTGCTCTCCAGCCAAAATGTTGACCAATATAAGTTCCTAAAGGTACTCCGGTAATAGTAGCAACTGTTAAACCAGTAAAAACTAATGCAATTGCACTAGCTTTTTTATCTTCTGGAACTAATTCAGAAGCTATAGTTGAAGCTATAGAAAAAAATACACCATGAGCAAAAGCAGATATGACGCGAGCTGTTAATAATAAAGTAAAACTTTGAGATAAACAAGCTGTAATATTTCCAATAATGAAAACTATCATTAAAATTAGTAAAAGTGATTTACGGGATATTTTACTTGTAAGTGATGTTAGAATGGGCGCACCAAATGCTACGCCAAGGGCATAACCTGAAACTAAAAGTCCAGTTGAAGTAATTGAAATATTTAAATTTTCAGCTATGGAAGGGAGTAAACCAACAATTACGAATTCAGTAGTTCCAATAGCAAAAGCGCTAATAGCTAAAGCTATTAATGCAAGATATCCTTTTTTTTCTTTTGTATTTTGTTTTGAATTATAATTAATATTTATTTCCAAAAATATTTCCTCCAATTTAATTTGATTTTTGTCTTAATTTTAAAAGGCCTATTTAAAATTTAAGTTTTTTGCTTTAAAGCTATTATCAGATATATTTAAGAAAAAAGAAAGTACCCACTTTAAAGTAATATGCTTACTTCAAGGTGCGAAATTAATAAGGTACTAAGTATTGCGAAATAAAAAAGATTATCAGTTCTAATTAAAACCGATAATCTTTTAGGTGATAAAGTGAAAATTTTTATTTATCTGTAATATCAGAAAAATGATTATTAGACCATCCTTCAATAATTTTCAAAGCAGGAACTAATTCAGAGCCTTTTTCAGTTAATGAGTATTCCACTCTTGGAGGCATCTCTGCATGAATATGCTTTTTTACTAATCCATCATCTTCAAGTTGTTTTAAGGATTCATTTAATACTTTTTGACTTACACCACAGGTAATTCTTTGTAATTCAAGAAATCTTTTTGCTCCATCATTTAAATGACATAATATTACAGCCTTCCATTTTCCGCGAATCATTTCAAATCCTAAATCTAAAGGGCATATGTAAGATTTGTTTCTATATTCTATCAAAATCAAACCACCTACTTTAAAATGTATTTTATAGCTTATTATAATACAAAAAAATAAAATTTGAAATAGAATTTCTAATTAGTTTATTACATAAAAGTCTCTAATGCGGGAAAAAGTAAGAGAATTTTCTCATTAGGGAGAATTTGATTTTAAGTTTGTGATATGGGAAAGCCTAAAAATCAAGGTTTTGTGCAAAACTCTTCTTTGGCAAGGATCTTGCTATATAAATAAGTGTACAAAGTAAGTGCAATTTTTAACAATAGTGTAAAGTGAGGTATACGACGCGAATACAATTAAAGATACTGTAGACTAAAATCCTTACGTGCAATAAGTTAAATTTAGCAAATTTAAAATATATTTTTAGAAAGGAAGTCATAACATGGCAAGTAAAGAAATGGTAAAAAAGCTTGAAAAGGCTGCACTTGAAATCAGAAAAGAACTTCTTGAATTATGTACTCAGCAAGTTATCCACATCGGCGGAGATCTATCTGTTACAGATGTAATGACAGCTCTATGGCAGTACAAAATTAATTATGATCCACAAAATCCTAAAATGGAGGATAGAGATCGCTTCATCCTATCAAAAGGCCATGCTGCTGCAGTTACTAGCTACAATCAAGCAGCTATAGGATGTTATGATTCAAAAGACATCAATAAGGAATATGCAGGTGATAATGGTCGTTTTGCTATGCACTCTTGCAACTTAATTAATCCGCATGTAGAAGTATCTACTGGAAGCTTAGGTCACGGATTACCTGTAGGTGGTGGAATTGCTGCTGCAATAAAATTGAAGAAGAATACAAAATCTAGAGTATACGTTGTTATGGGTGACGGTGAACAATCTGAGGGTTCAATTTGGGAAGCAGTTATGAATGCAAGTCATCAAAAACTTGGTAATTTAATTGGTATTGTAGATAGTAATAAACTTTGTTTTGACGGTACTCTTGAAGAAATAAGCGGTATTGGTGACATTGGTGAAAAATACAGAGTTTTTGGTTGGAAGGTAATTGAAGTGGATGGCCACGATATGAATGCTCTTATAGAAGTATTTGATAATCTTCCGCCAGCAGACTCTGATAAGCCTACAGTAATTATTTGTCACACTATCAAAGGAAAAGGTGTAGACTTTATGGAAAATGAGGTTAAATGGCATGCGGGAAAATTAAGTAAGGAAAATTGTGAAGATGCTATTAATCAATTAACAGCTGAATTTGAAAGAAAGTGGGGAAACTAAAATGAGTAATACACAAAGCTTTGGAGATATGGTAGCCATTAGAGATGTTGCTGGAAACTACATTACAACTCTTGGCGAAAAAAATGATAAAGTAGTTATAGTTAATGCTGATCTTATGGGAACAAGCAGAAACCGTGGATTCTTTGAAGAATTTCCAGAAAGAACTTTCAATGTAGGAATAGCTGAGCAAAATTTAGTAAGTTTTGCAGCAGGTCTAGCTCACGAAGGATTTATGCCATATGCATTTACTATGGCTCCTTTTATAACTATGAGAGCTTGTGAACAATGTCGTACTGACGTGGCTTATGGTAATTTAAACGTAAGATTAATTGGAAATTATGCAGGTTATTCATCAGGTGTATCTGGTGCAACACACTGTGCTTTAGAAGATTGTGCAATTATGGGTAGTATAGCTGGAATGACTATTTTAGAACCAGGTGATCCATCTCAGATTTGTAAAATGCTTGAAGCAACTCTTGATTATGAAGGGCCTATATACATCCGTAGCGGTATTGAAGCAATAAAACCTATTTACTCTGGAGATTACAAGTATGAAATTGGTAAGGCGATCATAGCTAATGAAGGGGATGATGGAGCTTTTATATGCAGCGGTATAGTTGTTCAGTTTGCTCTAGAAGCAGCAGAAATTATTAAAGCAGAACTTGGTAAGAATATTAGAGTTGTAGATATGCACACAATTAAGCCAATTGATGTTGCTGCAGTTCTTTCTGCAGCAAAAACTGGCAGAGTTATAGCTGCACAGGATCATAATATCATTGGAGGCCTGGGATATTACGTAGGAACTGTCATTGCTGAAGCAGGTATATCAACACAATTTAAAATTCTTGGTGCTCCAGATCATTTTGTTCCTATTGCAACTGCACCTTATCTATTCCACAAAAATGAATATGATGTAGAAGGTCTTGTTAAAAATATGAAAGTAATGCTTAATTCATAATTAATAAGATAAGCTTATAGCATTATTCCTTAGGTTATAGGCTTGTCTTTAACTTAATATTTGTAAAAATACTTTTCTATTTACTCAATTAGAGTAGTTATTTATTCAGTCATTAAAGCTGAATATAAAAGTGTAAACCTTAAAGAACTAAGCAGAATGCCTAGTTTAAATGATGTTATTATATGGAAAATCAGCCTATCTCTCTAAAGTTAGATTATTTAATCTTAAAAAACTTATTTATAAACAAGTTAAATAATCTGACTTTTGCTTTTTTATTAGAAAAGTTAAATTTTGAAATATATTTTTAGTGGAGCAAGTACTATTAATATAAAAATTGTTAAAGAAAGGTTGAAAAATTTATGATTAAAAGAAAATTTACAAAATCAAAAAACTATCTCAGACTTTTGGTATTACCACTATCTTTATCTTTATCTCTAACGCTTGCAGGTACAGTGATTTTTAGCAAGGATGCTCATGCAGCCACTACCAATATTGCGGCAGGTAAGAGTATTACTGCCAGTGATAGCATATCAGGTACCTCCTCTTTTGTAACAGACGGGGATGCAAATTCTAATAACTATGTTGGAGTTACACAAAACCTGCAATGGATACAAATTGATTTGGGACAGGCATATAATATAAATAAGGTAGGTTTATGGCATTATTTTTCTGATGGAAGAATATACCATGATGTAATAGTAAGAGTATCAAATGACCCAAGCTTTAACAGTGGAGTAACCACAGTATTCAATAACGATACAAATAATAGTGCAGGCTTGGGTACAGGAACAGAGGCTGAATATGCTGAAACTTCTGCTGGTAAATCCATAACCTTCCCTACAGTAAATGCAAGATATGTAAGATTATATTCAAACGGAAGCAATGTAAATCCATATAATCATTATTCAGAAGTGCAGGTTTGGTCTGCAGATACTGTAGTCCCTTCTCCAAGTAAATTTATGTTTGATGACTTCAATTATGGTAATTCAGATGACAGTAATTTGGGAACACACGGCTGGGCTCTTAGGAATGAGATAGCTGGACCTGGACCAGAGGGGTGTAATTTTTCGAAAAGTAACATTTCATTTTTAACCGATCCTCAGAATTCTTCAAATAAATTAATGAGACTTACTGCAAGTACTGATGGTACAGCTAAAGGTACTAGTGAAGCTGAAATATGTACTTCAAACAGGAAGTTTAATAAAGGAACTTATGCTGCTAGGGTTAGATTTACAGACTCACCGGTTTCCGGAACGGATGGTGCGGGTATTAACGAAACTTTCTTTACAATTTCGCCATTAGAAATCTATAGGGATCCTAACTACAGTGAATTGGACTTTGAATACCTTGCAAATGGAGGATGGGCACAAGGACAAGCAATGTGGACAACTTCTTGGCATACCTATACAGCTATGCCTTGGTATAAAGATGGAAGTTCTAAATTTGATGTGAACTCTTATGCAGGCTGGCATGATTTGGTTATTAATGTAGCTGCTGATGGAACTACAACCTATTTTATTGATGGTTTACAATTTACACAAGATGGTTCTTATTATGGACCTAGAAAGCTTATGAATATTGACTTTAACTTATGGTTCATTACAGGTAAAGGGGAAAATCCACTTAATGCAAGCACCTATGTGCAGGATGTAGACTGGGTATATTATGCCCAAGATACTATGCTTTCACCTGATCAAGTAAATTCAGTAGTACAAAACTTGAAATCAAGTGGAGCTACCTTCAAAGACACTGTTCCTAATGTTTAACTAAGGAGCTGTCGCATGTCACGGATTAAAATCCGTTAGCGATAGCTTCTTTTTTAGCTTGTATACTTATATTTACGCTAAGCAGAGAGCCTTCCTAAGTCATAATTCTTTCTATAATTTATATTTACAGTTTCCTAAAAGGCTAAAAGCTTATACCGTCTTAAGACGGTAGATTTATGCCAATCAAATAGAAATTAAAAGTCGAAAGTCTCTATCTTGAGAATGGGAAAGGAATTTTTCCGATTTTAGAGACTTTTATTTAAATCTATAAATAGGAATGCTTGAAAATTAAGAACCTCTGTAAACATTTTCTTTGGCATGAATATTGCTTAATTAAATAAGTGTAATACTTTAATATGAGGAGGAAATGAATAACTAATAAAATAAACTTAGAAATAAAAATAAATTGTAGGAAGGAGATGAAGAATATTAGTAATAAGAAATTTTGAAGTTGAAAACATTGCTATTAGCTTTAAAATTGATAGCTTAGTTAATAGTTATGCTTTGAATTTATATTAGGCTAACGGTGATGAAAAAACAAAAAGATTAAGGAATGTATCGTACAAGCTAGAAAGTAAATTAAAAATTGAGCAATTAAGGTATAGTTTTATTTTTATGATTTTTATTTAACCATAAGAAATGAGGAGTTACATAAAGAAAAATACATTGCTTATTTCTTTAAGAACTGACAATTTAAAATGATAACAAAATAATTTATTAATTGGAGGTAATTGTTTATGGAAGCTATTTTATTGAAAATTTTATTAGCATTTGCAGGAGGAGTTCTAGGAAGTGCTGTAGGAGCCTTTGAAATTATCGTATTTTTTGCATGGGTTTTACTTATATCCACAGTAAGTGGAAATACAGTTGTAACTAATGAAGTTGCCTTTGGTGTATATCTTGCTCCATATGTTGCGTTTGCAGGAGGAGTTGCAGCAACGGCTTATGCAGGGCGAAAAAAATTAATACCTACTGGTGCAGATATAACAGTACCATTATTTAAATTGAAAAATCCAGTTGTGCTTATTGTTGGTGGTATATTTGGAAGTATAGGTTATTTATTTTTTATGTTACTTCAATATTTACAAATTAAGATTGACTTTGGAGCAATTATAATTTTAGTATTAGCTGTAGTTTCAAGATTTATGTTCGGTAAAACAGGCTTATTTGGTAAGTATGAGGGAACTGAAAAAAGAAAATATTTTGTTGATAAAAATATATTTTTTACTACAATTGTGTTTCATGCACCATTAGCTCTTTTAGTTTCTTATTTTGATCTATTAACAGGTAATATATTTTTAGGATTTGCAATAAGTGTTTCGATTTTAGTATTTTTATTTGCAGGTTTCGAAATACCACCAACTCACCATGTTACAATGATAGCGGGATATGCGGCTGTGGCTACACAAAATATATTTATTGGAATGATTGCAGGTGTAATAGCAGGTATATTAAATGATATTGTAGAAAGGACAATAAATAGTTATCAGGATTCACATATTGACCCTCCAGCTACAGTAATTGCTGTACTTAGCTTTATAATACTTACATTCATTCAAAAATAATAAAATGCAATGAAAGTCCATTTTCACTATTAAGGGAGTGTGAAAAAATGTTAAAGAAAGTTTTTGAACCTATAAAAATAGGTAATATGGAATTAAAAAATAGATTGATAGTTTCAGCTATGGTGACGAATTATTGTGACAAAAACGGAATAGCAACAGATAGATTTATAGAGTATCATGAAGCTAAAGCCAAAGGCGAATGGGGATTAATAATAACTGAAGACTATGCTGTAGATGAACATGCTAAAGGATACTCGAATATAGCAGGATTATGGAATGATAAGCAAATAGAAAGTCATAGAAAAGTGACAGAAAGAGTCCATGCTCAAAATGGAAAAATTGCTGCACAGATATATCATGCAGGAAGGCAAACAGGAAGCCACATAACAGGGCAAATACCGCTAGCTCCATCACCAATAAAAGATCCAACAATGGATGAAACACCTCATGAGTTACAAGTGTCAGAAATTAAAGGCATTATACAAGAATTTGGTGATGCAGCCCTAAGAGCTAAAAAAGCGGGATTCGATGCTGTGGAAATTCACGCTGGACATGGATATTTAATAGGTGAGTTTCTGTCACCTTTTTCAAATAAGAGAACAGATGAATATGGTGGAAATATTATAAATAGAACTCGTTTTGCAGTAGAAATTATTGAAAATGTTAGACAAAAAGTAGGAAGAGATTTTCCTATGCTAATAAAAATTTCGGCAGATGAATTTGTGGATGGTGGAATTAAAATAGAAGATGCAAAAGTAATTGCAATGCTACTAGAACAAGCAGGAGTAGATGCTATAAATTCATCATTTGGTGTTTATGCAAGTGGAATGTATAATATCGCACCATCTTTTGTGCCACATGCATTCAAAGTAGATTTAGCTGGGGAAATAAAAAAGGTTGTTAATATTCCGGTAATTGCAGTAGGAAGAATAAATGATCCTTTAATTGCAGAAGCGGTTTTACTTTCAGGAAAAGCTGATTTGGTTGCTATGGGAAGAGCTTCCCTTGCAGATCCGGAACTTCCTAAGAAAGCTAAAGAGGGAAGATTAGATGATATAATACATTGCATAGGATGTGTACAAGGATGTGCTGGTAGAATAAACAAAGGGCTTCCTATAAGTTGTGTTGTAAACCCTTTTACAGGAAAAGAAAAAGAACTTGAAATAGCTATGGCAGAGAAGAAGAAAAAGGTATTTATAGCAGGTGGTGGTATATCAGGAATGCAAGCAGGTATTATTGCAGCAGAAAGAGGCCATGAAGTTCACATATTTGAAAAAAATGACCGATTAGGTGGACGATGGTTACTAGCATCCATTCCTCCAAATAAAGAAGAATTAAATACTTTAACTGTATGGCAGAAGACACAATTACAAAAATTAAAAGTTAATGTCCATCTAAATACAGAATTAACTATTGATAAAGTGGAAATGGAAAACCCAGATGCAGTTATAGTAGCTGTTGGAGCAAGTCCAATTATTCCTAATATTCCTGGAAGTGAGCTGCCTACCGTGGTTTTAGCCCAGGATATTTTATCAGGTAAAAGAGAAGTAGGAAAGAACATAGTAGTTGTTGGTGGTGGACTTGTTGGTGTAGAAACAGCATTACATCTTGCAAATCATGGCAAAAATGCAACTGTTATAGAAAAAAAGGATGAAATAGTAGGTGATAGTGAACCGGCAGAAAAATATTTTTTACTTGAAAATTTAGAAAAAAACAAAGTAAATATTATTACATCAACAGTAGTAAAAGAAATAAGAGAAAATTCAGTAATAGTAGAGAAAGATAATGATATAAATAATAAATTGAGTCATGATTCTATAGTAGGATATAAAATAAATAAAAATTCTGCTGCTGAAAAAATGCATTATAGTGGATACAATATTATTAAACCTATTACTAAAGATATAGAAGAAAAATTGGATAGGGATTCAATAGTAGAAGATATACAATATACTGGGTATCATGTTAGTAAATTTATTATAAAGGAAATAAAAAATATAGACAATATAATATTAGCCACTGGTTCTTTAGCAGAAAATACACTAAAAGAAAAATTGCAAGGAAAAGTAAATGAGATTATAGTTATAGGAGATGCAATTAAAGCTAGGAAAGCCTTCGAAGCCGTAGATGAAGGATACAGAGCAGGATTATCAGTCTAATTTACAGACACCTGTTTTCTATAAAATTTAATTAAAGGGCTATCAAAATAAAAATTTAATTTTTATTTTGAATAGCCCATTTTTTTGTAAAAAACTAAGAGCGAATTACAAAGAGTTTGCTTTTTCATTTATAATTTATTTATGCGAATTAATAATAAAGATTAATTAATATTTTACAAATAATTAAATATTTTAGGTTTTGTATTATGAGCACGCCTAAATCTTTAGCACACCTAATGTAATATGTTAAATTTAGAGTCTCATATATATTTTCTTAATAAGTTTATACTCCAAAATTTCTATAAGTAATAAGTATAACTTAAAAGTTCCAATTTTAAATATCTAAAATACAATTCTAGTATCGGTTTTTACCTGTCAGTCAATAAATTTAATCAGAGGTATAAAGATTATACTTTAGTAACAATACTAACATAAATTTAATATTATATATTAACCTCAACATTGAAACTGTATTTGATAATAAGTTACATATGAAAAAAGCACAACAAACATCTATTTTATAAATGCTAACAAAACAGATGAAATTAAATGGTTTTCCTATGTTATAATTATCGGTTTCTTGTTAATACTATATTCATAAATTCAAATAATTTTCAGTAAGTTTTGTGATAAAAAATGTTATTAGTTTGCACAAAATATGAATATTTGGTTTATTATATTTTATAGAAATTGTTTGCAAAGTAATATAAATTTAATTAAGAAAGCCATGACTTACTTTATTGTAAGCATCTTACAATAAAGTGCCTACTTGATGAGTTGATTTTATTGTAAGATAATTATAATAAGTTAATGCGATGTATAAATTAAACAGGAGGCTATAATAAGAATGAAAAAAATAATAGTAAAAGATTTAGAAAGTAATACCGATAATTTGCAGAAATCAGATGATTATATAATAAATTCAAAGGTTATAATTGGATATAGATTGAGTAAAGGCTATGAAGAAAAAGATATACAATTTTGTGGATATAACATTGTAAAATCTGAGAGGAATATACAGTTTTGTGGATATCATATTGTAAATGAATCATAAAGCTTTTTTATTATATCAATGTTGTTTTCTATAGGTTTTATAAGATAAAAATTATAATAAGGATATCATGTAGTGTCTTTATTACAATTTGCAATAACCAATGATAATTCTGTATTAGCTTATGATGGAATAATAAAGTATATTTATTTAATAAAAAAATGCAGTAGTTTTATCATTATTATCTACTGCATTTAATAATTTTGATTTAACAACAAAAATGTTTATTTACCTAATATATCTGACTTATCACTATAAGAAGTATGCAAAAGTTCCTCTGATAATTTGCTTAAAGGTTCTTTAAAGAATTCACTATATACTTCTATAACATCTGGATTTTCATGGCTTAGACGTCGTTCCATTTCATTATCTTCCTTATATAAACCTCTGATTCTACGTTCTTTAGCTTCTTTAGTCTTTGATGGGAAGGTTTTAGGTTGTCCACCTCCACCGATGCAACCACCAAGACAGTTCATTACTTCAACAAAGTCATAGGAAACAGTATCTTGCTTTAGCGTATCTAGAAGTTTTTTAACGTTTTTCATACCATGTACTACTGCAACTCTCAAGGTAACGTCACCAATCTGTAATTCCGCTTCTTTTATTCCATCCATACCTCTTACTGGTTTTAATTCAAATAATTCTTTTGGTGGATTTGTTTTTGTTACATAGGTATACGCTGTTCTAACTGCTGCTTCCATAACACCACCAGTATTTCCAAAGATGATACCAGCACCTGTTCCCTTACCTAAAATATTATCAAATTCAGAATCTTTTAAACTATCGAAATCAATCTTTTCGTCTTTAATCCATTTAGCAAGCTCTTTTGTTGTGATGGCATAGTCTGTATCTTTAATTTCACTGTTATTGTTGTACTTCCCAGCATCTCTCAATTCGGGTCTTTTAATTTCATATTTTTTTGATGTACAAGGAGCTACAGCTACTGTTACGATTTTTGATGGATCAATTTCCTTTAACTTTGCAAAATAAGTTTTGATTATTGCCCCTTGCATACTTATTGGACTTTTGGCAGTAGATAGATTCTGAATAAATTCAGGATAAAAAGTTTCTACATATTTTACCCAGGATGGACAACAACTTGTAAATTGTGGCGAAATATTGCCCTTTGTTGTAATTCTTTTAATTAATTCTGAGGCTTCTTCACAAATTGTAAGGTCAGCAGCAAAAGTTGTATCAAAGACATAATCTCCACCTAGAGCTCTTAAAGCGGCGACCATTTTCCCCTCTACATTTGAACCTGGCAATTTTCCGAATTCTTCTCCTAAAGCAACACGTACTGCTGGAGAAGTACTGAATATAACAATCTTTTCAGAATCTTGAATTTCATTCTTTAAATTTTGATAATCATATCTTTCAGTAATAGCTCCTGTTGGGCAGATATTAGAACATTGTCCACAGTTAATACAGATTGCGAAATCACCTGTTTTATTTAAATCATACATGTTGCCGACTGTTATTACATTTCGGCACATTTTTTTGCACATACCGCATTGTATGCATTTCGATTTGTCTACAACGATACTTGGGTTATCGCATTCAATTGGTACTCTATTAATTGTATTTTCATGTTTTTTACCATCTCTTAGGTTTAAGAAACATCTTTTACCAGGTGTGTAATAGCACTGATTACATGACACACATTTTGGTTTTCTGGTATCTCCTGAAGCCCAACGATTTATTAAATCTGGTTCACAAGTCAAAGGTCTTCCTAATGCAAAATACTCAACATTCGAGTTATTTAAAATTTCTTCCATTAAATCAATATGTCTGTTACCACCAACTAAAATAACAGGAATGGAAACTCTTTTAGATAGTTCTATTGCATAATCTTTAAAATAGCTTTCTTTTTCTATACTGCTAGCTACGCCTTTTCTTGCAGTAGTAAGATTATTTTCTATTGATTCAGTAATAGATTCGTTACCACCACTTACATCTATAGCATCCACTCCGAGTTCTGCTAAACGTTCAGCAACATATAAACTATCGGTTATAGTTAAACCATTTTCCATGTAATCCGCACTATTTATTTTAAAAAATATTGGATAATCATCTCCAACGGCCATACGTACTTCTCTATATACATCAAATAGAATTCTTGCGCGGTTTTCAATACTACCGCCGTACTCATCAGTTCTTCTATTTAAGTATGGACATAGAAATTGACTTAAAAAATATCCATGTGCAGCATGAATTTCAACACCATCAAAGCCTGATTTTTTTGCTCTAAGTGCAGCTTCGCCATATATCTTTGCTAATTCTTTAATTTGTTCTTTTGTAATTGGAGTTGGTGTGATTTTTGTTGTTTGAGTTGCTACTGCTGATGGTCCTAAAATGGTTCTTCCCTCTGTAGGCATGTAAGTAAGTGAACCACCGCAAGCAATTTGTATAATTACATTTGTATTGTGGCTATGTATCATATCTGTAAATCTTTTAAAGTCTTCTATGCAGGAATCATTATGAATGCCTACCATATTTTGATTTGCTTGATCGTCTTCTTTAATATAACAATAACCTGTTATAATAGTTCCCACTCCACCTTTTGCTAAATCCTCATATATTTTGTGAATTTCAGGTGTTAAACGTCCTTTTTCTCCGCCTAGTCCAGTATACAATCCTGACCTAATAAATCTATTTTTCATTTTCATTCCATTAAGCGTGGTTTTATCAAAAAGAGTTTTCATTAATACTGCCTCCTATTTTATTTTCTAAATAATTTTTAATTAATGTTAATGTTATCATAATAAGAAATGAAAAAGTAGTACGCACTTTTTTGTAAGATAACTAACCTAAAGGTAAGTATTACTTCATTTTAAATTGTAATAGGTGTTAAGTTAAAAAAAGAAACTATTCTACAAGTGTTATGATTAAATTAACCCTCCATATAATCATTTTAATTTGCAGTATTTAATATTATATTGTCTTTTCATATAGCATTTATGAAAATGTTTTTATACTTAAGTTTTGTATTCTAGCAGATATACGAAAAGCGTATTACGCTATATTATTTTTTATATTCATAATAAGGCAATCTGATCGTATTTCCTGATTCATCAAATTTATAATTTGTATTATCAAGAGGATCCACATTATTAGCCAAATTTTTCCCAACGGCATAAAGTGCTTGTGCTAATTCATTAGGATCCCGAACAACAGTACCAGCCATAATACCTTTATCAACTAAATCCCTGGCTTCTGGTATTCCATCAATTCCAACGACTGCTATATATTTTGATTTATCGCCTTTGTTATAGCCATATTTTTGCAACGCGTCAATAGCCCCTAGTGCCATAACATCATTATTTGAAATTATTGCTTCAATTTTATCATCAAATCTAAGAAATAATGCATCAACAATATTTTTAGCTGTTTCTCTATCCCAGTTAGGAACTTCAAATTCAAGTTCTTTAGTGCTTATTCCTGCATCGTTAATTGTTGAAATAGAATATTTTGTTTGTGCAAGAGCTGATGTGCAATCTCTTTCACCTTGAAGCATAACATATTCCAATATATTGTCATTATTTTTATCAAGAATACTCTTATCAGTATTCCATAAATTCACAAGAATTTGTCCTTGGAGAATACCAGATTGTTTAGCATCTGTTGCTACAAAAATAACTTTGTTATAGGTTTTAACAATTGGTGGTATGACTAGCGGCACAGCATCAAAAAAAACTAATGGCTTATTTTTTTGCTTAGCTTTGTTAACAATGTCCGTCACCACACTTTCCCTTGTATCAGGTAAATTTACTAATAAAACATCATAATTCTCTTTAAGCGCAGAATCTATATTTTCATCTTGTATAGCTCGATTTCCTTTTCCATCGTAGAAAGTAAAGTTGACTTCCTTTTCATTTTTCTGCTGAATATTTTCTAAACTTTGTTTAACAAGAGACATAAATGGATCATCAAATTTAAAGAAAAATACAGCAACATTAATTGCGTTTTTACTGCTAGGATTTAGATTTGTATTGGCATATGTATTAATTTGACTATTATTTGTCAGTGTAAAAATCATTATTGCAACTAGATTAAGTTGAATTATTTTCTTCAGTATTTTCATTTTAACTATCATTCCTCTCTTCTTAAGAAGTCTTTTATTGAACGCCTCTATACCATTCCAGAAGTTGACAAACACTCCGCAATTACTATTATTTCTTAAATTGGAACTAATATGTCCTAATTTTTAAATCCTAAGCGTTTATGTTGCTGGGTAGGATTAATGCCCGAAAATAATGAATTTGCTATATAATTTTAGTTAATGTCCTATGGTTTAGGGAGAGTTTTCATGCTATCTTCCATATAATTATTTTAATTTGCAGTATTTAATATTATAGTGTCTTTTTATATAAAATTTATTCTATTGCTCTTTTTATAATTTCAAGTGGGAACATCATTCCATTCATGAAATTTCCACCATAGTTATATGCTCTTTTGTTAAAGATAGGCATAAATTATATATCTTACTTTAAAGTGCGTACTTTTCGACTACAGCATTATGGATTATAATACACACATATTTGTGATATTGTTATGACTATTATGAATAAATATTTAAAAATATTTATTATTTAAATATAAAGTATGTTAGGAGAGAGAACTATGAAATATACAGGAAAAGTTTACAGACCACCTTTTGAAAGTGAATCATTATTATTACAGGCAACTGTAGGTTGCAGTCATAATAAGTGTACATTTTGCTCTATGTATCAAGGTGTACCATTCCAAACTGAAACAATTGAACAAATTGAAGCTGACTTAAGAGAAGCTGCCGCTTACCCTTACAAAGCTGACAGAATATTTTTAGTTAATGCTGATGCATTTGTATTAAGAGCATCAAGATTAAAGGAAATTGGCCAAAAAGTTGCAGAAATATATCCAAGCTGTAAAACAATTTCAATGTATTCTTCTATAAATAATATTAAGAGTAAAACAGATGAAGAACTTCGAGAACTTCGTGCTCTTAATTTTAACGATTTTAATATCGGTATTGAATCCGGTTTAGACAGTCTTGTAACTGAGCTAAATAAAGGGCACACTTCAAAAGAAGCTAAAGAACAACTATTACGACTAAAAAAAGCAGGTTTCGATTATAGTATTAATATAATTATTGGCGGTGCTGGTGCAGAAGGATCAAAAGAACATATTGAAAAATCTATTGAATTTATAAATGAAACACAACCAAGACTTATATTTGTGGCAAATCTACATGTTGATCCAGGAACACCTCTATTCAAAGATCGTTTAAATGGAAACTTTAAAGAAAATACCATTAGAATGAATATTCAAGAATCCATCGATTTAATAAAAGGTATAACTGTAGAAACTGAATTTTTTGGTTTACATACTTCAAATGTTATTCCGCTTCATGGAATGTTACCTTATGACAAAGAAAGAATGCTTGAACGATTAGAAATGGGTTTGAAGAGATTACCAAATGACTTTTTGAATAGCATTCCAGATAAGGATACAGAAGGAAGAGTGATAAGATAATGATAAATAGTAATAAAAATATTATCAAGCTCAATAATTATGTGAAAATTCCCAAAATAGGTTTAGGTTGTTGTATGGAAAATGAATATAACCAAACTTATTATGCCGCAAAATGGGCATTAGAATCTGGATACCGATTAATTGATACAGCTAGATTGTACAATAATGAGAAAAGTATAGGAGCTGCCATTGCTGATTCTAAGTTGGATAGAGAAGATATTTTTATTATAACTAAATTATGGAATGATGACATTCGTAAAAGGCGAACAAGAGAAGCTTTTTATGAAAGTCTTAACGCATTAGGCGTAGATTATATTGATTTATACTTAATGCATTGGCCAGTAGATGGCATGGAAGATGCTTGGTTAGAAATGGAGAAACTTTATAACGAAGGTAAAATTAAAGCCATAGGTGTTAGTAATTTTCATAAGCAGCATTTAGATATCATAGAGAAAATATCAACCACATTACCTGTTTTAAATCAAGTCGAGTCTCACCCGTTAATGAATAATCAAGAGTTAATTGATTATTGCCAAAAAAGAAATATTGAGGTAAGTGCATGGAGTCCACTTGGTAATCAGGCTTCAAAATATATTCTAAACTTTTATCCGCTAATTAATATAGCTAGTAAGTATAACAAAACATCTGCTCAAATAGTGCTTAGATGGCATATTCAAAGAAATGTTATAGTAATTCCAAAATCTATTCGCAGAGAGAGAATAATATCAAATATTAATATATTTGACTTTGAGTTAACATCACAAGAAATGGAAATAATTAACGGCATGAATCAAAATATTAGAGTTGGACCAGATCCTGATAAATTTGATTTTTAAACTTGAATTCGGTAAGTGTAGTTAAAATCCATTGATATGTAAGTGATAAATAACCGATCATACATAGGATATTTTATTTTTTCGGACTCACATTAAATAATAATTTAGAACATGAAATCTCATTAATGGGAAAAGATTCTCGTTAATGGGATTTTTGGTTATATAAATGAGATTAGTGCACAGGTTCATGAATTGGCATAATATTTGCTGTATATATAAATGAAAAACAAATCAAGTATAAACTTAGGAGGTATAAAAATGAATATTCAAGAAAAAGAATTTTTGTCAATGAATGCTCAGTTGTAGTTTGTTTATTATGATAGAATTTAATCTTTAATTTGTGGAATTATATGTGTGATATTTAATTCGTGTTAAATTGAATAGTTATAGCAAAAGGAAGGTAGTTGTATTATGAAAATATCAATAGGAAGTGATCATGCTGGTTTTTTGTTAAAAAAAGAAATAATAAAACATTTAAAGAATAGAGGTTATGGAGTTAATGATTTTGGTACTTTTGATGAAGAATCATGCGACTATGCAGATTATGCCTTAAAAGTAGCAGAAGATGTAAGAGATAAAAATTGTGATTTTGGTATTCTTATTTGTGGTACAGGCATAGGGATTTCTATAGCGGCAAATAAGGTGGTTGGAGTGCGAGCAGCCCTTTGTAGTGATGCTTTCAGTGCGTATGCTTGCAGAGAACATAATAATGCCAACATATTAGCGTTGGGTCAAAGGGTTGTAGGAGTAGGAGTTGCTTTAGATATTGTGGATAAGTTTCTAAATACTGAATTTGAAGGTGGAAGACATCAAAGGAGATTAGATAAGGTAGCTGAGATAGAAACAAAGTATTGTAAATAAAATTGGAGGAGTAAGTATTATGAGAATAGCCTTAATAGCTCACGATAATAAAAAAGATACAATAGTGGATTTGGTGAAAAGATATAAACATATATTTGAAGAACATGATCTTTTTGCTACAGGGACTACAGGAAAACTCATCAGTGAAGAGTGTGGACTTGAAGTAAAAAGATTTTTATCAGGTCCTTTAGGAGGAGATCAACAAATAGGTGGAAAGGTAGCCGAAGGGAAAATTGATTTAATAATTTTTTTGAGAGATCCATTAACTGCTCAGCCACACGAACCAGACGTTTCTGCATTGCTTAGATTATGTGATGTACATAGTACACCACTTGCTACTAATTTAGGTTCAGCCGAAGTATTTATTAAGGCCTTAAAATATAGAAGTTAGTCCTTAAAAGCTTTAGTAAAAGATAAGGAAAATAATTATAGATTAATTTTACCGTAATTGGTAAAAATACATTATTAAAAATAAGAGAGGAAGAGGATTAATAATGAGTTATTCTATGTTTAAAGTACCAAATACTATTGTTTCAGAACAAGGAGCAATGGAATACCTTTCTGAAATACAAGGAAAGAAGGAAATAATTGTAACTGGTGGTTCTTCAATGAAAAAATTTGGTTTTATTGAAAAAGCAGAAAAATATTTAAATAAATCAGGCATTGAAGTTAAAGTTATAGATTATGTAGAACCTAATCCAACAGTTGATACAATTATTAAAGGGTCAAAGGATATGTTGGAGTTTAAACCGGATTGGATTATTGCTGTAGGAGGAGGTTCATCTCTAGATGCAGCTAAAGGTATGTGGGTATTTTATGAGCATCCTGAAATAGAATTCAAAAGCTTAATTAAACCATTTTCAATTCAGACATTAAGAAACAAAGCAAAATTTATTGCAATTCCATCTACAAGTGGAACAGGATCAGAAATTTCAGGATGTTTTGTAGTAACAGATACTGGGACACGTGCAAAGTATCCTATTGTATCTCCTGAGATAATACCAGATGTTGCAATAGTTGATTCAGATCTTCCAGCTAAAATGCCAAAGAATGCTACAGCTTATACTGGTATGGATGTATTGTCACATGCTATGTTTCAAATGCCGCTACTATGCTAACAGATTCATTAGCAATCGAAGCAGTTAGATTAGTATTTAAGTGGCTTCCTAAAGCTTATGAAAATGGACAAGATGTGGAAGCGAGAGAAGCAATGCAATGCATCTACTATTGCAGGATGTGCATTTAGCAATGTGTCTTTAGGCATTGTTCACAGTTTGGCTCATAGCATGGGAGGACAGTTTGGAATAACTCATGGTTTAGCAAATGCTATTTTACTTCCTTATGTTATCGAATATAACAGAAAGGTACAAATAAGTATGACCTAGTAGAAAAGAATTTAGGTATTGATAACTTATCTGATTATATAAGAGGGTTAAATAAAACTCTAGGGATTCCAGATTCATTTAACAAATTAACTAATAATGAAATAAGTGAAGATAAATTTAATGTTGTTTTAAAAGAAATGTCTCGAAATGCCTTTAAAGATGTATGTACTCCTACAAATCCAAGAGCAACTAGTAATGGGGAATTAACAGATCTCTATAAGAAATCCTTTTATGGATTAAGTAAATAACAATTTTAAACATAATGAAAGAAAGCATAGAATATTTCTTAAATAATAACACTAATGTATTCCCCTATATAAAATTGAGATTAAGATTTTTTTATAATATAGTACGATAAAAAGTTTTTTATTTGGAAATTAGGCAGATATGTTTAATGTGTGCAGTTATAAAAGAAGAATAGGGATATACTTACTTTTAGGTAAGAAGCCTTACCTAAAAGTAAGTACTTGAAGAATAATTTAAGACTATATATACTGAAAATGAAGTCTAGCTATTATAAAAATTAAGGATATAAGTTGAACTTATTCTTGTTTAAGAAAGATTATATTAAATATATGCTAAATATTGGAGAATGGCAAAGAGGTTGTAAATGACTGATTTAAGAAATAATATTGAAAGTCTACGTGAGAGATTATATCTGCTACTCAAAAATATGGAGTTAACTGATATTCGAGTAGTGGTTTGTAGTCAGGAATTAGATAAGTTGCTTGTACAATATGAAGAAAAGAAATGCGATAGTTTCAGGGTATGATAAAGATAATTATGCGAAGATCAAAGAAGCTGACAGACTTATAAGTAAAAAATTATATGAATTTTAAAAAATATAAGTGGGTAATATTTTTTGATATTATTTATCTAAAAATGAATAATAATATGCAATGGAGGAGAAAATGTATGATTAAAGTAATTGCCAAAAATTTTATTAAAATGAATCAAGTAGATAACTTTGAACAAAGTGCCATTCAATTGATTGAAGAAACTAGAAAAGAAGAAGGAAATATATCTTATGCTTTATATGAAGATATTAATAATAAACAAATATTAACTTTTATAGAAGAATGGGAAAATGAGGAAGCCTTGAACAAACATATGAATTCGGTTCATTTTAAAAGGATAGTTCCTGAATTTAATAAATTTCAAGAAAGAGAAAGTGAAATTAATATATATAGAGTGAGAATATAAATTAAGTTAAAACAGTTGCTAATATAGTTTTATTATCAACTGTTTTTTAAAGTAAGTTGATATTACGTAAACTTAATTATTACAATGTTATTCTAAAGCTAAAGAAAACATTTTCCTAACTGATAGGAGGTATTTTGATGAGTAAGACAGATGAGATAATAAATGATGTTAATTTGACAGGGAAAATTAGAGAATTAATTATAGAATCTAATGAAAGATGTAAGGTGAGAGGATTAGACACTATTAAGATAAATAAATTAATATTAAATGATAAAGATTTAAAAGAAAAATTAAATAAAAGTGCTCAATTGATAAAAGTTTCTAGTCCCATAATTAATAATATGTATAAAATTGTAGAAGGTTCAGGGTTTGTTATAACGTTAACAGATTCAGAAGGATATATCATTAATATAGTGGGGGATGAAGAAATCGTAAAGGAATCAGCTGAAATATATTTTGTAAAAGGTTCATTGTGGACAGAGGAAACTGTGGGAACTAATGGTATAGCAATTGTGTTAAAAAATGATATACCAGTTCAAATAATAGGGAAAGAACATTATTGTAAAATTCATCATGATTGGACTTGCTCAGCAGCGCCAATACATGATGAGTTTGGAAATTTGATAGGATGTCTTAATTTATCAGGAAAATCTCATAAAGCTCATAAACATACATTAGGTATGGTGTTAACTGCTACTTATTCTATAGAAAGGCAATTATACCTAGAAAAATCTAATTCATTATTAACTGCTACTTTTCAATCTATATCAGATGGTATGATTATCTTGAATAATCAATTGGAAATAGAAAAATTAAATCAAAAGGCATCGGAAATATTGGGGTATACAAAGACTGAATTAATGGGCAAAAATATTAAAGAAATAATAAAAGATGTAAAGTTTATTGAAAAGGTTTTGCAGACAGGAGAAATATTTTACGATGTAGATTTTGATATAAATATGAATTACAAGAAAATAAAATGTGTGGTTAATATTGTTCCTATTAGTTTTAAATATAATATTAGTGGTGTAGTGTTTACTTTTAATACTTCTAAAATTATTAACAAAGTTGTTAATAAAGTTGTTGGAAACAGAGCTATTTATAATTTTGATGATATGCTGACAGAGAACTCTAGAATGAAGGTATTAATTGAGTATGCTAAAAAAGTAGCTAAGAGTGAGGCGAATGTTTTAGTTATAGGAGAAAGTGGTACAGGGAAGGAGCTTTTTGCTCATTCTATACATAATTATAGCAATAGAAGAAATGAGCCTTTTGTGGCTATAAATTGCGCATCAATACCCAAAGAACTGCTTGAAAGTGAGCTTTTTGGATATGAAAAAGGAGCGTTTACAGGAGCAAGGAGTCAAGGTCATATAGGTAAATTTGAATTGGGGGATGGAGGAACAATTTTTCTCGATGAAATTGGAGAAATGCCGCTTGATATGCAAGCAAAATTATTAAGAGTATTGGATAATAAAATGATAAGCAGAGTAGGAGGGAACTATGAAAGGTTTGTTGATATAAGAGTTATAGCAGCTACAAATAGGAATTTAATTGAAGAAGTGAAAAAAAATAAATTTAGAATGGATTTATATTATAGATTAAATGTTTTAAATATAACGACAATACCTTTAAGAGAAAGAAAAGACGATATTAAAATGTTGGCAAAAAATTTCATGAGAATTTTAAATGAGAAAAGTAATACAGATAAAGAATTAAGTGAAGAATATATTAGAAGACTTATGGCTGAAGATTGGGAGGGGAATGTTAGAGAACTTAAAAATGAGATTGAAAGAGCATATTTTTTAAGTGAAAATTCAACTATACATGATAATGGCTTGATGCAAAGCTTAAATGAGCAAATAAACAATAATGAATGGAATGATTTCGTTCATGAAAAAAACATAATAAATATTGAGACAATTGAAATGGAAAATTTAAAAAGAGCTTTAACTCAATGTAATAATAATGTCATACAAGCAGCAGACTTGTTGGGTATAGGTAAATCTACTTTTTATAGAAAAATAAAAAAGTATAATATATGTACAAAGGATATAGATTAAGTAAAATTATTAAATAGATCGTTAATGAATAGAATTTAATATTGAGTTTTAGTTAGAAAGCAAAGTCTCGCTATTGGGAAGTATGAGAAAAATATCTCCCATTAGCGGGATTTTTTTTGTCTTGCAATGTGTAAGAACATGAAGACTAGAATTATACATAACTTTGAAAAGTTAAAGATGATTAAAATTAATATTGTATTTCTAAGTTCTAAACATTGTAAATTCAAGGGCTCAAACAAGAAATAGGAAAGATAAAGTACATATAAAATGAAATTTTCTGAAGGTTGGCATGATACTTGCTTACTAATATATATGTGAAAACGAAGATAAATCAATCATAAACTTAGGAGGTATAAAAATGAATAGTCAAGAGAAAGAGTTTTTAGTCAATAAGTGTAGTGAAATTCGTCGTTACACAGTTCATGAAATTGGAACATTAGGACTTGGACATATAGGGGGATCTTTATCAGCAGTAGATTCTTTAGTAACTTTATATTATAGACATATGAAAGTAGAGCCTTCAAATCCATCACAAGAGGATAGAGATAGATTTGTACTATCTAAGGGGCATGCTGCGCCTGCGTTATATGCAATATTAGCAGATCAAGGATTTTTCCCAATAAGTGAACTAGATACATTGAATAAACCAGGAACAAATTTACCAAGCCATGCGGATGCGAATAAAGCCAAAGGTGTAGATATGACAGTTGGATCGCTAGGACAAGGTCTATCAGCAGCAGCAGGTATGGCTAAAGCTGCAAAATTAAAAGATCATGAAAATAAAATATATTGTATGGTAGGAGACGGCGAGTGCCAAGAGGGAGAAATTTGGGAAGCAGCAATGTCTGCAGCAAATTTTAAACTTGATAATTTAATAGTCTTCGTTGATAAGAATAATGGACAAGTTGATAATTTTGTTTCAGAAATTATGCCAGTAGATCCATTAGGAGATAAATGGAAAGCTTTTGGATTTAACGTTATAGAAGTATCAGATGGTCACGATGTAGAACAAATTGATGGAGCCATTGAATTGGCAAAGAAATTTGTGGGAAAGCCTACTGCCATAATACTAAATACTGTAAAGGGTAAAGGTGTTGATTTCGCAGAAGAATTGGGATACAAAAATCACCATATGAATGTTTCAAAAGAACAAATGCAGAAAGCAATAGAAGGACTTCAATAGCAGGGGGAAAATAATTATGTATGAAAATGTAGAAATAAGAAAAGTTTTTGCTGAGGAATTAGAAAAATTAATAGAAAAAGATGAAAGAATAGTAGTGTTAGATGCCGACTTAGCATCATCAAATGGTACAAGGCCATTGGAAGATAAATATCCAGATAGAGTATTTAATATGGGTATAGCAGAACAAAATATGACTGCCTTTGCAGCAGGTATGTCGGCTTACGGATTTATTCCTTTTGTAGGATCTTTTGCTGCCTTTGCTACAAGAAGAGCTTGTGATCAAATAGCAATATCAGTAAATTATGCAAAAACAAACGTAAAAATAGTTGGATCAGATCCAGGAATTACAGCAGAAATAAACGGGGGGACTCATGCTGCTTTTGAAGATATTGGAGTAATGAGAAGTCTTCCGCATATGGTAATATTTGAGCCGGTAGATGCAATGCAACTTGCAAAAGCAATGCCTAAAATTGTTGAATATAACGGACCAGTATATATTAGAATGTTTAGAAAAGTACAACCAGTAATTTTCAAGGAAGATTATGAATTCGATTTATTTAAAGCAGATGCATTAAAAGAAGGAAAAGATATTACTATCTTTGCAACAGGAATAATGGTAAATGAAGCGTTAGAAGCTGAAAAAATCTTAAAAGCAGAAGGAATAGATGCTGAAATAATAAATATTCATACAATAAAACCAATTGATAGAGAAGCAGTAGTAAAATCTGCAAGGAAAACAGGAGCAGTAGTTACTTGTGAAAATCATAATGTAATTGGTGGTTTAAATAGTGCAGTAGCAGAAGTTCTAGTGGCAGAATATCCAGTTCCCGTAAGAGCAGTTGGAATACAAGATGAATTTGGAGAGGTTGGAAAATTAGATTATCTAAAAGAGAGATTTGGACTAACTAAAGAAAAGATTGTTCAAGCAGTTAAAGAAGTTTTAGAGAAAAAATAAACTTAATATTAAGAATGAATAAAATTTTTAATAATTATCTATTTAAAGATATTTTAAAACACGTAAGTAGTAGGTGAAGTTAATGAAAATAGGTGTTTTGACCAGTGGCGGAGATTCTCCGGGAATGAATGCTGCTATAAGAGCGGTAGTAAAATCAGCAAATTATAACAATGCGGAAGTTTTTGGTATAAATCATGGATATAAAGGCCTGATAGAAGAAGAATTGATTAAGCTAAGCACGATAGATGTAAATAATATTGCAGAAAAAGGAGGAACTATACTAAAAACAGCTAGATGTCTAGAATTCATGGAAGAACAAGGTAGAAAAAAGGCCTTAAAAGTATTAGAGAAATTTGGAATAGATAGTTTAGTTGTAATTGGAGGGGATGGTTCTTTTCAAGGAGCACAAAAGCTCAACAAATTAGGTGTAAAAGTTATAGGATTACCAGCAACTATTGATAATGATTTAGCTTATACAGATTATTGCATAGGATTTGATACAACTTTAAATACAGTACTAGAATGTATTGGGAAAATCAAAGATACAGATTCTTCTCATGAAAAAACTACTATTGTAGAGGTAATGGGAAGATATTGTGGTGACTTAGCGTTATATTCAGCTTTGGCAGGCGGAGGAGAAATAATATCTACGCCTGAAAAGCAATTAGATTTTGCAACCATATGCACAAAATTAAGTGAAAATATAAGTAGGGGTAAAAACGATAACGTAATAATAATTACTGAAAGAATGTATTGCATAGAGGAGCTTCAAAAATATATAGAAGAAAAACTAAAAATTAGCATAAGAACAACTGTCTTGGGATTTATCCAAAGAGGAGGAAGCCCATCTGCTTTTGACAGGGTATTAGCAAGTAAAATGGGTGCTAAAGCCGTAGAATTATTGATGAATGGTTTCACGGGAAAGGCTGTTGGAATTAGAGAAAATCAAATAATAGATGTAGATTTTGATGAAGTAAATTATAAAAATGTTAACAAAGAATCAGAATATGATTTGTTAAATATACTTTTATAAAAAATATTATATATGAAAGGATCTGATAAAAATGATTAAAATAGTAGCTGAGTGTTATGTAAGAAACGAGGAGGTTAATACATTCAAAGAAGTTTGTTCTAAATTAATTGACTTAACAAGAAAAAACCAACCAGGTAATATAAAGTATGAACTTTTTGAAAGAAATTTAGAAATAGACATGTTTGGCATAGAAAATTTAGATAACATGACAATGTTCTCTTTCATTGAAGAATGGAAAGATTTGAAATCCTTAAAAATTCATTGTGACTCTGATTATTTAACTGAATTACTACCCCAAATGGAAAGAACTTTCGCGAAAAATATGAGATTAACAGTATATAAATTAGTAAAATAAAGTATTTTCAGATATATTACGTGAACTTTTAGCTTGAATGGATAAATAATTAGAGGTTTAGTATATATTTAATTTTATATAAAAATATATTTTATGGAGGTGCATATGTTAGTTTCAGCAAAAGAAATGTTAAACAAAGCTAGAGAAGGAAAGTATGCTGTTGGTCAATTCAATATCAATAATTTAGAATGGACTAAAGCAATTTTATTAACAGTTCAAGAAAACAATTCACCAGTAATTTTAGGCGTATCTGAAGGTGCAGGAAAATACATGGGGGGATACCATACTGTAGTAGGTATGGTTAATGGATTATTAAAAGATCTAAATATTACTGTTCCTGTTGCATTGCACATTGATCACGGTAGCTATGAAGAAGTTTTAAAAGTAATTGAAGCTGGTTTCTCTTCCGTAATGTTCGATGGTTCTCATTATTCAATCGATGAAAATATTGAAAAAACTAAAGAAATAATAAGAATCGCTAATGAAAAAGGAATTTCTGTTGAAGCAGAAGTTGGTTCAATTGGAGGAGAAGAAGATGGCGTAATTGGAGCAGGTGAAATTGCAGATCCAAACGAATGCAAACAAGTAGCTGACTTGGGAGTTACAATGCTTGCAGCTGGTATAGGTAACATACACGGTAAATACCCTGCAAACTGGAAAGGCTTAGATTTTGAAGCGTTAGCTAAAATCAAGGTAGCTACTGGTGACATTCCTCTAGTATTACATGGTGGTACAGGTATCCCTACAGATATGATTAAAAAAGCTATATCTTTAGGTGTTGCTAAAATCAATGTTAACACTGAACTTCAATTAGCTTTCGCAGATGCTACTCGTAAGTATATTGAAGCTGGAAAAGATTTGGAGGGCAAAGGCTTTGATCCACGTAAAATAATAGCTCCAGGTTTTGAAGCCATTAAAGCTTCAGTTAAAGAAAAAATCGATCTTTTTGGTTCTGTTAACAAGGCTTAGTTTTTAGCTGTTTAAATTGGAAGAAATCAAATGATAGATGTAAATTTCAATGAAGCAAGATATATCAGAAATATTGAATATTAGGTTCGTGAATTACAAAGATGCAGTGTATATTTTCGGTTTATAAGAAGTTAGGTTGACCCCTATATAGAATATTTGAATTGGTAAACATACCAATTCAAATATTTAAAGAAAGACTTTTTAGTTGAGATTTTATACTTGTTATAGTAATTCAAACTTTTGGGTAAGTTGTATTATAAAAAAGTATGCGTTTTATATATTCTTAAATATTTTAAAATAAAAAATTTCTTTAATTTATCAAGGTATTAAAATATGTGAAATAGTGAAGAACTGATTGAAGGAAACAATGTTCGTTATGGGAAATTACAAAAAGATGAGGAGTAAAGAAGAATATGTTTAAAAAAGAAATGTTTAAAGAGATGTTTAAACCAGGAAAGATAGGAAATTTAGAAATTAAAAATCGTTTAGCGGTTCCGCCTATGTTGACTGAATATGCAGA
Source organism: Clostridium sp. (assembly GCA_031292145.1). Lineage (GTDB taxonomy): Bacteria > Bacillota > Clostridia > Clostridiales > Clostridiaceae > Clostridium. Next base: position 92,927 of record JARLHR010000097.1, on the reverse strand, counting down.
TGAAGACGGTAATCTTACAGAAAGATATATCAGATATTATGAAGAGAAAGCTAAAGGTGGGTTTGGTCTTATAATAGCTGAGGATAATGCAGTAGAGCCTCGTGGAGCAGGATTTACAAAACTGGCTGGTCTTTGGGATGATTCTCAAATAGAGAAGCACAAGGAATTAACAAGTAGAGTTCAAGCTCATGGAGCTAAAATTTTTGTTCAGATATATCATGCAGGACGTGAAGCTAGTCAATCTGTAATGGGTCAACAACCTGTAGCTCCATCAGCAGTACATGATCCAGCAATATTTGAAGTTCCTCATGAATTGACATTAGAAGAAGTAGTAGAGTTAGAAGATAAATTCGTAGCTTCAATAGTAAGAGCACAAAAAGCAGGATATGATGGAATTGAACTTCATGGTGCTCACGGATATTTAATTAATCAATTTGTATCTCCTTTTTCAAATAAAAGAACTGATATTTATGGTGGAAACTTAATGAACCGTTTAAGATTTCCTTTAAATATCATAAACAAAGCTTATGAAAAAGTTGGAAAAGATTTTGTTATCACTTATAGAATAAGTGCTGATGAGTTTGTAGAGGGCGGACTTACTATCGAAGATTCAAAAATTATAGCGACTATTCTTGAAGGTGCAGGGATTAAAGCTATACATGTATCTGGAGCAGTTTATAAAACAGGATATCTTCCTTCAGCACCATACCAAGCTCCTACAGCTCTATTCTCAGATTTAGCTAAAGATATCAAATCTGTTGTAAGTATACCTGTAATTGCAGTTAATAAGATTAATACTCCGTTTGTAGCTGAATCTATACTAAAACAAGGAAAAGCAGATTTTGTAGCCATAGGAAGAGCTTCTATAGCTGACCCTTCCTTCCCTAAAAAAGTCATGGAAGGAAGGTTAGACGATATTGTTCCTTGTATATCTTGTGATCAAGGATGTCAAGGATATATAGGTGTTCAAAAACCAGTTTCATGTTTAGTAAATCCTAGAACTGGTCGTGAAGGAGAATACAATTTAGAGAAAGTAGCTAATCCTAAAAAAGTTATGATTATAGGTGGTGGATTAGCTGGAATGCAGGCTGGAGTTGTAGCTGCAACTAAAGGACACACCGTTGAGATATTTGAAAAAGCTAACAGATTAGGCGGTCAATGGTTATTTGCAGCTATACCACCAGGAAAAGAAGTGTTTAATTCATTTGTGGTATATTTGAAAGGTCAACTAGAAAAGCTTAATGTTAAAGTAAATCTAAATACAGAGGTTACAGAAGAGGTTATAAATACTTTTAATCCAGATCATATAATTCTTTCTGCTGGAGCTAATCCAATTACGATTCCATTTAAGGGAATAGAAACAAATAAAAATATAGTACAAGTTAATGAGATTTTATCAGGAAAAGTTATGCCAGGTAGAAATGTAGTTATTGTAGGTGGAGGATTAGTAGGTATGGAAACAGCTGAACATCTAGCAGTTCATGGATCTTCTGTAACTGTAGTAGAGATGAGAGAGACACATCTAGAAGAGATGGCAGGAATACCTAAAGCATTTATGATGAAGAGTTTAGAGCATAACAAGGTAGTTACTAGATTAGGAACTAAATTAGAAGAGATTAGAGAAAATAGCATAGTTGTTAGCAAGAATGGGGTTTCTGAGGAAATATCAACTGATCAAATAATCTTAGCTATAGGTTCTAGACCTAACTTGGCTCTTGAAGAAATTATAAAAGGAAAATACCCATATACTAAAGCTGGAGATATTACTGGAGTAGCAGATGGGATAGCATCTGTAAAAGAAGGATATGAAGCTGCACTTAATATAAAATAATATCTAATAAATTTTGAGTATTTTAATAATATTTTTATAAGGAAACCTGGAAGTGAAATTTCCCTTGAGGTTTCCTTATAAGTGTTATATATAAATAAAGTCCCAAGAGTAGTATATGATTAGGTGGTGATGTTTTATGAAAAAAATAAGATGTATATTTATTTATTCAGTCTTCTTTTTAATCTTAACTTTAATTATGACAGCATGTTCGATTAAAACTAAATCCGATGATTTAACAGAAAAGAAAGCTTTTACAAGTTCAAAAGTTATCCAGTATGATAGCCCTGAACCCATTGAGAATGATTCACAAGCAAGTTTTGAACATTTGCAATATACTCAGGGCAAAGTACCCAAAATAGCATATTTGCCACCAGCCACAGAATTTAACTTCTATATGGCCATCGGCCAGGGAATAAAAAGCGCTAGCGCGAAACTTGGAGTAGATACATTTATGCTAGCACCACAAAGTGGAGAAGACATTAATGGTCAGATTTCCTTACTAGAGGAAGTTATTGAAAACAAAGTGGATGCGATTATTTTATCAACACTCGATGATAAAAAAGAAGCACCGCTGATAAAGAAGGCTGTAGATCAAGGGATAGTTGTAATTATTGTAAACTCAGATTTTAAGAATTTTCCAACACCTATTCACGGTATAGTAGGGTATAAGCAGAGTTCAGGGACAAAGTCAATAGGGGAATATGCTGCAAATTTAGCGAAAGGTAATGCAATGGAAGTTGGAATAATTGAAGGATCGCCGGGATATTTATCTACAGAAAGATGCGGAGGATTCTTAGAGGGGATTAAAAATTCATCTAATTTAAATGTAAAAGCAAGTGCAGATGGACAATGGAATGTAGAAGGAGGAAAAGCAGCAGCACTAAGCATGTTAAAAGCAAATCCTAATATAAAAATGATGTTTGCAGCAAATGACTATGAAATTATCGGAGCACAGAAGGCAGCAGAAGAAATGGGTAGGAATGATATAATCTTTTTAGGAAACGATGGTGACACCAGCTGTTTTGAAGCAATTGCAGCAAATAAGGTTACAGCAACAGTAAGCGCTAGTCCGTTTAATACAGGAGAAATTGCCCTTCAAGTGGCTGTGGAAGCCCTTAATAAATCCTTTAAAGGGGGATATGTTGAAATACCAACAAAAATAGTAGATAAAAGTAACGTGATGGATTATTTAAAACATCCTGAAACTCTTTATCCAAGTCCTTTAAAAATCTATTAAGAATTCTTATATTAAATAAATAATTATGGATTAAGAAATGAGGGAGGATTTTTAAATGAAATTTAAACTTAAAAATACGATATTTACAAGACTTGTTTTTGCTTTTACATCTATTATTTTAATAACTCTTTTGTGCTTAGGAGTTACCAGTTTTATAAACGTTAAAAATACTATGGAGAAAAATGTTATCTCTTCAACTAGCGAAATTTTGGAACAGAATAAAAACTATGTTGATTATATAGCAGAAACAGTTAATAATTATTCTATTCAATTGTTAACTAATAGTGAGTTGAGAAAAGTTTTAACAACAGATTATAAAGAAAAGCAAAAGGATGAAATTATCACAGATGCTTCAAAAATTTTAAGTGGGATAATGGTGTCTAATTCGTTAGTAGAGAGTACATACATAATAAATCCCGATGGTGTTACAATAGGGTACCCTATGATATCTATTAATGCATCACAGTTATCTAAGGTTAAGGATTCAGAATTTTATAAAAAAGCAATTGAATTAAATGGTAAAGGATTTTGGATTCCACCTCATTATGATGAATTTTCACCAGATAAAACGACTTTGTTTGTAAGCAATGTCAGGTTGTTAAAGGATTTAAATGGTGATAAAATTGCAGGCGTATTAGTAATGAATATAAAGGCAGCTGAATTTCAAAAAGCTCTAGATAATGCTAAAATAGGGGATAGTGGATTTATGTATATTTTAGACCAAGACAATATAGTAATGTCACATCCTAAGCAAGATTTGCTAGGAAAAAGTTTAGACAATCAAGAGCTTGTGAATAAAATGGCCAAGGATAGTACTGGAAACTTTGTATATAATGATGCTTCAAGCAAAAGAGATGTATTAACTGTACATGCGGTTTCAGAAACTACTAATTGGAAGTATGTAGCGGAAATTCCTTATAGCGAAATTAGCAGTTCTGCCAATAATATAAGAAATATAATAATTATTATAAGTATAATTTGCTTTATATTAACAATACTCGTCTCAATAAAGATCTCTCACTCTATTTCAAAGCCTATAAAGAATTTAATGGATGCAATGAAAAAAGTGGGTGATGGTTATTTAAATTTAAAGCTAAAAACTGGATCAGATGATGAAATTGGGCAGTTGAATGCTAGCTTTAATATTATGGTTAGCAAGGTAAACATATTAGCGCTGCAGGTAAAAGATGCTTCAGGACATATTCAGGAACATTCAAAAGAATTAAGTTTAGTATCACAAAATATGGAGGCTTCATCTAAAGAAGTTTCCTTTGCAATAAGAGATATTACAGAAGGTGTAGCAGCTCAGGCAGAAGATTTACTGCATATTTCTCATTTGGTAGGCGAATTTACTGGAAATCTTGAAAGCATTTTTACTTCCATAAAAGATGCAGTATACAATGCTTCAAGAATTGAAGTAATGGCAACTAACAGCAATGAAACTCTGAAAACACTAGCAACTTCTATAAATAATATAAATGTATCTTTTGAGAAGGTAAAAGATAAAGTTGATATTTTAAAAGTAAATGTAAATAAAATTACAGAAATAACAAATCTAATTAATAGTATTGCAGAACAGACTAATCTTTTAGCTTTAAATGCAGCAATTGAAGCGGCTAGAGCCGGCGAAGCAGGTAAAGGATTTGCAGTGGTTGCCGCAGAAATAAGAAAGCTTGCAGAACAGTCAAAGGCATCTTCTGAAAATATTAGTAATTTGATTATGACTATTTCAAAAGAAAATGAAGCGACTATTGAAACTACTGAATATGCAAGTAAAGAATTAAACATGCAGATTATGGTTATTAACAATTCTATAGATTCTTTTAAGGAAATAGTAAATGCAGTCTCTGTAATAGTTCCTCAAATTGAGAATATTGATGTATCCACTAATCAAATCAATTCTCAAAAGAATGAGATTATGGAAAAGGTCGATTCCACGTCAACAGTAGCACAGGAAATTTCTGCTACATCTGAGGAAATATTTGCATCGGCAGAACAGATAAGTAATTTTTCATCAGAAGTTGCATCCTCTGCATTAAAGCAAAATGAAAAAGTGAAGAATATGATTGAGGAAGTGAGTAAATTCAAGAATACATAAAATGATTAAAATGCAAAGTATTCAACAAAGTCAAAAAAGAATTTAGAATGGTCTATGTAATTAATAATTGTATATTAAATGAAAGAACTCATGTTTCGTTAATTTAAGCATGAGCTCTTTTATAATGTCTAAAAAATGATAAGTCACTTTGGGTAACTTAAATTATTTTGTGTAAATATTGCTATAAAAAGAAAAATTCAAATTTAAAGCTGTTGGCATGAATCTTGCTATAAATATTATTGAATAATTAAAAATATTGGAGGAATAAAAATGAGTAATTTAGAAACTTTCAACAGAATAATAAAAAATGTTTGGAGCATTAAGAATGTAGAGGAAATCGGGGATAATCTTGGACCAAATGAAATTGAAGCGTGGGATTCTCTTAGCCATATTGAACTTGTAATGGCCCTTGAGGAAAAGTTTGAAATATCTTTAGCAGTTCAAGATGTTTCAAGATTGTATACTATAGGAGATATTAAAAAGACGTTAGAAAAGTATGGTGTTGAAATATGACCTTTACTGATTATGTTTTTGAATTTTCCTCAAGTCTTAATAAAACTGCTATAATCGATAAAACTAATATTAGTTACAAAGAATTATACTCAAGGATATCAAGGATATCTTATGGAATAAAAAGAATTAATGTTAGACATGAAGATAGGGTTATTTTGATATCAGAGAATTCACTTTTCTTTATTGAAAGTTATTTTGGAATAATAAAAAGTGGGTGCACCTGCGTGCCCATAAATCCAACTTTAAGTAATAGGGATATTGATTATATTGTAAATAGCTGCAGTCCTAAAGCAATTTTTATAGAAAAACGTTTTTTAGATACAATATCTAAAATTATAAAAAAAGATATTAAGATAATTATTGAAGAGGATATGGACGCTTTTTTAATAGATAAAGAAGATACTGAAGTCGGTAAAGAAGAGATAGAAATTGATTTGAAAAAACATGTGGCTGTGATATTATTTACCTCTGGTTCTATAGCAAAACCAAAAGGGGTAATGCTTAGACATTACAATCTCTATTGTAATACAAATTCTATAATAGAATATTTTAAGTTAAATAGTAAGGACAGAATAGAAGTTGTGCTGCCATTTTATTATTGCTTTGGAACATCGCTTCTCCATACTCATTTAAGAGTTGGCGGAAGCTTAGTTATAAATAATAGATTTATGTTCCCAGAATCAGTTCTTGATGATATAGAAAAATATGAATGTACAGGTTTTGCTGGAGTTCCAAGTAATTACCAAATATTGCTTAGAAAATCGAGTATTAAAAGTAGAGATTTACCAAGTCTTAGGTATGTGGCACAAGCAGGAGGAAAGCTTCCTGATAGCTTTATTAAAGAGCTTAAACAAACACTTAATGGAACAGAAATATTTATAATGTATGGGCAAACTGAAGCAACTGCAAGACTTTCTTACCTTCCACCTAATATGCTTGAAAAAAAATTGGGCTCCATAGGAAAAGGTATTCCAGGGACTATCCTTAAGGTTATAGATAAAGAAGGAAATGAAATAAAAGAAGGTGACATTGGAGAAGTAGTAGCCTTGGGAGGAAATATAATGAAGGGATACTTTAATGATGAAGAAGAAACAAATAAGGTTATTAGAAATGGTTATCTATACACAGGTGATTTAGCAACAGTAGATAATGATGGTTATATTTATATTGTGGCAAGAGAAAAGCAAATAATAAAAAGTGGTGGGAATAGAATAAGTCCTAAGGAAATTGAAAATATTATAATTCAAATTCCAAGTGTTATTGAAGCCGCAGTGATTGGTGTTGAAGATAATATACTTGGAGAAGCTATAAAAGCATTTGTAGTGGTAAATAAAGAAGACTTTGAAATAGATGAAAAGTATATAATAGAGCACTGCAAAGAAAAACTGCCATCATATAAAGTTCCAAGGTATGTGGTATTTCTAGATGGGCTTCCTAAAAATTCTTCTGGAAAAGTAATGATAGGTGATTTGAAATGATAGATGAAATTATAAATAACGTGCAATTTAAGTGTATGCAAAAGGATAAAGAAAAGAAGCTTTTAAAGATTTTAAAGTTACAAATAGATAAAAATAGAAGAAATGAAAATTTAAATAGTATGTACGGGAAGCTGGATATTAATAATATAAATTCTCTTGAAGAAATCCCTTTTATACCTGTAAATATGTTTAAGCATTTTGATTTAAGAACTTGTAGTGAAGAAAATGTTGTTAGAATATTAAACTCAAGTTCCACAACTGGAATTAATCCTAGTAAGATCTACATTGATAATGAGACATCTATAAGACAGTCTGATGGGTTGATAGTCACATTAACAGATTTTTTAGGTTCTTATAGAAGACCCATGTTAGTAATAGATAGTAAAGAAGTTAATAAAAAAAATGAAATATTAACAGCTAGAGGTGCTGCTATAAGAGGGATAAGTAATTTTGGCAAAAGTATAACTTATGTTATGGATATGGTAGACGACAATCTCATACTTAATGTGGAAAGGCTAAAAGAATTTGAGGAGAAATATAAAGATACAGACATATTGATATATGGCTTTACCTATATTATTTGGACAAGATTTGTTAAGGTTTTAAAAGAAAAAGGAATAAAGTTAACTATGTCTAAAATTAAACTGCTTCATAGCGGAGGCTGGAAAAAATTAAAGGATCAAAAAGTCGAAAAGGAAGAATTTAATGAAGCTGTGGCACAAGTTCTTGGAACTGTACCTGAAAATGTGATAGATTTTTATGGGATGGTTGAGCAATTAGGGGTTGTTTTTCTTGATTGTGAATGCGGATATAAACACGTTCCAGACTTTGGAGAAATTATTATAAGAGATTTTTTAACTCTTAAAGAAGTAGAAAAAGGCCAATGTGGATTTATAGAAGTTATGAGCATTCTAACTTCAAGTTACCCAGGCCAAGCTATATTAACTGAAGATATTGGTGAATTTGCAGGTATAGATGATTGTAAGTGTGGAAGAAATGGCAAGTATTTTAAATTTAAAAATAGAGTAGAAAAGTCTGAAACAAGAGGGTGCGGGGATACTTTTGCAGAAAAGAGGGATAAGAAATGATAAGTTGTTTTATGTTAGGAAATGATTTTTTTCCTGAGCCTAAAAAGTTTAATAATTTAGATATAATCCTTGAAGAACTTAATAGAAACAAGGAAACAATTTACTCATATCCTTCTGGTGCAATAATTGAAATAATTAATGAGTATAGTAAAATATTATCAAGGGATAGAAGATTCTTAACTTATGAAGGTGTACCATTTTTAGCATTATGGTTAAAAAAAAGTAATATTGAGAAAATTTTATGTTTAGATTTAAAAAAACAAGAATACTTAGATGATTTTACACAAATTGAAGATGATAAATTTATGAAGGCTCAGCCAAGAGGGTTAGTATGCCATTTCATGGCTGGAAATGTTCCTACGCTTCCAATATATTATTTAATTCAATCGCTTCTTTGTAAAAATGTTAATTTGTGCAGAGTTCCTTTAGAAGCTATAAATATTGTGGTAGAACTCTTAAAACCTTTATTAGATATTAAAGTCAATTTTAAAGGAATTGAATACTGTGGTATAGCATTATTGAAGAGTATTTCACTTGTTAATTTCTCAAGTAACAACTTAGATCTGAATACTGAAATGTCTCAAGCAGCAGATGTACGTGTAATATGTGGCGGTGATAAAGCTATAAACACTTTATCCGTTATTCCTAAGAAAACTACCTGTAAAGATATAATTTTTGGACCTAAATATTCTTTTGCTGTATTTGAAAAATCGGCTATGGAAAGTGATAAATTATCTAGAACCTTTGATGATCTTGCAAAGGATATTATCAGCTTTGATCAAAAGGCCTGTTCTTCTCCGCAAGTACTATTTATAGAAAAAAGCAATTTATCTTTAAAAGAAGCAGCACGAAAGCTTTCAGAATCCTTAGAAAAAGCTTTAAAACGCAATCCTGAAATTCATATAAGTCAAGGAATATCTGCGGCTATAATAAACAAAAGAGGAGAATACCTTTTATCGTTAGAGAAGGATATAATATGTAGTAAAGATCTTAGATATACGATTCTAATAGATAAAGAAATAACGTTAGAGGAACCCGTGCAGCATAGAACTATATTTTTAAAGGAGGTTGAAGATATCTTTGAAGTATGTAAGCTGATAACTCAAAGAGTGCAAACTATTGGACTAGCTTCTGAAGATAAAAATAGAATTATAAGATTTGCAAATATGGTTAGTTTAAATGGAGTTGATAGATTAGTTAAAGTTGGTTTTATGAATATATATGATTCCCCATGGGATGGCATAATGTTTATAAATGAGATAGTTAAGTGGACAGTATTAAACTTACAGTAAAAGTTTGTTTGAGATTTGATTAATTTTTGTGACAATATATTAAATAGAAAAGCGTATAGTGGATATAGTTTTATATAAATAAAGATGTAGGGTGTGAGTAGTTTGAAGGTAAAAGATTTAATGACAAAAAAGGTATTTGTATTAAATCCAGATGATACATTTGAAGATGCAGCAAAATTATTTGTAAAAAATAAAATAGATGGAGCACCTGTAGTAGATAAGGATGGAAAAATAACTAATATTATAACAAAAACAGATCTGATGAAAGCTATACTTAATAAATGTGGAATGAATACAAAAATTGAGATTTTAGGGCCTAAAAAGGTAATAACAATTAATAGTGAATTAAAGTTGGAAGATGTCTTAAAATACAAAGTTGGACGTATTCCAATTGTGGATGACAATGATAAGCTTATAGGTATAATAACACATACAGATTTAATTAATAATTTGATTGAAAAAGTTTCAAAAAAATATAAGGATTTGAAAAATACAAAGTTGAGCTTAAGTGAGTTAGATTCTATTATTGAATGCTCTTATGATGGTATTTATATAACAGATGGAGAAGCTAACACTATAAAAGTTAATAATGCCTATGAAAGAATAACAGGACTAAAAAAGGCAGATGTTTTAGGAAAGAATATGAAAGAACTGGAAAAGGAAGGCTTTATATCTCAATCTGCTACTCTGATGGTGCTGAAAAATGGGCAAACAACCACAATTCAACAGGAATTTAATACTGGAGTAAAAGTTTTAGTAAGCAGTAATCCTATTTTTGATAAGAATGGTAAAATCATTATGGTTGTAACCAATGTAAGAGATGTAACACAGCTTTATGAGTTAAAAGAGCAGCTTCAAAAAAATAAAGAAATTACTCGCAAGTATGTTTCAGAAATTGAAGAAATGAGAACTCAACTATTAAATACTTCTGAAATAGTTGCTGAAGATCATAAAACTATAGAAATTATTCAGATAGCCAATAGAATTGCAAAAGTTGATACCACAATTCTTATGCTCGGAGAAACAGGAGCAGGAAAAGACCAAATAGCAAAGTATATACACAAAGTTAGTAACCGAAATAAAAAGCAGTTTATTAAAGTTAATTGTGGTGCAGTGCCTGCAAGCTTGATAGAATCAGAATTTTTTGGATATGAAAAGGGAGCATTTACTGGAGCAAACAAAGAAGGTAAATTAGGTCTATTTGAATTAGCATCTGGAGGTACTATATTCTTAGATGAAGTTGGAGAACTTCCTATGGAGATGCAGGTTAAACTATTAAGAGTACTTCAAGAAATGGAAGTAGTGCGAATAGGAGGTACTAAATCTATAAAAATTGATGTGAGGGTTTTAGCTGCAACCAATAGAGATTTAGAAGAAATGATAAAGAAAAAACAATTTAGAGAAGACCTATATTATAGGTTAAATGTTGTTCCTTTATATATTCCACCGCTTAGAGAAAGAAAGGAGGACATTCTTCCATTGATAAATTTTTTTCTTAATCAGCTTAATAAGAAATATAATTTCAATAAGGTATTTGCATCAGATGCTTTAAAAACTTTGTATGAATATAATTGGCCAGGAAATGTCAGAGAGCTCAAGAATATTGTTGAGAGAGTAGTAATAATGAGTGAATCGGATAAGATAGAAAGATTAGATCTTCCTAAAAATATAATTGGATCAAATGGTATGGTTGTAACTTTAAATACCTTTGAAGAAGGTATAAATCTAAAAGAAACCCTAGATTCTATAGAAGAGAAATTAATAAAGAAAGCCTATGATAAGTATGGAAACGTAAGAGCAGCAGCAAAATCATTGGGCATAAATGCATCAACCTTTGTAAGAAAAAGGCAAAAATATATCAAATGCGGAAACTAGATTTATATGCAATAAATCGAAATTAGCTACATGTGTGTTCCGAAGAACCATGAAAATTCCGATGGAATCTTCTAAAGAGGAGGTTACACCCATTTCTACTTGCTTTCAATTTTTATTGGACGAGTAAAAATGGAATACAATCTTCTTAAGAACATTCAAAAGTGTATTTTCAAATGATTTCTTAACTCACATGTAGCTAATTTCTTTGTTTAGATGTATTCGTAAGTTAGCAATCTACTAATATATATTTCTAGTAATAAGTCTAAAATAGAAATTGTTTATTTATAGGATTATTTTGACTGTTAAATAGAAATAATATTGTCTGTTGCAAAACTAAAACAAGATGCAAAAATGCACCAATGAAAAATATTTCCACCAAATAGCTTTTTGTAAACGTTTTGCGATATTTGTATAAAAAAGCTTAGTTGCACTTTTGCAACAAAAACTTATATTGATTTCTTTAAAATGCAAGAATTCTAAAGAAATTATAATAATTATTATAGGAAATATAAGTTGTTATGTAGTTTTTTATTTTGGCATGCTTATTGCTACATAAGTTATTGAAAGATAAAAAATAGTAAAGGATGCGATATTATGCCATTAAAAACAAAGGAACAATATATTGAAAGTCTTAGAAAATTAAATTTAAAAGTGTACATGTTTGGAAAACAAGTTGAGAATGTTGTTGACCATCCAATTATAAGACCATCTCTTAATTCAGTTGCAATGACTTATGATTTAGCACAAATGCCAGAATATGAAGATTTAATGACAGCTACTTCAAATTTGACAGGAAAAAAGGTAAATAGGTTTGCTCATCTACATCAAAGCACAGATGACCTTGTTAAAAAAGTAAAAATGCAACGATTACTTGGCCAAAAAACTGCATCATGTTTCCAAAGATGTGTTGGTATGGATGCATTCAATGCAATATTCAGTTCAACATATGAAATAGATAAAGCTTGTGGAACTAATTATCATGAAAACTTTAAAACGTTCTTATCATATGTTCAAGAAAATGATTTGACAGTTGATGGTGCAATGACTGACCCTAAGGGAGATAGAGGATTATCACCAAGTAACCAAGTGGATGGAGATTTATTCTTAAGAGTTGTTGAAAGAAGAACAGATGGTGTTGTTGTTAGAGGAGCTAAAGTTCACCAAACTGGAATGTTAAATTCACATGAAGTAGTAGTAATGCCAACAATAGCATTAACTCCAAGTGATAAGGATTGGGCAATATCTTTTGCAGTTCCTACAGATACAGAAGGAATAATTCATATATATGGAAGACAATCTTGTGATACAAGAAAATTAGAAGCAGGTGCTGACATTGACCTTGGAAATGCGGAATTTGGTGGACAAGAGACATTAACAATATTTGATAATGTGTTTGTACCAAATGAAAGAATATTCTTAAATGGAGAAACTGATTTTGCTGGAATGATAGTTGAAAGATTTGCTGGATATCATAGACAAAGCTATGGTGGATGTAAAGTCGGGGTAGGAGATGTTTTAATTGGAGCTGCTGCAGTAGCTGCAGATTATAATGGTGCTGCAAAAGCATCACATATTAAAGATAAGCTAATAGAAATGACTCACTTAAATGAAACCTTATTCTCTTGTGGTATAGCATGTTCAGCAATGGGAAATAAAACAGAATCAGGAAATTATTACATTGATAACTTACTTGCAAATGTATGCAAACAAAATGTAACAAGATTCCCTTATGAAATTTGTAGATTAGCTGAAGATATTGCTGGTGGTTTAATGGTTACTATGCCTTCAGAAGCTGATTTCAAAGATGAAACAGTAGGACCATATATAGAAAAGTATTTAAGAGGTGTTAATTCTGTTTCAACTGAAAATAGATTGAGAATATTAAGATTAATAGAAAATCTTTGCTTAGGAACTGCAGCTGTTGGATATAGAACAGAATCAATGCATGGAGCAGGATCACCACAGGCTCAAAGAATTATGATATCTAGACAAGGAAATTTAGCAGCTAAAAAGAAGATTGCTAAGAGTATTGCTAAGATTGAAGAATAATTGGAGTAACCTTATGATTGATGAAATTAATATTGCCATAAATGAAAAAATTAAACCATTACTTGCAGAACATAATGGTGATATTGAGCTTGTAAAGGTTAAGGATGGAATTGCTCATGTAAAACTTTTAGGAGCATGTAGCTGTTGTCCTTCTGCAAGATTTACCATGGAAGAATTAGTTGCAAGTGTATTGAAGGAGATTCCAGGAGTAAAAGATGTACAAATGGCTGATCCAGTTAGCAGCGAAATGCTAGATTTTGCAAGGAAGCTTCTTAGAAAATAAATATTATGGATAAGTTGGAAATAGGTATTAGATACTGCGGAGGCTGTAACGCTAGCTACGATAGAAAAGCGTTTATTAGAAATTTAATTAAAGATCTTGATTACGCTCATAATCTCGAGATCGCAAAAGAAACAAAAGAATACGATTATTTAATTTTAGTCTGTGGATGTCAAAATTGTTGTGTAAGCCATGAAAAATATATTTCAAAATATAGAAAAATCTTTGTTAAAAATATAAAGGATTATGACAGTTTATTATGTGATTTGAAAAGTTTGTAAAAGATTATATTCAGGAGGTGTCTAAAATTAACTGGAAGGATTTATACAAAAGTAAGGTAATTACAGCAGATCAAGCTGTAAAAAAAATTAAAAGTGGCGATAGGGTGGTAATTGGACATGCTTGTGGAGAACCAAAGGATACTATAGAGGAAATGGTTCAAAATAAGGATTTATATGAAGACGTAGAGATTGTTCATATGGTGTCAATGGGGAAAAGTGAATATGCTAAGCCTGAAATGGCTGCCAATTTCCGCCACAATTCCATATTTGCTGGTGCAACAACAAGGGAAGCTATTTCAGATGGAAGAGCGGATTTTACGCCATGCTTTTTTTCAGAAGTACCAAAAATGTTTAAGGAAGGTTCGTTGCCAGTAGATGTGGCAATAGTTCAATTAAGTACTCCTGATGCACATGGTTATTGTAGTTTTGGGGTTTCAAATGATTATACAAAACCTGCTGCAGAAGCAGCTAAGATTGTTATAGCAGAATTAAATGACAAAATGCCAAGAACTTTAGGAGATTCCTTTATTCATATATCTGAGATTGATTATATTATTGAAACTTCTAATGAAATTATAGAACTTAAGCCACCTAAAATAGGTGAGATAGAAAAATCTATAGGTGAAAATTGTGCAAAGCTTATAGACGATGGAGCTACACTTCAACTTGGTATTGGTGCAATTCCAGATGCAGTATTATTATTCTTAAAGGATAAAAAAGATCTAGGAATACATTCAGAAATGATATCTGATGGAGTTGTTGAACTTATTGAAGCAGGTGTAATAACAAATAAAGCAAAAACTTTACATCATGGTAAATCAGTAGTTACATTTTTAATGGGAACAAAAAGACTTTATGATTTTGTTAATGAAAATCCTAGTGTAGTTATGTATCCGGTAGATTATGTTAATGATCCATGTATTATTTCTGAAAATTATAAAATGGTTTCTATTAATTCCTGCATTCAAGTAGATTTTATGGGACAAGTTGCTGCTGATACAATAGGACTTAAACAGTTTAGTGGTGTAGGTGGTCAAGTTGATTTTGTAAGAGGAGCAGCAATGGCAAAGGGTGGTAAATCAATAATTGCAATGCCATCAACTGCAAGTAAAGGAAAGGTTTCAAGAATAGTGCCGATTTTAGATGAAGGAGCAACAGTAACCACTTCAAGAAATGATGTGCATTATGTTGTAACTGAGTTTGGAATAGCAGAACTAAAAGGTAAAACTTTAAAAGAAAGAGCTAGAGCACTGATAAATATTGCTCATCCTGATTTTAGAAGTGAACTGGCTGAGGAATGGGAAAAGAGATTCAAGGTGAAATTTTAGTAAAAATTTTATAAAAGTATAGGAGGACGCAATTTATGAAAGTATATGTTTTAGACACGGGATATTTAGAAACTGATAAAAATAATGTAGTGGGTGGAGCTACTATGGGAACATATAGCCAGCCATACGTACAAAATAAGTGGATCAAATTACCTGTAATGGCTATTTTAATAGACCATCCAGATGGAAAAATTTTATATGATGTAGGAAGCAATCCGGAAGCTATGAAAGGTTACTGGCCAAAACACTTACAAGAAGTTTACCCTTTGTATCAAACCAATGAACAAAGAATAGAAAATCAATTAGCTTTATGCGGTACAAAGCCAGAAGAAATTAAAAAAGTAATAATTTCTCATATGCACTTAGATCATGCAGGGAATTTAGATTTGTTTAAACATGCGGATGTATATGTACCAAAGGCAGATTTTATGCAAGCTCAAACTCAAGTAAGGCTAAATGAAAATCCGTTAACACATGGCGGTTATATAAAATCAGACTTGGATGTTTCGGTGAAGCAATATCATTTGGTAGAAGAAGACTTTGAAATTGCAAAAGGTGTAGAAATAGTAAACTTACCAGGTCATACACCAGGATTGCTTGGAGTAGTAGTTCATTTAGAAAATGAAGGTACATTAATTTTTCCACAAGATTGTGTATATAGTTCAGAAATCTATGGACCACCGGCTAAAGCATCAGGATTACTTTATGACAGTCTTTCTTTCTTTAAATCAATTGAAAAAGTGAGAGGGTTAGAAGAAAAATATGATGCTAAAGTATTCTTTGCTCATGATGAAGAATTCTTTAAAACAATAAAACGTGCGCCAGAATTTTATGAATAGATAGAAGTAAATAACAATTAAAGGGCTGTTGCAACAGCCCCCTGTATTTTAAAAAGTTCATAAGTGCTGGAGAATAAAAATATGTGTAATTTCGGTAAATTACTATATAAACCTAGCTTTTGTTTTAGATGTCTATAGTTTATGAATCCATTCTTAATTTAATATATTCTTTAATGTATTTAACACATTTTTCAAAACCCAATTTACTTGTATCAAGGGATAAATCATAATTTTTTACATCTTCCCATTTTTTACCTGTGTGATAATAATAGTAGTCACTTCTATATTTATTTAATCTTTTAATTTCTTTGATTGCTTCTTTTTCTGAAGCGCCTAAAATATCTATTTCATGTTTTATACAATATTCATCAGAAGCATGAATAAAAATTTTAAATATATTTGGTTTATCTCTTAAAATATAATCAGCACAGCGTCCAATTACAACATAAGATTCTCTTTCGGCTAGTTCGCGTAATATTTTAGCTTGATAGTTAAATAAATTATCATCTGAAGTAAAATTACCACTTTCAGGTGGAATTAATTCACCATTATATACGTGCTTTGAGACTTTATATAATAAACTATTTTTTACATCCTCGTCTGCATTTGCAAATAATGCTTCATTAATACCACTATCATCTGATGCTAAACGTAATAGTTCTCTATCATAAATGTTTATGTCTAAATCCTTAGAAAGCATTTTACCAATTGTTGTTCCGCCGCTTCCACAAGTTCTTGTTATTGCAATTACAAATTTATCCATATAAGACCCCTCCTATTCTATAGTAAGATTATACCACACTTTGGCATATTATTCTCCTAAATATGCTTTTCTAACAGAATCATCATGTAGTAAATCTTGTGCTAATCCGTCTAATACCACACTACCTGTTTCCAAAACATATCCACGATCAGCTATCTGAAGGGCTGCATTAGCATTTTGCTCCACTAAAAGAATTGTTGTTCCGGTTTTACGTATATTTTTTATAATTTCAAATATTTCTTCAACTACGATTGGAGCAAGTCCCATAGATGGTTCATCAAGCAATAATAGCTTAGGCTTTGCCATTAAGGCCCTTCCAATTGCAAGCATTTGCTGTTCACCACCTGACATAGTTCCGGCAAGTTGTTTTCTTCTTTCTTTTACTCTTGGAAACAATGTAAATACTTCTTCCATTGATTCTTTAATTTCAGATTTATTTCTTCTTAAATAAGCGCCAAGAAGGAGATTTTCTTCTATGGTTTGATCACCAAACACTCTTCTTCCTTCTGGTACTTGGCTAATGCCATGAGCTACAATTTTATGTGCGCCTATATTAGTAATAACCTTACTATCATAATTTATTTCACCAGACTTAATTGAGTTTAATCCACTAATGGCTCTAAGTGTACTGGTTTTTCCAGCACCATTTGCACCAATTAAAGTTACTATTTCTCCATCATTTACTTCCAGGCTTAAATCATGAATTGCATGAATTGCACCATAAGATATATTAATATTACTTACCTTTAACATTTATTGTGCAGCCCCCTTTCCTAAATATGCTTCAATTACTTGAGGATTCTTTTGAATTTCTTTTGGAAGTCCTTCTGCAATAATTTGGCCAAAGGAAAGTACATAAATGTATTCGCATACATTCATTACAAGCTTCATATCGTGTTCAATGAGTAAAATAGAAATTTTAAACTCATTTTTTATCCAACGAATCAAATCAGTTAGCTCTGCTGTTTCTTGGGGATTCATACCAGCTGCTGGCTCATCAAGAAGCAAAAGTTTTGGTTTTGCAGCTAATGCTCTAGCTATTTCCAATCTTCTTTGTTTACCATAAGGAAGATTTTTAGCAAGTTCTTCTGCTTTATCATTTAATTTAAAAATTTTCAATATATCTAAGGCTTCTAGTTTCATGTTTTCTTCCTCAAAAATGTGAGCAGGAGTATTAATTATTGAAGTAAATAAGCTGGATTTTGCTTGAAAATTGAAACTTATCATAACATTTTGAAGTACAGTTAATTCAGGAAAAAGTCTAATATTTTGAAAGGTTCTAGCAATACGTTTTGATGTGATATTATAAGGTTTAGTTCCATCAATACGCTCTCCATTTAATTCTATTTTTCCTTCAGTTGGCTTATAAACACCGGTAAGCATATTAAATAGAGTTGTCTTACCTGCACCATTTGGTCCGATAAGACCTATTAACTGATGATCACCAATTTTCATATTTACATCAGAAACAGCAGTAAGACCACCAAATTTTATAGTTAAATTTTCTACTGAAAGTAAAGACATACTACTCACCAGCCTTTTCGTTTTGTTCTATATTTGTTATGGGTATTTTTCTAAACTTCTTAAAAAATATTATTATGTTAGCAACTGAAATCTCTCTTGTACCAAGAATACCTTGTGGGCGGAAAATCATCATGAGTACAAGTGCAACAGCGTATATTAGAATACGATAAGTCTTAAATATATCACTAAGTCCCCTTAAGGCTTCAGGTAGATAGATAAGAATTGAAGTTCCAATTACAGTTCCAGATAAACTTCCCATTCCACCTAATACAACATAAGTAATTAATTCAATTGATTTAGAAAAGGCAAAGCTTGCTGGGTCAATAAAGGAATTAAAGTGGGCATATAAGCCTCCAGCAAGGCCTGCCATACTACTACCTAAAATAAAAGCAATCATTTTATATTTTGTAGAATTTATACCCATGGCTTCTGCAGCTATTTCATCTTCTCTAATAGACATAATTGCTCTGCCTTTTGAAGAATGGATCAAATTCTTTAGTATTGCATAGCAAAGTGCTGCGCCAATAAAAACTATTAAGAAGGAAGTTTTTCCAGGTATTCCTGAAATACCTCTAGCTCCACCAACATAATCTACATTTTGAATTACTACTTTTACTATTTCACCAAAACCTAGGGTACAAATAGCTAAATAGTCACCCTTAAGTCTTAAAATTGGATACCCAATTAGGGCTGCTAAAATTCCAGCTAATATAATGCCTACAAGTAAGGCAATAGGAAAGGGCATATTAAAATTTTTTGTCATTATTGCAGAACCATATGCTCCAATTGACATAAAGGCTGCATGTCCCATAGTAAATTGACCAGTAAAGCCTAAAATAAGATTAAGTCCTAAGGCTGCAATTAAGAAAATTCCAATTTCTTTCATAAGTCTTAGAATGTAGTCGCCAATCATTCCTTGGTTTACAAGAAACATTAGAAACACATAAATTAAAGCAAGAACTATTGCAGTAATTAGATATCTAGTATATATAGATTTAACTAAAGCTAAACTGAGAGTTTTTTCGTTTTTACTTATCTTATTTTCCATCCATATCACCTACACCTTCACACTGTTTTTCTTACCAAATAAGCCTGTTGGTTTTACAATAAGAATTATAATTAAGATGGAAAAAGCAATTGCATCGGATAAACCCGAACTAATATATACTTTTGATAAAGTTTCAATAAGTCCCATTGCAATTCCACCAAACATTGCTCCAGGTATAATTCCAATTCCGCCAAGAACAGCAGCTACGAAAGACTTAAGGCCAGGCATAACACCCATAGCAGGTTCAAGTCTAGGATATAGCATACCAACAAGGACACCAGCAGTAGCAGCTAATGCTGAACCTAAAGCAAAGGTTAGGGAAATTACTTTGTTTATATTTATTCCCATTAGGGCTGCGGCATCTCTATCATAAGAGGTTGCTCTCATTGCTCTGCCGGTGCTAGTTTTATTCACTATATATTGTAATGTAATACATAGTATTATTGTAACAGCAAGGGCTATTATTTGAAGATTACTGATTGTGATTGCTCCTAATTTATAAGATACCAATGGAATTACTTGAGGAAAATCCCTTGTATTTGGTCCTGCAACGAAATCAGCTTTTACAAAGTTCTGCAATATAAGTTCCATACCCATAGTAGTAATTAACAATGTTACATTAGGTGAATTTCTAAGTGGCTTATAAGCTACTCTTTCAATTAGCATACCTAAGATAGCACATGAAACCATTGAAAAAATTAAACATGGAATAAATCCAAACCCTAGAACTGTTGAAGCGAAATACCCTAAAAATGCACCAACCATATAAATATCACAGTGAGCAAAATTAATTAATTTAATAATTCCGTACACCATGGTATAACCGATAGCTATTAAGGCATATACACTACCAAGGCATATGCCATTTACAATTTGTTGTAATAAAGTGTTCATATCAATCTCTCCTTTAAAACGAATATATGAAAATAATGAATCTAACAATTGTTGATATATACGTTGAGGGTTAAATATATAAATTTTTTTATCTTAAATTTTATGTAAATTAAGGCATATATTAGAATCTGATCAGTAAGTATGTTTCTTTTCATGTTGTACTTTGTCAGCGTGTTTATTTAATGTGGGGTATGAGGTAAACATGCTTTTTTCTAACATGAAATATATAGCGCATCTTTGACTTATTATTTTCTTTCATATGCCTTAACTTATAGTTAGGATAAAAATTAATTTAATTATTTAATTTCAGCTTCAAAATCAAATTGTCCGTTTACAATTTTATTGATAACTACACTCTTGATTGGGTTATGTTTATCATCAAATTTATAATGAGTAGTTCCACAATCTGCATCAATTTTTGCCATTGCATCCTTGATAGCTGCTTCATCTGTGCTACCTGCATTTTTTATTGCTTGTGCTACAATATATACTGAATCATAGCTAAGTACTGCGAATGTACTTGGTTCAGTTTTATATTCTTTAGTATAATTTTCAGCAAATTTCTTAATAGCAGCATTGTCTGATTTTAATGATAAATGGTCTGTAAAGTAAGCGCCTTCAACTGCATCTCCACCAACTTTTACAACTCCTAGATCACCCCATGAATCACTACCTAGGAATTTTGCGGTAATACCAATTTCTCTTGCTTGTTTTGCAATTAATCCTACAGTTGAGTAGTTGTCAGGAAGATAAAGTACATCTACATTTAATTCTTTAATTTCAGTTAAAAATGCTTTAAAATCACTTTCACCTGCATTATAAGTTTTTTCATATGCTACAGTACCACCAGAAGCTTCAAAGTTTGTCTTAAATTCTTTTGCAATACCTACGCAGTAATCATTTCCTACATCATAAAGCATTGCTACTTTCTTTGCTTTTAGGTTTTGTGCTGCAAATTGTGCACCAACTTTACCTTGTAATGGATCTATAAAACATGCCCTAAATACATAATCGCCACCTTCAGTAGTTACTTTCTCATTTGTTGATACAGGAGTGATCATAACTACCTTTGAATCTTTTGCAACTGCTGCCATTGGAATTGAACATTTGCTTGCATACGTTCCAACTACTGCTGTAACCTTATCTTGTGTAATTAATTTTGTTATTGCATTTGGAGCTGTTGCAGCTTGGTTTTGATCATCTTCTGAAACAAGCTCTAATTTTTTGCCAAGAACACCGCCAGCATCATTTATTTCTTTAATTGCAAGCTTTGCTCCATTTTCCATAGCTGAACCTATAGATGGAACATCACCAGTTAATGGGAATACACCTCCAAGTTTAATAGTGTCTCCACTAGCTGAATTTCCGCCATTTGAATTTACTTTGGCTGTTTCACTACACCCCATAACCATTGTTGCTGACATTGCTACAACAGTTATTAACCCTAATACCTTTTTGAAAAATGTTTTTCTTGCCATAAAATCTCCTCCATAATCATAAATAATGTTGCGGCATGTTCTAAAAAATAATAAGTCAGCATGTTTACCTAATAGGCAGACATACTTCTTTGTCTGACGGGAAATATATATCGCATCTTAGACTTATTATTTTTTTCATATGCCTTAATAGATTTTTAACGTTAAAAATTATTAATAAGTATAAAAAAAAGGACCGGCGTATCTACACCAGTCCATTGCGTATATGCTATATAATACTATAAAAAATTAATTTGTCAATATAAATAATAAATGTTAAATTTTGAAAATAATTATTCATAAAATATTCCTAATTGAAAAAAATCAAATCAAATACAGTAAACGATATTGGCTGAAGGTGGAAATTTACTAAGTTTTTTCAAACATTATCTATAAAGCAAAAATTGAGAAAGAGATGGAGTTACATAGTAAAAAAATATTCACTATGTAAAATTTATTAAATTTGAGGTTAAAAAAATATAAATACAGTAAAATTTTCTGTAAAATTTATGAAAACAATAAAATTTATTGTATTTCGAAAAGATATTGAAAAATATTTCTCTGAAATGTAATATATGGATATGGCATAAGTTTGCATTTTGAAACTAGATATATTTTAGACGAAGAAGTCAATTTTTTTATAAGGTCTAAAATCTATCTAGTTTTTTATTTTATAAAATTTTAGGAGGAAAATGAAATGGAGAATTTAGGTTATTATAATGGGAAATTTGGATTATTAGAGGAAATGACAGTGCCGATGCTTGACCGTGTATGTTATTTTGGAGATGGAGTCTACGATGCGACCTATAGTAGAAATTATATAATTTTTGCATTGGATGAACATATTGAAAGATTTTATAACAGTGCCGGTTTATTAGGGATAAAAATTCCTTATACAAAAGAGCAATTAAAAGAAATTCTTAAGGATATGGTAAAGAAGGTTGATTCAGGTGAACAATTTGTATATTGGCAAGTTACAAGAGGAACTGGTATGCGTAATCATGCTTTTCCAGGAGATGATGTACCAGCAAATCTATGGATTATGTTAAAATCTTTAAATATTAAGGACATGTCACAAAAATTAAAATTAATTACTTTGGATGATACTAGATTTTTACACTGTAATATTAAAACATTAAATTTGTTACCTAGTGTAATAGCAGCACAAAAAACTGAGGAAGCAGGATGTCAAGAAGCTGTGTTCCATAGAGGGGATAGAGTAACTGAATGCGCCCATAGCAATGTATCAATCTTAAAAGATGGTGTATTAAAAACTGCTCCAACAGATAATTTGATTTTACCTGGTATTGCAAGAGCTCATCTAATTAAAATGTGTAAATTATTTAATATTCCTGTAGATGAAACACCATTTACACTAAAGGAATTAATGGAAGCAGATGAAGTTATCGTTACAAGTTCAGGGCAATTTTGCATGACTACTTGTGAAATAGATGGAAGGCTTGTAGGTGGAAAAGCTCCTGAGCTTATAAAGAAATTACAAGATGCATTATTAAATGAGTTCTTAGAAGAAACAAAGGCAGAATAGGGGGACAAATATGAATCAAGAAGAATTGACAATATTTAATTTGGGAGAAAATTTAGATAATTTAATGAATTTAGATCCTAGAGGATATGGAGTATGTCGTATTTTATATTCTGCATCAAGAGAGTACACGAAAGAACCTTTAACTACTAATGCAGCAAAAAAAGTAGTAAATACATTGAAAGATGGAGACTTAGTTTATATAATGACTGGCTTTGTACTTCTCCCTTTTAAGAAAGCAGAGATGGATGGGATTGTTAGTTCTATGCTTTTAGCCAGGGCATTAGTAAAAGCTTTTAATGTAAAACCAGTAATTATATGTCCTGAGGACAATATGGAAGCAGTAAAAAATTTAGCTCAAGTAATTGGAGTTCATTTATATGATAGTATAGAGGAATTAAAAGAATATCCTATATCAATTGCAGCTGTAGCTTTTACAAAAGATGCAAATAAAGCAGATGAGCAGGCAGATGAAATTATAGCTAAGGGGTTACCAAGCGCTGTTATTAGTATTGAGTGCCCAGGAGCTAATTCTATTGGAACTTATCATAATGCAGTAGGTCTAGATGTGAGTGAATTAGAGGCTAAGCAAGATATCTTATTTACTAAATTACAGGATAAAGGGGTCCTTAATATAGCAATAGGTGACCTTGGAAATGAAATTGGTATGGGAACTATCAGTGAACATTTAGAAGAATATATTCCATATGCAGCTGAAGGAAGGTGTAATTGTGGATGTAATGGTGGAATTGCAGTAGTTACCAAGGCAGATAATATTATAACTGCTACGGTTTCAGACTGGGGCTGCTATGGATTGATCGCAGCAATTGCTTATTTAAAGAAAGACCTAGAAATATTACATA
This sequence comes from Clostridium sp., assembly GCA_031292145.1. GTDB lineage: Bacteria > Bacillota > Clostridia > Clostridiales > Clostridiaceae > Clostridium. The sequence continues at coordinate 68,628 of JARLHR010000097.1, read as the reverse complement.
CAAAAGAATTACAAGAAGAAGCAATGATTGTTGCTTCAAGAAGTGGAATGATAGATATGTATGGATGGTTAGTGCCTGCCATAGATGGATTTGGCTTATCAATGAATCTTTCAATGGTTAATTTAATGAGAGAATGTGTATCATACGCTATTAAATTAGAAAAAACATGCGCTACTTGGTTTGAAAAAGTCATTGAATTAGGTTTCTATAAAAATGTAATGTAGAAAATACAAGTTGTATAGATAACCAATACAGAAACTAGACTTTTGAGGTAACCCGCCGAAAGGCAGTGGACTCTGTTATTTCGGTTGCTATAGAATATAGCTGTGGATTTCTAACAGTAGAAGTTGCACCATATAAACTTGTTCCTAAGGCAAGCTTAGGACAAGTTTATATGGAACAACTTCTACTGAAGAAATGCCTACAGCCATATTCTAAATGCAACACTGCATAAAAGAGTCCACTACCTTTCTAGCATGGGATATATTTCAAGGTATAAATCTAATTTCTAATTTCGGTAGGTCACCACATAAGTCTAAGTTTTGCTTTGGATACCTATAAGTTACTATAAAATGAATATTATATACCCACAAATATTAAAGAACATTATTAAGTTGAAAGGAGAAACGTATATGGATTATTCTAAAATGAAACCAAGGGAAGTACGGGAGTTAATACGTGAAGGCAAAATTACAGGACAAACTTCAGGAATGTGTGCGGGATATGCACAAGCTAATTTAGTTATTTTGCCAAAGGATTTAGCATACGATTTTTTATTATTTACTCAAAGAAATCCAAAATCTTGTCCTATATTAGAAGTTAGCGATGTAGGAAGCAGGAGCTTAAGATATATTGCAGAAGATGCAGATATTGCTAAGGATATTCCTAAATATAGAGTTTATGAAGAGGGAATATTAACTGGTGAATATACAAGTGTAGAACACTTATGGAGAAATGATTTTGTGAGTTTTTTAATAGGTTGTAGCTTTTCCTTTGAGTCAGAGCTTTTAGAAGCCGGAGTACCTGTAAGGCATATAGAAGAAAAATGTAATGTGCCTATGTTTATAACTAATATAGAATGTGAGCCAGCAGGAATCTTTAATGGAAAAATGGTTGTAAGTATGAGACCTATTTCATATGATCAAATTGTGAAATCAGTAATGGTAACTGGAACAATGCCAAAGGTTCATGGGTGCCCAATTCATATAGGAGATCCGTCTGTTATAGGAATTTCGGATATTAATAAGCCTGATTTTGGAGACTGTGTTAAAATAAAAGAAGGGGAAGTGCCAGTGTTTTGGCCATGTGGTGTGACACCGCAATCTATAGTTATGAATGTTAAGCCTAAGATTGTAATTACACATTCCCCTGGACATATGCTTATAACAGACATTAAAAATGTGGAACTGAAATATTAAATTTGAATAGAGATAAATTTGATATTATGGGTAGTACAAGAGTTCTAAAGGTGACGAGTTAAGGATAAAGCTAAAGTATTGAGAGGGGAAAACTTATGTATAAGGTAGACTTAAATTGTGATTTAGGAGAAAGCTTTGGAAGCTATAAGCTTGGCTTAGATGAAGAAGTGATTTCATATATCTCTTCTGCTAATGTGGCTTGTGGTTTTCATGCATCAGATCCACTTATAATGGATCATACTGTTAACTTAGCTAAGGAAGCTGGTGTGTGTGTTGGAGCACATCCGGGATTTCCTGATTTGGCTGGTTTTGGAAGAAGAAATATGAATGTATCTCCCAAAGAAGCTAAAGCTATAGTGCAATATCAAATTGGTGCATTAGATTCCTTTTGCAGAGCGCATGGAATTAAAATGCAGCATGTAAAACCACATGGAGCTTTATATAATATGGCAGGAAAAGATTTAAAGCTTGCTGAGGCTATTTGTGAAGGTATATTTGAAGTGAATCATGAACTAATTTTGCTTGCCTTATCTGGAAGTGAAATGATAAATGCCGCACAAAATATTGGACTAAAGGCAGCAAGAGAAGCTTTTGCTGATAGAGCTTATGAAGAGGATGGCTCTTTAGTTGCAAGGACTAAAGAAGGTGCTATGATTACAGATGAAGAAGCAGCAATTAAAAGAGTTATAAGGATGATAAAAGAAAATAAGGTTACAGCAATTACAGGCAAAGATATAAAAATAAAAGTGGATTCTATATGTGTTCATGGAGATGGAGCTAAGGCATTGGAATTTGTAAAGAAGATAAAGTTTTATCTTAAAAACGAAAACATAAAGATTGCTCCATTGAATGAAATTATATAATGAAGAATTATTTTGTAATTTATATTGTATGCGAAATTTTGCATTATTTATAAGTAAACTTAAAGAAAATATGAAAGGGGTCCAGCAGAAATTGACAATTGTGTGATGATAACTTCATACATATATTATAGAAAAAATTTAGAAATGAAAGTTTTAGTTTTTAAAAATATATTTAATAAAGAAGGCTTGTTTATGGAAAGATATCTTAGAACATATGCAAAGATAGATTTAGGGGCAATTTTGCATAATATAAATGAAGCAAAAAAAAGAATAGAAAAAAATGTGAAGGTTATGGCAGTAATTAAAGCTAATGGATACGGGCATGGTGCTATTGTTCTGGGGGATTTTCTTAAAAGTCATGTAGATTATTATGGGGTTGCTACATTAGAAGAAGCAAAGGAGCTTCGAGAATATGGAATAGAATTACCTATATTAATTCTTGGGTATACATCGCCCAGTCAATATGTGATGCTCATTGAAAATGATATTACTCAAACTGTATATAATCTAGAAATGGCTAAAGAAATATCAAAGGCAGGTGCAATATGCAAAAAAGAAGCAAAGGTTCATATAGCATTGAATACTGGTATGACTAGAATTGGTTTTGATGCAAATGAAGCAGGAGTTCACGCAATTCAAGAGATTTTAACTTTTCCTAATTTATCAGTTGAAGGGTTATTTACTCATTTTGCTACAGCAGATGAAATGGATAAAGATTATAGTAAATTGCAAATGTGTAGGTATGATAAGTTTATAACTTTATTAGAAGAAAAAAATATTCATATTCCTATTAAGCACATGTGTAATAGTGCTGGAATAATGGAATTTGACCATCACCGCTTTGATATGGTGAGATCAGGAATAATTACTTATGGGCTATACCCATCTGAAGAGGTTAATAAAGATGCTATTAAATTAAAACCAGCTTTGGAATGGAAGACCCATGTGATAAATGTGAACACAGTTGACGCGGGAAATGGTGTAAGTTATGGAAAAACTTATATAACAAAAGGCAAAACTAAGATAGCAACTCTTTCCGTTGGATATGGTGATGGATACCCAAGAGCACTATCATCAAAAGGAAAGGTACTCATACATGGACAGTATGCTCCAATTATAGGAAGAATATGTATGGATCAAATGATGGTTGATGTTACTCATATTGAAAATGTGAGGATTGAGGATGAAGTAACCTTAGTGGGTAGAGATGGAGATAAGATTATTTCTGTAGAAGAGTTAGCTAATATGGCCGGAAGTTTTAATTATGAATTCGTTTGTGGTTTAGGCAAAAGAGTTCATAGAATTTATGAAGAGGAAATTCACATTTCAGAAAATGAAATAAATTTAATGGATAAACGGTTGGCAATAATATAAGGCATATTCAAAAAAATGACAAGTAAGCATGCTAGCCTATATTGTGTCATACTTCGCCAGTGTGTTTTTTCAATAGATTCGTTATGAGGAAAATATACATTATATCTTTGACTTGTTATGTTACGTCATATGCCAAAATTTTATAATTACTGAAATACAAATAGAAAATGCCTGAAGGGAGAAGCTAAGTATGGAAAAAAATAAATTCACATCTGAAATTTCTCAAATAAGTGAAACTTCAGCTCTGGTTGAATTTGGTAAGGAAATTAATGAAGATATAAATAAGAAAGTAAGAACGTTTTGTGCTTATCTTAACGAACACCCTTTCAATGGACTGATAGAGTATGTGCCTGCCTTTACAAGCGTTTCTATAATTTACAATCCTTTAGATATAGACATTGAATCTCCTTATGAAGTTGTAAAAGCTACATTAGATAATATAATATCAAACTTTGATTTTTCTTCAATGGATGAGGAAAATATAGTTGAAATTCCAGTATGTTATGGTGGGGAATTTGGACAAGACATTGAAAATGTTGCGAAAATAAACAATATTACTGTAGATGAAGTTATAAAAATTCATTCAGAAGGAAAATATTTAGTTTATATGATTGGTTTTGCTCCGGGTTTTCCATACTTAGGTGGAATGTCTGAAAAAATTTCAGCTCCAAGGCATGAATCTCCAAGAACTGCGATACCAGAGGGTTCAGTTGGAATTGCTGGAATGCAGACAGGAGTATATCCTATAGAAACTCCAGGTGGATGGCAGCTTATAGGAAGGACTCCATTAAAAATGTTTAATTTAAATAGAAATCCTAAAAGTCTTTTAAAAGCAGGAGATATAGCTAAATTTTATCCTATTTCCTATGAAGAATATTTAAAGTTAAAGGAGGAAAAATAGTGAATATATCTGTTTTAAATTCAGGACTTCTTACTACTATTCAAGATTTGGGAAGGCATGGATATCAAAAATACGGTGTTATAGTTAGCGGAGCTATGGATACCTATGCTATGAGATTTGCTAATATTTTAGTTGGAAACAATGAAAATGAAGGGGTTTTAGAAATTACACTGGTTGGGCCGTCATTGAAGCTTGAGAAAGGGACTTTATTCTCTATAACAGGTGGAAATATTTCACCTACCATTAAAGGACGGAAAATTTCCTTGGGTAGACCTGTTTATTTGAATGAAGATTGTGTATTAAATTTTGGGCATTGCGTAGCAGGATGTCGTTCTTACTTAGCTATAGCTGGTGGGTTTGATGTTCCAGAAGTTATGGAAAGTAAGAGTACATACTTAAGAGCACAATTTGGAGGCTACAATGGAAGGGTTCTACAAAAGGGTGACATATTGAATATTGGTGCTAAAAGTGAAAAATCTAATAAAATAATAAAAAAATTAGAAGAAACTAATAAAAAGGATGATTTTATAATTACTAGCTGGTACGTAAAGGAATCTGTAGTTGAAGAATACAATAGCGCAATTATAAGAGTTTTCCCAGATAGACAATTTAATGATATTTCTGATGAAAGTATAAAGAAATTTTATAATTCAAAATTTACTATAAATAATAAATCCGATAGGATGGGATATCGTTTAAATGGTGAAAAAATAGAGCTTAAAGTAAAATTAGAAATGATATCTGAAGAAGTTTCTATCGGCACTATTCAAATTCCACCAGATGGAAATCCTATTATTTTATTAGCAGATAGACAAACTACTGGAGGATATCCAAAGATAGCTCATGTAGCTTCTGTAGATATTCAAAAAATAGTCCAGCTTAAACCTAATGATAGTATTACTTTTAAGCAGATTAGTTTGAAAGAAGCAGAAAAGTTATACTTTGAGAGAGAAAAATATATATCAGAATTAAAAAAAACAATAGAGCTGATAATAATTTAATTCAGCGATAGATAAATAACGTATGTGGAAATTTTAATACTAAATTTTTAGAGATTAATAAAGATTTATTTTCATGCGCCTTAATGGTTTTATGTATATTCCTAAAAACTATATTTACATAAAGGATATATATTTATAAAAGTAAAGCTTACTAAGGGAGGGCCTTAGTAGGCTCTTGAAATTAGAATTATTCGCTTTTTCTCATAGATGAATTTTCAACAAAAACAAATTTATCTGGCCTATGGCGAGATTCGGTATATTCAAAAAGCTTTCCTGAATCAGTATATGCATAGGTTTTTACTATAACAACACAATCATAAGTACCTAAATCCAAATAACGCTTATCTAATTCAGTTGCATGTTCCACAACAATAATTTTCTTTGAAGCAAGAATTTTTGTATTCAGCTCTTTTTCTATATATTCATATACAGATTTTTGGGCTATTTCTATAGTTAAATCTTTAACTACATCTGAGCTAAAATAATTTATATCAAGAATTATAGGCTCGTTATCAAGAAATCTGATTCTATGAAGATGATATACCTCCGTATCAGCTTTTAAAGCAGTTTTCTTTGACAAATGATTATCTATAGTTATTTTTGAAAAACTCACAACACTAGTAGTGAATTTCTTTTTTAATTTTAATTCCTGAAGACCTAATAAATTTCCAATTGGAAGTTCTATGGATTCTCTGCTATCTAATATAATAACGCCCTTACCTTTAACGCTTTCAACGTATCCATCCTTGCTTAACTCACTAATAGCTCTTCTAACAGTATTTCTACTGCACTTAAATGTATTTACTAATTCCATCTCTGTAGGAAGCATCATAGAAGCATCATATTTACCATTATCTATATCGTCTTTTAGGGCATGATATATATCTTTAAATTTTACATTAGGCAAAACAAACACTCCTTTAAAATATGTTTAATCCAATATATACATTTTAATTATACTTCACTTTTAGCAATAAGTTAACTAAATATTAGAAATAAAATATATGTATAGGCTAAAATTGGGATTACCGCTCCACAAAATATGATTCTTATTTCTAGTGTGTATATGAACTTAAAGTCTGCTAAAGGTTATGCATTATGATTATAAATTTATTAAGTGAAATTATTTATTTATAACTATATTAGATTTGCATAAAGTATATGAACAAATTTAGCACTTATCTAAAATGTGTTTAAACATATTATAGATAAGTGCTGAAAGCAGATAATGGCTATTTAAAAGGGGATGGGTAAGTTTTGTGAAATTTGTTTAAACAAATTTCGAAAAAAGTGTTGACGATATGTTCAAAATGGAATATTATAATAATGTAAACATTTAAAAATGAAATTTAGTATAAAAAACTAAGTTTTAGAAATAATAAATGTTTGTTCAATTGAACTTATAGAGCATGCAGATCTGTATTAGATGAAACTTGATTTTGGTTGGAGAAATACTATAAGTCAAGGGTAAACGTATACTGAAAAATGGTACAAGACCTAATAATTAATGCCACACGCTGAAAAATTAGACTTAAGAAAAGTGGCAGTTACTAATGGATAACAATCCGTAGAATCATTCATTAAAAAAACAAAATTTATTTGGAGGTATTATTTATGGGTAAATTTGAAAATGACTCTAAAGAATTATTAAGGTATGTTGGTGGGAAAGAAAACATATCAGCTGTTACACATTGTGTTACTAGAATGAGGTTTGTATTAAATGATCCAAGTAAAGCTGATAAAGGTGCAATTGAAAAATTAAAAAGTGTTAAAGGTACATTTACTCAAGCAGGTCAATTCCAAGTTGTAATCGGAAATGAAGTATCAACTTTTTATAATGACTTTATAAAAGTTTCAGGCGTAGATGGTGTGAGTAAAGATGAAGTGAAAAATGTTGCTAAAAATAATATGACTTTTATGCAAAAGCTTATGGCTAACATAGCAGAAATATTTTCACCTCTTATTCCAGCTATTATCGTTGGAGGTTTAATTCTAGGATTTAGAAATATTATTGGAGATATAAAATTACTAGAAGGTGGAACAAAATCCTTGGTTGAAGTGTCACAATTCTGGGCTGGAACATATAGTTTCTTATGGTTAATTGGAGAAGCAATATTTCAATTCCTACCAGTAGGTATAACATGGTCAATCACAAAGAAAATGGGCACAACTCAAATTCTTGGTATAGTACTAGGTATTACATTAGTTTCACCACAACTTTTAAATGCTTATGCAGTAGCAGGTACAGCAGCAGATAAAATTCCTTTCTGGAACTTTGGATTTGCACAAGTAAAAATGATAGGGTATCAAGCTCAAGTTATACCAGCAATATTGGCAGGTTTCACATTAGTATTCCTTGAAAGAGGTGCAAGAAAGATAAGTCCAGCATCAATATCAATGATAGTTGTACCATTCCTTGCATTAGTACCAGCTGTTTTAATTGCACACATTGTAATAGGGCCTATAGGCTGGGCAATTGGTTCAGCAATTTCACAAGTAGTATATAGTGGACTTACATCATAATTTGGAGCAGTTTTTGCAGCAGTTTTTGGATTCTTATATGCACCACTTGTTATTACAGGACTTCATCATATGACAAATGCAATAGATCTTCAATTGATGGCACAATTTAATGGCACATCACTTTGGCCAATGATAGCTTTATCCAATATTGCACAAGGATCAGCAGTTCTAGCAATGATATATTTACAAAGAAAAAATCAAGAGGCTCAAGAAATCAATGTACCAGCTTGTATTTCAGCGTACCTTGGGGTAACTGAACCAGCAATGTTTGGTGTTAATTTAAAATATAGTTTCCCATTTTTCTGTGGAATGACAGGATCAGCAATAGCAGCAATTATTTCAGTTGGCAGCGGAGTGATGGCAAATTCAATCGGTGTTGGAGGAATTCCAGGTATATTATCAATTAAGCCGGCATTTATGGTGATGTTCGCAGTATGCATGGTTGTAGCTATAGTTATACCATTTACGCTTACTGTTATTGTAGGAAAGAAAAAAGGAATTAATTAGGGGTAATGAAAGGATAAAATATTATGAAGGATTTTAAGAAAAGTACTGTCTATCAAATATATCCTAAATCATTTTGTGATACAAACGGTGATGGATTTGGAGATTTAAACGGAGTAATAGAAAAATTAGATTACTTAAAAAATTTAGGTATAGATTATATATGGCTTACTCCTTTTTATCCTTCACCTCAAGTAGATAATGGATATGATATTGCTGATTATTATAATATAGATCCAAGCTTTGGAACTTTGGAAGATTTTGAAAGATTAGTTGAAGAAGCTAAAAGAAGAAATATATATATAATGCTGGATATGGTTTTCAATCATACATCAACTGAACATAATTGGTTTAAAAAGGCATTAGATGGTGAAGAAAAATATAAAGAATTTTACATCTTCAAAGAACCAGTAAATAATGCTGAGCCTACAAATTGGGAGTCTAAATTTGGCGGTAATGCTTGGGAGTACGTAGAAAAATTTAATGAATATTATCTGCATCTTTTTGATAGAACTCAAGCTGATTTAAACTGGGATAATGAAGAGGTTAGAGAAGAGATTTATTCCATAGTCAACTATTGGATAGGAAAGGGAGTTAAAGGCTTAAGATTTGATGTTATAAATCTGATATCAAAGCCAGAAAAATTTGAAAATGACCTAGAGGGTGATGGGAGAAAATTTTATACAGATGGTCCAAGAATACATGAATATCTTAAGAGGTTAAATGAAAATACATTTGGAAAGCATGATGACATTATAACTGTTGGGGAAATGTCATCAACTTCCCTTGATAACTGTATTAGATATTCTGATCCAAAAGAAAAAGAATTGTCAATGGTATTTAATTTTCATCATTTAAAGGTTGATTACAAAAATCAAAATAAATGGGAATTACAAGAATGTGAATTTAAAGCCTTAAAGAGAATATTTAATGAATGGCAGTTAGGAATGCAAGAAAGAGAGGGATGGAATGCTGTTTTCTGGTGTAACCATGATCAACCTCGTATAGTTTCTAGATTTGGAAATGACAAAAAGTATCATAAAGAGTCGGCTAAAATGTTAGGAACAATGATTCATCTATTAAGAGGTACACCATATGTATATCAAGGTGAAGAAATAGGAATGACAAATGCATATTTCACAGACATTAATCAATATGTGGATGTAGAGAGTTTGAATTATTTTAAAATATTAAAAGAACAAGGCATACTTGAAGCGGAAATATATAAGGTTTTACAAGAACGCTCAAGGGATAATTCTAGAACACCAATGCAATGGGATAGCACTAAAAATGCAGGATTCAGCGAAGGAAAACCATGGATTAGTGTAAATAGTAATTATAAGAACATAAATGCAGAAGAGAACTTAAAAGACGAAAATTCTATCTTTTATCATTACAAAAAGTTGATTTCATTAAGAAAAAAATATGATGTTATAGCTTATGGAAATTATGCGCCTATATTAGAAGAAAATGATTCTGTATTTGCCTACAAAAGAGAATATATGGACGAGTCTTTAATTGTTATTAATAATTTTTATGAAAAAGAAGTAGATATTCAGTTAGATATAGAAGATTTAGAAAAATACAAATGTATTATTACAAATTATGAAGAAAGAGATTTAGAGTCAAGTTTTACTCTAAGGGCATATGAATCTATAGCATTTATAAAATAAATTAGGCATATGAAAATCCAAATGAAATTGAGGGAAAAGAGAATTATGTTTAACATAAAAGAAATAATTAATAAGATCCTTAACAAAAGTGATGATGTAAATAAAACTAAGTATACCTTGCCAGTAAGGGAATATGGAAAAAAACAACTTCCAATATATAGTCCTTTAAAAGGAAAAATTTTAGAATTATCAAAAGTATCAGATCAAACATTTAGTACAGGTTGTATGGGGGATGGAATTGCTATTATTCCTGACGAAGGAAAGTTATTTTCACCTGTAAGAGGAAAAATACTTTCGATATTTCCTACCAAGCATGCCATTTGTATTCAGAGCGAGGATGGGATGGAAATCTTAATTCATATTGGAATTGATACAGTAATGTTAAAAGGTAACGGGTTTAAAACATTAGTCAATAGTGGAGACTCAGTTGAAGTAGGAACGCCACTATTGGAATTTGACTTAAACTTAGTAAGCAACAGTGGTTATGAGACAACAACATTAGTTATCATTACAAATAGTTCAGAGTATTCTGGGATAATTAATAGTAAAGAAGAAAATATGGATGTATCAACTTTATTGTTAACAATTTTGGAGTAAATAGTAATATTAATTTTAGTAAAACATAGGGAAATATGCCCTATGTTTTTCTATTTTTCATAAAATAAATATTTCTAAGTTGAAGAAAACTAAAAAGGTTACAATTAAAATGTGTAAGTAAGGCCACATCTTATTGGCAATAACTTGAATTTTATTATTATATGTAATATTATTGTATGAAAAGTTTCTTTAATTTATTAAGGCATATTCAATTTTTTCATATGCCTAATTGGAGGGGTTCGTTGTGAAAAATGTATATTTTAAATCTATTGATTCATATTCTAAAACAGAAGAAATCAGTAATGCTGCTAGAGAACTTTTAAAAAAAGTAGTTGAAGAAGAAAATTTAAGCCTTGAAAAGTTCATACCAATTAAAGTTCACTTTGGAGAAAAGGGAAATAACACTTTCATAAGGTCAGAAAATTTTGATGGGGTAATTAACTATTTAAAAGAAAAAAATATAGATAGTTCGTTTATAGAAACCAATGTTCTTTATAGAGGAGAAAGAACCACAAAAGAAAAGCATGTAAAGCTTGCTTTGGAACATGGTTTCACAGAGATTCCTATAATAATAGCTGATGGGGAGTATGGTGAAGATTTTGAAGAAGTTGATATAAATAAAAATCATTTTAACAAGTGTAAAATAGGAAAAGAAATAGCTAATAAAAAACAGTTAATTGTTATGAGTCATTTTAAGGGTCATGCTCTTGCAGGTTTTGGCGGTGCTATAAAGCAGCTTGGAATGGGGTGTGCAGCTAGAGGAGGAAAACTGGCTCAACATGCAAATTCTATACCTAAGGTAAGTATATTAAAATGTAAAGCTTGTAGTGCTTGTGCAAAAAAGTGTCCAGAAAGTGCTATAACTGTGAATAGAAAAGCTAAAATAGATAAAGACAAATGTATCGGTTGTGCTTCGTGTATGGCAATATGTCCACATGGTGCTATTTCTAATAGTTGGATTGCATCTATTTCAAAGTCATTTAATGAAAGGCTTTCAGAATATGCTTATGCTGCTGCAAAGGACAAAAATAATATTTATATAACATATGCTTTTAATATAACTAGAAACTGTGATTGTGAAGGGCATAGCATGAAGCCAATAGTAAATGATGTTGGAGTTTTCGCATCAACTGATCCAGTAGCTATTGATAAGGCTTGTCTTGATGTTCTTGATAGAAACAATGGTAAAACTGTATTTAGAAGAGGAAGATATACTCTTGATTATGCTGAAAAAATAGGACTAGGTAGTAAGCAGTATAATTTTGTGGAAGTAAAATAAGCCATTTTCTTAGGGGGCTTCAAAAAATAACTAGTCAGGTTCTGGTCTGTTTTGTGCTATGCTTTATCACTACAACCCTTACATAGCTGGCTGTGCGCGGGCTATGGTCCTTCGCCTAGCGAAAAATATCCTCAGAATCTTTGACTAGTTATTTTCGTTCAGATGCCTTAAGCCCTAATAATTGGTAAGCATCTGATAAATCAGGATTTTTAATTTTGGAAATATTTTTTAGAAAAATGCTAAGTATATCAAGGTTATTAAATGATTGTGGAAAGAATATGAAAATTCACCTTGACATTGTAAACGATTATGATAGAATAAAAACATAACTACCATACAAGTATGGTAATGGAAAAAATATAATTTAGTTTTAGGATTCAACAAACTTATAAGATGCTAAGCTACAAATACTTATCTTGACACTGCAAACGATAATGGTAAAATAGAAATATTACTACCATACAAGTATGGTAGAAGTTAATGAAGGAGAAAATGTAAAATGGCTTTAGAATTAAATAAAAATACAACAAGTAAAACTATATACTATAAACTCAGAGAAGAAATTATTAATTTGTATCTTGAGCCGGGCACTAGTATTTCTGAAAAAGAACTTTCAGAAAAATATAGTGTAAGTAGAACTCCAGTTAGAGAAGCACTTGTTCGTTTAGCTCAAGAAGGGTTAGTTAATATTTATCCTCAAAGAGGAACGATTGTTTCTCTAATTGATTTATCTGCAGTTGAAGACGGAAGATTTTTACGTGAACATTTAGAAAGAGCTGTGGTAAAAGAGGCTTGTAAAGAATTTTCACAAGAAAATGTACTAGCCTTAGAAATGAATTTAAAGCTTCAAAAAATGTATATAGAAAATCAAGATTATAAAAAATTATTTGAGGCTGACGAAGAGTTTCATAAGATAATTTTTGAAGGCTGTAACAAAAAAAGAATATGGAATAGTATCAATGATGGCAGTACTGAATTTCAAAGAATTCGTGTGCTCAGATTAGTATCTAATCATAGCTGGGATAATATTTATGAGCAGCATAAAGATATTTATAATGCTATAAAAAATAAGACTCCAGAGATAGCAGAAGAATTAATGAAAGGACATTTGAATATGGTTAGCTTTGATAAAAATCAAATAAGAGAAGTTTATCCAAACTATTTTAAATAGTCAATGTAATATCTATAAATTTTCACTTCAACTTAAAGGGGGTGATACTTGAATAAAGTATTAAACTTAATTCGTGGCTTTCTACAGGAAGGTTTTATGTAATTAATATGTGAAAGCAAAGTAAAATGACAGGAGGGACATAACTATGAAAATGACTTTTAGATGGTATGGAGAAGGAAATGATACCATCACACTGGAACAAATTAAACAAATTCCTGGAGCTTCCGGAATTGTTTGGGCTCTTCATGATATGGCAGCTGGCGAAGAATGGCCAATGGACAAAATTCTTGAAGTAAAAAAATTAGCTGACCAATATGGATTTAATATCGATGTCGTTGAAAGTGTTAATGTACATGAAGATATTAAATTAGGATTACCAACCAGAGATAAATACATTGAAAATTATAAAAAGACAATAGAAAAGTTAGCTAAGGTTGGAGTAAAAGTAATCTGCTACAATTTCATGCCTGTATTTGATTGGCTTAGAACAGATTTATTTAAGAAAACGGAAGATGGATCTACAGCACTTTTTTATGAAAAAGCAAGGATTACAGATATAGATCCAATGGAGTTAGTTAACAAAATAGCATCTAATCCAGATTTAACAATGCCAGGCTGGGAGCCAGAAAGATTAAAGAATTTATCAGCACTTTTCGAAGCATATAAGGATGTAACAGAAGAAGATTTATGGAATAACTTAAGATATTTTTTAGAACAAATTATTCCTGTAGCTGAAATTAATGATATTAAGATGGCAGTTCATCCAGATGATCCACCTTGGTCAATATTTGGACTACCAAGAATCGTTAAAAACAGAGATGATTTAGCGAGACTATTAAAGCTTGTTGATAACCCATATAATTGTCTTACTCTTTGCAGTGGTGCTATTGGTGCAGATCCAAATAACAATGTACCAGCAATGATAAGAGAATTTGGTAACAGAATTGCCTTTGCTCATATTAGAAATGTAAAGATTTATGAAAATGGTGATTTTATTGAAACATCTCATAGAACTTGCGATGGTTCATTGGACATATGTGATATAGTGAAAGCTTATCATGAAGTTGGATTTACTGGATATGCAAGACCAGACCATGGAAGACATATTTGGAATGAGAAGTGCAGACCAGGTTATGGACTTTATGATAGAGCACTTGGAATCATGTATTTATGGGGAATATGGGACAGCCTTGAAAGAAATAAATAAAATTTAGAATTAAGTCAGCATTTTATGGCAAAGTACTTATTACTTGTATGGATTTTAAAATATGGAGAATCCGCTGATAAGATTATTAAGAGGTGAAAATAAAAATGGATAACACCAAAATAGTATTAAATAAGGACAGTATTAAAAATAGCGTTTTATGGGAAAAAGCTGGGATAGAAATTCCAAAGTTTGATTATGATAAAATGTCAGCCTTAACTATGGAAAATCCCACATGGGTTCATTTTGGGGCAGGAAATATATTTAGAGGATTTATAGCAATGCTCCAACAAGAACTTTTAGATTCTGGAAAAGCTAGTACCGGAATTATAGCAGTTGATGGATTTGACTATGAAATGATGGAAAAAATCTATGAACCTTATGACAACTTAAGTTTACTCGTAATTATGAATCCTGATGGCAGCTTAGATAAAAAGGTTGTAGGAAGTGTAAGTGAAGGTTTAAGTGCAGATTATTCAATGGAAAAAGAGTGGAAGAGATTGCAGGGCATATTTTCAAATCCATCATTGCAAGTGGCAAGTTTTACAATAACTGAAAAAGGATATAGTTTAAAAAATGTTTCAGAAGATGATTTGACAGATGGTTTAAAGCATCCAAAAAGTATAATGGCTAAGGTTGCATCGCTAGCATATACAAGATATAAAAATGGTGAATTGCCTATTGCTTTTGTTAGTATGGATAATTGTTCTCACAATGGTGAAATACTTCATAATTCAATGGAAACAATAATAAAAAAATGGATTGAAAATGATCTGGTAGAAGAAAATTTCCTCAAATATATTAATAATACTGAAAAGGTATCATTCCCTTGGAGCATGATAGATAAAATTACCCCAAGACCTTCACAAGCTGTTAAGGAAACTTTAGAAAAAGAAGGTTTTGAGGGCATGGAGATTATATGTACAAACCGCAATACCTATGTTGCACCTTTTGTTAATGCAGAAGGACCACAGTATCTTGTAATAGAAGATAATTTTCCAAATGGACGCATGCCGCTAGAAGAAGCAGGTGTATTTTTTACAAATAGAGAGACTGTAGAAAGAGTTGAAACAATGAAGGTATGTACTTGCTTAAATCCACTACATACTTCTCTGGCGGTTTTTGGATGCTTGCTTGGATATAATTTAATTGCAGATGAAATGAAGGATCCATGCTTAAAGAAATTAGTAGAGAAAATTGGATATGAAGAAGGAATGCCTGTTGTTGTAAACCCAGGAATATTAAATCCAGAAGATTTCATTAGGGAGGTAGTTGAAGTTAGGCTTCCAAATCCGTATATACCTGATACACCACAAAGAATTGCTTCGGATACATCTCAAAAAGTTGGAATAAGATTCGGAGGAACAATTAAAGCTTACAGTGAAAGTGAAGATTTAAAGGCTAAAGATCTTAAATACATTCCTCTTGTTATAGCAGGCTGGTGTAGATATTTAATGAGAATAGATGATAATGGCAATGAAATGGAATTAAGTCCGGATCCATTATTAAATGAACTAAGAAAATATGTAGCTAATATAAAATTAAATACCCAAGAATCAGCAGGTACTGCGTTAAAGCCAATACTAAAAAATGAAGAAATCTTTGGAGTAAATCTTTATGATATAGGTTTAGGAGAAAAAATTGAAGGTTATTTTAGTGAAATGATTTCAGGTGTTGGTGCTGTCAGATCAACTTTAGAAAAATACTTAGACTGTAAATGATTTGTGATGACATTATTATACAGCAAAAAAATAAACATTTTTATCATTCCTAGTTTATCATATTCTGCCAAATAATATAAACAAAGAATGATAAGAATGTTTAAGAAAAATATTGTGAAGTGTATTATAACACATATTACGCCAATTAACAACATCACTAATGAAGATGTGATTAAATTAATAAGAATATTGAAACCTATAATTAAAAATATACAAAAGGTTAATATAAACGATCAAAGAAAACGTTATAATGAAGTGTTGAATTGATATATATTACAATGATGAGTTAAATATGCAATATGTGTTATTAATTCTGATACTTTCAATGCTTTATAACTATTGAATATTTATTTGAAAGTAGGATGATGAATTTGAAAAATTTTATGGATGAGAATTTTTTATTATCTAATAAAACAGCTATAAGTTTATATCATAACTATGCAAAGGACATGCCTATTATTGATTATCACTGCCATATTGATCCAAAGGAAATATATGAAGACAAAAGATTTAACAATATAACTGAAGTATGGTTATATGGAGATCATTATAAATGGAGAGCAATGAGATGTAATGGTATAGATGAAAAATATATTACAGGAGATGCAAGTGATTTTGATAAATTCTTGGCTTGGTCAAAAACTATACCTATGTCTATAGGAAACCCTCTTTATCATTGGACTCACCTAGAGCTTCAAAGATTCTTTGGAATATATGAGCCTCTTGATGAAGATACTGCTCCAATGATCTGGAAAAAAGCAAATGAACTGTTAAGTGGAGATGGATTTAGTGCAAGAGATTTGATTTTAAAATCTAATGTTGAAACAATATGTACAACAGATGATCCTACTGATACATTAGAATATCATATAAAGCTTAAGGAAGATTCGAGTTTCAATGTAAATGTTTTACCGACTTTTAGACCAGATAAAGGAATAGAAATAAATTTAGATGGTTTTGTTTCATGGGTAAAAAAGTTAGAAGAAATATCTGAAATATCTATCAATAATTATGATGAATTTCTAAATGCAATGGATTCAAGAGTGAGATTTTTCCATTCAGTTGGATGCAGGGTAGCAGACCATGGTATAGATGGTGTAGTAGTTTATGCAGATGTATCAAAGGAAGAAGCAGCGGCTATATTTGTCAAAGCTTTACTTGGAGAAGCAGTAAGTCTTGATGAAGAAAAGAAATATAAAACTTATACATTAAGACATATATTCAAGCTTTACCATGAACTTGGATGGGCTATGCAGCTTCATATTGCAGCTCTTAGAAATAATAATACCAGAATGCTTGAAAAATTAGGGGCTAATACAGGATTTGATTCAATTAATGATGAAAGTATAGCTTATCCGCTTTCAAGACTTTTAGATTCTGTAGATCGAGAAGATTCACTTCCAAAAACAGTTTTATATACGTTAAATCCAAAAGACAACTATGTACTTGGAACTATGATCGGAAATTTTCAAGGGGATGGAATTCCAGGGAAAATACAATTCGGGGCAGCTTGGTGGTTTAATGATAACAAAGATGGAATGGTTGAGCAGATGAAAGCACTAGCTAACCTTGGCACATTCGTACGTTTTATTGGAATGTTAACTGATTCTAGAAGTTTCTTATCATATACAAGACATGAATATTTTAGAAGAATTGCCTGCAATTTAATTGGAGAATGGGTAGAAAACGGTGAAGTACCAGCAAATATGAAATTACTAAAGAGAATTGTTGAAGGTATATGCTACAACAATGCAAAGGAATATTTCAATATTTAGATAGAAGATTAATTATTAAAAATATTAATTAAAGAAAGAGGTAGATTATATGTCTAGAAAAGATAAAAAAATTACCTTACCTACATGTATTGGATATGGATTAGTTGATGTAATGGGTGGTGGGGCCTTTACAATAATTGGAACTTTCTTGTTGTTTTTCTATACAACTTATTGTGGACTTACACCTATCCAAGGGGCTTCTATTGTTGCAGTTGCTCGTTTTGTAGATGCAATTGCTAGTCTTTTTATAGGTAGTATATCAGATAATTTATATAAAACTAAGATTGGAAAGATGTTTGGAAGACGTCGTTTCTTCTTACTAATCGGAGCACCATTAATGGCAATTTATGTGCTAATATGGACAATTGGAATGAATTACTGGTTTTATTTAAGCTGCTACTTATTATTCGAAATTGTTGCAGCTATGGTATTAATTCCGTGGGAAACATTGCCGACTGAAATGACAACTAATTACTCTGATAGAACAAAAATTTCTACTTGTAGATTAGTTATATCTTCTTCAGGTCAGTTCTTAGGGACTTTTATTCCTGCACAATTAATTGGACACTTTGGTCAAAAGAATCCTTATGCATATTTTTATAATGGATTATTTTTTGCAATATTATATGCGATTTGTATACTTATAACATATAAGGTGACTTGGGAAAGAGAAATGACACCAGCTATGGAACAAGAATTATTAGCTTTATCTCAGTCTAAAGAGCATAAAAGTTTTAATGATTACTTAAAAGTGCTTGGTGAATATGTATCTACATTTAAGATTAAAAGCTTTAGAAAACACTTAGGACTTTATTTGTTATCATTTACTGCCGGTGATATATTTAGCGCTGTATTCTTATTTTTCTGTGTTTACAATTTAAAAGTTTCATCATCCTTTGGAGCATATTTGCTTTCGTTTAGTATTATTGGTATACCAGGAACAATTGTAGGTGGAATTTTATTTTTAAAGCTTGGGCCTGCTAAATTATATAAGCTTACTTATACAATTATGATTTTAAGCGTATTAGCTTATTATGGTGTTTATTTAGCTGATCCTGCAGCTAAGACTGCTATTTTAATTGTAATATCTGTAGTTTATTTTGCATTTAGATCTTTTGCAGTTTTAACTCCTTGGACTATATTCCCATTTATTCCTGATGTTGATGAAATTGTTTCTAAGAAAAGAAGAGAGGGACTTTTTGCTGCAGTTATGACTTTTACTAGAAAGAGTACTACAGCACTTGCTACATTTATTATTGGTGTTGTGTTACAAGTGGGTGGATTTGTTAAGGGGCAAGATGTTCAATCCCCTCAAACAGTACAGGTTATTGGATATGTTTTACTTATTGGATGTGTGGGGCTGCTTGTATTGTCTCTAATTCTTGCTTTTACATTCAAACTTGATAAGCAAACTCATCAGATATTAATAAATGAAGTTGAGCGTTTAAAAAATGGTGGTTCTAAAAATAATGTTGATCCAAAAACAAAAGAAGTTGTTGAAGAGCTTACCGGTTATAAATATGAGTATGTTTGGAAATATGATTTGGTTCAAGATAATTTAACTAAGAGCATGAATTAAATAAAGAAGCTTTTTCACTAAAAGTTATTTTATAATTTTCATAATATTATAACTGTATAGGTTGTTGAATAACCAATTTTGATTATTATTTAAAAACTAATTATTTGGCAACCTGTATAACAATTTTGCAAATGATGAATTTAAAATAATGACTTACTAGTCTATAAATAGAAAAAATTATAGGAGGAACTCATATGTTAGTAAAACAGTTTTTATCTATGGAAAAAACTAAGAATGGTTATTTAGTAAAAGGTGATGCAGCAGATATAAAGATAATTTTCATGTCAGATGATATTATACGTGTTAGAGCCTCTTTTGATAGAAAGTTTGAAGAAGCATCTTATACATTAATTACTACTGCCTGGGAAGATTGTTTAGATTCCTTGCTTTCAGAAGAACGTAAAAGAATAGAGGCATTAGATATTCCATTTGAAGAAAATGATAAAGAAATTATATTCTATACAAAAACATTAAAACTTGTATTAGCTAAATCACCGTTACATTTTTCAATATATAAATTAAATGGGGAGAAGTTATACAGTGATATTGCTGATAGAGCTTTTGAATGTGATCAACTAGGAAGAATTTCTCATTATAATGAAGTTGACTTGCAAAATGATCATTTCTATGGATTTGGTGAAAAAACAGGAAAGCTAGATAAAATGGGTAGAAGAATGCGTATGTCACCTAAGGATGCAATTGGACATGATCCTGAATTTGGTGATCCGTTATATAAACATATACCATTTTATATAAAGTTAAATAATAATAACCATCATGCTTTAGGGTTGTTTTATCATAATTCTTATGATTCAGTATTTGATATGGGGAATGAAATTAGTGGATATTGGCCTCGCTATAGTTATTATCAGGCAGATGGAGGAGACATTGATTTATTCTTTATCAATGGACCGAAAGTTGAACAAGTTTTAGACAATTATACAAAGCTTACAGGAAAGCAGGCAATGCCTCCTAAACAAAGCTTAGGGTATACAGCGTCTACTATGTATTATGCTGAACTTGAAAAGGATTGTGATAAGGAAATATATGAAGTCATCAAAAAACATTTTGATGAAAAGATGTATATAGACAACTTTAAATTAGCATCAGGTTATTCTTCTGGGGAAGATGATAATTTAAGATATATTTTCAATTGGAACAAAAAGAGATTTCCGAATCCAGACGAATTTATGGAAAAAATGAATGAAATGGGGCTTAATGTTATACCAAATTTAAAACCAGGCATTTTAGCTAAGCATCCATATAAAAAAGACTTTGAAGAGAATGATGCCTTTATTAAGAATCCAGATGGAGAAGGAGATTATAAAGGCCGTTGGTGGGGCGGTGTTGGAAGATTTGTAGATTTTACTAAGCCTTCTGGCAGAGAGATATGGAAGAAGTTACTTAAGGAAAACATTTTAAGTAAAGGAACTATAACTGTTTGGAATGACAATTGTGAGTATGATGGTATAGAGGATCGTAATGCTATATGTGATTTTGATGGAAAATCAGGTACTATGGCTGAATTAAAAATTATGCACTCTAATTTAATGGCTTATGTTGGTAGAAAGGCTGTCTCTGAACTTTATCCAAATCGTCGTCCATATATTATAAACCGTGCTGGATTTGCAGGAATTCAAAGATATGCACAAACATGGTCAGGAGATAACTTGACAGATTGGCGTACATTAAAATTCAATATAGCAACTATTGTTGGAATGGGGTTATCTGGAGTAGCAAATTCCGGATGTGATATTGGCGGTTTTGCTGGAGGTGCTCCAGAAGGAGAGCTATTACTAAGATGGATACAAAATGGTATATTCCAGCCAAGATTCTGTATTAATTCAGCTAATAGTGATAACACTGTTACCCAGCCATGGATGTATGAAGAAAATAATGAATTTGTACGTAATGCATATAGTCAGCGTTATAGAATGTTGCCATATTTATATTCTTTAATGTATGAAGCACATACTACTGGTAAATCAATAATGCGTCCACTATTCATGGAATTCCAGGATGATGTTAATTGTTATGATGATCAATATATGACATTTATGTTTGGGTCATCAGTTCTAGTTGCAAATGTATTGGAAAAGGGAGCTGAATCAAGAAAACTTTACTTACCAGAAGGTTGCACTTGGTATGATATGAATAAAAATATGGCTGCATATAAAGGTGGACAAGTAATAGAAATTCCGGTTACCCTTAACAGTATTCCTATGTTCCTAAGAGGTGATGGAATTTTCATTACAAATGAAGAAGTAAAACATATTACCACTGATAAAATGAAGACATTAGACATTTTAATTGGAGCAGAAGCAGAAAGAAGTTTCAATTTCTATAATGATGATGGTGTAAGTAATGATTTTGAAAAAGGTGTGTATGAAAACACAGAAATTAATGTAAGTGACGGAGCACGTAAGAAAATTTCTTTCAAAACAACAGGAAGTTATGAAAGTGGAATATCTGATCTTACAATTAAATTAGTAAGTAAAGAGAAAGGTGCATATTGGGTTTCTGTAGATAATGAACAAATACCACGTTTCCTTAATAGGACAGCTTGGGAAAAAGCAGAACAAGGATGGTACTATGAGTTATCAGATAGAACAGTTTTAGTAAAATGTAAGAAACCAGCTAAGAAAGAGTTTGACATTGTAGTTTCTTGTGAAAGATTTGATTTAATTGGTATGGGTGACGAATAAGACCTGATAAAAATAGTTTTAGAATTTATATAAGCAAAGGAGATTTATTATGGCATTTCAAGAAAAGAGTTTTGAATCATTTAATAAAAGGGATGTAATACAAGCCTGGATTTATACTCCAATTAGAAAACCAAGAGGAATTATTCAGCTTGTGCATGGTTATCATGAACATTCGCGCAGATATATGCACATGATATTAAAATTGAATGAAGCAGGTTTTATAGTTGCAGCAGATGATCATGTTGGACACGGAAAAACAGCCTATGTTTCAAATAATTGGACAGATTGGGGAGAAAAAGGATATATTACAATGGTAGAAGATGAACATACTCTTCGTAAAATCGTCCAAGAAGAGTATCCAGAGTTACCTTATTTCATGTTTGGACATAGTATGGGATCAATGATTGCTAGATCTTATTCTACTGTTTATGGAGAAGGAATTGATGGTTTGATTATATGCGGGACTTCAGGAGTATTTCCAACAGCAAATTCAATTATGCCTGTTTTTAAAAATTTGATAGATGAAGGCAAAGGGGAAGAAATTGACCCTGCTTGTTTAGAAAAGCTTATGAGCTGGATGTGGAAGTCAGAACGCTATGAAGAAAATCCTGTTACTGCAAATAACTGGGCATGTGGTAATCCTGATGTGAATGCAGACCATGCAAGAGATATATATAGTGATTTTCTAATGCCGCCTAATATACGTTCATTGTACTATTTTGTGAATTTGATGAATGACATTGTTGGAACTAAGTGGGCAGAGAAGGTACCGACATCAATTCCAGTTTACAACATTGCAGGGGATAAAGATCCAGTTGGTCAGTATGGAGAAGGTGTTTATGCTGTATCGAATTGGCTTGCAGAAACAGGACATATGGTAAAAACAAAAATTTATCCAGGATATCGTCACGAAATACAATACTACCCAGATATCATGAATGAAGTTGAGGGTGGAATTATAGATTTTATCAATTGTACTATTGAGCAAATAAATATGACAGGAGAACAATATTATGATGGTAAGTAATAAAATTATATGTTTAAAGAATTTAGATAATTATTTAGAAATCACTACCAATGCAGCTAAATATAGAATTATACTTTTAAATGATGATATAGTAAGAATTCGCTGTACTTTTGATGAGGAGTTTCCAGAAGAAGCATCATATGCTTTAGTTATGACAGCTTGGAAAGATAAAATGGACGAGTTATTAAAAGATGAAAGAAAGCAAGTAGAGGCAATAAACAGCAACTATGAAGATTTAGGTGATTATATTGTATTAGCTACAAAAAGTTTAAATATAAATATTTATAAAGAACCTTTTGGTATAGAGATTACAGATAAGCAAGGTAATATATTACATTCAGATTTAAAAGAGAAATCATACGTAAAAGATAGCTTAGGAAGACTTTATCATTATTCATGTATGGATGACGAAGATTATTTCTATGGATTTGGGGAAAAAGCTGGATACTTAAATAAGAAAAAGAGAAGAATGAGAATGCATAATGTAGATACAATAGGATATGATTCAGAATATACAGATCCACTATATAAGCATATACCTTTTTATATAAAATTTAATAATAAAAACAATATAGCTAGTGGAATATTCTATAACAACTCGTATGATTCTACTTTTGATATGGGATGTG
This sequence comes from Clostridium sp., assembly GCA_031292145.1. Lineage (GTDB taxonomy): Bacteria > Bacillota > Clostridia > Clostridiales > Clostridiaceae > Clostridium. The sequence continues at coordinate 44,684 of JARLHR010000097.1, read as the reverse complement.
AAAGAAGCGGGTACTGGAATAAATATAGTTATTTCTGCGCTGATGGTGGAGAATTAGATGTGTTTTTCATATATGGACCTAAAATAAAAGATGTAGTACGGAATTATACTGATTTAACAGGAAAGACTGCAATGTCTACAAAGTATTCCTTAGGATATATGGGATCAACTATGTATTATACAGAATTAGATAAAGATTCAGATAAAGCTATTTTACGATTTTTAGATAGATGCAAGGAAGAAGGAATTCCTTGTGATGGTTTCTTTATGTCATCAGGATATACTACAGGAGAAGATGGCAAGAGATATGTATTCAATTGGAATTATGATAGATTCAAAAACCCTGCAGACTTTGTAAGTCAAGTGAAGGAAAAAGGGGCATCCTTAGCACCTAATATAAAGCCCGGTATGTTAATTTCCAATCCGTTGTATAACGAATTTGATGAAGCTGGTGCTTATATAAAAGATGAAAACGAAGAAAAATCTCAAACAGACAGATATTGGGGAGGACAAGCTTCTTTTGTAGATTTCACCAATCCTAAGGGAAGGGAACTTTGGAAAAAGCATTTAAATGAATCGCTAGTTTCACTAGGGATTACATCTATATGGAATGATAACAATGAGTATGAAATAAATAATACAGAAGCTATTTGTAATTTCGAAGGTATAAAGAAAGAAATAAGTGGTTTAAGACCAATAATGCCAAATTTGATGGCGCTTATGGCAAAAGAAACAGTAGCAGAAGTTTATCCAAGTGTAAGACCATATATAGTAAATAGAGCTGGATTTGCTGGAATTCAACGTTATGCTCAAACATGGGCTGGAGATAATAATACAAGCTGGAAGAGTTTAAAGTTTAATATTCCTGTAATACTTGGATTGGGACTTTCGGGAGTTGCAAATCAAGGATGTGATATAGGAGGATTTTTCGGGCCTGCTCCTGAACCAGAATTATTTGTAAGATGGGTTCAAAACGGAATATTCCAACCAAGATTCTCAATTCATTCTTGTAATAATGATAACACTGTTACAGAGCCGTGGATGTATCCATCTTATACAAAGTATATAAGAGATGCTATACAATTAAGATACAAATTAGTTCCATACTTATATTCATTGTTATCTGAGGCATCTACAGAGGGATCACCAATTATGAGACCTTTAATATATGAATTCTCGGATGATAAAAAATTACTTGAGGAAAGTTTTGATTTTATGCTTGGAAGTTCTATTTTGGTTGCCAACGTTCTTGAAAAAGGTGCAAAAACAAGAAAAGTATATTTACCAGAAGGAGCTACTTGGTTTGAATGGAATACAAAACAGGTATATGAAGGAGGACAAACAATTGAATTTAAAGTTTCACTAGATTCAATTCCTATGTTCTTTAGAAGTGGTGCCATTGTTCCTATAAGTGGAAATTTAATGAACATTCATAAAGATTCAATGGAAAAGCTTAGCATTCTAATAGAATCATCGCAAGAATCAAATTTTACATTGTATGAAGATGATGGTGTTACAAATAACTATAAGAATGGAGATTATTTAAAAACAATCATAAGTATAAATAAAGAAAGTGGAGTTAAAATCACTTTTGATAAAGAAGGTAATTATACAAGTAAGGTTAAGGAAATGGTTGTGAATTTAATTTGTAAGGATATAGCGCCAATTCAAGTAAGATTAAAGGAGAGAAAACTTTCTATGTTCCTCGATAAAAAAGAATGGGAAGCAAGTGAAGATGGATGGTACTATGATATGGAACAAAAAACGGCTAAAATAAAATATAATAATATTAATGAAAGCTACACATTATATGTTGATTCTGATGTCAAAGACTTAATTTCTATATAAGGCACATGAAAGAAAATAACAAGTCCAAAATGTTATGATTATTTTTCATCAGGCAAGGAGGTAGATTGGTCTCATAGCGGGCTTATTAGGACAATCTGGTGACGTAGCATGATGGAAAATAGGCTTGACAGATGGACTTGTTATTTTTTTGCATGTGCCTAATATGTTTAATAGCATTATTTTTTAATAAGGAGTTAACAAAAATTAAAAATAATAACCAATAATTTATGAAAAGGAATGATAGCTATTATAAAAATTATTGTTGAAATTATAGAAAATTAGGTGTAATATAATATGTATCATATACATCGATAATAGCACACTTATCTAAAGGTAAGGTCGCAAAGCTATGGGTCTAAAGAAAATATTTTTTCAATGATTGCCAGGTTGCCAAAATGTAGTAAGAAGTATTTTATATTAATGCTTATTTTTGGTGCCTATTTTTAATGAATGGGCACCTTTTTTATAGCAAATGTTTGGATATATATGTATATGGTGATATTTAAAATGAGAGAAGAGTTAGATACAATGAGTATCAAAAAAATGAAACGTCTGCGGGCAGGACTGGAAGGGAGGTAAATATAGAATATTGGGTTTGTTCGAACAATAAAGTAATAGGGACAATTGTTTTGATTAAGGGGTTAAAAAAAACAATTATAAACACAAGCTTCAAAATTTATTTTAGCTTTTGAGATAAAAGAATTAAAATTTTGAAGTGATTTGGATGCGTAAGTAACGTGATAGGGTAAATTCAATTGTGGTATTTAATGATTCATATTAAATAGGGAGAGTTTTAAGGGAATAAAATTAAGGGTTGTAAATTGAAATTAATTAAAACATATTTAGCAACTATGTATTTGTTAATATTATATGTTTTAGTTAAGTTAATAGAGGGAGAAAATTATAGGCTTGTATCTATCTATTTTGCTATGTAGAGAAAGTTTAAGGGATTATTAAGAAATATATGTAAAATTTTGCATTGTTGTATTTATTGGATTGAGAAGAGAGGATTATATAAGGAACTACTCAGTTATTGTATAAAATAATTGAGTAGTTTTTTTATTTTTTAATTTTATGTTGACTTTTTAGCACGTTAAAGGCTCTTTTAGTCAAATTGATTTCTTCTGATTTAAAAACTTTTTCGAAGTGCATATCCTATAAATTTAAGATAATATCCCACTTTCTTTAATTCTAGTTACAGCTTCCTCAATAACTGAAACTGGCAATACTAAGGCGAATCTTACATAGCCTTCACCAAGAGTTCCAAAAGCACTTCCTGGAGTGCATATTACACCCGTCTTTTCCATGAGATCCATACAGAATTCATAAGAATTGGTATATTTAAGTGGAATATTGGCCCAAACAAACATTGTACCTTTACTATCTGGTACATTCCAACCAATGCTTGTAAGACCTCTGCATAGAGCATTTCTTCTTTCTTCATATTCTTTGCAGTGTTTTTTTACACTATCTTGTGGTCCGGTTAAGGCTGCAATAGCAGCATATTGGATAGGTAAGAATATACCATAATCTATTTGAGAACGTAGCATTTTAAAATGCTTTATAATCTCAAGATTTCCAATAACAAAAGAAACTCTAGCTCCTGTTATATTAAAGGATTTAGATAAAGAATAAAATTCAACTCCAACATCTTTAGCACCTTTATGAGCTAAAAATGAGCTGCCAATTTTTCCATCATAAACAATGTCAGAGTAAGCATTATCATGTATTATGATAATGTTATATTTTTTTGCAAAGGATATTAATTCATCATAAAATTCAGGTGATGCACATGCACAAACTGGGTTCAATGGATATGATACAACCATAAATTTAGTCTTATGTAATATATCCTCAGGAATAGATTTTAAATTTGGAAGATAATTATTTTCTGGTAAAAGAGAATAATATTCTAGGTCTGCCCCTGAAAGATAAGGTCCGATTTCAAAAATTGGGTATCCAGGGTTTGGAACAAGAACAACATCACCTTTATTGCATAAAGAAAGTCCAATATGAGCTAAGCCTTCTTGAGACCCATAAATAGACATAACTTCCTCTCTTGAAATTTGAACATTAAATCTTTTCAGATAATATCCACAAATAGCTTCTAATAATTCTGGTAAATCACCTAAAGAATATTTCCAATTATCGGGATTTTCAGCTGCCTTGGTCAAAGCCTTAATAACATGAGCATCAGGTTTAAAATCTGGTGTTCCAACAGATAAATTAAATACCTTTTTGCCGCTTTTTATCAATTCAGCTTTTTTTTCATCTAACACATTGAAAATTCCTGTTTGAAAATAATTTAAGTTACTAGAAAATTCTAAATTCATTTATAAAGTCCCCCAAGTATTTGAATAATTATTTATAATAAGGCACATGAAAGAAGAAAATAATAGACTAGCATACTGGTCTGTTATTTTTTTGATTGTGCCCGACATCTACCATAATATTATATCATTGGAAAACTTAATAGTATATATTGTCAAAATTTATTTAATAAGCAAAAAAGAATATCCTTTTAAATCATAAAATTAAGGTTTATAATAATACCAAATAATTACTTTAAATGTAATAAAATGAATATGAAGTGATTTTTTAATAATTTATGAGGTGATTAGTTATGCTGCATATTTTGAGTGGGTAGATATCTAATTATAGTAAGACTTGAGGCTGTTGGATTAAAAAGATAATTTTGATTATTTTCTTTTACAAGTTAAATCAATTTTGAGGAGTTTGATAATAATGAAGACAGAACAAGGATTAGTAATTGAGGTGAATAATGATGTGGCAAAAATTAAAGTTGGAAGACATAGTGATTGTAAAAATTGCGGGGCTTGCCCAGGGAATGAAAGTATAATCATACGTGCAAATAATAAAATAGGAGCAAAACCTGGACAAAGGGTAATTTTTGAAGTAAAGGAGACAAATTTTTTAGGTGCTACCTTTATTGTTTTTGTTTTACCGCTAATTGCTTTATTTATTGGTGTAATGTTAGGTGAATTTATAGGGAAAAGCCTTGGATTAAATATCCCTATGTTCCAAATAGCAGGTGGAATAATTGCACTTGCATTATCAATTATTATTATAAGACAGGTTGATAAGGTGGCTAAAGCAAATACAAAATCCCTGCCGGTAATTGTTCGTATTTTGTAATGAAATAATTAATTTTATAGAGGTTTGTGAGGCGATTGTAAATGTTAAAGAGTTTTCTTGGAGGGATTCATCCCAAAGATAGTAAAAAATACACTTCTGATAAATCCATTGAGGTTCCGCCATTACCTAATAAGGTAATTATTCCTATGAGTCAACATATTGGAGCTCCTTGTACACCTACAGTAAAGGTTGGTGACATGGTTAAGAAAGGACAAGTTATAGGCAAAAGTGATGCTTTTATGCATAGTCCTATACATGCATCAATATCTGGTAAGGTTACTGAGATTTCAGAAATGCCCCATGCGTCAAAGGAAAAATGTTTATCAGTTGTTATAAAAAATGATAATTTAGATGAATGGATAGAAGGAATTCCATTGCAACGTGAATGGGACAAACTAGATGTCGATGAAATTAAAAATATCATTAAAGAAGCAGGAGTAGTGGGTTTAGGAGGTGCTACTTTCCCTACACATGTTAAGCTTTCACCAAGTAAAGATAAGAAAATTGATGTTTTTATTTTAAATGCAGCTGAATGTGAACCATATTTAACAGCTGATTATAGAATGATGATTGAATATCCAGAGCGTATAGTTACTGGTGTGAGAATTATAATGAAAGTACTTGGAGTTAGTAAAGGAGTTATAGGAATAGAAGATAATAAGCCGGATGCTGTAAAGGTTATGAAGGAAGCTTTTAAGGACACAGCTGTAGACGTAGTAGCGTTACCTACAAAATATCCACAAGGGGCTGAAAAAATGCTAATAAAAGTGCTTACCGGTCGTGAAGTTCCATCTGGGGGACTACCTATGGATGTTGGCGCAGTTGTGCAAAATGTTGGTACCACAGTTGCTATTTGTGATGCTGTAGTAAATGGTATTCCATTAATACAAAGGGTTGCCACAATTTCTGGCGATGCTATTAGTGAACCTAAAAATTTGCTATTAAGAATAGGTACAAGTTTTAAAGATGTAATAGATTATTGTAATGGGTTTAGTAAGACTCCTGAAAAAATAATTATGGGAGGGCCTATGATGGGAATGGCTCAATTTTCATTGGACGTGCCTGTAATTAAAGGAGTATCTGGTATATTGGCTTTAAGTTCAGAAGCAGTGAATTCTGGAGAAGAATCACCTTGTATTAGGTGTGGTAGATGTGTTAAAGCATGTCCTATGGGACTAATACCAAGTATGTTAAGTATACTCGGGGAACGTAATAGATTTAAAGAAGCTAAAGAAGAATGTAGTTTATTTAATTGTATAGAATGTGGAAGTTGTGCGTATACGTGCCCTGCAAAACGAAATATTGTACAGTATGTAAAATATTTAAAAGCACAAAATCTAGCACAACCAGTAAATAAATAGAGAGAAGGGATAAAATGAGTTCTGAAATTAATGCACATGAAATTGATACTCATGGAAGTGAAGTAAAACAAAGTAAAGCACAGGAAAATAAAGCTCAAGAAATTAGCTCAAAAGAAATTGAAGTTAAGGAAAGTCAGTTTACGGTTTCAGCATCACCACATATACGCTGTGAAGAATCAATTTCGAAGATAATGTGGAATGTAAATATAGCACTCGTACCAGCGGTTCTTTTCTCTATATTTTATTTTGGTGTTCCAGCATTTGTAAATATAGCTGTTGGAGCAATTTCAGCAGTTGCTTTTGAATATTTAGTTGAAAAGTTCCGCAAAAAGAGGATTACAGCTTTTGATGGGAGTGCATTTTTAACTGGCCTTTTATTAGCTATGTCTGTATCACCAAGTATGCCCCCTTATATGGTAGCAGTTGGTTCATTTATAGCTATTGTAATAGCAAAACACTCTATGGGAGGACTTGGATTTAACATTTTTAATCCTGCCCATATTGGAAGAGCAGCTTTAATGGTGTCTTGGCCAGTTGCTATGACTACATGGACAAAGATGACAACTTCTATAGATGTTGTTAGTAGTGCGACACCATTAAATATACTAAAACAGCAAGGATATGGAAAGCTAATTGAAACTTTCGGTAGTCAAAGTGCAATGTATAAAGCCATGTTATTTGGTACAAGGAATGGATGCATTGGAGAAACTTCAACCATATTGCTTATAATTGGAGGTTTATATCTTATATATAGAGGGTATATTAGCTGGCAAGTTCCTGTTTGTATGATATTAACAGTAGGTATACTTACTTGGGCTTTTGCATCTACAGGTTTGTTTACTGGTGATCCATTATTCAATATGATGGCTGGTGGATTAATACTTGGAGCTTTCTTTATGGCAACTGACATGGTAACTATACCTATTACCATAAAAGGTCAGATAATTTTTGCTGTAGGAGCAGGGGTAATAACTTCATTAATTAGATTGCTAGGTGGATATCCAGAAGGTGTATGTTATTCGATTTTACTAATGAATGCTGTAACACCGCTAATAGATCGTTTTGTAAAGCCAAAAGAATTTGGAGCAAGGGGGTAATAAAATGGAAGGTGCACACGTTAAGAAAGAGTATTCAATTTTTCAGGTTGCAATAAATTTAATAGGAGCCTGCTTGATTTCTGGATTAATATTAGGAGTAGTATATTATATTACAGCACCAATTGCTGCTGAAAAAAATGAGCTGCTAAAACAGCAATCAATGAAGGAATTAGTTAGTGATGCAGATAATTTTAAAGCAGTACCTGATAAAGAACAATGGTTTGCAGCTGAAAAAGGTGGTAAAGTAATTGCCTATGTAGTTCCAAGCGAAAGCAAGGGTTATGGTGGAGAAATTAAAATGCTTGTAGCTATTTCTACAGATGGTAAGGTAATTGATTATAACATATTGTCAAGTAATGAAACACCTGGACTTGGAGATAATGCTTCAAAAGAACCATTTAGAAGCCAATTTAAAGGAAAGAAAGAAGCAAATTTAACAGTAGTAAAAGATCCTTCTGATAAAGAAGATATTCAAGCAATGACAGGCGCAACCATTTCATCTAGGGCTGTGACATTAGCTGTCAAAAATGCTGTAAATGAAGTAACTGAACTTACAGGAGGTAAATAATATGAAGGAATTATGGAAAATTTTTTATAAAGGTTTATTTGATGAAAATCCAATATTTGTATTATGCTTAAGTCTTTGTCCTGCATTAGCTGTTACGACTTCAGTTATTAATGGTCTAACTATGGGATTATCAGTATTATTTGTTATTTCAGCTAATAATGTGGTAGTGTCATTAACAAGAAATCTCGTAAATCCCAAAGTTAGAGTACCAGTTTACATTACATCAATAGCAACTATAGTAACAGTTGTTGAACTAGTGTTACAGGCACTTTCACCAACATTGTATAAGGCACTAGGAATATATTTAGATTTAGTGGTTGTATTTGCAATAATACTAGCGAGAGCTGAAGTATTTGCATCAAAAAATAAAGTAATTCCAGCATTTTTAGATGGCTTTGGTATGGGATGTGGTTTTACAATAGCTATGGTTACCATATCTGTAATAAGAGAGCTTTTTGGAAATGGAACAATTTTAGGCTTGAAAATATTAGGTGATTGGTATAATCCAGCTTTAATTATGATTTTACCACCTGGAGCATTTATATTAATTGGTTATATAATAGGGGCAATTAAGCTTCATAATCAACATAAAGAATGCAAAAAATTAGAAAGAAGTGAAGCATAATGAAAGAATATTTTACGCTTTTTATTGGTGCATTAATTGTAAATAACTTTGTTTTAACAAGATTTTTAGGGCTTTGTATATTCTTTGGGGTTTCTAAAAGTTTAAATGCCTCAATAGGAATGGGGATGGCAGTTACTTCAGTTATAACTCTTAGCTCAATGCTCGCTTGGGTAGTATATAATTTTGTGCTTTTGCCATTTCATATAACATTTTTAACAACAATTGTTTTTGTAATACTTATAGCAAGTTTTGTGCAATTGCTGGAGCTCATTATAAAAAAGCAGGCACCGACCTTATATGGGATGTGGGGTATTTATCTTCTTTTAATTGCAACAAACTGCATAGTATTATCTGTTCCATTATTAAGTGTGGAATCTAATTATTCTTTTGTTAAGAGTATAGTCTTTGCAATAGGATCAGGTATGGGTTTTGCGCTGGCACTAATACTTATGGCAAGCTTAAGAGAAAAATTAGTTTATGCAGACGTACCAAAACCATTAGAAGGAACAGGTATAGCTTTTGTATTAGCTGGTATGTTATCATTGGCATTCCTTGGATTTTCAGGAATGATATAAAGGAGATGAATAGAAATGATTTTTACTGCAATAATGGTTATAGTAGTAATGGGGGGAATTGGAGCAGTTTTTGGTTTTATTCTTGCTGTTGCAAATAAAAAATTTTCAATGGAAGTAAATCCTCTTATTCATGAAGTAGAAGAGATTCTTCCAAAAGGTCAATGCGGTGCGTGTGGATATGCAGGTTGTGCAGCATATGCAGAAGCAGTAGTTATAGATAAAGAAGTTCCTCCGAATTTATGTGTACCTGGTAAAGATACTGTAGCAAAGCTTGTGGCAGAAATTACAGGGAAAAAGGCTGAAGAGGTGGAATCAAAAGTAGCTCATGTTAGATGTAAGGGATCAATTGATAAGGCAAAATTAAGTTATAACTATAAGGGAATAGATGATTGTAAAGCTGCAAGTCTACTTCAAGGTGGTCCGAAAGGATGTAAGAATGGATGTATTGGTTTTGGAACTTGTGTTAGTAGCTGTCCTTTTGGTGCTATGACAATGGGAAAGAATGGCTTACCGGTAGTTGATGTTAAGAGATGTACTGGATGCGGAAAATGTGAAGCATCATGTCCTAAGAATGTCATAGAATTAATATCAATGAATGCAGTTGCAGAAGTGAGCTGCAATTCTAAAGATAAAGGAGCCATTTCAAGAAAACTTTGCAGTGTATCCTGCTTAGGATGTGGTATTTGTGCAAAAAATTGCAGCTATGGGGCAATTGAAGTTAAAAATAACCTCGCAGTAGTAAATACACAAGTATGTGTAGAAAACTGCAAAGAAGCAACATGTACGGCAAAATGTCCAACAGGGGCAATACAAATTGCTAGTGAATTAAAAGTCTACGAAAAGGCAAGCACATTATAGATATACAACATGTGTTCCAGATTTAAGAGACAATCTACCGAAATCAAATACATTTGTGTTACGCAGGACTATGAAAATCTCGCTGAAAGCACTAATGGGTAGGTTGTACTCACTTTAGCTTGCTCCAACCATTCGGTCGGACAAGCAAAAGTGAAACAACCTACCTCTAAGTGCTTTTAGCATCAAGATTTTCAAATGTCTGCTCCACACAAATGCATTTGATTTCTGGTATAGATGTGAGTTCAAAGTCTAGCAAATGTTTAAATATTATAATACTAGCAAATCTAATTCACGAATTGCCTATATGTAGACATTTAACGTGTATTTTGAGTTTGTGCATTACTTATTGCTAGTATAATCTCATGTGATTAAAAAATAGCATTGAATATTAGGGGTTAACATCTTAAAATTGAAGTACAGTTATGAGTTAAGATTAGATATCGATATATGAGATAGGAGTACGCAGATGAAGAAATTTATATATGTATTAATTACTTGTATTTTTATTGTTACAAGCTGTATTTCTTGTGGAAGCAGCAAGAGTAAATATTATGAAAAAAGCAATATAGTTATGGATACTGCAGTTACATTAAGTGCATATGGTCCAAATTCTAAGGAAGCGGTTGAAGAAAGTTTTAAGAGATTAGATGAAATTGATAAAATGGCTAGTACTACTATAGATACAAGTGATGTTTATAAAATAAATAGTTCTTCAGGAAAAGCTTATGTAAAAGTCCATCCTGAAATTCTGAAAATGGTAAAGACATCTGTACAATATTCTAAATTAAGTGATGGAGCTTTTGATATAACTACAGGTCCAATAATAAATTTGTGGGGAATAGGTACAGATAATGAAAGGTTACCGTCCGATGAAGAAATCAAAGCTAAACTTCCTTTGATTGGATACGATAAAATCAGCATAAATGAAGATGAAGGTAGTATTATGCTTAAAGACGAAGGTATGGCAATAGATTTAGGAGGAGTTGCTAAAGGTTTTGCTGCTGATGAAGTACTAAAAATTTATAAAAAATATAATATTGAAAATGGATTAATTAATTTGGGGACAAGTTCTATATATGGACTTGGAAAAAATAAAGATAATAAAAACTGGACTGTAGGAATTAAGCATCCTAGAAGCGAAGATTCAAATGAATATTTAGGAGTAGTTAAAATATCAGATGAATCATTATCTACATCTGGCGATTATGAAAGATATTTTATAAAAGACAACAAAAGATATCATCACATTATGGATACTAAAACTGGATATCCGGTGGATAATGGAGTTATAAGCGATACTATAATAATAAATGGTGAAGTAGCAGATAATGGGATGTTAGCTGATATATTAACAACAGCAGTATTTGCTTTAGGTCCAGAAAAGGGTATAAAATTAATAAATTCATTACCACAAGTATCAGGTGAAATTACTACATCAGATTATAAAATTTATACATCACAGGGTTTTAAGGATAGAATTACAGACTTAAACAAAGATTTTAAATTTGCAAATTAGAGATAAATTCACAGTACTCAATTTAGATAAAATAAAAGATGCCTAAATAAAATGACTAGTTACAATAACATGTAACTAGTCATTTTGAGTTGTGTTTAATCATGATCCTAGTTTGAAGTTACTAAAATACGGCAATTTAGATAAGTGTTTTACAATAAAATTTGAAGTTATTCCTATAAAGATGCCTGTACCTAAACCTGCTGCAGACAATAGTGGTAGGTAGAGCATAACAGCTATATTTTGAACTATAATAGAACCTACGATTAACTGACCAACGTTATGAAAAAAAGCTCCAGAAGCGCTTACACCTATTATGCTCACCTTATCTCTAAAAATTGTTTTAATAAATATCATTATAAAATAGCTCAGTATAGCTCCGGCAGCACTATACATAAAGGTGGATAGATTACCACTAAACATAGTAGATAATAAAAGCCTAAGTATTATAATTAAAAAAACATCCTTTTTATTATTCAAGGTGTATAATGCTATGACAGTAATTAAATTTGTTAATCCAAGCTTTGCTCCAGGTGCAATAAATGGTACTGGAATCATGCTTTCAACAGCATAAAGAACTAATGCTTGGGATACTAAAAGACCTATAAAGACTATTCGAAAGGTTTTACTCATTTTAACACCTCTAACTGCTTTTCATAATGTCAGTACTTTTAATTTCAATCATCAATTTATGGGGAAGGCAAACGATAATTTGACCAGGTTCAGAGATAAAACCAGATTTTTCACAAATTTTATCCTTGCAATCTGCATCAATTACCTTTATTGAGTGGTCTTTAATTTCAAGTGTATTATAACCATAAGCTGTTTTTATATCTATTTTTTCGTCACCTCTATGCTCAGATAGAAGTATTTTTTTGGAAAGTTTACCGTTAATGGTTATTTCTGCATAAGTTCCGTTATAATTTTTATCTAACATTACTCCAAAAATAAGTTCAGGAATAAAAGATAGAACAATTAAAAAAGCTATTATAATTATATCTAATTTTTTAAACATATTAGTTCCTTCTCTAATTTCGAGTTTAGGCATATGAAAGAAAATTAAGTCTATGAGGAGATGTCTATTTCCCGGCAGATAAGATAGTATGATGGAAAATAGACTAGTATGCTGACTCATTATTTTTTGAATATGCCTTAAATTACCTTCTGCTTTGCTGTTTTATTAGGCCTTTTCTATATGCAGTAAGCAGCATTTTTAATTCATCAATTTGCTGATTTAAGCCAAGGCCTATATCGGTATCTCCAACTGTCTTTCTATCTACAACTTGCTCAAGTACAAGGTAAGAAGATAGAATATCGGTTTCTTCTTTTATGGCCTTTTCTGTAGATTCAAAGGGTTGGTGAGATATTAGTTGAAGTCCAAAAGAATTATATACTAATGTATATCCTGCGAGGCCAGTTTTAGGCTGATATGCTCTAGAAAAACCACCATCGATAACTAATAATCTTCCGCTTGCTTTTATAGGACTTTCTCCATTTTTTTCTTCTACAGGGACATGACCATTTATTATATGAGATTCAGAAGAAGTAAGCCCAAACTCTTTTAGCATATTGTTACATATATTTTCATTGTCTCTGAAGTTAAAGTATGGATCTTTTTTTTCATAATGGGTTTCTTTTTCTTCAACAAAATATTGCTCGAAGACAGTCATTCTATCTTTACCAAATAATGGTGAAGAGGCTCCGCACCATAAGTACCACATTATATCTACTTTGTCATCATTATAATCTATATTTTCTTTAGAAAAATAGGATTCTCTTGCAAGCATATCCAATTTATCTAGAAGTTCTTTACCTTTATACTCTTCTTTACCTATTTTTACGCTTTTAAAACTTCCATCTTCATTTAATGGTATACATCCGTGATATAAAAGATTCGAATTAAATTTTAAATATAAGCTTCCATTTGAATATAAAAACCGAACATGTTTATTATATTTTTCACTGTTAATAAATGAAGATTTTAATTTTTCAATTAATTCTTTTTCTTCAAGTGTAAGTTTATATGGAATTTTAGGATCTATAGTTGGAAAATTTGTATCTTTCAAATCATATGTTTTTCCATATAATTCAATAGTTCCTTCATCATAATTAATTTTATTAAGTAAAAGACGGTGATCCATATTATATTCAGGGTGCCTTAAAATTACCTGGCCTTCAAGTTTAAATAGTATTATTGCTATAGCCTTATGCATTTGAGCTATTAATTGAATTTCATTAACGCTATATTTTTTATCATAATCAATCTTTGGCAAAAAGATATTACAAGGGTCATCTTTATAAAAGTCCATAGAAAACGTAGCTAGAGGCAGCAAATTTATTCCATAGCCATTTTCTAAGGTATCCAAGTTAGCATATTTTAAAGAATTTTTAATAACATTTGCAACGCAAACATCTGAGCCACAGGCAGCACCCATCCATAAAATATCATGGTTGCCCCATTGAATGTCCACGGAATGATAATTTACTAAAGTATCCATTATTATATCTGCACCTGGACCTCTATCAAATATATCGCCAAGAATATGGAGCCTATCTATAACTAATCTCTGTATTAACTTTGATATAGCTACTATAAATTCCTTTGATCGATCAATATCGATAATGGTTGTAATAATTTGTTCATAGTACTCGGTTTTATCTATTTCTTTAGGTTGTTCGTGAAGTAGTTCTTCTATAATGTAAGCAAAATCTTTTGGTAGTGCTTTTCTTACTTTAGAACGTGTATATTTTGAAGAAACAAATCTAGATAGCTCAATTAATCTGTGCAGAGTTACCTTATACCAGTCATCTATATTTTCTTCTTGTTTTAGAATCAACTCAAGCTTTTGTTCAGGGTAGTAGATGAGAGTTGCTAGGCTCTTTTTTTCACTTTGCCTTAACCTATTAGAAAATACATCTTCTATTTTTCTTTTGATAACTCCAGAAGCATTTTTTAAAACATGTATAAATGGTTCGTATTCTCCATGAATATCAGTAAGGAAATGTTCTGTACCTTTAGGTAAATTTAAAATTGCTTGTAGGTTTATAATTTCAGTTGATGCTTCATTAATTGTAGGATATTGCTTAGAAAGTAATTTTAGATAATTTAAATTGTTATTTATTTCTTCATTTGATAAATCATTTTTTAGCATATAATTCTCTCCCTTTTAAGGCATATGAAAGAAAATAACAAGTACAAAATGCCGTGATTATTTTTCATCAGGCAAGGAAACAGATTGGGCTCATATTGAGCCTATTAGGGCAATCTGTTGATAAGCAGAGAACCAAAATCTTTGATTTTGTGTGAATCACTTACTCAGTAAGCGTATGCGAGTCGAGCTTCCCATGATGGGAAATAGGCTTGGCAGATGGACTTGTTATTTTTTTGATTGTGCCTAATAATAAAAACATTAATGTTGCATAAATTTAAATACAAATAGTATTTATATAAAATAGGTCCATTTTTACATATAGTCTTAAATTAAGATATTTACTTGTAAGTTAATATTATAATTATATCATAAATCAAAATCAAATAAAGGAAAAAAATAACAGTTATGTTGTTAGACTTGTATTTTTCTTTTAGGTGGTGTAATATATGATATATAATGATGAACACGTGTGCAAAAAAATGTGAATTTACTAATTAATAAAAAGGAGAATAGCTATGAGAATTGGAGTTCGATGTCATGATGTAATTCATTCTAATTTAGAAGAATTAAGCGAGAAAGTAGGAGAAAAAAATTTAAAAGGTGTTCAGCTTGCAATTAAGAAGATTAAGACGGGAGTTGATATGAATAAAGCACATATCACTCCTGGAATGGCTAAGAATTTTAGAGATGCTTTTGTAAAAAACAACGTTAGCATAAGCGTATTAGGCTGCTATATAAATTTAGCTCACCCAGATGATGCAGAGCTTAATAAGTTATTAGATTACTTTAAAGAGCATATAAGATTTGCAAGGGATTTTGGATGCAGTATTGTAGGAACAGAAACTGGAGCTTTAAATAGAGAATATGTATATGGACCAGAAAATAACACTGAAGAAGCATTTCAAAGAACATTAAATTCAGTTAAAGTTCTTGTAGAAGAAGCGGAAAAGTTTGGAGTAATTGTTGGTATAGAAGCTGTTACAAAGCATGTTATCAATACACCAGAAAGAACTAAGCGTATATTAGACAGCATAAAGTCAAACAACTTACAGGTTATTTTTGATCCAGTTAATCTTCTTGATGAAAATAACTATAAGAATCAAGATGAAATAATCAAAAAATCCTTTGAACTTTTCGGGGATAGAATAGTTATTATTCATGCAAAAGATTTTGTTATTGAAGATAATCAAGCTAAAGTTGTTCCAATTGGTAAAGGATTATTAAATTATCAACTAGTAATATCTTTAATAAAAGAAAGAAATCCATATATAGATATACTACTTGAAAATTCAACAGCTGAAGACATTGATGAAAGCATTAATTATATAAGCAATTTATATAATTAATTATTAAGATATGCTGCAAGGAAAGGTGAATATAAGAAATCTAGACATACTATTGCAACTATTTACATTAAAATATATAATTGACTTATATTGTTAAGGAACACGTGTGCAATAAAACAGAAAAGAGGAGAGTTAGAAATTATGAATATGGAAATTAGATATTCGAATCATCCAGAAGATTCAAAGCATTATGATACCGAAACATTAAGAAGACATTACTTAGTAGAGAAAGTTTTTGTGGAAGATGAAGTGAATTTAGTTTATAGCCACAATGATAGAATTATCTTTGGTGGGGTTACACCAGTAAAAGAAACATTAAAACTTGGAGCTTCTAAGGAATTAGGTACAGATTATTTTCTTGAAAGACGAGAACTTGGAGTTATTAATGTAGGAGGAGAAGGAACAATCATAGTAGATGGAGTAGAATATAATTTAAAATATAGAGATGGATTATATGTTGGGCAAGGTGCTAAAAACATAGAATTTATATCTTTTGATGAAAAAAATCCAGCTAAGTTCTACATTAATTCAGCGCCAGCTCTTAAATCATATTCTACAGTAAAAATTGATTTGGAAAAGGCTAACAAAGTTAAATGTGGCGACGAAGTTAACATGAATAAGAGAACTATAAACCAATATGTTCATCCAGCAGTTTGTGAAAGCTGTCAATTAGTAATGGGATTAACAATATTAGAACCAGGAAGTGGATGGAATACAATGCCTTGTCATACTCATGAAAGACGTATGGAAGTATATCTATATCTTGAAGTTCCAGAGGATCAAGCAGTAATACACTTTATGGGACAAGGCCAAGAAACAAGGCATATTGTAATGCAGAATGAACAAGCTGTGATTTCACCAAGCTGGTCAATTCACTCAGGTATTGGAACTCAAAACTATTCTTTCATATGGGGAATGTGTGGAGAAAACCAAACTTTCGATGATATGGATCATATAAAAATAGAAGATTTACGCTAGAGTTTAAATTCCAACAGATATTAGTAATATATTTGTTGGAATTTTTTTGGGGATATATTGGAAAATATAGTGTAAATGACGAGAATCGTTGAAAAATTGTGACTTGAGTGGTAAAATATAAAATATATTTGTAATTATTAGGTTGTTTTTTTGTGTAAATTGAGTATTTAAGGGGTACTAAGATGAAGGTTGATTTTAGAACAAAATTGTTTCTTTTTTGTGTATTAATTATATTATCCACATCAATTCCAATAGCCATAATTACATACGGTTATACATATAATTCGCTAAAAAATGATTTACTGCAGCAGAGTAAAGAAAAAACTTTAGAAATAGATAAATCTATTTCTAACACATTTAATGACATAAAAAATAACGTTGAATTTTTAGCGACATCTAACGACATGGAAAAAGCTGATGGATCTATATCAGCTCTATTTAATATACCTAATATTGAAACTAATAAAAAGTATTCAAAGCAAATTCCAGGATTAGAAAGTACTATTTATAATAACTTAGAAGCGTATGGTAAATCTCATACTGAAACGACATATGTGTATATAGGTACTGAATGGGGCGGATATATTCAATGGCCAGATGGATTAGATAAAGGGAATTTTGATCCAAGAAAAAGACCATGGTATGCACCAGCTATAGAAAATCCAGATAAAGTAGTAATTTCAGAACCGTATGTTTCTGCAATTGATAATAGTAATAATGTAATTATAACTGCTTCGAAAGTTGTAAAAAATGAATTGAAAAATATTGTAGGAGTAGTAGGGATTGATGTAAGTTTAAATAACTTATCAGAAATGATAAAGGATATAAAGATTGGTGATACTGGTTACATATTTCTTTATTCCAAGGATGGCACGATATTAGCCCATCCAGATAAAGGCTTAAATTTTAAACATATTGATAAATTAGTGGATGGAAATGTTTCATTAAAGTACGATATTAAAGATTATGATAAGCTTATTAATGAAGAAAATGGAAGTTTTGAAACAACGATTAATGGCACTGATGTATTTGTTACTGTATTTACATCTCCTAGCACAGGATGGAAATTAGCTTCGGTTGTAGACAAAAGTGAACTTGTAAATAAAGCAAAGCAATATCAATTTTTAATAACTTTAGTCACACTTTGCATTTTAGTATTAGGAACTGTTTTTACACTTTTTGTAACCAATGTGTTGACTAATCCCATTAAAAAGCTAAGACCGTTAATGGAGGCTGCTGGAAAAGGGGATTTTTCAGTTAGAGCAGATATAAATACTAATGATGAATTTGGGGAATTTGGGAGTTCATTTAATTTAATGATTGAGCAATTAAGTTCAAGCTATGAGGAATTAACAGCAGTATATGAAGAATTATCAGCAACGGAAGAGGAACTCAGAGCCCAATATGATGAATTGCAATATAATGAAGAAGCACTAAGAAATAGTGAAGAACGGTATAAAATTGCTTTAGAGTCTGCCAATGATTCAATTTGGGAATGGGATTTGATTGCAGACGAGTTTTTTGTGTCTGATAAATTAAGTGATATTTTAGGATATGAATTAAATAGAAAGAAGAATTTTTATAAGAGTTTTGAGGAATTAATTAATCCTAAGGATTTTAACCAAGTTAAGAATGATTTTGAAAATCATATTATAAACAAATCTGAGATTTTTAACACTGAGTTTAGAGTAAGAACAAGCCAAGGAGATTATGTGTGGGTCTTATGTAAGGGGACGGCATTAAGAGACGAAAAAGGTAATGTAGTCAAAATTGCAGGATCAATTTCAGATATATCAGAAAGAAAAGTTTCAGAAGAAAAGATAAAGTTTATGGCATTTTATGATTCACTTACCAAATTACCTAATAAAACTTTATTTGTAAGCAAACTAGAAGAACAACTAGAAATGATAAATAATAAAAATGTAGAAGGTGCAGTATTTTTTATTGATTTAGACAATTTCAAAATTATTAATGATACAATGGGACATACTTATGGGGATAAAATTCTTATATATTTGGCAGAACAATTCAAGAGCGTAATTGATATAAGGGATACTATATGCAGAGTAGGTGGGGATGAATTTATAGTACTAAATCCATCTATTACAGAAATAGAAGTAGAAGCTTATGCAAATAAATTATTAGCACTATTTAAACAAAATCTCAAAATTGAAGATAAGCTAATGAATATTACAGCAAGTATTGGTGCGGCATTATATCCTAAAGACGGAACAGATTCAACTACTATTTTAAAAAATGCTGATTCAGCTATGTATAAAGCAAAAGCGTTAGGAAAGAATAGGTTTGCTTTATATGATCCTCAAATTTATTTGAAGTTGGAGAGAAAAACTACAATTGAAAGAATATTAAGAACAGCAATAGAAAATGATGAATTAATTATAAATTATCAGCCGCAATATTATGCAGAAAATAAAGAGATTTTTGGATTTGAAGCTTTACTTAGATTAAATAATAAAAAGTTAGGATTTATATCTCCTATGGAATTTATACCTATAGCGGAGGAATGTGGATACATTACTGAATTGAGTTTATGGGTACTAAAACAAGCTTGCATACAAAGTTTAGAGTGGCTTAGAATGGGATATAACTTTAAAAGCATGAGTATTAATATTTCATCAGTTGATTTACAGCAACCAGATTTTTTAGAAAAAATTATTTATATATTAAAGGACACAGGAATTAATCCTCAAATTATTGAACTTGAAATTACTGAAACAGTTCTTATGCAATCTCTTGAATCTAGTATATGTATTTTAGATAAGTTAAGGGATATGGGAATTAGAATTGCACTTGATGATTTTGGTACAGGCTACTCATCATTAAATTATCTAAGAAAAATTCCAATAAGTACATTGAAAATTGATAAATCTTTTATAGATAATATTAGTTCAAGTAAAAAAGAAGAAGCAATTATTGAAAATATAATTGAAATGGCACATACTATGGATTTAAAGGTTGTAGCAGAAGGGGTGGAAGTAAATGAACAACTTTTAATACTTAAAGAGAGAAATTGTGACTACATTCAAGGATATTATTTTAGTAAACCACTCCCATCAAATGAAATTGAAAAGTTATTTATATAAATGGCACTAAGGTAAGAAACATTAAATAAATTCAGATGGAATATAAAATGTCATCTGAAAAGTTTCACTTTATGTCAGATGAGGAAGTCAATTATATATTGATTATGCATAAATTATAAAATTCCAAGTGATGGGAATTTACCGTGCTCATCTTAAAGAACGTAGAATAAATTGAATAGAAGCACAGTAGCAGGGAATTTTAATGAACTTATTATGGGTTTTGAATTCCCTGCTAAGTTTTTATAAGAAGAAATTTATTATTGATTTAGTTTTATAAGAATATTAAATGTTCGAAAAGTTATTGTAAAAATTACAATAAAATTAAAGATAATAGGAATAATCCTTTGCGTATTAAGTTAAATTTTTGAAGATGCGTAAGAAAAAAAGAAATTAATGGTGAAAGACGTTGAAAGGTTATTACGTGAATGATAAAATATAGAATATATGTGTATACAAATGTCAATTTGGTTTGTTTTACAAATTTGGTACCTAAGGGGTAATAAGTATGAAGATTGCTTTTAGAATTAAATTGTTTCTTTTTTGTGTAATAATTATATTGTCCACATCAATTCCTATAGCAGTAACTACATATAATTATATGTATAATTTAATAAAAAGTAATTTGATATCAGATAGTGAAAAGAAAATGGAAGAAATAGATAATAATGTTTTTGATGTAATTAGCCAAATGAAACAGGATGCAAAAGTTTTAGCAAATTTAGATGATATTAAAAAAGCTGATAACTCCATATTAGCTTTATTTAATATACCGAATGTTGGAAATAATAAGAAATATTCCAAACAAATTGCAGGCATGGAAAGTGAAATTTATAATAATTTTGAACTTTATGCTTTAACTCATGGAGAAACACAGTATGTGTGTTTTGGAACAAAATGGGGAGGATATATTCAATGGCCAGATGGGCTGGATAATAGTAATTATGATCCAAGACAAAGACCATGGTATTCGTTAGCTATGGAAAATCCAGATGAAGTGGTAATTTCAGATCCCCATAAAGTTTCAATAGATACAAGTAAAAATATAACAATAAGTGCTTGCACAACTGTAAAAAATGCTTCTGGAGATATTGTTGGAGTAATTGCTATAGATACAAGTTTGAATAAGTTATCAAAAATTGTGAATAATGTGAAGATTGGTGATGCCGGTTATGCTTTTTTTTATTTGAACGATGGTACGATTTTAGCTCACCCTAATGCAGATTTGGATTTTAAAAATATACATGAATTAGGAAATTCATATTCCAAAAGAAATGGTACTGGAATTTTTTCAGTTGAAGATATAAATAAGCTTTTAGATGCAAAAAATGATAATTTTGAAGCTATTGTTAATGGTAGTGAATCATTTGTTAATGTATACACTTCACCTTATACAGGTTGGAAAATGGCCGCAATTATACCTAAAAGTGAATTTGCAAAAAAAGTAACAGTAATTGAAGGAATAATATCTGGAATTACAATTTGCATTTTACTATTGGGAATTGTTTTTACATATTTTGTTGTTAAAGCCATAACTGATCCAATTAGGAAGTTAACCAATTTGATGGAGTCGGCTGGAAATGGAGATCTTTCAGTTAGGGCAAATATTAGAACTAATGATGAATTTGGAAAATTAGGTGATTCATTTAATATAATGATAAAAGACTTAAGTTCAAACTATGAAGAACTAACAGCTGTACACGAAGAATTAGTAGCAACAGAAGAAGAACTTAGAGCTCAATATGATGAACTTCAATATAATGAGGAAGCATTGAGGAATAGTGAAGAGAGATATGTACTTGCATTAGAATGTGCTAATGATTCTATTTGGGAATGGAATTTAAAAACAGGAGAATTCTTTACTTCAGATAAATTAATTAATATTGCGGGGTATAAATTAAATGGAAGTAATAAAATAAGAAGTATTTTAAAAAATATAATTCATCCAGAAGATATATCTAGAGCAAGAGAAGATTTTCAAAATCATATTAAAAATATAACATCTATTTTTAATTGTGAATATAGATTAAAAACTCATGAAGGTTCTTATGTATGGGTATTATGTAAAGGTAAAGCCATAAGAGGTTTAGATGGCAAAGCTGTAAAATTGACAGGTTCAATTTCCGATATTTCAGAAAGAAAAATATCAGAAGAAAAAATAAAGTTTATGGCATATTATGATGAACTTACCAAGCTTCCTAATAAAACTTTATTCACGGATAAATTAAATGAACAATTGGAAATGATGAAAAACAAGGATTTAGAAGGAGCAGTAATTTTTATTGATTTAGATGATTTTAAAAATATAAATGATATTATGGGACATAAATTTGGTGATAAATTAATTGTAGATTTGGCAAAAAAAATTGAAAGCTTAATAGGTAAAGATGATACTATATGCAGGTTTGGTGGAGATGAATTTATAATACTTAATCCTTTAATTAATGAATCAGAAGTGGAAATGTACTTAAATAGGTTATTGTTTTTATTTAAGGAGAGCATTAGGATTGATAATAAATTGATATCTATAACAGCAAGTATCGGAGCAGCATTATATCCTAAGGATGGAATTGATTCGGATACACTTATGAAAAATGCAGATTCAGCCATGTATAAAGCGAAAAAGTTAGGTAAAAATAGATTTGCATTATATGACCCTGAAATTTATTTGAAATTAGAAAGAAAAACCTCAATTGAAAGAATATTAAGGAAAGCAATTGAAAACAATGAATTTAGTATTAATTATCAGCCACAATATAGTGCTATGAAGAACGAGATTTTTGGATTTGAAGCTTTACTTAGATTAAATAGTAAAAAGTTGGGTTTTATATCTCCAGCAGAATTTATTCCTATTGCAGAGGAAAGTGGATATATAACGCAGATAGGATTATGGGTACTTAATGAAGCTTGCATACAAAGTGTAAAATGGATTAATGAAGGATATAAGTTTAAAAGCATGAGTGTTAATATTTCCTCTGTTGATTTACAGCGACATGACTTTATAGAAAATGTTGCAAAAATTATTCAAAGTACAGGAGTTAATCCAAGTATTATTGAACTTGAAATTACTGAAACAGTTCTTATGCAATCACTTGAATCAAGTATAAATGCATTAAATCAATTAATAGATATGGGGGTTAGAATTGCCCTTGATGATTTTGGAACAGGTTATTCTTCATTAAACTATTTAAGGAAAATTCCAATAAGTACATTGAAAATTGATAAGTCCTTTATAGATAATATTGTTTCATGCAAAAAAGAAGAATCACTTATTAATGATATAATTCAAATGGCACATACCATGGAATTAAAAATTGTTGCTGAAGGAGTAGAAACTAAGGAACAATTATTGATACTTAAGGATAAGAAATGCGATTATATTCAAGGCTACTACTTTAGTAAGCCACTACCTGCAGCAGAAGTTGAAAAACTATTTGCATAGCAACAATGTTAATCGGCAGTTAGCTGAAAAAATATTATAAAAGTACCTGTAAAAATATATTAGTTATATATTTTTACAGGTACTAATTATATGGTCAAACATTTTTCTTATAGCAGGTGCCATAAAGGTTTGATTTAAAACGGTTATTCCTATAATTCGATATTCAAGAGGTTCTATCATATATACATCTACCTTATTATTTTGATTTTTCATAACTAACTCGGGCATAATGCATATTCCAAAGCCACTTTCAACCATTGCAATGGTTGATTGGTCATCTACTACATAGCACGTGGATAAAGCATTGAGTCCATATTTATGAAAAAAGTTATTGATGTCAGCATCACTGCCTTCTCTTTGATAGACAACGTTTTGCCCTTTTATATCATTTATAGTTATATAGTCTTTATTTTTAGGGTTAAAGTTTTTTGGAACTACACATAGAAGAGGATCTTTATAAAGTGGCGTAATTTCTAAAGTGACTGCACTTGAAGTAGATAAAAAACCTATATCAACTAATCCGTTCTTAACCCAATTTGAAACATCATTATAATCTCCTTGGTATATTTCTATGGAGATTTGAGGATATATTTCCTGAAATGAACTTACAATTTTGGGGATCCAATTTGTGCACACGCTATTAAAGGTACCAAGTTTTACAGTTCCTTTTTCTAATCCATTTAATAGGGAAATTTCTTGTTTTAAATGTTCCTCACTATTTAGAACTTTTTGTATATGAGGAAGCAGATTTTCACCATACCCAGTTAATTGTATTCCAGTTTTATTTCTTATAAATAAAGGAAATCCTAAATCCTTTTCCAAATTAGAAATGGAATGACTTATGGCGGAAGGAGTTAAGTGAAGAATTTCAGCAGCACGTTGAAAGCTATTTTGTTCTACAACAGTTTTAAATATTTGATATGCTGGTAATGACATAATTTAATATCCTTTCAAATATAGATGAAAATAATTCAATATAAGAGTGAAAAAAATGAATTTTACTTATGTATGTAATGATAATATAATAGGTTAAAGCAGTCAATAGTTTATCGGTGGAGGAGATATTATGAAAATTGCAATTTTAGGTGCTGGGGCAATGGGAAGTCTTTATGGGGCTTATTTATCACATTTTAATGAAGTATACATGATTGATGTAAATACAAAAATTGTAGAAGCAATTAACCAAAGAGGTTTAGTTATATACGAAAAAGAAGAAAATAAAGATGTTATATTTCCTGTATCAGCCACTACTAATTCAAACAATCTAGGAGTAATGGATCTTGTAATTGTTTTTGTAAAAAATATATATAACATATCAGCTATGGAAAAAAATAAAAATCTTATAGGGGAAAATACAATTGTTTTAACTCTGCAAAATGGGGCAGGTAATGATAGAGACTTACAAAGGTTTGCTAAAAAAGAAAATATTTTAATTGGGACAACAGAACATAATTGTGCAAATTTAGAACCAGGACGCATTTCGCACAATTCAAGTGGTATAACAAATATAGGAATGGTGGTTTATAATCCAAATATATTACAGCAAGTAGCGGAGATTTTTAAAAGTTGTAGTATAAATACAGCAATTTATGAGAACATTCAAGAAATAATTTGGAAAAAGTTGTTTATTAACATGTCTCTTAATTCTGTTACGGCTATTTTACAATGCAAAGTTGGGTATTTAAATGATAATAATGATGCGAGCCACATTGTAAAGATGATTCTTTCAGAAGCTGTAGATGTTGCAATTGCAGATGGTACCTATTTTAATAAGAATGAAGTCATAGAAAATGTAGAAAAACATATCAAAAATGATTTTTATGAGGTTATAACTTCTATGAATCAGGATGTTTTAAATAAGAGGATCACTGAAATCGATCATATTAATGGAGCAGTAGTAAGAGCTGCTAAAGAATACGGTATTCAAGCACCATACAATGAGTTTATTGTTCATTTGCTTCATGCTATTGAAGGAATGTACGAAACCCAGGCCCAAGCATAAGTAATAATAACCTAATTAAAGCAATGTAAAACAGTTAAGGCACATGAAAGAAAACAATAAACCAAAGATGCGATGTATATTTTATGTCCGATAAGGAAGCAAAATCTGATCAAAGCGAGCCTATTAGTAGTATCTGCTAACGAAGGATGATGCAAAGTGGATAAGCGTACTGGTCTATTATTTTTTTGACTGTGCTTTAACACGCAAAGTGAAATATTCTGTGTGTTTTTCACTTTGCGTGTCAAAAAATATATTATATTAAAATATTATTTAAATGGACTTTCTTCAAAAATATTAGTAAGATTACCGCTATCATATAAACTATAAATCCACTGACACCATTCCATTCCCCATTTTGCATCACCCAGAATTTTATTTAATATAACAAATCTGCTAAAATAACCTGAATTACTAGTAGTAAGTTTTTTTCCTCCTTCTTCTTTAAGGGCCTCAATTTTTTTTTGATAAGTGATAAATTTCTTATGATACATTTCTTCTCGTTCTTTAAGTAATTTCTTTGCTTTTTCATCATCTAATATGTGCAAACAATATGTCTTTAGTAACATTTCATCTTTAGTAATGGGATCTGCAGTATTTTCCTCAAGCCATTTTTTTGTAACTTCAATTCCTTTTTTTGTAGGAGTATAAACTTTTTTATCGGGTTTGCCAGATTGATTAACCAATATAGATTCTACATAATTATCTTCTTCTAATTTAGCAAGTAAAGGATATATATGACTATGTCTAGTATGCCAAAATAAATTCATTTTTAATGTTAAGTCATAACCAGACATGGATTCATTTGCTAAAAAACCTAAAAGACCGTAGGATAAAGTGTTCATAAAATCTCTCCTTATATGTACAAATTGACATATTAATTTCGTAGTAGTAATATATTTATATTATATGTCCATTTTGTCATATAAGCAATTAGCGAAAATTATGAATTAAGAATTGAGGATGATAATATGAAAACTACACAAGATAAAGAAACATCTTTTTGGACGGTGATGTTTCCGATATTTTTAGGAGTATTTTTAGGTACGTTTAATATGAGTGCCATAAATATTGCTTTATCTACATTTATGCAAACTTTTAATTCAAGTTTAGAATCTGTAAAGTGGATATTAACAGGGTTTATGCTTGCTACAGGAGTGGCGTGTCCGTTAGCAGGTTATTTAGGAGAAAAATTAAGTTGTAAAAAATTATATTTATTTGCTCTTATAGGATTTACGTTATCATCTATTCTATGCGCCCTGTCCTTTAATATTTTTATGCTTGTAACATGTCGTGTAATACAAGGTATATTTAGTGGATTAATTATACCTACAACTATGACAATCATATACCAAGTTATTTCAAGGAAAAAACATGCATTTGCCGTAAGTTTATGGAGTATGGCTTCAATGCTTGCGCCGGCACTTGGACCAACTTTAAGTGGATGGTTAGTTCAGTACTATAGTTGGAAAGCAATTTTTATGGTAAATGTACCAATAGGTATTATTGCAATTATTTTAGTCATTCGTTTTATACCACAATATAATTTATCAAAAGCTAGTTCGTTTGATTTTATTGGTTTTACATTAGTTATTGGTTTAAGTTTATCAATATTAATTGCATTTAGCGAAGGTTCCATATGGGGATGGGGTTCGATTAAAACAATTTCTCTAATAATAATTGGTATTATTTCATTAGCAATTTTTGTGCATAGAGAACTAAGGATAAGTTCTCCAGCCCTTAATATAAGAGTATTTAAATTTAAAAAATATACTATAAGTATAATGGCAGTGAGTATAGTAACTATTGCTCTATATGCAGGCACATTATTAACACCATTATATCTGCAAAATTCACAGCATTTATCTGCTTTAGATACAGGACTTATTTTATTTCCACCATCATTAGTAATGGCACTTATGATGCCAATAGTAGGAACGTTATATAATCGTATTGATCCAAGAATTTTAATAATGATAGGAATATGCTTTATTGCATTAGGATCATGGAAAATGTCCAATTTAGTATGTGACACATCTCACTCATACATAATTTTTTGGATGACAATTAGATATGTTGGTATTTCTTTTTCAACCATGCCAATAACAAATTCAGGAATGTCTATTATACCTAAAGAATTATCAGGACATGCCTCTTCAATTAATAATTGGCTTCGTCAAGTGTCTAGTTCTATAGCAATAGGTGTATTTAGCTCCTTGCTTGTAATACGTACTGAATATCATATGAAAATGTTTGATAATAGCAGCAGTGCCCATAATTTGATTCAAGAAAAAGCGTTTACTATGGGGATAAATGATATATATTTCATATCTACAATTATTGTCTTAATTGGACTACCTCTTAGCTTTATGTTGAAAAAAGAAATAAGTGTTAAGGGATTAAAATCTAAAGAGGCTGCATCAGGGGCAAATTAATTCTTAAAATATAAAATGTTTAGCCAAAAGTAGAAATTTTGCATTTCAACTTTTGGCTAAACCTTTTAATATATTGTGCTATATTTCGGTTTAGGAGATTCTTAGGCACATGAAAAAAATAATAGACGAGCATACTGGTCTATTATTTTTTTGATTGTGCCTTATTAAAGACATATAAAATATTATAATTTAGATTTATTCTGATTTCTCCATTGCCTAGGTGGCATATTATAAATTTCTTTAAAAGCCCTAGAAAAATAAAATTGATTTGGATAGCCAGTGAGTTCAGCAATATCTTTAATTGATATACTATCGTCTTTAAGCATTTCACATGCTTTAGATAACCTGTATTTTATTAGAAATTCTTGGGGGGTAGTTTTCATAGTATTTTTAAATATTTTTCCTAAATAGCTTCTGTCTAAGTTGCACCACCTTGAAATGTCTTCAACTGAAATATTATTATTATAATTCTTTTCTATAAAATTAATAGCTTCTCTTACATAAAATTCCTGAAGATTGCTAGCCTTTTTAGAATTATTAAAACTTGAATTTTCTAGTAAAGCATAGAAAAATAAATAAACATGGCCTAAAATTGCGGAATCAGGTGCACTAGGATTATTTATTAAAAACATTAAGTTTTCTATAATAGAGTTTTCAGAAGTATATTCTTTTGGAATAAAAACGGGATTTTTAGCTGACAGTCCTATTTCATCTAAATACCGTTGCGCTTTTAAACCTTCAAACTCTATCCAAATATAGTGCCAAGGGTCGTCCTTATCTGCTTCATAGGTATTTATTATGTTTGGTGTTATTAAAAATCCTTCTCCAGCTTTTACTGAATAGGCAGATTTCTTGTTTGTATTATCAATTACTGGATAAAGCTTTCCTTTTCCAGATAAAACATAGTGAAAAAGATAATGATTTTTAACTGTTGGACCAAAGGAATGCAATGAATCGCAGCGTTCAGAGCCAAATTGATAAAGGATAATATCAACATAGTTAATATTATTAAAAATATAACTCTTAAAATCAGACATAAATATGTATCACCTCTCAATAGTATTTATGTAAATGTTTAATATTAGTATAACATAAAATATATACTTTTGCGTTTAATGTTGCACAATAGTTGAATAATACAGCAAAAGTATATATTTTTGGCTTTGTTATTCTATGTATTTCGAATATTTTAAATGTTAGAATTTAATCATGGAAAGTAAGTAAAACTATAGAAGCTAGAAGATAACTAAGGTGATAAATTAATTTTATAATATAGAAATTCTATATTAAGAGTTTTTAGATACTTTATGAAAAGCTTTACTTTTAATATATCTAGTAAAGAAATATATATTTTTGCTGAGTATTATTAAATAAGGCACAATCAAAAAATAGAAAATTATAAGATTAGATTTTTAATATTAGTGTAATAAAATATACAATAATATTGAGGATAAATTAAATTACAAAATTAATTTTTATAAAAATTGGAGGGTAATATAATGAAAAAGAAAATCGTTTCTTTATTATTAGCTAGTATGATGACTATTACAGGGTTAGTTGGATGTGGTAATTCAAATACAGCAGCAACTAGTGGACAAGATACATCTAAAGCATCTGGTGGCGGAGATGTACACATTACTTATGCTCTTTGGGATTCTAACCAAGAAAAAGGTATTAGAAAAATGGCAGATGAATTTGAAAGCAAAAATAAAGGTATAAAAATTGATTTGCAAGTTGTTGGCTGGAATGATTATTGGACAATGCTTGAAGCAGCAGCAACAGGCGGATCACTTCCAGATACTTTCTAGATGCATTCAAATGAAATTTATAGATATGCATCTAATAACATGCTTATGGATTTAACAGATAAGATTAGCAAGAGCAGCGAAGTAAAATTATCAAATTATCCAGAAGGATTAGATAAAATATACAATCTAAATAATAAGCAGTATGCTATTCCAAAGGATTATGATACTATAGGACTTTGGTATAACAAAACAATGTTTGATAAAGCAGGAATTCCATATCCAGATGAAACTTGGACTTGGGATAAATTATATGAAGCAGCTAAAAAATTAACAACAGGAGATGGAAAGCAATATGGATTCTTAGCTCCACTTCATAATCAAGAAGGATATTATAATTTTGTATATCAAAATGGAGGAACAATTATAACTGATGACAAAGTATCAGGATATGATAATCCTAAGACAATAGAAGCAATGAAATTCTATGTGAAATTTGTACAAGATGGTTTATCACCTAAGATTTTTGATGATGCAGCACGTGCACAAGCAATGCAAAATGGATTATGTGCAATGGGATTCTTTGGTTCATGGAACTTAAGCGGATTTGCAGCAAATGATTATATGGCTAAAAACTTTAATGTCACAGTATTACCTTCAGCAAATGATGGAAGGAGAGCCAGCATATTTAATGGACTTGGAAATGCAATTTCAGCTAATACAAAACATCCAGAAGAGGCTTGGAAATGGGTTGAATATTTAAGTTCAAAAGAAGGACAAACAAGACAAGCTGAACTTGGAGTAGCAATTTCAGCATACAATGGCACAGCAGATGCATGGGTAAATTCTAATAAAACATTTAATATTAAGTGTTTCATTGATATGGTTAAGTATGCACAAATAAGACCATACTCAAATACTACTGCAAAATGGGAAGATAAGGCTTATGAATTATTAAAAGGGGCATTTACTGGAGAAAAGACAGTAGAAGATGCATGTAAAGAGACAGCCAAGATGATGAATGATTGCTTAAAAGAAGAGAAATAGTAGAAATTACGGCAACAAAATACACGTTGCCGTAATTTCTAAAATATCTTTATGGGAGATGAATTTATGGTAAAAGATATAACAATACAAGATATAAAAATAAATACAAAAAAGCCATCTAAACAAACCGTAAATGAATGGAAATGGGGATATGCGTTAGTTGCTCCTACTATTATTGGACTTATAATTTTAAATATTATTCCAATTATCGAAACTTTGTATCTAAGTTTCTTTAAAAGTGGGGATTTTGGAAAGGGAAATATATTTGTTGGTTTAAGCAATTATAAGAAGATGTTTGGAGATGTTCAAGTATGGCATGCAGTAGGAAATACTTTGAAATATACAGTTATAGTTGTCCCAGTAACAGTAGTTATAGCGATGATTTTAGCAGTATTATTAAATTCTAAAATTAAAGGAAAAGGTATGTATAGAACAATATATTTCATCCCAATGGTTGCAGCTCCAGCAGCAGTAACTATGGTTTGGAAATGGTTATATAATAATCAATTCGGACTTATTAATCATATGTTATCTAAAATTGGAGTTGGCCCTTTAAATTGGATTGATGATCCCAATATTGCCCTTTACTCTATAGCAATTATAGGAATATGGAGTACAGTTGGTTATAGTATGGTACTGCTTATTGCAGGACTTCAAGAAATACCTAAGGATTATTATGAAGCATCTAGTATTGATGGTGCTAAACCAGTGAGACAATTTTTTAATATTACATTACCACTAGTATCCCCAACTTTATTTTTCGTTGTTGTTACAAGTATAATTCAGGCAATGCAGGTATTTGATGTTATTTATATGATGATAGATGTAACCAGTCCTGCCTATGATAAAACAGTTTCATTAGTTTACTTATTCTATAACAGTTCATTTAAATATGCAGATAAAGGCTATGGCTCAGCGATTGTAATGTTACTTCTTGTAATTATCATGATAATTACAGTATTCCAAATGAAAGCACAAAAGAAATGGGTTAATTACATGTAGAAAGGAGAATTGCTATTATGACTAGTATAAATAGAAAAAGAAATACTTCAAAATTATGCATACATTTATTTTTGATAATTGGAGTAGCACTTATGATATTGCCATTTGCTTGGATGGCGCTAACATCATTTAAAACGGTGTCTGAATCTACTTCAATGAATCCATTTGTAATTTTTCCATCTGAGTGGAAGGTTGAAAATTATTTAGAAGCAATAAGGCAAAATAATTTTATTATATTATATTTTAATACATTTGCAATGATGGCTTTAAGAATTGTTTGTTCTGTAGGATTTAGTGCCATGGCAGCTTACGCTTTTGCAAGGTTAAAATTTCCAGGAAGAGACTTTTTATTTGGAATAGTATTATTTCAAATGATGGTTCCGGTTCAACTTTTTATAATACCACAATATTTAATGGTAGATAAAATTGGAATGAGAAATACAGTATTTGCACTTCTTTTTCCAGGACTTGTTAGTGCATTCGGTACATTTTTGTTAAGACAATTCTTCATGGGGCTTCCAAAGGAATTAGAAGAATCAGCAAGATTAGATGGGTGCAATATAGGACAAACTTTCGTGAAAGTAATGTTACCACTTACAAAATCAGGGCTGGTTGCACTTGGAATATTCACAGCATTATTTGCATTTAAAGATTTAATGTGGCCGCTAATTGTTAACTCAAGTGCTGATGCAGCAACATTATCATCAGCTCTTGCAAAAATTCAAAGTGCATATTCAGTTAATTACCCTCAGCTTATGGCAGCATCAGTACTTGCTATTTGGCCAATGCTTGCAATTTATATGGTGTTCCAAAAGCAATTTATAGAAGGTATTGCAACTTCAGGCGGAAAACTATAGTTTAAAAATAATTGACAGAAATCCATAGGGAGGAAAGAAAGTTATGGCAATTAAATACAGCGAAAAATCTAGAGAATTTCATTTATATAATAAAGAAATAAGTTATATTATAAAAATATTAGATAATAATCAATTGGGAAATTTATATTATGGAAAAAGAATTCATCACAAAGAATCCTTTTCATATCTTTTGGAAGGGGGCATGCGCCCATTAGCAGCATATGTATTTGAAGGTGATACGAACTTTTCGTTACAACATACAAGACAAGAATATCCCTCTTATGGTACAACAGACTTTAGATATCCTGCATTTGAAATAAAGCAGAAAAATGGAAGTAAGATAACTTATTTTGAATTTGAGGCTTATAACATTTTTAAAGGTAAAAAGAAGCTGGAAAAGCTTCCTGCAACTTACGTAGAAAACGAAATAGAAGCACAAACCTTAGAAATAATATTGTACGATAAGCTTATAAAAACAAGGTTAGTTTTAAGTTATACTATTTACAAAGATTTACCTATAATAACAAGGAATTCAAAATTTTTACATGAGGGAAAAGAAGAAATTATTTTGACAAAAGCAATGAGTTGCAGTTTAGATTTACCAGACTATGATTATGAAATGGTACATTTAGCAGGGGCTTGGAGCAGGGAAAGACATGTAAAAACTAAAAGGTTAGAACAAGGAGTTCAATCGATTTATAGCTTAAGGGGTACAAGTAGTGCGGAACATAATCCATTTATAGCATTAAAAAGGCCTAATACAACTGAATTTGAAGGTGAAGTTTATGGCTTTAGTTTAGTTTACAGTGGTAATTTTTTAGGTGAAGTACTGGTAGATACTCATAGTACATCTAGAATTATGCTGGGAATCCATCCTAATATGTTTGAATGGATGTTAAATGAAAATGAAAGTTTCCAAACTCCAGAAGTTGTAATGGTTTATTCAGACGAAGGATTAAATGGAATGAGTCAAGCTTACCATAAATTATATAGAACCAGACTAGCGAGGGGATTTTGGAGAGATAAGGTACGTCCAATATTGATAAATAACTGGGAAGCTACGACCTTTGATTTTAATGAAGAAATAATACTTAATATTGCTAAAACAGCAAAAGCTCTTGGAATAGAATTATTTGTATTAGATGACGGATGGTTTGGAGAACGTAATAATGATAAGGCTGGCCTGGGGGATTGGTACGTAAATACTAAAAAACTTCCAGATGGAATAGTTGGACTTTCTAAGAAAATAGAAGAAATGGAAATGAAATTTGGGCTTTGGTTTGAGCCTGAGATGGTTAATAAGGATAGTGATTTATATAGAAATCATCCTGATTGGATTGTTCATACACCAAATAGAACAGCATCTCATTGCAGAAATCAATATATATTAGATTTTTCTAGAAAAGAAGTAGTTGATTATATATATGAAGCTATGTCAAAGGTATTACGCGAAGCTTCAATATCATATGTAAAATGGGATATGAATAGATATATGACTGAATGTTACAGCGTAGCTAAAATAGCAGAAAATCAGGGGAAAGTAATGCATGAATACATTTTAGGAGTGTATTCATTATATGAAAAATTAACATCTGAATTTCCATATATTTTATTTGAATCATGTTCAAGTGGTGGCGCAAGATTTGATCCAGGAATACTTTATTATGCTCCACAAGGCTGGACAAGTGATAATACAGATGCAGTTGAAAGAATGAAAATACAATATGGAACATCATTTGTATATCCTATAAGCAGTATGGGAGCTCATGTATCAGAGGTACCAAATCAGCAGGTATTTAGAACAACGCCTCTCGAAACTAGAGCAAATGTAGCATATTTTGGAGCTTTTGGATATGAATTAGATTTAAATAATTTATCCAATAAAGAAAGAGCAGTAGTAAAAAAACAAGTTGAATTTATGAAAGAGAAAAGAGAACTAATACAAAAAGGAACTTTTTATAGACTGGTAAGTCCTTTTGAAAATAATCTAAATTCTTGGCTGGTTGTATCAGAAGATAAATCGGAAGCAGTAGTTGGGTATTATAAAATGCTAAATACAGCAAATGATGGTTTTAAGAGAATTAAATTGCAAGGATTAGATTCAAATAAGAAATACTATATTAATGAAGATAAACAGAATGCATTTTTTGGTGACGAATTGATGTTTGCGGGAATACCAGTAAAACAAGAAGATCTTTGCTGCAAAGGTGGAGATTTTACATCAATAATATATTATTTAAAAGAAGTATAGATACATCTAGCAAGTCTATCAGTTTTATTTTCGGTGGACCAAATGATGGTACTATAAGCACAACACTCAAGAATATTCCATCATTCATCGGATCTACAGCATCAGTTAAGGTGGAGAAAATTGATTGGGTAAGCAAAGATACTGTATCATCAGGATCATCTACAATTTCAACATCTAACTATCCAGTGGTTAATGGACAGATTACAGTAAACCTAACAGGTTGCAACAATAGTTCAGGATATCGTATCTATGTTACACCAGCAACTAGTGGTATTGTGTCTTGAGGAACATATAGTTGATAAACAGTAATGGCAGATTGTAACTTCATAATTCAGAAATAAATATTTAAGTGCACCTCAAATGTTATACAAAAATTGAACATTTGGAGGTGCTTTTTATTGGAAAATATATATCAGAGTTAAAATTGGAAATAATTTAGTATTATAAATTATTTGATAATCTATTTGTCAACTAAATGTTTCTCATATGCCTCTATCATCTTTTTAGTCATCAATCCACCAATGTTTCCACCAGTATATCCATTTGATCTTGAACTTTTTCTCCCTTCATATTTATCGTTAAATTCCATGCCAATTTCATTTGCAAATTCATTTTTCATTTTTTCAAGCTTTTATTTTGCTTCTGGAACCAACGCTCTTCTACTCATTATTTAACACCTCCATATCTATATTAGTTTTATTTTTTTGTATGAAAATATACTTGGTTAAATATGTATTTTTATTTAAAATAAGTTTGATATAACTTTTAAATAAAGTAATATTATGGTATAATTTATAAGCATTTTACAAAATTAAAAAGGAGGTGTTATTCTTATGATAGAAGTTAAAGATATATCTAAAACATTTAAAGTTCACAAAAGAAATCAAGGGTTCAATGAAGCGCTAAAGTCCTTATTCAGCAGAAAGTATAAAACAGTTCATGCACTAAGAAATGTATCTTTTAGTATTGATGAAGGAGAAATGGTTGGATATATCGGGCCGAATGGAGCAGGGAAAAGTACGACTATAAAGATTATGAGTGGTATTTTAAATCCTGATAGTGGACAATGTATCGTTAATGGAAGGACTCCATGGAAAGATCGCGTAAACCATGTGAGGGATATAGGTGTAGTATTTGGACAAAGGTCTCAACTTTGGTGGGATGTACCTGTAATCGATTCATTTAGTCTTATAAAAGATATTTATAAGGTACCTGAAAATCAATATAAAAAGAATATTAATGAGCTTTCAGAAATGCTAAATATAGGAGAGATAATAAAAACTCCAACCCGTCAATTAAGTTTAGGACAAAGAATGAGGTGTGAGATTGCAGCTTCCTTAATTCATAATCCTAAAATTTTATTTCTAGATGAACCTACCATAGGATTAGATTCCGTATCCAAAATTTCAGTAAGAGAATTTATAAAAAATATTAATCAAGAAAGAAAAACCACAGTTATTCTAACTACTCATGATACTCAAGATATAGAGGCTCTCACAAAAAGAATAATTTTAATAGGTAAAGGAAAAGTTCTTTTAGATGGACAATTAGAGGAGTTAAAGGAAAAATTTAATACAGAAAGAACAATAACTCTTAATTATTACGGAGATTTAAGTGAAGTATGTAGTGGCTTAGAAATCAAAGAGAAATATGATGGCAGGGCAGTTATAGATGTAGATACAGATAAAATTTCTGTTTCTGAAAGTATTGGGTATTTATCTTCTAAAGTGAATATCATTGATGTACAAGTAAGTTCTACTACAGTTGAGGACGTAGTAGTTGGGCTTTACAAGGAGTACGAGATATGAGGGCATATTGGAGTTTTTTTAAGATAAGATTTATAAATGGGCTTCAATATAGAGCTGCTGCTTATGCAGGGGTAGTTACCCAGTTTGCTTGGGGGTTTATGTATATAATGCTTTATCATAGCTTTTATAAAGGCAATCCATCAGCAAGCAATATGACTATTTCAGAACTTTCAAGTTACATATGGCTGCAGCAGAGCTTTCTAGCTTTATTTATGACTTGGTTTTTAGATAATGATATATTTGAAGCAATTTCTAGTGGAAATGTTGCTTATGAAGTTTGTAGACCCTTAAATATTTATAATATGTGGTTTGCAAAAAGTTGTGCAACAAGAGTATCCAAAGCAGTTTTGAGATGTTTTCCTATACTTATAATCGCTTCATTTTTACCAGAAACGTATAAGTTTAATGGGCCAGCGTCAATATATTCATTTATACTATTTTTAGTATCTGTAATACTTGGGACTATAGTGGTGGTTGGATATAGTATGTTAATCTATATCTTTACATTTTTCACCATATCATCTATGGGTGTTAGAATGACAATGGTAATGATTGCAGATTTTTTCGCAGGAGGACTTGTACCTTTGCCTTTACTTCCAGAATTTATAACAAAATATATTTACATTTCACCTTTTGCAGCTATGCAAAATACTCCCTTTAGAATATATACTGGAGGAATTCCAGGTGATGAAGCAATAAAAGCAATAATGCTTCAATTATTTTGGGCAATGTCATTAATTTTAATTGGAAAGTTTATGATGAGCAAGGCAATGAAGAAAGTAATAGTTCAGGGAGGTTAGAAAATGGAATTATACTTTAAATATTTTTCAATTCACTTGAGATCTGCAATGGAGTACAAGACCTCTTTTTTATTTACAGCTATAGGACAAGGCTTGACAACGGCATTTTCATTTTTATCAATGTATTTTTTGTTTAATAGATTCGGCAATATTGAGGGATATACTTTTAATCAAGTCTTACTATGTTTTAGTACCATATTTATTTCTTTTGCTTTAGCAGAGTGTTTTGGAAGAGGCTTTGATAGATTTTCAGCAATAATATCAAATGGAGAATTTGATAGAATCATGTTAAGACCTAGAAATGAAATTATACAGGTACTAGGGAGTAAAATTGAATTTTCAAGAGTCGGCAGGTTAATTCAAGCTATAGTTATTTTTATATATGGAATAACCACATGTAATGTTCAATGGTCACTGGGGAAAATATTTACCTTAACTCTTATGATAATAGGGGGAATGTGTTTATTCTTTGGATTGTTTATAATATATGCAGCTATATGCTTTTTTACAATAGAAGGTTTGGAATTTATGAATATTTTTACAGATGGAGGCAGAGAAATAGCTCAGTATCCATTAAATATATATAGTAATTGGGTATTAAAGTTCTTTACATTTATAGTTCCATTAGCTTTTGTAAACTATTATCCTTATCTTTATCTTATAGATAGAATACATGAAAATAAGGTGCTATATATGATATCACCTATTTGTGCTGTATTGTTTTTAATACCAGCTTTTATATTATGGAAAGTTGGAGTAAGACATTATAAATCTATAGGGTCATAAATATGCATTTGTAATGACACAAAAGAGTCTAGAATGTTGACTTGTTATTTTTTTATATATTTGGATGTTAATTAAATGAGGAAATTGTAAAAAATTTGAACGGACTTTAAAATATAGTAGCAATATGGTATAATTTATGGGAATTTTACTTAATAGAAGGAGACAGACATGCCCAATATTTTTGATGGATTTAGAAAAATTTCGGATAACGATATAATTGAACAAGTAGCCTTACTTGAAATTATCAATATAACTAATATATCGAAGCCAATTGCGCAAAAGGCTAAGAAAAAAACTATAAGTATAATTAATTTTTTAGGAAACAAGTTTGGAAAGAACCGTATTATTGAAGAACCAGAGGTAACAGATATATGGGAGTTAATTGATGAAAAGAAGGATGAATTAAAAAATTGTACAAGAGAGGAATTAGATCAGAGATTATTTAATATTCTTGTAGAAAAATCTAAAAGTGATACTGAAGATCCTGCGGAAGATGCAATATCAATGCAAATAATAGACGAAGCAGCTAAGTTATATAAATTTTATGAAAATTCAACACCAAGTCAGAAAGCGGATAATATATATTTAAAATATAATGAAAAGTTCGGTGGAAAAGCTAAAGAATTTATAAATGAGCAGCCATTCGTCGATTTACAAGAGACCACAGAAAGTATAGAAGAAATTATAAATAATATGGATGAAGAACAAAGAAAAGAATTTGTACAATCAGTGGATATTAAAGAATTAACATTATTAAATGTTTGGAAAAAGTTGGATAGGCAGCATTTTGCAAGACTAGTATGGTTATCAGTAAAAGCTTGTGGAGGTAGGTTTACACCAAAGGAAGAAATACTTCCAAGCTTTATAAAAAATGAAAAAGAAGCTGAAATAATAAGAGTAGATGAGGAGTTAAAAGAATCCCAAAAAGAATTACTTGAAGTAAAAAATCAAATGGAATTATGTAAGGATAAAATAAATTCTATAGAAAATAGCTTAAAAGAAAAAAGTTATTTATTAAATAAAGCAATTAAAAGTAAAAATCAATCCGAAGAAGATATAATGGATTTGCAAAAAATAAATGTTAGGTTACAAGAAGTGAAGAAATCACAGGAAGTTAAAGCAGAAGAAATTAAAGGTAAAATGGAAAGTGCAGCATTAGAAGAATTAGATTTATTAATGGAAGAATTTAAAAAAGTGAAATTTGATACAATTGATATTAATAATAAAATTTCTGATATTAATATAGAACTTACATATAAAAATGAACAGATAAAGGATGTAACTCTAGAAATAGCAAATACAGAAAAAAGCATACAAGAGGTTGGCGATGAATTCCAACATCTAAAAGTTGAAACGGATAAGTTAATAAGGACTTATGATGCTAAGGGAAAAGAAGTACATAAAATAGAAGGTATAAAAAGAAACGAGATTATTGAAGGCTGGAGTAAATTCTTTGATAAATTTATATTTGACTTTAAAGAATTAAATAATCTTGTGAATTTTTCAAGAAAGGAACTTCTTCAAATTGAGGGATGTTTATATGAGTTGCATTTAGCAAAAGATCCAATGGCATTAAGCATGGGGATTTTAGAGGATGAAAACAATAAAAAAGACGAATATCAATATATAGATGTAAGTTTTTCAGATAATTTTCAAGTGGAAATACAGTATAAAGTATTAGACAATAAAGAAAAAAATGTGCATATTATAGAAATTACTACTGAATTTTAGATAAGTAGAAGTAAAACTACTTTAGGCATATGGAGGTACTAGTTATGAAAATAAAATATGGAAAGCTTGTTATTATTGGAGCTGGAAATGTAGGGGCAGCTATTCTTAATTCAATTTTAAGAATGAATGTAGTAAATGATATTGTTGTTATTAATCGAAATAGAGATAAAGCACTTGGAGAAGTTTTAGATGCCAGTCACACTACTGCCTTTGCTTACAGCTCAAATGCTTCGGTGAGGATTGGAGACTATGAAGATTGTGCGGATGCGCAAATTATTGTTATGACAGCTGGACCAAGTATTAAACAAGGTAATTCCAGGGATCGAATGGTATTGTTAGAACAGAATATTTCTATTATGTGTGAAACTATGGAGAAGATTGTCCGATATACGAGGGATGCAATTATTATTAGTGTATCTAATCCTTTGGATATTCTTGTGTATGTGGCACAGAAAAAATTTAATTATCCAAAAGATAAAATCATGGGTACTGGTACCTTATTAGATACTGCTAGATTCAACAAAATATTAGGTGATATATGCGGGGTAGATGCGAAGAACGTAACCGGATTCGTATTAGGGGAGCATGGATCAACATCCTTTATTCCATGGAATACTGTAAATATTGTAGGAATTTCCTTTGATAATTTTGAAAGCCAATTTGAATTAAAAGAAAAAATTGACAAGGATAAAATTTTGAAGGAAATGAAAACTGTAGGTTTAGATATTGTAGAGCTTAAAGGATGTACAAGTTCTGGTGTGGCATTAAGTGCATGCAGGTTAATAGCAGCAATCATGATGAATGAAAGATGTGTAGTTCCAGTATCTGTAGTATTAAATGGCCAATATGGTGTAAAAGATGTGGCATTAAGTCTTCCGTGTGTAATATCGCAAAATGGTGTTGATAGGATTTTGGAGATTCCGTTAGATGCACAGGGAACTAAGGATTTTCAACATTGTGTAACTCATTTAAAGGACATTTTAGAAAATTCTAAAGCACTTTATTAAAGAAAAAGAGTGAGGTGTAATAAAGAATTATAATAAATTGATAAGGGATAAAAATCCTCAATATAATGATGTAAGTAATAAGTCTTATTATGTTTTTGAAGAAACATTAAAAGCTAAAGCAAGTTCTGAAAAACTAAAAGAAGGAATATCTAAGTTTATAATTTAAATATAAATACTAAAGACTAGTTACCTAATTTTGTGTCAAAATTAGGTAACTAGTCTTTAGTTCTCTATTTAAGTTTATTTCAAAGATAAAATTACTTCTTCGCTTGTTCTAATTTTACCTATTCTAGGGAAAATATTTTTACAAACATAATCATGTTCTTCTTTTGATATCGCTGTCATTGCATCTTCAACAAAAATTTGATTATATCCATGTTGATAGGCTTCCCTAGCTGTAGTATCTACACCAATTCCGGTAGAAATACCGCATAGTACAATAGTATCAATGCCGCGGCGTCTTAATTGTAAATCAAGATCAGTACCGTAGAATGCTCCCCATTGCCTTTTGGTAATAGTATGAACGTTCTTAAATTTTGCTAGTTCAGGCACATAGGAATCCCATCCTTCATTAAATTTTATAGGAGTAGGTTTTGAATCTACACTTGGTTTAACCATATCTTTTCCGTCTGAAGAAGAAACTCTCACAAGAACTACGAAGGCTCCCTTTTCTGTAAATGTATTAACTAATTTACTTGCATTTTGAATAACTTCTACACTAGTATGAGGTGAAAGATTCCTATTTACAATTCCATTTTGCAAGTCTATTACCACAAGGGCTGTTTTTTCTGATTTCATTAATTCAATTTCTCTTAATTTTAAATCTTTCATTTTTGTCTCTCCAATACATTTATTTTCTTTTATATAATGATTATTAATTTAAACTAAGTTTTTTATACACTTTAAAATAAACCCACACTGCATTAATCAGCAGCAATGCACTTGTAATAAAAAATACATACCTGATACCTAAATAAGATGCTACTTGTCCACCTAAAACTGAACCGGCAAATATGCCTAAATAGGCTGCTGACATGCTAAAACCAAAAACTCTGCCTGTAAGAGAAGCAGGGGTGATTTTCTTAATCAGAATGTTAACAGAAGGAGTAAGCCCTCCAGCCGTTAATCCAAATAAAAAGCGAAGTCCCATTAACTGCCAAGTATTTTTTGCAAAGGCTTGTGGTATAAAAATAATTCCTGCAACTATAAGAGCTACTAATATAACTTTATGCGCTCCTATTTTATCAGAGAGTTTTCCAAGTCTTGGAGCAGCAATGATATTTGCGAGGCCAGAAGCTGAGAAGGTTATTCCAGCTAGCAGTGCAACATGACTGGTATTGCTGGATAACTGGGCAACATATACTGTTATGATTGGTTCAATGGAATATAATGCTACAGTTAATATAAAAAAGGTCGCAAACATTGTAATGGTCAAGCTTTTTTCAGGAACAGTATTCCATACCTCATTAAAGCTAAGGACTTTTTTACCTTCACTAGTGAAAGATTCCTTTACAAATAAAGCAGTTGTTATAAATGCAACAAAGAGTAGTGCACCAGTTATGAAAAATACATTTTGTAAACCAAAGGTTTCTCCTACAAAACCGCCAATTGTTGGCCCAAGCAAAGAACCTGCAATATTTGCAGTTGAAAGTGTACCTAAAGCGTATCCAGCGTGTTCCTTATCCGTTTGAGTTGCAATCAATGTAGTGCAGGCGGTGCCATAACCTGTGATAATACCTTGTAATAATCTCAATCCTATTAATACATATACATTTGGTGCAAATCCCATGCAACCTATAACTATAGACATACCAAGGCTTGCCCTAAGTAGCATTGGCTTTCGTCCAAATTTATCAGCAGCATGCCCCCAAATTGGTGAGAAAATGGCCGAACTGATAAAGGTAATACCAAAAGCAATTCCGGAAAGTTGCGCAATTGAAGCAGTATTATTTACTCCTAGATGCTCTATGAAAAGTGGCAATACTGGTGCAATTTGACTCATTCCGATACCTGTTACAAACATTCCAAACCAACAAACTATTAAATTTCTTTTCCACATTTGCATAATATATTTATTCCTTCTTATTAGTTTTATTATTAGGCACATGAAAGAAAACAATAGACAAGCATACTGGTCTATTATTTTTTTGATTGTGCATTAGTTCAATGAAATACATGTTATATCATATAGCAATACTTTCTAATATAATAATAAACTATAAAATATAATTTGTAAACTATAACTTATAGTTTGATAAATATAATCTAACATGCTAAACTATTTTTAATAATTACAATTATAAGGGGCGATTAAATGGTACAAAAACGAAACTTAACTAAGGAAAAAATCATTCAAGCTGCTTTTTTATTGGCTGACGAAATTGGTATTAATCAGATTACTTTTCAAAAAATTGCGGAAAAACTTGATATAAAATATCCATCTTTATATAATCATTTCACGAATATAGAAGATCTTAAAATAAAAATGACAGTATATTTTTTAAATAACTTGAATTCTAGGTTAATGGAAAGGTTAATTGGTAAAAGTGGTGAAACTGCTATCAGAGAGTTTGCTTATGTATATAGAGATTTTGCTTTTGAAAATAGGACTGGTTACAGGCTGTATATGAACATTCCAAGTACTGAAGATGATGAAGTAAAGCGTTTAGCAAGAGAAACTAGTGATATAATTCATAAGGTTTTAGATTTTTGCAGCATGGAAGAAACGTATGTGATTCACAAAAGTAGAGCATTAAGGAGTCTCATACATGGTTTTGTTTCCTTAAGTTCACATGGATATTTTCAAAATCCAGTAAATTTAGAGAATAGTTTTCAATTTATGATAGATGATTTCATTTTATCTGTTTCGAAAAGCTAGAAAAATAATTTTAACGGCGATAATTTTATCGCCGTTAAAATTAG
This sequence comes from Clostridium sp., assembly GCA_031292145.1. Classification (GTDB taxonomy): domain Bacteria; phylum Bacillota; class Clostridia; order Clostridiales; family Clostridiaceae; genus Clostridium. The sequence continues at coordinate 675 of JARLHR010000097.1, read as the reverse complement.
TATATTTTATAAGAGTTTATTTAATGTAAGCTCTTATTTTCACGTTAATATATATATTATAAAGAAGGGAAAGTCTTAATAAGATGATGAAAGTGAAAGGAGTGTAAATAGTAGGGGATGAGGAGAATAAACTTTTACTAGACAGGGAAATAAATAATTAAAACAATAAAGATAATTGAATATAAGAAAACATAGTAATTATAATGTGGCATAGAATAGAGAATGCATAGAACAACCATTACAAGTGTATCAATATAAATAAAAACTAAAATAATGAATAATTATTACAGAATGAAAGAATAATTTCAAAAAATAGTGGAAACATAAATAACGATAATATCACATAGGTGATAAGATAATAAAGCACTGCAAGACAATACAAACAGTAACTTAAATTTAAGAAAACATCTAAAAAGAAAGTTTTGAAAAAGACTAAAAAGAAATTTCTGAAAAAGTTGTTGACAGTTAGAAAATGCGATGATATACTAAGTAAGCTGTCAGGAACGATAGTAAGCAACAAAATGTTACAACGAAGGTTGTAAGAAAGAAAATGGTCTTTGAAAATTGAACAGAATAAGATAAATACATTTAAGTAAACCAGCAATTTTTATTTGAGTAAGCTAAGATTAAACTTTTTATTGAGAGTTTGATCCTGGCTCAGGACGAACGCTGGCG
>JARLHR010000096.1 GCA_031292145.1 Clostridium sp. | reverse complement strand
GAAATTAAGACAGGTTGGGTCAATGATGATGACGTATGGTATTATTTGGATAATTCAGGAGCAATGAAGATAGGTTGGGTTAATGATAATGGTATATGGTACTATTTAGATAATTCAGGAGCGATGAAGACAGGTTGGGTTAATGAAAGTGGTACATGGTACTATTTAAATAATTCAGGAGCAATGAAAACAGGTTGGATTAATGATAATAATACATGGTATTTTTCAGATACATCAGGAGCAATGCAAACTGGTGTAGTTCAAGTGGATGGTAAAACTTATTTCTTAGATAGTGCTACAGGATCTATGCAAGTGGGAAATGTAACACTAAATGGAAAGGTATACACGTTTGCACAAACTGGAGAAGCTACAGGAAAATATACACCAATATTTACCAAAACGTTTAATTCAAATGGAATAGAAATTACTGATACTAATAATCCAGAAAAGAATAACAATGGATCAGATGTATCAAATACATCTACGACTAGTCAGCAAAATGATTCAAGCAATAGTCATCATCATAGTAGCAGTAGTAATAATAATGGAGGAAGCAGTAACACTGGTGGAGGAAGCAGTAATATCGGTGGAGGAAGAAGTAACACCGGTGGAGGAAGCAGTAACACCGGTGGAGGAAGCAGTAACACTGGTGGAGGAAGCAGTAACACTGGTGGAGGAAGCAGTAACACTGGTGGAGGAAGCAGTAACACTGGTGGAGGAAGCAGTAGTGGAGATGTTAACATAGGTGTTTCAGCTAATTATTTGGAAGATTATCGTGAGCAGTATCATTACTCTCCAGCTAAAGCTTGGGCAAATGATCCTAATGGAATGGTTTATTTTAATGGAGAATATCATTTATTTTATCAATATAATCCAGATGCTTCAGTATGGGGACCAATGCATTGGGGACATGCTGTAAGTAAAGATTTAATTCATTGGGAAGAGTTACCTATAGCTTTATATCCAGATGATGGTGGAACTATTTATTCAGGATCAGCGGTTGTAGATAAAGATAATACCAGTGGTTTCTTTGATGGGATAGAAGGTGGTGGATTGGTTGCAATTTATACACAAGATTATAAAGATGAAAATGGAAATGAAAAACAAAAACAAAGCATTGCCTATAGTACAGATGATGGAAGAACATGGATAAAATATGCTGGTAATCCTGTAATAGCATCAGATGCTGATCCATTAAACAATTCAGCATTTAGAGACCCTAAAGTATTCTATAATGAAGAAGCTGGAAAATGGTTTATGGTAGTAGCAGGAGGGCCACTAAGATTTTTCTCATCAGATAATTTAAAAGATTGGAAACCAGAAGGTATGGATTCAAGTATTACTACTGAGTGCCCAGATTTCTATAAGCTAGAAGTTGGAGATACTGGAACATATAAGTGGGTATTAAGTGAAGGTGGAAGATATTATAGAGTTGGAGATTTTAAACAAGTAGATGGGTTTTGGAAATTTATTCCTGATAGTGATGACCATTTACCTATGAATTTTGCTAAAGACGCATATGCAGCACAAACTTATTATGGTACAGGTGAAAACGGTACACCAGATGGAAGAAGAATTATGATCAATTGGATGAATAACTGGGATTACTGTAATAATGTAGCAGGAATAACAAAGACCTTTAATGGATCTTTTGATCTACAGACTGAAGTAAAATTAGTTAATACAGATGCAGGAATTCGTTTGATACAACAACCAATTGATGAATATAAAGCTTTACGTAAAGCACCTACAACTTTTGATAATGTGACGATATCACCTGACCAGCCTAATGTTATGAGTGGCTTATCAGGAAGTCAATATGAAATTGTAGCGGAGTTTACACCAGATGAAAATACAACAGAAGTTGGATTTAAACTAAGAGTTGGAAAATCTGCAGGTCAAGAAACTGTAGTTAAGTATGATATTAAAACGGGACAATTGACTCTTGATCGTTCTGAATCAGGTAAATCACCAAGTCCAGATAAGTTTTCACAAGCATATAGTCAATCAATGAGTAAAACAGCTGATGGTAAAATTCAATTACACATTTTTGTTGATGCGGCTTCAGTAGAAGTGTATGGAAACAATGGTGAGGTAACTGGCTCTGCACAAATTTTCCCTAATCGTTCTAGTAATGGCATTGAAGTATATTCAGTTGGTGGAACTTCAACAGCTACAATTCAATATTATCCATTAAGCAGTATTTGGAATAATGAAGTTACCGGTAAAGATTCTGCTTTAGTATCATTAAGTGAAGGAGATTTAGAGAAAACAGTAGGAGATGAATTTACTATTTATACAAGTACAGTTCCAGAAACAGTTGATCAAGGTGTTACTTGGAAATTTGATTCTAATATTATAGAAATTGTAGATCAAGATGATGAAAAAACTATTTTTAAAGCAAAAGGTGCAGGAAATACAACTTTAACTGCTACATCAAAAGATCAAAAATCAAGTAAAACAATTAATGTAAGTGTGTATGATAGCGATCCAAGCAGTATAATAAAGGACTTAACTAATTTTGAAACTACAGGAGATTGGTATGTAAAAGATAGCAGTTATGCAGGAAGTAGTTCAGGTGATGGCTTTGCTGTGGCACAAGAAACTAATGTGAGCGGAAAGGTTTCTACTTTAGAAGCAGATGCAGATGTATCAGATGGAGGCACTGCGGGTCTTGTCCTATTATCACAAAGTGCAAATCCAAAGGAAGGTTCTATAATAGCTAATATAGATAAAAATGGTGAATATAGAGTATTTGCATATACAGGTATTGATGGTGATGGAAATGCCGCAGTTACTGATTTAAATAGCGGTACAGTTCCAACGACAGATGATAGTATATATAAACTAAGAGCGGAAGTTAGTGATGGTCACATTAAGTATTGGATTAACGATGAATTAGTTTGTGACACTAAACAAAGCTATTATGAAACAGGAAGATTTGGCTTTAACGTTTATGATGGAGTGGCTTCTTTCAAAAATGTAACTCTTAATAATACTGAGCCAAGTACTGAAACAAGTATTTCGGGTTCAGGTTTAACTTTTGATAATACACCAGAAGACTTACATGTTTCTGATGACAGTTATGTAGTAGATGGTGGTAAAAATAACAACGGTTTTGGAATTTCAGACCAAGAGGCAGATGTTGATCAAAACACATATATTTTAGATGTGGACTCTAAAATGTTAGGCGATTGGCATAATACTAACCCGGCAAATGGTGATGTTGCAGGTGTTGTATTATTTGCTCAAGGAGATAATTACTTTGGAGATGGAGGAATTATAGCTAATGTTGGTAAATGGGGACATTATAGATTGTTTGGACAGGTTCCAGATGGAAATGGAGGTATGAAAGAGGTCGAATTTGCAGTCGGTGATGTTTCAGAAGCACAATATAATAGATACCATTTAAAAATAGAGTTGAATGGAAATCACATTATTTACTGGATAAATGGTCAAAAGGTATGTGATGTAACTCAAGATTATTATACAACTGGAAAGTTTGGATTAAATGTATGGAATGGAGCATCTGAGTTTAGAAATATAGTACTTACTAGCAATCCTATAGCAGCTGAAACAACAGGAGCTGGAGTAACAGTAACTGAAACAACAGGAGCAGCTGTTGATATTGCAGCAATAGCAGGAGTGACAGCACCAGTAACAGGAAATACTCCCGTATTAACAATAGCTGATACGACAGAATATACAGGAACGATTGCATGGAGTGAAGCTCCAGCAACATTTGAAGGAAGCAAAGTATATACAGCAACAATAACAATCACACCAAAAGCAGGTTATACATTAACTGATGTGATAAAAGATTACTTTACAGTGGAGGGAGCAACAGCAACAAATGATGCTGGTTCAGGAGTTATAACAGCAGTATTTCCAACAACCAACTAAAAAACGAAAGGTGAATACCATCTGAGGTTTTTAGAAATCTGTCAAAGAGCGCATCTGAGTATCATAATGGGACTTGGATAACGAAAAAAGGATAGCTAGAGAAGACGGCTACAACTGAAATTTAAGAAACAAATTATTTTAATTTTATTATCAATAGAGGATACCACTTTTTAAGAAGGGTATTCTCTATATCAGTTATAATACATTTCATTTCATCCTAACTATATAAGTACGTCAATAAGTAGTAAACATTAAAAAATGTTTTCTAAAGATTATTGGTACTTTATGAGAAGGGCTAATCAGCTAGCATATCAGAAGAAAACTCAGCTTCTTCAGAAGAAATAGCGGCTTCAACCCAAGAAGTTAATATATCAGCTGAAAGTTTAGCAAATACTGCACAGTTACTTGCAGATAATTCTAATAATCTTATTGAACAGGTTAATAATTTTAAATTAAAAGAAGACATTAAACAATTGTGACACAATGGGGAGGCTACTTCAAATAATAGAATTGAATTAGATTTTAGTTTATTATGTAAGGCTCGTAAATATGGAACTCAGCCAGTAGATATTACTAGTGAAAATTCTTATTTTGGAGGTCAAATATTATGAAAGGATATATTTATAATAAAGATACTATGACAATAGCAACAATAAATAATAATGTTGTAGCTTGTAATGGTACTACAATAAATGGTGACAGTTTTACTGTATTAGGATAGGAATTGGCGAATATGTAGTCACAGATTTAGAATTTAATGAAGGTGATATACTGCCAGTTGACGTAGTTGATAAAAGGTTAGAAATAACAATGTTATCTGTACAATAGTAGATATTTGTGCATTAATAACAAGTGAAATTGGAGGTTAATTAAGATAAAAGGCAAGATTTATTTATCATCAAATGGATATAAATCTTATGAAATTTTTGAAGAAGATGAATCATTTATTTTAAAGATGGCAGATGTATTAATAGATAAGTTAGAATTTGAGAATCAACACAAACCGTTAGTTGGATTAGATGGTTGCTACATAGACTTATATAAGGAACAAGTTAGAGTTACCGTTGGATGGGATAACTGGTCAGGATGTTTTGCTATGTCTTATTGCAATGAGGGTGATAATTATATTGTTAAATTTAGTGAGTATTTTGATAAATATCTAAGTATAATATGAGTTGTTACACAATTCATAAATTATGAATAAACAACAGATTGTAAAATCGCATTATTCAAGAGTTGAATTTGCGGTTTTTTTAATACGCAATTCTAAATTTTGGTGATTAACTTTAATATGGGATGTATTTAAATGGGTTTAAAAATTTGGCCTTGTAATACATGGATTTAATTAGCATAATTTAACTGCCCACGAATTCGTGGGCAGTTAATATAATAAACGTAAGATCGAAATGTGTTGAATTTTTTCAAGTTACAAAGTTATATTAAACTATTGGAAACTAGTAGATATAAGGTCTTTTAGAAATTAGAATAGTATTTCTTATAATTGTTAAAATGGTTGGGAAAGTTATAGTGGAACGTTGATTTTTAGAGGCTTTAATGATAGTATTAGGGTTAAGAAATGGCTATTTTACTTTGAATTAACTATTTTGGAAATTATAAAAGGTTAAGAGGGAATAAAGGTGACAGAAGATAATTTAATATTGCTTCAGCAGAAAGTTACAAAATTAAGAGCTGAAGGAAAGTATAAAGAAACTATTGAAAATTGTTATGATCTTATTAAAAATGCAATGGAGCTGAAGGATTATAAATCTATTTTAACGGCATATATAAATCTTGGAGCTTCATATTATTGTATTGGAGATATTGAATCGGCATTTAATAGTCTTTCAAAGCACAGGGAAATTTGTGATAAATATGGTGATGATGCAGATAGAATGAATTCAAGTAATATATTGTTTTTGCTTTATGAATACAATAAGGATTGCATAAATTCAAAGAATACTCTAAAGAAAACTATTGATTTAGGTAAAAAGCTAAAGAAATATAATATTGTTAGCAATGCATATAGTAATTATAGTCATATATGCATGATTGAAGAAAATTATGCTGAAGCCTTGGAGATGGCTAATATAGGACTTGAAATGGCAAAAGTTCATGAACCAGCTAGTAAAATTTTAGAGATTAGAGTTAAGTTAAACATTGGTAAAGCTCTTATTGGTTTAAAAGATTTTAATAATTCAAAGGCATTAATTTATGAAATAATGAATGATAAAGTTTTAGATTCATTTATAAGAGAAAAATCACAGGCATATGATTTGCAAGGTCATTGGTGCAGTGAGCAGAAATTATATAAAGAAGCCTTAGACGCATTTAATGAAGCAAAAGCTTTAGCTCAGAGTTATAATGATGTTTATTTATTGAAATCAATTCAAGAAGAACGAAGCAGGATTTGTGATGAGATTGGAGACAGAGATTTGGGATATGAAGTTCAAAAAGAATACATATCACTTCTTAAAGAGATTAGCGATAGGGAACTTGCTTCTACAGCATTAAAGCTGCAAATTAAACATGATGTAGCATCTATGGAAAGGAAAGCTAATACTGATTATTTAACTAATTTATATAATCGTAGTTATATAGAAAGCATTTCCAATGTATGGTTAAAAGATGCATACAAAAGAGATGAAAGCATAACGTGCATTGCTTTTGATATAGATAAATTTAAATCATTTAACGATAATTATGGACATCTTTTTGGTGATGAAGTGATAAAAAAAGTTGCAAAAACATGCTTAAATATAATTAAGAAACCTAATTTAGTTGGACGTTTTGGTGGAGATGAATTTGTTATTGTTTTGAAAGGTATTTCACTAGAAGATAGTAAAAATAAAGCTGAGCAAATTCTTGAAAACGTAAGGAATTTAGAAATATATAAGGATGGCAAGCTTATACCAATTACTATAAGTATTGGAGTGGCAGATAATTTGGGTTGCACTATAATGGATTTTAAAGAGTTATTTAATCTTGCAGATATGAGATTGTACAAGGCAAAGGAAAGTGGGAGAAATAAGGTTTGTGCATTTGATTAATTAGTATTTATAGAAAAGCTTTTAATAAATTTAGTCAAAATTTTATAGATATTAAAAAAGAATGGCTTATCTGGGGAAAAAGCCATTCTTTCTTAATATTTATGTTATTGAGGAGAAATAATAATGAATTAATTATCATCATGATATAAATATACATTATAATTGTGACAATATTATGACAATTGGAAATGTTTTCTTAAAATTTAAAAAAATAATGGAAGTGGGATGAAATATGAATTGGATTGATTTTATAAAGGAATACAGGCCTTGCAATGAGCAGGAAGAAATGGATAAGGAATTAGTAATAAAATATTGTGATATGTCACAAAATATTTTAACTAGAGATAATGAGGTCATACATATAACAAGCTCAGCACTAGTGGTAAATGAAAATAAGGATAAGGTTTTAATGATTCACCATAATATATATAATTCATGGGCTTGGACAGGAGGTCATGCTGATGGAGAAGAAGATCTATTACACGTTGCTATTAAAGAAGTCGAAGAGGAAACAGGAGTAAAAAATATATTTCCCATCAGTAAGGACATTGTTTCAATAGATATTCTTCCAGTGTTTGGGCATGTAAAAAAGGGTAAATATGTTTCTTCACATTTGCATGCATCAATAGCTTATTTAATACAAGCAGATGAAAGTGAACCACTCATTGTAAAACCGGATGAAAATAGTGGCGTTAAATGGATACCTATAGAGGAGATAAATTCATATTCTAATGAACCTCATATGAAGTATGTTTATAATAAAATAATATCTAAAATTAAAAGTTAGGAGCTAAATTTATGAGATATGTTATTGTTTGTGTAGTAAAGGGAAAAGCAGGTGATTTTAATAATAATTTAAGGAAAGAACTTTTCAATAAATTTAAAGCAAAATCATCTAAGCTGCCTGCTCATTTTACCATTAAAGCACCTTTTGAATATGACGGGAAAATTACAGATTTAAATAAGGTTCTTGAAGATTTTATCCAAAATGAAAAAGCACAACCTTTTGCAGTAGATGGTTATGATCATTTTGATGATAGGGTAATTTATATGAAGGTAAAAATGTCTAAGGAGGCAAAAGAGCTTCATGATAGATTAATCGACAAAATGAGTGAAGTACCTTATATTGAATTTGACAAAAAAGATGGTAAAAATAAAACCTTTCATATCACTTTAGCATCTAAAAACCTAAAGCCAATATACTCAGAGGTATGGGAATATATAAAGGAATATCCTTGCGAATTTCAATGTGATTTCGATAATATTACGCTTTACAAATGGGAAGAGTGCACTTGGAAGGTGTATAAAGAATTTAACATTAAAATTGGATAGATGTTTATTTGAATTAACTTACCATATAAGAATAAATATGGTAGGTTTTGTTTTATTTGTATATAATAAAGATATGTTGCAAAATGGTAAAATATGATGCAGTATTTAGTATTAAATTGGGGAGGAAAAATTAAAATGAGTTTTCATATTAGAGTAAGTGGTCGTGGTATTGTTATTAATAATGATAAGATTTTATTAAATGAATTTGGTGGTGGTAAATATTATAATATACCAGGTGGTGGTGTTGAACCAGGAGAAACTGTTAAACAAGCAGTGGTAAGAGAAATATTTGAGGAATCTGGCTTAAATGTCACTGTGGGTGATTTGATATATGTACTTGAATATGAGCCTAATAATTGTAATTTTATCTATGGAGAAATACCTAAAATAAGCCTTGCATTTCGTTGCTTTTTAAACGGTGATAATAATATTAAGCAACCATCTATACCAGATATAGATCCTAATAATCAAGAGTTGATAAGCGTACCAAAGTGGGTAGAAATATCCAGTTTAAAAGATATTAATTATTTACCTTATATACATAAAGAACTAATGGAATATATAGAAACAAATAGATTTTCACCAGTATTTATTGAAGAACCATTATATTAAGAAATAAATACTTCGTAACATTCTTATTTTGTGTAGAAATTGAAAAAAGTGATATCAAGAAAATATGCTATAATTGATTTACAATGGAAGATTATAAAGAAATGGTGGTAGTGTAAAGTAAGCTATGAAAAAATAGAAGTAAAAATCAATCTACACTATTAAGTAAAAATGTTTAATTTTACAATTTGTTATTTAATTTTGCGTATGACAAAAGACCTCCGTCGCCGAAGGCAAAAACTGTAAAGTG
>JARLHR010000095.1 GCA_031292145.1 Clostridium sp. | reverse complement strand
CACTTTACAGTTTTTGCCTTCGGCGACGGAGGTCTTTTGTCATACGCAAAATTAAATAACAAATTGTAAAATTAAACATTTTTACTTAATAGTGTAGATTGATTTTTACTTCTATTTTTTCATAGCTTACTTTACACTACCCTAAAAAAACATTCACATTAAAATTCCACATGCAATCTATCTCTAATTTCCTTTAACGAATAATCCCTAATTAATTTACCATCGTTAAAAACAACCTCTAATAAATTATCTTTACACTCCTCTTGCTCTTTAATAGTAAGCTCATCTTTATAAAGAATATCCTCGCCATCCCTATAAACATAGCACATACCCTTTTGAGATTTTTTAAAGTTTCCAGTATCAGTCTTTGGATCTTTAAAGATAAACTTTTCTTCTCCATTGATTATTGCATGAGTTGCTTTTAGGGCAAATCCAAAAGTATCACGAGTATTATATTGATAAGTATATGAGCCAATTCCAAAGGTACAATTATTCACCGCAAGACCCTTTTCAGTAAGCTGTTTGCAAATTTCTTCGCATCTTTCAACAGTAATACTGTCTCCATAAATTGTTCCTATATGAGAATTTAAAACTTTATATCCTTTTGAATTAATTTCTCCTCCAAATATATCCCATAAAAGTTCAACAGTTCCTTTATAAGCTGGACTATCCTTTGATGCTTCCTTATCTCCACAGATAATTTTTATAGGATCACCACTATCTCCTCTTATAACTATTTTTCCATCTCTATTTAATATATCTTCCTTTAATATAGGAAGTATATTAGTTATAAGATTCCAATAATCGTAGGTATCTGAAACAATACTCAATACTCCACTTGGAAAAACTTCGTTTATTAATCTCTTGTAAGCCTTTAACTCATCAGTACCGTAGCTGCACATTACGCTATGCTCAGTTGATGGAGTCCCAAGACCTACAATTTCATTTTCCACATTACAGTTATAATATTTTTCTAAATATAAAATTGAAGAAATTGTTGCTGTTCCAGTAAAGGATAGTAAATGTCCTGCACTGCTGACCCGCGCGCTTTCTATTGAACTAAAACCTCTCATACTAAAGTCACCACACGCTTTAGTTACATCACCATTTTCTACAGTTAAATCAAAATACTTTTCTACAATTTCTCTATACCTATACGCTATAGTAGCACTTGTCATAGGCTGCCATATATTACAGCTCATAAAGGTTTCTAAATAATTTACAAGCCAAGCAAAATCATCATGAGTATTAGTAATTTCAATCATAGGTGTCTTTATATTCACTCTTGTCCCTTCTGGAACTGCTTTAATTTGTATAGGTAAATATCCAAGGTCATGAAGCTTTTCTATATGAGTTGTATCTGCAGCAATTGTTCCCATAGTTCTAGAAATCACTCTCTTATACTCTTTAACAATTTCATCCTTAGGAACCTCAAAGAAATTTTCATTAAAATATTCTATTAAATACTTTTTCATAAAAGATTGAAGTCCAAACATAACAACCTTATTCATATTCTCTTTTCTAGACATTCTTGGTGTCCAGTAACTTACAAGCTTTGTCATTCCTTCTGCATAGCACATATGATGTATTGTTTTATAAAAATCTGTTAACAATAATGGATTTATCATTCTCAATCTCCCCTTAATTCACTTTCAATTTTTTACTTGTTAATTACACAAAGATAATCTTAATATAATCAAGATTTACACTTTGATATATTCTATACCAGAAAGAGCGGGTACTCTTTTGTGCAGTGTTGCATTGAGAATATGAATGTAGGTATTTCTTCATTAGAAGTTGTTCCATTCTTGCTTGTCCTTAGCTCGCCTAAGGAGCATGCAGGAATGGGTACAACTTCTAATGGTAGAAATCCACAGACATATTCTCTAGCAACCGAAACAACAGAGTACCCGCTCTTTCGGCTAGCTATCACATAAATCTAGGCTTGATATTATCTATCTTATTACTTTAACACTAAGTGCTTCAATTACATCTAAAGCCTTGTCATGCAGACTATCATCAAAACTTGCGCAAAGTGTTCCATCAACGGCCAAATTAGTATTTATATATTGAGCTTGAAAGGTTACCACATTGCTTATAACGCACATATTTGTAACAACCCCTACTAATTCTATTTCATCTAAATCTTCTCCAATTTCAGAAACTATTTTAAGCATATCCTTTGGAGTTATTCCAAATGCGCTTTTATTATAATGAAAAGTATTTTTAACACCAACAAATTCTTTTAGCCTTCCATAAAGTTCATGCCCTTCTGTATTTATATAGCAATGAGGAACTGGTAAACTTTTTCCTTCCCTTGTTTCTAAATAATTTTCAAAATGAGTATCGTAAGTAAATAGCACTTTATCACCATTATCTAAATATTTTTTCACCTTATTATAAATGCCTTCTTCTAATGTTTCAGCCTTCTTGAAGCCTAAAGCTCCATCAACAAAATCCTTTTGATAATCAATAACAACTAATAATTTTTGCATAATTTTTTCCTCCTACTTTACAAATCAAATTATTAAAAGTAATGTAATTTTTTATATAAAAATTGCCCTAAACCGTTGAAAATACTATAAATATTTAACTATTTACATATTTATATTTTTATATATTTATATTCTTAAATGTGAATCTATTAATATAGATAACTATTTAAATACTTACATGTTTTTATTCTTTTATATTTAAATGTTTTTCTAAACAAAGCATTCTCATCTATATAATATTGATCACATCTAACTTCTCATGCTCCTTGGATAAAATACTATTTGTAGTAAATACTTTAGTGATTAAATTACTATTTAGTATATCTCCCTCAAATATAGTATCTTCACAATGAGTAACCACTAAATAAATTTCATTAGCTCCCATTTCCTTAAGTTTCTCTGCAGTTAAAATAAAAGTTCCACCTTTTGAACATAAGTCATCTACTATAACAGCCGTAAAACTATTGCTTTCTATAGTACCATTTACCTCAAGCTTCATTATACGTCCAGTTTTAAAATCTCTTTCCTTATTTGCTGTAAGCACTTTATCATATTTAATTTGCTTACCATACCTCTTTGCTGCACCTGCATCAGGATATACTAAGTAAATTGCTTCATTATCTTTATTTATTTTTTCTAAAGCTGTCTTTGCTAAACTCTGAGACATATTTATAACTTTTACTCTATCTAGCAATGCAACACATACATCTGAATGGGGTTCATAAATTGACACATCTTCAAATTTCAAATTATTTATAAGCCTGCATAAATGTTTTAATGTGAAAACCGTCATCCCTTCAGTTCTATCCATTCTACTATATGGCAAATATCCAATGACTAATTTACTTTTTACATTTAAATCATCTAAATGTCCTTTTAAAAAAACTAAATGAGTTATATCCTCATCATTTTCAAATTTAAGTTTTATTGTATTAATCTCATCATTGATAATTAAATTTTCACTGCTAACTAAACTTTCCCCATTAGGAAACCTTGTAACATCAACTTTTATATTATTTAACCAAATCATATTAATTCTCCTCTCTCTCCCTTAAAAATTAAATTAGGAACCAACATCTAACTCAAATTATTTATGTGATAAACTCACATATCTTCCAAATCTTAAATGGATAATCTTTACTAGAAATAATAAATATTTTTGTGCAGAAGGCATTTGAAAATGAGCTACTTAAGGTTCTTAGTTGTAAGTTGTTCCAATTTAGCTTGTCACGCTGAAAGCGGGAGCATGCTGAGTTGGGTACAACTTGCAACTTAGTACCTTCAGCGATATTTTCATAGTCCTTCGAAATAAAAATATTTATTATTTCGGTAAGCTACCACGTAAGTCTAAGTTCACATTTGAATATCTATAATTTAAAAATTATGTTCAAAGTTTTCGTTAAACTTAAACATCTTCGCTGGTCTAAAAGGTTTTCCTTCAAGCACTTCATCGGTTTCAATAATCATATCACCCATTTTTCTTCTGAAATTCAGAATTTCTCGCCCCATTATTGCTTCATAAACATTTTGAAGTTCCTTAACTGTAAATAATCTAGGTAAAAGATTTAAAGCAATAGGTGTATATTCAATTTTATTTCTTACTCTATCTAATGCATAATCTATTATTTTATAATGATCAAAAGCCAATTTTTCATTACTGCCCTCTAACAGATTGTAATTTTCTTCTTTTCTTCTAAAAATACTCTTTTCTATTTTTTCAACTATTTCATAACTGATTTTAATTTCCTCATCTTCGCTTTCAAGCTTTAAGGTATATCTATTCAATATATATTTTTCATCATCACTTGAATCAATTAAGTTCTTTTCTATCCAAAACCATTGAGATTTTTTTATATCCTTTTGTGTCTCAAAATTAATTTTATCTTTTGATACTAATGCTATATTCCCTATACTTATTACTCTAGTTCTTGGATCTCTATTTACTTCACCAAAAGTATATAACTGCTCCGTATACACATTATCAATTCCTGTTTCTTCCTTTAATTTTCTTATAGCACCATCTGCTAAGCTCTCATTAATATCAACAAACCCTCCTGGAATCGCCCAGTTATCTTTATATGGATAATCATCTCTTTTAATTAAAAGTACCTGCATTCCCTTCTTCGGTACCTTTCTATTATTTTTCTCTATCTTATCATCAGTTGTAAATATTATTACATCATTAGTAACACTTGGTCTTTCATAAATATTTACATCGTATTCTCTTAAAAAATCTTCTTCACTTTTGTTAATTTTTTCTTTATTCAATAAAAACACCTCATTCTATAATGACTAAGTATTTTTGTTTTAATCATTTAGATAATATCAATTTGATTTTATGTATTTATAATATACTATATGGTCTTAATTGTAAATAGTTCCATGCAATTAATATTTAATTTTTTATTATCACTCTAAAAATAACAATCATAAAATTCAATGTATATTTTACTTATTTCTAAATATATAATCCCTTTTTACTAAAAAACTCAAATATCTACTTTAAGTCTTACTTTTTTATCTCATTAAATTTCATTTTTTTATCACATTTTATAAATATCCTCATAAGTTATTTATTAGTAAGAAGCAAACGAAGGAGATAGCCTTTTATGTACAAACACGAAGATTGTGCGTGTAAATCAAATGAATATGCACGTGCATATATATTACCTCAAAAATACGAAAACTTGTATTCATGTAAAGAAGGATTTTTAAGAGGAACAATTTTTAAAGATCTTTACAGACCATATCATCCAGAGCACGGTCATGACCATGCACATGAACACAAATGTGAGCATGAACACAAATATGAACAAGATCATGAGCACGAGCAAAAATATGAACAAGGTCTTGAGCACAAGCAAAAATATGATGTTGATGTTGATGTCATTTATGCCCCAAAATATGAATATAAAAAAATTGAAATTGAGAGGTAGTATATTATGAATCCAAAAGATGTATTAAATAGTATAAGAATATACCAATTTTGTGCTTTAGATCTTAACTTGTACCTTGATAATTTCCCTAATGATAAAAATGCTATGGAAGATTACAACAAAGTATCTCGCAAATTAACTACCTTAATTAATGACTATGAAAAAGAATATGGACCATTGACAAACTTTGGTTCAGCTTTTGTAGAAAATCCAAAAGCTTGGGTAGAACAACCATGGCCATGGGAACAATGTGAATAGGAGGAGTACAAGTTTATGTGGTATTATGTAAAAACATTACAATATCCAGTAAATCTAAAATGCAAAGACATTAATATGGCTAAATATTTAATTACTCAATATGGAGGGCCTGATGGTGAATTAGGTGCTGCCCTTAGATATTTAGATCAACGTTATACAATGCCAACTGGTAAATCTAAAGCATTATTAACTGATATAGGAACAGAAGAAATGGCCCATGTTGAGATTATTGCTACTATGGCATATCAACTTATGGAAAATGCTACTATGGATGAAATTAAGAAAGCTGGTCTTGCCGGACACTATGCTGATCATAGAAAAGCCTTATTTTATACTGATGCTACCGGAAACCCATGGACAGCTACTTATATACAAGCAAAAGGAGATCCTATTGCAGATTTACATGAAGATTTAGCTGCAGAACAAAAAGCAAGATCAACTTATGAAAACTTAATACACCTAACTGATGAACCAGAAATTAAAGAAATACTAACTTTTTTAAGAGAAAGAGAAGTTGTTCACTACCAAAGATTTGGTGAATGCTTGGATCATGTTTATGATATGATGGACATGAAAAAATAAATTTATTTTATTTATATAAATATAAGACTGCCTCAAATGAATACACATCATTTGAGGCAGTTCTTATGTCAATAACTTTATTAATTTCTTTTAAGTTATTACTTTCTTATTCATGTATTTAACTTTTTATGGGTTTCATTTTGTACTAACTAAGTTTTTGTTCTAATAATTCTAAATCTCTTATTACCATATTAATAACTTCTATTTTAGATTTAGCATATTCATTTTTAGGTAACCATTTTAACCCACTTTCTAGACATTCCTTTGTACTTTTATATTCTTGTAATAATTGTGATAAATTTTCTACCATACCCTCTACACTTCCTTACATTACATGATCATTATAGTTTTTAAAATATATTTTTTATTATTTCCTCCCTCCAGAAATTTATACTAACTTTTTATAATTATATATTAAGATTATATCATTTATTCCATAAAAAATGAATATATTTTCCAGATTTAATGTTTTATTTTCCCATTCAATTTGAAATCGATATTTTCAAAATAGTATTCTTGATTTTCAACCTTTGATAACTCCCAAAACATCTTATGCTTTTTAGCTTCATTATTGAATTCTTCTTGGATATTCTTATTATTTCTTTTCATAGTATTTAAAATAATATTAATATTGCTTCTTTTCCAATTATTATAATCAAATTGCATTTCTGAAAGTACTTTCTTAGTTGATGCATATTCTATACTTGGCCCTCCAAGATCCCTTTCTAAATTACGAATAGTATATGAATTTTGTCCTGGATCTAAAATAATAAAATATCCATAATCAAAAGTACTTCGAATAAGCCTTCCATATATTTGTTTAGCTTTTATGCAAACTTGTGGATAATTCACATCTTGATAACCTTTTTTTTGATATGTTGTTATAGCCCTTAAAATAGGATATTCTGGACTGTAATTTGGAATTTTATCCAACATAACACAAGTTAAAGCATCACCTGGTACATCAATTCCTTCAAAAAATCCTTTGCTGCCAAGTATTATAACCTGCCTATTTTTATCATTTAAAGCCGATACAGATTTTTTACTAGTATGAACTTCTATTTTTGTTCCCCTCGTAAGCAATTCTAATTCTTCACTTACAGATGTTCTCCTTGCATTATTATTGAACAATACAAGAATGTGACCATTAATTTTTTGAGCAGTTTCAAATATGAATCTAGAAATATTCTTAATGTAAGATGGCTCATCATATCGCCCCACATCATTTAATGCAAATATTTTTGTTCTCCTTTTTAAATCAAAGGTTGGAGGAATTATAAATTCATTTGCTTTTTCCTGTCCTAAATGCCTTTTTATCTTGTTAAATGAATTTTCTATTCTAAAAGTTGCTGATAAGAATGTTGTACTTTTAACATCTTTAAGCATATGTTCATTAACTAATTCCCCAACATTTAAAGGAACATTTCTAAAAGTAAAAGACTTATATTCTGAATCTACTTCTAGTACTTTTGCAAAAAATACTGAGCTTTCTAAAAACTTATCTAATACGTCAAAATTACCTCGAAGTTTTGCTATGTAATCTGATAAACTTTTATGATCACTATCTCCATTAATTTCATCGTCCATTGTAATATTTGATACATAATCATTTAACATTTTATATAAAGGATATATACTTTCTTTTAAAACTGATATCTCACTACCTAAAGCTTTTGTAACACCCTTTAAATCTTCTCTTGGAATAAAGAATTCAGTAGTAAAATTATACTCCCCACTAACTAGCCTCATGCTTCTAAAATCATTTAAGAGTATGTTAATATTTACTATAATCTCGTTAACTAAATATACAATTCTATCTTTTTCTATGGTTTCTCTGTATCCATAACTTGCATTTAAATTCAAGAGCATAGCTATAATACTTGGATGACCTTTTTCTATCAAATCTAATAGCTCTAAGAATTGATAAGAAGAGAATTCTTCCGCAAAAAAATCATAACATTTTTCCATTAAGTTATGTCCCTCATCAATTATAATATGATTTATTTTTTTCTTTTCAGCATATGGCCAACATGATAATAGAGAATGATTAATAACAGTTATATTTTCTTCTGGAAGTTCATTATATCTTTTTCTTAAATAACAAGGTTTTTTGCATTTTTCTAATTTACATTGCTCGCTATCGCAATTAACTTCATTTATGTAATTATCTAATTCAAAATGCTTTTGCACTGAATAATTTATACTTTCTATGTCTCCATAATTTCCAGTTTCACAAAGCCTTCTAAGTAAAAGTAATGTTAAATTCCCTTTTTTATCAAATTCTAAAGCTTCACATTTATTTAATCTCTCTATACAAAGATAATTACCCTTACCTTTCATTGCACCATACCTTAACTTATCATCCAATCTTAACTTTTTAAGAATTGTTGGAATATCTCTCTCAATAAGCTGGTTTTGTAATTCTTTTGTATTTGTTGAAATAATAAAACTAGCATCATCTTTCCTATTTTTCTGCTTATTTAAATAAGTTTCAATTGCAGCTATTATTACATATGCAAAAGTTTTACCACTACCTGTTGGTGCTTCAATAAAAATCCTTTCGGATTTTTCAAAGTTTTCTCTTATTCTTTTTGAAAATTCCTTTTGCTCTTTTCTGTATTGGTATCCGAAATCTCCACCATTATTCCATATTTCTTCATTTTTTAGTAGATTTTCATATAATGTATAATCTATAGGTATCCTCTTTAATTTATTTTCATCTTTTCTGTCTTCTTCGTAATTCACATATTGAAATTCTTCATCAGTTAAGAAGGGTGGCTTAAGCAAATAATTTAACCAATCCCATGTCTTTAAGTATCCATAATCCTTATTTATTATTTCATACAATGAATTATATTTCTTATTACTTCTTTCCTCTCTTGACCATTGTCTTAAAAGAAGTGAATTTACTACTTTTAATGTATCAATTGAATCTGATAATCCTCTATGTATTTCATTCTTTTTTATATTAGTAACTTCCCTTAGTAGAGCATCCAAGTTAAATTCTTTTCTCCAAGGCTCTAAAATTGCTGCAAGTTCCATAGAATCCATTATTGTGTTCTTAATTTCTGGAATGTGAAAACCTAAAAACTTTGTTTCAAAATTTGCATTATGGCATATTAAAGGAAGATTTTCTAAAAATTCTAAAAGTTCTTGTTTTATAGAATTTAACCCCCTAGCACTTAATAAATCTATTTCCTTTAAGCCAAAACAAAGATTATAAATACTTATTGGCACGCGTCCCCTTGGTTTTATTAAGGTTTCATAAGTAGTTATAATTCCATTTTTTATTTTAACTGCACCAATTTCTATAATTTCTGAACTTGTTTCATCAAGTCCAGTTGTTTCAATATCCAAATATATTACATTATCTAAAATACTACTTAATCCTTCTAGCATGTTTTCTCCTAAATTACTATGTACTTCTATTAAATTTGATACTATCGTGTTTTTATATTAAAAGTAAGGCACAAAATATGCGGTGCATCTTTGCTTATTATTTTCTTTCATGTGCCTACAAACTAAATAATTCTAATACCTATTCATTTTTTTATTATGCCTTATTTAATCAATTATAACACAATTTGACGAATTAAAAATAGATAACTGCTTATGTCATTAAATGTTAAATTCTTTATTTTAGACACATAACAACAAAGTGGCTGCGCCACGTTAATTAATGATGAATGGTGAATAATGAATGATTAAGGTTGAAATTACTGTGTAATTTCTTAAAATTATTTTTTGAAAAGCCTTAGGCTTTTCTTCCTTAATTATTCATCATTCATCATTCATTTTTCACCCTTTAATAACCTTATAAGCATTTATATCACTAGATCTCAAAAATCAAAATGTTTATATTTTCCTATACATAAATAAAGGATGCTGCAATATGATTTCACAAATCAATATATACAACACCCTTATTATATATTTACACTATTTAAAACATCCCAAATCTGCTACATCACTTCCACTAACTGGTTTCATGAATGTAATATTGGGTAAAGATCCGTCTGCTCCTCTTGGTCCAGTCATTTGACTAGCATCTAAACTTTGAAAATCATCTGCTGTTACAGTAACTCCACTTTTATTCCATGAATTATTAGTTACATTAGCTGCTGGTAAATTAGCTTTGTCTATTAATATTCCTTTAAAAGCTAGATTATTATGTAACACTTCTCTAGTACCTGAAATATCAGTAGCATCAGTTGTACTTATACGTTCAAGCATGTTAAAATTCCCCTCTGCATTATTATAGGCAGTATTGTTTGTCCATATTGCAGATTGTCCCGGTTGATGATTTGCATAAAAGCCATGAGCCTTATTATTCGCTGAAAGACAATTTTTAACTATGTGAACTGGTGTTGTACTTGATGGTGTAGCTGTTCCATATCCACCTATTTTAAACCCATTAGAGTCACCTCCAGCATTCATATTAAATGCCCAACAGTTATCAAAAGTATTAGATCCTTTTGATCCTATACAATCATATCCATCATCGCTGCAATTCCATGCACGGCATTCCTTAAATGTAACACCATTACCATGAGCACCAAATCCATCTGTATTTCCTATTGATAAACTTGTAGGTCCTATGTTATTATACGAATCACATCTAATGCAACTTCCCGTTCCATCATTTGTAAAGTAAAAACCAATTGCTTCATTATCATGACAACTTACTTGATTAAATGCAGCATCACCTTCGATTCTAAAACATTCTGATTGCTTTTGGTTACCTACTGGTACTCCTGTTACTGTTATCCTTGAAAAATTAACGTTAGAGGCCCCTTTTGCAATATGAAATGCTGCTACACGTTTAGAAGTAGTTACATTTGAAAAATCAAATACAGGAATTTCACTAGAGTACGCTGTATAAGTAATCCCACTTTTAGTTATTTCATGCACATAATTGTAAACACTATCCGACTTTGCAATAGTAAAATTTTTATAGGTACCTCCCCGCAAATATACTGTATCACCTGATGATGCCACTGCTTGTGCTTTTGTTATGCTTGCAAATGGAGTTGCTATGGTTCCTGAATTATTGTCGTTACCACCTGGAGACACATAATAATTAGCAGCATAAGCAGAAGTTTTTGGTATTAATGGTAAGAGTACTAAACTTAGTAACATTACTCCCACACAAAGATAAAGTTTTTTCATTAAATTTCCCTCCTATAATTCATCAACTTACTATTGCATATTCTCATAATAAGCAAATAAAATAAATACTTTTTCCTCTAAACATACAAAATCATGCATTAAAAGCAGATACTTTATGTATCTGCTTTATTTTTTCAAAGTCTTCTTTTTATTCCTAAAAATATACGTTTTATAACAATAACTTTGACTTTTTGCCACGCAAATGTATACTTTATTGTTTATATTATGTTCCTATTAACATTCTTTAATATTGATAATTTAGGATATAAATATTAAGAAAACTTTCTTTATACCTAGGATCTATCTATGAGTTTATTAAGGATGTACTTTCTTATTTTTTTCTAAAAAAAGCATCAGCTATTCTAATAAACTCTTGTAGATTACAATTACCTGTTCGTTCTCCAATTCCATCTAAAGTACAATTTACATATTTAGCTCCACTTTTTATTGCTTCTATTGAAATAGGAAGAGCCATGCCAAAATCATTATGTGCATGTATTTCTATTTCCATGCCTGTATTATCAATTATACCTTTAACTGCTTTACTAACTGTAGACGGCATTAATATTCCTACTGTATCTGCATACCTTACTCTTTTGACATCTAAAGCTTTGACAATCCCACATAATTTAATTAAATAATTGATATCTGCTCTTGAAGCATCTTCAAACCCTATAGTAACCTCATATCCCTTATTCTTCGCAAAATACACGCATTCTCTAAGATTCCCCTCAATCCATTCCTTATCTTTTCTCAAATTCGAATATATTTGTATATCTGAAGTCGGAACGCTTATGTGAATTATATCTGGTTTGCATTCAAATGAATTTGCTATATCCTTTTTGTTCATCCTATTCCAAGTTGAAATTAAGGAATTTTTCCTAGTTGAAATAATTCTTTTTATGCATTCTTTTTCTAAATCTCCCATTGCAGGAATTCCTGCTTCTATTAGATATATATAATTTTCGTCCATATATTTTGCTATTTCTATCTTTTCATCTATAGAAAAAGCCTTCCCTGCGCTTTGCTCACCATCTCTTAAAGTTGTATCTACAATATATACGTCTTCTATATTCATATTTTCACCCCATTTCACTAATCTTTAACTAAGGCACATTTAAAAAATAACAAGTCAATCTGCTAATCTATTTTATTTCATGTGCCTAAACACACTTGCCACAACTCATAAACAGTTGTCTTATTTCTTCATCATTTAGGCCTCGCTTTTTTTGAGTACAGATTCTTCTTATTTTTTCTAACATATTGCTTAAATTGTTATCTTTATACTCTATATGCAGCTCTTTTAATTTTATTTCCAGTGAACTAACGCCAGAATGCTTTCCAATTATTATCTGCCTCTTTCTTCCGATTTTACTTGGATCATAAGGTTCATAAGTACTAGGATTCTTAGCAATACCATTTACATGTATACCAGATTCTACGTTAAAAATATCTTTTCCTATAAACGGCGTATTAGGTTTAATTTCATTTTCAGTTATTTCTTCAAATATTTTAAGTACTTCTGGAAATAACACATAATTACCACGAGGTTTCATATTTTCTAAAAATTCTAGAGAACCTAGTATACTTTCCAGAGATGCATATCCTCCTATTCCAGCAAAAGTCGTTACTATTTTTCTTCCCCCAGAACGAATCCACTCCAAGCTCATAGCTATCGCTGAATTATATTCATTTTTAATGCACATTTCAATGTTATTACCAAATTCCTTTATTATATCGAGAAAAATTTTTTCATAATCATAAAATATTACATCATCTAAGCCAATAATTCTAAAGCTTTTATTATTCTTACCTATAAGTTCTTTATTAAATCCACCATGTATATTTAATTCACCTTCGATATCTCTTAGCTTGTTGCTAATCCTAATATATATACCTTCAGGTAATGGACATAAAGCCTTATATAGTTCAGGCGTTATCTCGATATAATCACTTCCAATTTCATGAAGCAACTTAATTAAAGCTCGCAACAGTGGAATCTTTTTTCTAATCTTCTCTCCATATAACGAATCAAGCACAACTAATGTTTTGTCTATTATCTCCAATTTCCTTTTAACCATAATTCCACTTCCTTTTATTTATTTAAATTTTCTTTCATTCCAATTACAATATTTCAAAATACACACTATACTTAAGCCTATTGATTATCTATATAAACACATTGAAATACTTTCAATTTGCATATTTTTTCTTCGTATTTATAAAAAACAATTTAAATTATTCCAAATATAATAAAAAACCTGTTTAATATATTGTTTATATTAAATAGGCTTCTTTGCCAATAAAAATAACCTAAAAATCAACTAATACTTAGTCCATTTTTAGGCCTCATTGCCATTTGAGATTTTGTTACAATTTTAATTAATATAATGTTATCACAATATAGAAATATTTTGTATAATATTTTATTATTTCTTAATTAATTTAGTAATTATCTAATTAAAATTTATTTATTAAACCTTTAAAATATTTTCTACTTCCATTCCTTTTAAAATTGATTCTGCAGCTTTTTCTACT
Organism: Clostridium sp.; assembly: GCA_031292145.1. Taxonomy (GTDB): domain Bacteria; phylum Bacillota; class Clostridia; order Clostridiales; family Clostridiaceae; genus Clostridium. The sequence goes on along the minus strand of JARLHR010000095.1, from coordinate 35,420 downwards.
GCACTTTCTACTTCATCACAAGTCATAAATACTTCTATGCCTTTACTTTTAAATTTATTTGTAGGACTGTTTCCTATTCTTAAAGATATTATTCCATTACAATCAGCTAATATCTTCATAGTTTCTTCAAATTTATCTATTTCTTCAACCTCATCCTTACCATTGCAATATTTTTGAGTACTTCTTTTTTCTATAAATACAGTATTGTCATTTATATAATCATAAATATAGAATTCCGTAGCATGTCCAAAATGTAAATCTACAACCTTACCTGTTTTCGATGCTATTGCAAACCTTATTTTTTTTTCTTGGTTAGTATTGTTAGCAAATTCTAAAGATTGATCATTATCTAATGTTCCAATGGCATCTGCTCTGCATTGTTTGCAATGATACATTTGAGGAATATGTACTTCACACTTTTTTCGTAGCTCCATTATCTCTTTAATATTAACTAAAGGCATTTGCTCAAATGCACTCCCCTTAACAGGTATCATTTGCATTATATTAGTTATTGATGCCCCAAGTGTTTTAACTTTTTTAACTATGTCTTCAATATGATTATCATTAATTCCCTTAAGCATTACTATATTAACTTTACATACAATTCCTCTATCTGATAAATATTTTAATCCTGATAATTGGTTATTTAAAAGTATTTCTGCTCCTTCTATTTCAGTATAAGTAGTTCCTAAATAATCGATGTATTTATAAATCTTAGAAGTTATCTTAGGATCAACTCCATTAATAGTTATTGTAACATGGCTAACACCAAGCCCAATAATTTCTTCGCAATAAAATGGGAGCATCAATCCATTTGTTGATAAACAAAAAGTAACTTCTGAATCATATTCCTTAATAAGCTTAAGTGTCTCTTTTACATCATCGAAATTTGCTAAAGCATCTCCAGGTCCTGCTATTCCAACTACAGCTAAATTGGGCATTTTAGCCTTAACATATTTATATTTTAAAAATGCTTCCCTTGGTGATAATAATTCTGTTGTTACACCTGGTCTGCTTTCATTTACACAATCATATTTTCTTAAACAATAATTGCAGCTAATATTACATTTTGGTGCTATTGGTAAATGCATTCTTGCATATTTATGTGCAGAACCGCAGCTAAAACATGGATGTTTTTTAGTTTTTTCCTCATTAGCACTTGAATAATTCTTAATTTCAATTTCATTCATAACACTTCGCCTCCTTTAAAACATTAGTTTTGTACTTTTCAATACTTTAAAATGTAAACCCTATAGATAAGTATCACTTGAAATCTATAGGACTTACATCCATACACTATACATATCTTGGTTAATTAAATTATTGGTTTAGGCACATGAAAAAAAATAATAGACCAAAGATGTGACGCATATTTCGTGTCAGACAAGGAAGTAAATTCTGCTCATAGCGGGCCTATTAGCTGAATTTGCTGACGCAGTATGACGCGAAATATGCAAGCATACTGGTCTATTATTTTTTTGATTGTGCCTTAAACTTATTTCACACACGTCTTTTACCATTTCTAACAATCATACGTTACTATAAAACTTCTTCTCCTGCTTTACCATCTCTTACTCTATAACTTTCTTTAATAGGTAATACAAATATTTTCCCATCTCCAGGTGATCCAGTAGAATTTATTGTCATTACTGTATCAACTACTTTTTTAACTTGATCATCATTTACTATTAACGTAATTAATCTCTTAGGAATCAATCTACCCTTTTCTGATATACTTTCATCATATGAAGCTGGCACTTTTTTCCCAGCATCGATAAAAGTTTGCGCCATTGCTTGATCTAAAGATTTTTTTCCCCTGCCAAATACTTTTATAAACGTAATAGCTGGAAATCCTGCTTCATATAGAGCTTCTTTAGTTTGACTAACTTTGTTTAAACGGATAATACATATTACCTCTTTCATCTTTACCTTTCCTCCTTATCTTTTATAAGCCTTCCTTTCCGCTACTAACTGTGTATACTTCTTCAACCTCAGATACAAATATCTTTCCATCTCCAAAGGTTCCTTTGTCTCCAGTTCTAGAATTGTCCATTACTATTTTTATTACTTCATCCTTATCTTCATCTCTCACAGTAATCATAAGCATTTCTTTAGGAAGTTCATCATATTCTACACTTCCAACTCTTATCCCCTTTTGTTTACCTCTACCAAACACATCCATCTTAGTAATTTGAGGAAAACCTGCTTCTAATAGCGCCGCTAATACCCCATTCACCTTTTCTGGTCTGATAATTGATCGAATCATGTACATAATTTAACCACTCCTATCATATTATTTATGCCAAAAGCAATACCCCATAGTTTTTTTATAATTGAGATTACTTTGGTAACAAAAAGTAATATATAATTAACACAAAGAGGTCTAATTCATTACCGAACTAGACCTCTTTGTAATAATTAATTATTTATAAATATTTATTTTAAGTTTCACCTACAACTTTACCCAATTGTGAAACATCATATCCGCCTAAACTTGACACTTCCATTTTAAATTCCTCTGATCCAAGTATCTCTATAACTGCTTGAACACTTGGCAAGTTAAAATCTTCTTTCTTTATAATTAAATCATATTGTTCCTTTTGTAACGGAATAAAATCAATATCTTTAACTTGATATGATGCCTTTTCAGAGCCAAGTCCAAAATCCGCCTCTCCACGAGCAATAGCACTAGCCACTGCAATATGTGCAAGACATTCTCTTTCATATCCCTTAATATTGCTATGAGAAATTTTCATTTCTTGCATGCGTTCATCCAATAATATCCGTGTTCCGCTTCCTTTTTCTCTATTAACCATAACAATATCATCACGTCTTAAGTCTTCCCATGACAAAATATTTTTTGGATTTCCTTTAGCTACATAATAACCTACATTTATATGTGCTAAATTTATTAAAATGCAAGGTGTACCTGGAAGCATTTTTTGAACATACGGAATATTATATAAACCGCTTTTTCTATCCCACATATGAGCTGTTGCTATAGTCGCTTTCCCTTTATACATGGAGTATAAACTATTATAGCTGCCTTGATAGTTTCTCAAATTATGTATTCCACTTGTATGCATCTCTAAATACCGAGATAATATATCTAAAATTATATCCTGGCCACAGATTATAAATTGTGCCGGCAAACTATAATTAGTATTATATGAATTATTTAAACTTCCAATTAACTGAATAGTTTTTTTTTCATTATCGTTATCATCTTGTTCTATATTTATAACTGTCTTAGTCTTATTTTTATATTTTTCTACATCTTTTAGATCTATACGTAATTTCTTACCCACCTTATATGAATTAATTGAATTCTTTTTAATTAATTCATACACAGTGCTCTTGGATATCTTTAACATATCGGCAACTTCCTGAGGTGTAAGTGGGGTATTCTTATCCATAAAACCCATCCTTCCTTTTTTAGTATTTTAGATAGTTTTACTATAGCAATAAATATTTGCTATTTCAATGCCAAAGTTTTAAATATCCCCATCTTGCCACTCTTCCATCTAGCTTCCTAAAATATTATAATATATAGTTACAAGCTTATTTAAAACTTTCCTGCCAATCAATCTCCTTTGATCGATAAGCTCTTTCCCAATCGTTTCCAACTATTTCTAATAAGTTTAGCATTCCATCATATCCCATATAAGATCTATCAACATATACATCCCTATTTGTAGGAGTAAAATTATCAAAAGTTAATTTAATTCCAATTTCTTCTCCTATATATTTTTCCCATGCTGAACCTATGATAGAATCAATTTTTTTATTTTTTAGGGCTTCTTTTATTTGATATCCATCAATTCCAAAAGCGACTTTTGGCGAAATCCCTAATTCTTCTAGCTCCCTTTGTAAAATATTAATACTTTCTTTATTATTTGATCTTATAAGTATAACTTCTGGAATCATTTCTAGCTCTTTAAACAGCATTCTAACAAGACCTATTCCCATGCTAGCATCAGCTGAAATTGCAATCCTACAATTTCTATATCTAGGAATTATCATTAGAGCTCTTCTTCTAAGGATATTAATAACTGATTCTTCGCCTTCCTTTATTAATGTTTCTACTCTTTTCTCTATATTAAAATATTTTCCTAATGCCCTTAACCATCGTGCAGTATTATCTAATCCAATTGGAAGAGGAATATCTTTAAGAATCAGCGGAACATTGTGCAGCTTCTCCATTTTATCACAGAACTTATATCCCACATCCTGACTTAAAAGAATATTGGCAGATGCTTTACTAGCCTCTTTTAATTCCTCTAAAGAAATGTCATATGGTATTACAGCTTGAACCCTTATTCCTAAAAGATTTAACGTATTTTTTACCCATGCTAAATCTGCCCACCAAGTTGGATTTATACTTCCTTGAGGTGCTATTATATTTACAGTATTAGCAATTTTATAATCACTCTTATCTATAAAATTTAATAACTCCATTAAACCAATATCTATTCCATCATAATAATTTCCTCTAAATCCCCCGGCAAATATGGGAATCAGCTTAGAACTTACTTTATTTTGAAGAGAATCACATAAACCCTTAATATCCTCACCGATAATATCTGCTGCACAAGTTCCTACAACAAACATTACTTTTGTTTTATAAGTATTGTCAGCTTCCATTATAAGGTTACTAAGTTTCTCCGATGCACCTAGAATAATATCTGATTCAAATAATCTGGTACATCCAACTTTTCTTTTAGTAAAATCAACTTCATGACTGTCAAAGGCTGATGCCACTGTTGTTGCACATCCTTGGGGTGAATGTATTGATATGCTGACATCTTTTATACCGGCAATAACACTTGCAACTCCCTCTAATGCACATCCTACAATAGGATCTTTACTATGATTACAATTATCAAATTTTAACTCATCATACATTTTCCTCTTCTCCTTTCCCCGTACATAGTACAATCAGGTAAGTCATTACCAAGTTTTGCTGTAAGTGAATTTGAAGTTAATCCTACATTTTCCTTTGGAAAAACTATTTGTTTAAACATTGCACTTCTTTCTCTAAATGAATATTGAAGCGCAGTATTGATACATTGCGCTACCTTTAATGCACCTTTAAAACCAAACCTTGGGCGATTTAATATTGCATTTAAATCTACAACCGGAATCTTTGGAAAACTTAAAGAAGATCCAAAGTATACTGTGGTTTTTGGATTTAAATCACCTATAAAGCTCATTAATTCTTCTTCAGTTTCCTTCATAGATTCGTATTTTCCAAAAGCTAATGTCCCTTTAGTAATTAATATTTTAGGATCCATACCTGTTTCCAACAAATAATCTATACTTGTTTGCCTTGCATCGGTGCTCCATGGATGAAAATTATATATAATTACATCCATTTCAAAATCTTTTTCTAGCATATGTGCAATAGATAAACATTTCACTGCATCATGTCCCTCTATTATTGCTGTTTTTCCCTTTAAATTATTTTTTGCCTGATCAAATTCTTCCTTTATATTATCAAACTCTTTCTTGATTAAAGCCTCTGCTTCAGCTTCCATATTTAAATATTTAGCTGCTCCCATAAGCCATTTTTTAGTTGCTTCAATACCATACGGAAGTATAGTTGAATTCAATGGTGTATTAAATTCCTTTCTCATTGTATTTCCTATAGCATACCCAATATCTAAGCATAAACCACAATTTACAGCGACACTTGGTGCTTTTCTTAATTCTTCTAAAGTACAGTTCCCAGCTATAACAGAATTTACTTTAGCTCCCATTTCAGTTACGAGTCTAATTAATTCCTTAACATCAGTTTGAACTTCTGTTCTTTCAGCTCCCATTTTTCCGCCAACTATATTTACTGAATGTTTCAATTCTTCTTTTAATTCTTCAGTTGGAGGTTCCATTAATTTTACTAATTGCTCAAAAACTAAATCAAAACCGCTTCTATATTCACCAGCAAAACCCTCACAATGTATTGCCATAATTTCAGCATTTATTTCTTTGCTCTTTTTTTCAACAATTGCATCTATATTATCTCCTATAATTCCCGTAGCACAACTTGATGCTACAAAAATCACATCAGGATGATATTTTTCATCTACTTCTAAAATTGCTCCTTCTAATTCCTTGTCTCCACCATATACTATTTTCTTTTCGTCCATATTAGTACTTATTACTGGTTCGTATATAAAACCACTATTTCTAGAATTCGTTAATTTATATGTCTTTTTAACACCATACGCACAACCACTAGGACCATGTGTAATAATAACAGAATTATTTATTCCACTTAATATTTTTGTAGCAGTCCAAAATTTACAAGGACGTGTATGACTTCCTTGAAGACTTGTAGGAATTTTGCCTTCCTTAGCTAAACTATAAAGTTTACTTAATCTTCCTTGAAAAACTACATTACTATCTGATTTTGTACTCATAACAATCATCCTCCTTACTTTTAATGCTGCCCCAACTAAAAAACTAATTAGTTTATATAGGGCAGCAACTTGAAATTTAAATATACATTTTAAACTAATAAACAGGATATTCCCCCCACAACCATTCCTGTAGCTAAAGCACTAGCCATCTTTGGCATTGAAAGTCTAGCATTTTCATTATTTCTACTTTTGTACGCATCTGATACAACCATAAATATTGCTCTAGATACAGTAAATAAGATTACTCCTGCTACAAAGGACATTATTGGTTGATCAATCTCTTCAGGTATAACAATTAATGCTCCTATTGGTATTAATAAACCGACTATAGATGACATAATAAATCTAGTTTTCTCTTTAACCCCATCTAGTAATGCAAAAGTCGCCATTCCTTCTGGAAGCTTATGCAATACTGCCCCTACTAGTAAAAGTGGTGACATTGTACTACATAAAGTTTTCAAAACTACGCCTTCACAAAAGTTATGAAATCCCATTCCCACAACTGAAGTATAACTACCTGCTTTCTTTGCAAACTTTGTTATACCAAACATAACTATTATTCCAATCCCGCATATTATAAAACCTAGTGAAAAATTTTCTGTTGCATCTGGTAATACATCCATTAATACAATTGCAAATGCAAACCCTAAACCTAGACACGATAAAGCCATTCTTCTAACAGAGTTCTTTGTCTTATAAAATATAAATGCACCTGTCAACTCTGCAATTACTAAAACTAGTATTAATATAATAAATTTTATATCCATAATAATCATCCTCCTATATTAAATTTTTAATACTGAATATGTCCTAATTCCTCTAAATTAGGACATATTCTATCATTACATATTTTGTGAGATTTTACGAGTCAACCTATTTACATCACTTTAATCACTTACCAAACATTTAATACCCATTCTCTGTCATGTTTATATTCCATATGTGAGAATAATGCATTAGCAATAGTTTCTGCTAAATATATAGCTCCATTATATCCAATAACCGGATGCCTATATATTCCAGCCCTATCAAAAGTCGGGAAGCCAACTCTAACCATTGGAATTTCGTTATCGATAGCAACAAATCTACCTTTCGAATGTCCCATAATTAAATCTAATTCTATTTCCTTATTTTTAATTTTACTTTCCAATTCCCATAGGTCCGCATTCCAAATAATCTCCATATCGAAATCAACTTTATTTTGTAATTCCTCAATTCTCGGATCCTTTGAATATGCTTTATTATCATCGCCCAATAACAATAATACTGGCTTTAATTCAACTTCTAAGCAGAATTCTGCTAAAGCTAAAACTAAATCTGGATCACCATATATAGCCACTTTTTTATCGGCAAAGAACATATGTGCAAGATCTGCCATTGTGTCAATAGCTTTACCACGTTCTATAGCTAAAGCTTGTGGTACTTTTCTATCAGTTAATTTTGTAAGGTTCATTAAAAATTTATCTGTATTTTTAATTCCTATTGGCATACTATCAATTACTGCAGGTACCTTAAACTTAGTTTCTAAATATTCAGCTGCTTTACCACCTTCATATTTACATAAAACTACTGATGCTTTTGCATTAGCACTATCTTCTAAATCTTCAACAGTAGTGCTGCCATGCGCAAAAGAATCTTTTCCTGGCATAGTAGGAGCATCAAAACTCTCTGTATCCATCAAGAAATTACCTTCTATTTGCATTTCCTCAAATATATGTTTAACTTCTTTTACGTCACCTGGATTTACCCAGCCAGTAAACACATTAATTTTATTATTTTTCTTGCCTTTTTTAGCTACCTTTGTTACAATATCCTTAATAGCGTTATCGTAACCAGTTATTTGACTACCGGTATAGCTTGGTGTATGGACTGGTACTAATATTATTTCACGATTAGGGAATTCCTTCTTAATTCTCTTTTCCAACTTTAGTACTAATCCATCAACATCATCACCAATTGTCTCAGTTGAACAAGTTGTTATAATAGGAATAATCCTTAAATGTGGATATCTGCCTATCATAGTAATTACTGCCTCCTCAGCTTGAGGTATTCCACCAAAAACAGCAGTACTCTCATGAACTGATGATGAAGCAATATCAAAGTTCTCATTAAAATGTTGTGCAAATAAAAGTCTTACAAACATACAACATCCTTGACCACCATGAACTAATGGTATACAATCTTTAATTCCTATTCCTACAAATTGTGCTCCCGCTGGTTGACAAGTGTATATAGGATTTATTATTCCTTTTCTTTCTTTTTCCTGTAAAGAACAAGACATACTTTCACCTCTTCTCCTAAATTAAGAATCCTTTTGTGCTTTTAAAATATCACTATTAATAGTATTCAACATTAAGCTCACCATTTAATGAATTTGTTACAGTAATGTCAAGCAATTTTGCCTTAACTCTATCTATTAAATCTGTAATACCTTTTTGATTTAGGCCTTCTATAAATTTTAGATCCCTTTTAATATCTTTTGCTACCATTCTAGCTTCACTATAATAATGTTTTTCTTCTAAACTATCTCCTAAAGTACATTCTCCAGTAATTAATAGCTCTTTAGTTGCATCTAAAATACCATTAATATTATTTACTCTATCCCAGCTTCTTGAATAAAATTGCCATAAATATTTTTGTTGGATATATTTATATAATTCATTTACATTACTTTCCACAATCTCCACCTCTTTCAATAAGTATTAAAAAGATTCACTTATTATGTTTTTTGATTGTGCTATAATATCATCAGCAGCTAATTTCATTAATGGGCTGTTTACTGCATTATATATATCCCTTGCCATATTTACTGCACCTTCAAATCCCATATATGGACCATTATGATAAGCATGTCCATTAACATATGGTAAATGAACTTTCTTTATCAACTCTCCTACTCTAGGTCCTGTGAAAACTACATCTGGATGTACCATTTCTAACACATCAAAGAATTCTAGCTCATTAGCATCATCAATATATATAGCACCTTCATTACCTCTTGAAATAACTTTTTCAAAATCTTCTTGATGTCCGAACTTAGAAGACATCGCAACAACTGTCATTCCTAAGTCATCTTCTAATGCTTTAGTCCAGTGCCACAGTCTTGGTCCGCCTGTCCAAATCGCAACTTTTTTGCCCTGTAGACGTTCTTTATACCAATCCATTTTTGCTTTATATTTTTCCATTTCTTCTTCAATAAGAGCTTCTACCTTATCTTCTATTCCGAAGAACACACCAACTTTTCTTAAAGCTTCAGCTGTATAGCTAAATCCCCAAGTATCAACATCTAGTCTTGGTATCCCATATCTCTTATTAAGTTCATTTGCAAGATATCCTGCTGATCTAGCACAATTTACCACACTTACTTGTGCTCTATGCATCGAGCGACATTCGTCATATGTTGCATTTCCTGTAAAATCAGCTACGATCTGTACACCTAGCTTTTCAAAATAACTATGTAGTACATACGCATCACCTTGAATATTATAATCTCCAATTAGATTAACAGTATATTCACTAGTTATTTCTGGTTCAACAGTTCCAACTTTTTCATTTATCCAACCGATATTAAGAACATGGTGACCTTTTGATTGACTTACTCCTGCAAATCCTGGACATTCAACAACAAATATATCAACATCCCCCAGCTCTTTTTCTACTTGTTTTGCAATTGCTTTAGGATCATCACCTATTAATGCAGTAGCACATGTTGTATAAACAAACATTCTTTTTATATCTGGCATTTCTTTAAAAGCTTCAATTATACTAGCTTTTAATTGCTTTTCTCCACCAAATACTACATTTTTTTCTTTCATATTTGTTGACCAAACATATTTTAATTGGAAATTATCATTGTCACTTGGATATCTTTTTGTATGCCAAGTATCATAAGCACATCCAACAGGACCATGTATCATTTGAATTGTGTCTTTTAAAACTCCGCCTATAACCAGCTTAGCTCCACAGAAAGCACATCCTCTTTCTGATAATGTACCAGGTATAGTATTCTCATTTGAGAGTGGTAAAAATTCTGTTATATCTTCTCCTGGAGCCTTTACATAACAATGTTTTTTACGTTCTGGTATAAGCTCATCACTTTTAAATAATTGTAATGGCATTTGCTACACCTCCTATTATTTTTTATTCTGCTATTCCGTATTTAACAACCATAGCTTCTAATTCATCCATAGTTAACGGAGTTGGAATTACAAAATTTGTATTTTCTATGATTTTTCTTGCAAGTTCGCCATATTCTTTAGCTTGATTACATTCTGAATTATATTCCATTACTGTTTTCTTATTAAATTCTGCTACTTGAACTACATTGTCTCTAGGTACAAAATGTATCATTTGAGTTCCAAGTGCATCTGCAAATTCTTTCATAAGCTCTTTTTCTCTATCAACATTACGGCTGTTACAGATTAACCCACCTAATCTTACTCCACTTTGATTTGCATATTTAAGTAATCCACGGCAAATATTATTTGCTGCATATACTGCCATCATTTCACCAGATGTAACAATGTAAACCTCTTGTGCTTTACCATCTCTTATTGGCATTGCAAATCCTCCGCATACAACGTCACCTAATACATCATAGAACACATAATCAAGATCTGGAGTATATGCTCCTAAGTCTTCCATTAAGTTAATTGCTGTTATAACTCCTCTACCTGCACATCCAACTCCTGGTTCTGGACCACCAGATTCAACACCTTTAATTCCTAAGTAACCAGATTTAACAACTTTTTCAACTGTAATTGCATCTTCACCCTCTTCTCTAAGCATATCCATTAAAGTATCTTGTGGCTTTCCTCCTAGTATCATACGAGTTGAATCCGCCTTAGGATCACAACCATGTATAAATACCTTTTGGTTATAGAATTTGGCCATTGCTGCTGCTGTGTTTTGTTGTGTAGTAGATTTCCCTATTCCACCTTTTCCGTAAAATGCGATTTTTTTCATAATAAAAACTCCCTTCGTCTCTTAAAAATATTTTTTATATATTTTAATCATTATATAAGAAGCAATATTAAAGACTAAGAATCACTCATTATTCGATAATATAAATCTTATTATTTAATGATGTAAAATCAATTAAGAATATGCACCGTTGAATCTATATTTAATTCATATATGCTTATATATTCTTGAAAGTAAATTAATTGAAATTTAAATATACACCTTTGCATAAGGAAAATTTTTAGATTTAATTAAGAAAAAAAGATGTATAGTTAACTGCCTCTAAGCTAGTTACCTATACATCTTTGTATACACTGAAACTTCTATATTTAGTTGATTGATACTATGCGTTATAACTATATTATGTCATTAATTATATACCTTAGTATCATGAGATTCTTAGATTTGTTCAATAACTTTTTTATTTATTGTATTAATATATAGGCTCAAAATAACTAGTATTTTAAACAAAAATTTATATTTTATTTAATTATAACTACTGTATTTATTAACTACCTTGTTATCATTTTACGTATAGTTTAATCATTTGTCAATATTTTTTTGATATATTTTTTCCGTTTAGAACAGTTTAGTATGCTTTCATACAATTTAACAACGTTTAATACTGACTTGTTGTTATTTTAAGCGTTCTTTTAGCGCTTGTCAATAGTTTTTTTGTATTATTTTCAAGTTTTAAAAATCATTTTCATGTAAAATTAAGTATATATTATAAAAACTTGTTGATTTTATATTTTATCCACTCTATAATTAGTACAACATATCACGTTTAGACTCGTTTTGTACATTTATACTTTTTCAATAGTTTTATACAATATATTATTAGGAGAGTGATTATATGAATTCAATTGCAGTTTTATTAAACAATGATGGCGAGACAGGTTCCTGGTTAGATAACGGAACAGTAAAATTATACAAAAGGGTAAATGAAGAATGGTTAGAATCAAAGAGCTTAGAATATTCCATTTCTAACAATAGTACTATTATTAGTTTAAGAAAAAGCTTATCTAAATTAGTAGAACAACTTGATGATTGCAAAATCTTTGTTGCAAAAGAGATATCTGGGCAGCTTTTCAGTATTTTAGAAGCCTATTTTTTCAACGTTTATGAACTTAACGGAACGCCTAGTACTTTTTTAAATTCCGTATTAATTTCTGAAGAAAAACTTCATAGAGAAGAACTTCTTTTAGCTTCCCAAGCCGCAAATAAGTTTTTTCCAGAAAAAATAGATATGTACGGAAATTATACCATTGATTTAAAAAAGCTTTTACAGGAAGACGGAACTATTTCATCTAAACAAATATTAATACCTTTTTTAAAAGATGAGGTATTTGAAAGTTTAGAAGTTGTTTGTGATCATGTCCCAAAATGGTTTGATAGAGATTTATCAAATATGGGCTATAACTTTCATATGGCTACTCGTAAAGATGGCAACATCAGTGTCTCTATTTTTCCAAAACGTAATTCCAAGTAATTATATACAATGCAATTATCAATTAGCAATTTAGGTTGAAATTCTTGATAGAATTTCTTAAATTTAATGAACAGTTATTTTTTCACTATATATAAATAAGTTGATAATTTAAACTAGATAGGAGGATTTATTATGAAATCTTTTGCAACAAAATACGGAGAAATATCAGGAATAATAAAATATAGTTTATACGAAAATGGCAATCTTAAAGATTGCACTACAGATAAACCCAATATTTTAAAAACCAAATACGGGGATTTAACACCACAATATGACTATATTGATATTAGAAGAAAATATATAAAATCAATTTCATTTTATGAAAATGGGGATATACAACGCATATCTTTAAACAACCAAACTCCATCAGAAACCTCTATAGGTATTATAAACGCAGAGTTAATTACTTTTTATCCTAATGGAAATATCAACAGAATTTTCCCTTTAAATGGACAGCTTTCGGCTTATTGGGACGAAGAACAAGAATACGCTTTAAGTAAAAAAATAAACTTATCTTTCCCTTTTGGAAATGTTAAATTAAGAACTACCGGCATATATTTTTATGAAAATGGTAATGTTAAAGGTGTTTCTCTTTGGCCTAATGAAGAACTAAAAATAAATACACCCATAGGAGAACAATCAGTTCGTCTTGGTTTTTCCTTATACGAAAATGGTGATATTAAAGCCTTCGAACCAAGTTCACCAATTTCAATTTCTACTCCAATAGGCAATATATTAGCTTTTGATTCTAATAATTATACATTTTTTAAAGACATAAAATCTGTAAATTTTACTGAAAATAACTCCCTTGATTCTATACTTACATCAAAAAATACAATCAAAGTAATAGATTCTTCTAAAAAAGTACATGCTTTTGAACCGAAATACTATGACGACCTCGGTAATGGAGATTATTATATTTACCCACTTAAAATAAGTTTTCTAGATGATTCAGTATGTTTTAATGATGTAAATAACTTTCCAATAAATGAATGTACTTTCATCATTGAAGATCTCATATTGCCTACCCTCCCCGAGTGTACAAGTGATTGCTCAACTTGTAGAGCTTCATGTTCATCTAGCTCTATTTCTATAGTATAAGACAACAATATAGCAAGTTGCTCTTGCTATAGATATCCAATTTAAGATTTATACTTATAACTTGAATTATTCTGAAATCATACTAAATTTTGAGTATATATCTACACTAGAAATCAAATACATTTGTGGGTAGCAGGCATTTGAAAATTTCGATGCTAAAAGCACTTAATGGTAGCTTATTCCACATTAGCTTGTCACACTGAAAGTGGGAGCAAGCTAATGTTGATGCAAGCTCCCATTTAGTGCTTTCAGCGAAATTTTCATAATCCTGCGTAACACAAATGTATTTGATTTCGGTAGATTATCGTATAAGTCTAGAATATGATTTGGTTATATATATATATATATATATATATATATATATCCCAAAATTATATTTAACTAGCATAAAGCATATAATTATCTATATTATATATAAATAATATTGTTCTTCATACTATTTAGTCTTGCATAATAATTTTACCAGTTTCACTTATATCATATCCGCCTATCCCTTGTAGTTCCAATTGAAACTCTTTTGAATTAAGGATTTCCAATACAGCTTGTATAGCTGATGTATTTACATCTTCTTTTTTTACTATTAAATCATATCTTTCCTTTTGTAACGGAACAAAATCAACATTTTCAACTTGAAGAGCTGCCTTTTCATTTCCAACCCCAACATCAACAGCTCCCCTTGCCACTGTGCTAGCAACAGCTAAATGAGATAATTCTTCATTTTCATATCCCTTTATAATATTATGAGATATTTGTTCTATTCTAAGCTGCTCATCAATCAAAACTCTTACACCGCAACCTTTTTCCCTATTTACCATCAAAACATCTGAACGAGTTAGATCCTCCCAAGTATTTATATTTTTAGGATTACCTTTTGCGACATAAAAGCCTTGCATTCTACACACTAAATGAACAACTACACATGGAACACCAGGTAGTAATCTTGGAATATACGAAAGATTATATTCACCAGTATTTCCATCCCACAAATGTGCTGTTGCAATTGATACATTCCCTCTATAAAGTTCTACTAAACCATTATAACTACCTATGTAACGCCTTAATGCTTGAATTCCTTTAGGATGTCGTTCTAAATGCCTTGTTAGCACGTCTAATAAAATATCTTGACCGCAAATTATAAAATCATTATTGTAATTTGTGGTTGAAAACAACTTATTGGAGTTAATATTAGATCGAATAAGTTTATCACTTTTTTCAATATTAACTTGGTGCAATTGTTTAACATTAGTTCTTGATCTATTCTTATATTTTTCAATATCATCTTCATCTATACGAACTTTTCTACCTATTCTATATGAAGGAAGTTCTCCTCTTTTTATCAATTCATAAACAGTATTTTTAGAAATATTTAGAATTTCAGCAACTTCTTGAGTAGACAGACCTGCATTTGCTTTCACTAT
This sequence comes from Clostridium sp., assembly GCA_031292145.1. Lineage (GTDB taxonomy): Bacteria > Bacillota > Clostridia > Clostridiales > Clostridiaceae > Clostridium. The sequence goes on along the minus strand of JARLHR010000095.1, from coordinate 20,028 downwards.
AAACATCCCCCTTTCAATTATCTATCTAGCAAAAATTATAATGATAAATTTATTATCTGACAGATTCATTTGTTTTGCAAGCTTTCTAGCTTATTTATCAAAGTTTTCGCGCTATTTATAATACCATTCGCTTAATTAATATAAAAATACTAATAAAATTATTGCAAGTTTAAAGCACGGACATTATAATATATCTAAATACATTTGGTTATATTTCACACAATTTCATATCGTTACATACCAAGTTACATTTATTATTTAGATAATACGAACTCCTTAACAGGTAATTAAAATTTCTAAGGGAGGTGTTTTGCAAATGGAATCCATAAAAAATAATTTCTATTCAACGAATTTAAACTTGAATGATTTTTCAAAAATGATTGGAGAGGAATGGACTATATCTTCATCTGTTTTTAAAAACTATATTTTAACCAACATAAGCGTTGCCATGACGAGAAACGGTGAACTAAGAAAAAACATTAATAAGCTATATAATCTAGACAGAATTAAATACTACAATGCTGCTATAAATTCATCTTCTGCTAATCATATTATAATGACACAAGGTACTCTCGAACAAGAAATTGAAGCCAGAAAAGCGTTAGGCATACTTTTAGTTGCAGAAAACGACCATAATTTAAGAAATACTGTAATTAATTTATTAAGAAAGTCTTATCCTGTAATTTTTAATGCTGTTAAAAAGCATGACAAACGAGATTTAGCCAAAAGATACATTAAAATGGATGATATTAATCAAAAAATAGAATCACGATTAGATGCATCAATCTACTTTTATTTTTGTGTATATCGCTCAAACGAAATAGTTGATCAAGGTTTCGTTATATCTATTATTGAAGATATGAAATATTTTGAATTTTGTGATCCAATGACTAGGATAATAGATAAAGAAATTGAGCTTCACAAATATGAATTACAGGAAATTAAATCTTTATTAAAAAGAGAATACGGAAAACTAAACAATTATAAGGACATCTTAAACCATTGCTCACATTCAATTTTAGAGTATGGTGAAATATTAGAAAATCTGTTTATTATCAATAAATTTGATATAAACCACCTCTTTTCTAATTCAGATTTTTTAAATATTGATGAAATAATTTTATCCTATATTAAAAGTAATAGCGGAAAAATAGATTTGAAAGTTGTACTTCAAACAGTAATAAACGGTATCTTTATCAAATCTCTAATTAATGAATACAAAAACTCTAGAACATTATATTTTCAAAATGCTCAAGAAACACTATTTTTTGAAATAAGCTCTTTAGAAAAGAATCTTTCTAAGGTGAATAATGAAAAAACAGAAATTTTATCCAAAATGGATTTTCTAGAAAATGAAAATAACGCACTCAATAAGACTCTTAACGACCTAACAAGCAATTTAAATAAAAAGCATATTTCTGAAGTATCAACCTTAACTAATAGAATTGAAGAACTTGAAAATCAATTATTATCAGAAAAAAAATATAGAAATGAACTAAACGAATTAAGAGAATATTTATTTAAAGTAAATAATAATTATGTTTCAACTACTCCTAAAAAAACATTAGATTATTACATTGCAAGAAAAAATATAATTATTATTGGAGGAACTAAAGATTGGAGAAGAAAATTCCGAGAAAAATATCCAGACTTAAGAACCTTAAATGGATTTAACGGAAATTTTGATACAAATATTTTAAGTAACTACGATTACGTTTTTTTCTATACTGGATACATGGACCACGCTACATATTATCGGGCTATAAACTTTATCCGCTCCTATAATATTAAGTTTGGATATATCGGAAAAACTAATATGGAATTAGTCGAAGATGAACTTATTGACGAATTAGAGAAAATAAATTAGAGGGATTTCACAATAATTTTTTAATTATTGTGAAATCCCTCTAATTTTAATTCATGTATTATTTATTATTAATTCCTTATTTCTATCCTCTCGTGGACTTAAGAAGTAAGTAGAAAAATAATGGTGCACCAATTAATGATGTTAAAATACCAAGAGGCACTTCTTTAATTAAAATACCTCTAGCAATATCATCAACTAAAAGTAAAAATATGCTTCCAATTAACATTGAAACTGGTAGTAACTTTTTATAATTAGGCCCCACTACAAAACGTGCTATGTGAGGAATTATAAGACCAATCCAACCTATTTCTCCGCATATTGAAATAGATGATGCAGTTAATAAAGTAGAGCATATAATTACTGTCAACCTTGTTTTTTTAGTATTAATCCCCATTACTTGTGCTTCTTCTTCCCCAACTGATAGAATATTTAGTCTCCATCTCATCAAAAATAATGGAACAATTCCTAAAATTAATGGAAATATTAATATAATTAAATCCTTGTTTCTTATAGAAGACAGACTCCCCATTAACCAAAATGTAATTGCTGGTAATTTAGTTTCAGGATCAGCCACATATTTAGCAATTGATATAAACGATGAGAAAATTGTTGAAATTACCATACCTGTTAATATCAAAATTAAGACTGTGTTATTTCCTTTACTAAGAATTTTACTAATAAAATATGTTAAGGATACTGCTGTTAGCCCAACTAGAAGTGACGATAATTGTATACTTACTATATTCCAAGATAATAAAATTGCTATAGCGGCTCCAAATCCAGAACCAGCAGAAACTCCCAAAATATCAGGTGAAACCATTGGATTATTAAACATACCTTGATATGCAGCTCCTGATGCAGCTAAGGCAGCACCTATTAAAATAGCTGTCAAAATTCTAGGAATACGTATATTAAATAGAGCTGTTTCCATAGTAGCATCCCAAGTAACTTGTAAATTTAATAGTTTGCCTACAAAAATCTTAATCAATTCGGGTAATGAAACAGCATAATTTCCTATAGAAAAAGATAATAGAAATAATATAATAAGCAAAACCACAAGACCACATATAATAATATTATCTTTAGGATTATTACTGTTCTGTTCACTAGTTAGATGATTTTTTAATATTCCTTTCCCCAATCGAAGTCTTCTTGCTGGTTCTATATTAATCACTCCTTTAATAACAAATTTTTAAATTAAAATTTAACTTTTACTTATTTAATTCAGCATTATTCAATAACTCTTCAACTTCATCATCAGTTAAATTATAATTATAAAAAGTTTTATAGAAATTCTTTATTTCTGTATTTATATCTAACTTTACGTAGTCAGGATATAATAAATTTGCTAACCATTCTATTCCAATTATTCTTGTGGCTGAAGGTGGCCTATCAAAGAAATTAAATGGCAACGCTGGAATTTCATATACCTTTTTATATTTTACAGCTTTTACATTAGCCCATTTTTGATCATTATACACATTCTTAAAGAAGCCCCCTTTAACCGCTGTAGCACCTTCTAAAATGACATCTGGATTCCAAGATAAAACTTGCTCCATTGATACACTAGCCATAGAACCAACCTTTTCTTCAGTTATATCTGCAACGTTTTTGCCTTGTACTAAATCCAATACTTCAGTATGTACATTACCTGAAATATCAGTTTGAAGTCCTGTTCCACCTTCAGCATAATATACCTTTACCTTTTTATCCTCAGGTATTTTTTTCACAAGAGATTTTATATTATCAATAGTTTTCCTTGAATAATCTGCAAGTTCTTTTCCGCGTTGCTGCTCTCCTAGGCATTCTCCTAAAAATTCATAAACTTTATCAGTAGATTCTAAGTCTGTTGATACCTTTACAACTGGAATTTTTAATTGTTCTTGAAGATCGTCTGCTGGATATACTTCATCTTCATCAGAACATACAATTAAATCAGGTTTCAATTTTAAAACACTTTCATAATCAAGTTTTTTATCAGAGGTTGTACCAATAACAGGGCTATTAAAAAATTTATCATTTAGGTATTTTTTAGCTTCTGCTTTTGGAGAAAAACTTAAACCTACTAATTTGTCAGGGGCTAAAGTATATAAATCTACTGTAGTATTATTACTAAGCGATACCACCTTTTCAACCTTTGTTGGTATTGTAACTTTCCTTCCTGACATATCAGTAACTTCTTTAGTCGAGAATTCCTTATTTTCAGTTATTTTTTCTTGTGATGTTTTACTACATCCTGCAAATAGAAATAGACATGTAATTGCACATATTATTTTAATAACAATACTTTTAAATTTGATACTAATATTATTTTTCATAAATATACACTTCCTTTACTATCATTTATTTGATTTTTATCATTATTACAAAACTTCATATCAATCTTCTTTATATCCAGATTTTCAAATAACTCTGAATATATAATTAATGTTAATCTGTCGGGGTATCTATAGTTTCTTTTGAGATATCATCACATAAATAAACTTTTGAATAAAATTCTTTCATTTCTTTTTCAAAATCTAGATTTATATTTGGATAAACTGTTTTTGCAGTCCACATAAGGCCCATTATAGATTGAATTCTATCAAGCATTGAATATTTCTTTGTAACATAAACTTTTTTATTTTTAACTGCATCTACTTGTGCCCAAGCTGGGTTTGACATTATATCATCATACGCTTTTTGGTTTTTAGCTATTATTATTTCAGGATTCCACATAACAATGTCTTCCAGGTTTGTTTCTATTGACTCATTTTGTACTTGAGAAGAAGATATTTCATGCGTGTCATAAAAATTTTCTCCTCCAACATATCCAATAATAGATGCCATTATTGTTTTAGGTCCAACTGTACAATTTGCTTTTTCCTGAGCATAATATATTCTGATTTTGTTAGCAGGTTTAACCTTATCTACCTCCTTTTCCACTTTATCAAAGGTTTGACTCCAATAATCTGCTAACTCATTTCCTTCCTTTTCATTACCAACAACTTGACCTATAATTTTGAAAGACTTGCCATAATCTTGTAATGTATCTTTTGATAACTTAATAATTGGAATATCACCTAATTTTTCTTGATAATTATCTTTATTGGGATCCTTTGTCATAGTTATCAAACAATCTGGATTAATATTTAATGCGGCTTCTGTATCTATGCCTTCACTATATGTATTAAATACAGGTAATTTTTTTAGTCTTTCAATTTCTTTTTCAGGCATAAGATCTAATCTCGTAACAAATTGGATATCAGTATTAACTAATTTATTTGGTGCTAATCGCCATACCATATGTGCAGCAATAGGATGTATACAGGATATTTTATTAATTTCATTCTTTAATTCTATTTTTTTGCCTGACATATCAGTAATTTCATTGCTTACTTTGCTTGATTCAACACTGTTTTCTTTAGTATAAGATTTTTTTACCTGCTCACAACCATAAAATGACACCATTAAAATTAGAATTAGTATAAAACTCATCTTATTAATAATTTTATTTTTCAATTTAATCACTCCCTTCAATTATCTACTTAACTATGAAACTCCTTGTATTGCTTAATAAATTTCAAGTATTTAGGAAATAAAAAACATCTGATAAAAAGCTTAATTTAACAACGGTACACATGTACTTATTTCTTCCCCATTGCTTCCTATAGTCTTGACTATGCTTACATTAACTCCATAAGCCTCTTTTAGATTTCTTTCTGTTACAATATCATTAACAGAACCAACTCTAAATTTATTATTTCTTTCTAAAAGTGCTACCTTTGATGAACAAAGAAACGCATGATCTGGAGAATGGGTTGTCATTATAATAGCTAGCCCTTTTTTTGCCAATTCATTAACTTGCTGCAATAATCTCACTTGGTTTCCATAATCTAAGTTCGAAGTTGGTTCATCCATAATTAATATCTTAGGCTGTTGCGTAAGCGCTCTAGCCAATAATACCATCTGCCTTTCTCCCCCACTAATTTCTGTATATATTCTGTCTTTCAAAAAGTATATTCCTAACGACTTTAAGGATTCTTCAGCTATTTCAATATCGTTTTTAGATGGGGATGACATCGATCCAATATAAGCTGCACGACCCATAACAACAACATCTAAAACTTTAAATTCAAAATATGAATTATGAGCTTGAGGAACATATCCAACTGATTTAGCCAGCCTTTTTCTAGTCCACTTTGTTATGTCTTCCCCATCAATTAATACCTTTCCACTCTTTATTTTCAAAAATCCTAATAAACTTTTAAAAAGCGTAGTTTTCCCAACTCCATTAGGTCCAAGCAAACATAATATTTCTCCAGAAGAAATACTTATGGAAATCCCATTAACCACTTTTCTATTTCCATAACCACATACTATATCTTTAATTTCCATCTTCATTCTTTTCCTCTCCTCTCTTTAAATAATAAATATAGGAAAAATGGCGCTCCTATTATTGAAGTTAATATGCCTATAGGAATTTCTATACTAAACAGACAACGCGCAACATCGTCAACTATTAATAAAAATGCCCCTCCAATAAGTGCAGAAGCTGGCAGTAATACTTTATAATTAGGACCTACTATAAGTCTTGCTATGTGAGGTATTATAAGTCCTATCCAACCAATCATCCCTCCAACCGACACAGCTGATGCAGTAAGAAGAGTTGAACACAATATTGTTATTCCTCTTATTTTGCCAGTATCTATCCCAAGTCCTTGAGCTTCTTCTTCTCCAAAGGAAAGAACATTTAATTTCCATCTTATCAAAATTAATGGAGTTATACCCAAAATAAAAGGAAATAAAATTATTAACAAATCCTTCAAACTTACTGCCGAAAGACCACCCATTAACCAAAATGTTATTGCTGGAAGCTTATCATCAGTGTAGGCTAAATATTTAGTAATGGATGTAAATGATGAAAACAATGTATTAACTACCATTCCAGTTAATACCAATGCCAAAATGTTATTATTTGATCTAGCTACACATTTGCTTATTATAATTGTAATTAATACTGCAGCTAATCCAAAAAGAAATGCTGATATTTGAATTCCAGATGAACCAAAAGATAATAAAATTGCAATTGCGGCACCATATCCTGCACCAGATGATGCTCCCAATATATCTGGCGATACCATAGGATTTTTAAACAAACCTTGATACGCTACTCCTGCAATAGCTAAAGCAGCACCTATTATAACTGCTATGAAAATCCTGGGGATTCTTATCTTAAACAATACAGTTGAAACAGATTCAGGCCAATTTACAGTACCTCCAAAAATTTTACATCTAATGATTTCAAAGAACTGATTTAATGTAACTGAATATCTGCCAATTGTAAAAGAAAAGAGAATAGCTGATATAAGAACCGCTAATAAAACTAACAAAATTGAACTCTTACCTTTTACATTTCTGAATATATCCATAATAATTTGTCTTTTTTCACTTTTATTTGTACTTAATTCATTAACCATTAATATTGTCACTCCCTAACACAAACTATTTTTATTTAATAAAAAAGCACTATTAAAAAGAAACTTTCTTTTTTAATAGCACTCCCCATTGAGATTATTGTAGATTATGACTTAGGATTCATAATATCATCTAGTTCCTTTTCACTTAGGTCATAATTATAATATGTTTTATAAAACTCTTTAACTTTTTGGTTCATATCTAAATCTTCAAACAAATCTGGATGTAATATTTTGCCCAACCACAAAGGCTGCAGTGCACCTTCAGCACTCTTTACTGGCCAAAGATAAGTTCCTTTTGGTCTATTATTTTTCACAGCATTAACATCCTGCCATTGACTGCCATTAGATTTATCCATTATAATCATAAGCATCCTTAGTATTAGCTATTATAACATCCCTCCTTTGCAATCCGTTTTAAATATAACAAAACGCTATTGAATCATAATAAACACATTTTCCCCTGCAATTTGATTTGTTTGTACATTCATTTTTGCAGTTGTTTTGCATTATATCGTTTCTGTAAGAACTATATTTATTTGTCCAAATATCATTAAAGTCGTAATTTTTAAGATTATATGAAAATCTATCATCATTAGCAAAAGAACATGGCTGAACATTCATTTCTTCGTCAATATATACAGAAAAAAATCCACATTCACAAGAATCAATATAATCAACATTAACTTTTGTATCCTTCATTAATAATGGTACAAAACAAGCATCAAATCCTATTCTTACACTTGCCATATTACTATCAATTAAGCTTATAAATTTATTAAGCACATCATCCATATCTAAGCATTTATCTAAGCCTGCTCTGCCTTTCGGCTTATATGTAAGAAAAATTACTCCATTCACACCTTTCAACAGGTCATTATATTTTCCTGAAAGAATATCAATCCCTTCATATATAGATCTATTATCTAAAACAAAATGAATATTAGTCTTTATACCAGCATCCATAAGAAGTTTCATTTTATCAGTGTTTAATTCTTCTATTTTATTAACAGATATTGCAACAGCTCCAATTTTATTTTTTATATTATTAACTATATCTTCATTCAAATGTATTCCATTAGTTGTGAAATTTGCTACAATTCCTTTTTCATTTGTTATATTAATTATATCTATAAAATTCGGATGCTCTAATGGCTCACCTCCACCCAAAGCAACTTGAAATACATTCCCCCACTTCTCACTTTGTAAAGAGGATAAAACATGCTCATATTGTTCAATCGTCATGAAAGAGTTATTATTAGTACTTCCTTTATAACAAAATTCGCATCCCTTAGTACAGTGATTGCTAATTGATATATCCGCAAGTTCTGGCCAAGGTGCATACTCTGGATTAGTATTAATTGAATCTCCCCACCTCATTGTTAAACCTGTTTCTGTATCACCAAAAAAGTTGTAATCTTTACTATGTCTTCTAATCTTCATATTCACACCTCCAATAGTATATTCATTAAGTTTAGTTAAGCTTTAAATTTGTGACATTTCTCCGTTCCTGTTCTTTCACAAAAATTACATGCTTCACCTTCGCAATTGTTTCCTAACGATGTATCAGCATCTTTTATTACCTGAACAGAACCAAAACCTTTAAGCTCATTCGAAAGTCTTCCATTTACAAAATATTCACCATATATATATGACCATAATTCTTCTTCACTTAAAGCACTAAAATCTATTTCTTCTATAGATTTATCAAAAGAATCATCATACTTACAATCTCTTTTTTTAATAAGCGCATATCTTTTTGAATATACTTCCCTATCTAGCAATTTCACTTTCTCTCCATTATCAATTAAATCTTCTCGTACTGCATTATAAATTCTGCTTCTTTTTACATTACCTGTATAAAATTCCGGTTTCTTTTTTTTCATAAATTCAATAAAGTCCAAATTCATTGTAATAATATAACTTACTGAACTGCTATTTGTTACAAAATCGGTTCTAATTTTCATAAAATTCAACTCCATTTCTTATTTTTATTATTAAAAAGTTAATGCTCACTAAATTTATTTTCTACTACTTATTGTGGCGGTTCTGCATTTAAAATTCTTTGAACCTCATCATCTGAGAGCTCATAATTGAAAAATGTTTTGTAAAACCATTTAGTTTCATTAGAAATATCTATATCTTTAAATTTATTAGGATACATAGTTTTTGCTGCCCATTGAATCTGCAAAGCTTCTTCTGCACTATATCTATCCCATGAAAATGCTCCATCAGGATTAATATATACCTTTCCATTTCTAACAGCACTTAATTCTTTCCATGTATCATCATTCAACATTTCAACAGCACTTTTTTTCCTATCTGAACTTCCTACAGTACTACTTAAAATAATAACATCAGGATTCCAATTCATTATCTGCTCAATCGTCACCTCTTTAGTACCACTAAAATCTGCAGCATTTATACCACCTGCTGCTTGTATCCACGCATCAATTATTGTATCTTTCCCATCAACTTTAATTGGTGAAAAATCTGCTAAATGAAGTATTTTAATTTTTTTATCCTGTGGAATTTTTGATGTCTCATCAGTTACCATCTTTAATTTTTCAGCTAAATAAGAGTTATATTTTTCAGCTCTTGCCTCGCCTTTTTCACCAAGTATTTTTCCTGTTAAATTTACACATTCTTTTAAACTATTGAAATCTTTAAAACTAACTTGTACAACCGGAATACCCACATCTGTTATTTTACTTATATTTTTATTTCCTTGAGACATAAATAAAATATCTGGTTTATTTTTAATAAGTTCTTCCATATTTATGTCTGTTGCATCGACATTAAAAGCAAGTTCTGCTTTACTCATTGCAGGCGTAACTTTAAACAGCCATGGCTTAGTCTTTTCAGTGAGAGTAGTAGCTGATATTTTATCTCCTGCTCCCAACATTGCAACAATAGCGTTGTGAGCCCCCCAAGCATCTGCAATATTATTAATATTCACAGGAATCTCAACATTAGATCCACTCGAATCAGTAATTGTTACTTTTTCTGCTTTATTTTCAACACCAGCTTCTATTGTTTTAGTATCAGGAGATTTTCTACAACTTGTAATTAATCCAACACCTAACACCAAAATTAATACTCCCAAAAGTAATCTTTTCATCATTTTATCACCCTCTTTCAGTATTTATAACTTCAAACACATGATTAAATCTAAGTAAAAAATTATATAAACCAGTTAACTCTTAAAATATAAAACTTTATTAAACCCAGTCTCCTTTCTTGAAATAATTTTTTATTAATATAAAAAAGCACTCTATTCAATCAAGAAATTGCCCTCATTGAATGTTGTGCTCATCATTGAACTTATTAATTGTAAAAAATCGCAGGCGACTGTGGAGCCGAAGATTTTTTGCGCATCTGCCTTTTCGAACTCATGTGAGAAAAATTTGGCAGGCGAATATGATTTATTTTTTATTCTTTTTACACCCCAAAAACTATTTAATTAGCCTTTTACATCAAGAGGCACAATGTCCACAGATTTAACTGCATTACAAATTCATTAAGAATAAAAAAACTTCGCCTCATGATTCTATGATATAAAAAAAGCACCAATAAAAAGAATTAATTCTTTTTTATTTAGCGCTCGACTATGAGTTTTATCATGAAATATTTTTATGTTTTGTTTGTTTTTATTAGTTTGTATTAGTTTTTGTTTGCTTGTATTTATATTACTATCTTTCCATTTTATTGTCAAGTATTTGTATTTATTTTTTATAAATTTAATTATTATATACTGCGATTCATTATTGGCAAATAAAAAATAAGTATTATATATATTTAATTTACAAATACATAAAATACTTATTTTTATTAAGTTTCGCCCACTATTTTACCCGAATCCGAAAAATCATATCCTCTAAGCTCGATAAGTTCATCTTTAAAGCTTTCAGATGAAAGTATTTCAATAATAGCTTTGATTTGATATTTAGAAACCGTATCTTTTCGTATAACCAAGTCATACCTTTCTTTTTGTATTGGAATAAAATCAATTTCTTTAGAATGTAAATAAGTTCGCTCTGTTCCTATTCCTAAATCAGCACTTCCTCTTGCAACAGCGCTTACAATTGCCATTGGAGAGAAAGTTTCTTTTTCATATCCTTTAACATCACTAGTATTAATTCCATTTAATCTCAAATATTGGTCTAACAAAACTCTGCTTCCACTGCCTGGCTCCCTATTAATAACAGTAATATCTTCTCTCTTCAAATCTTCCCAGCCTTTAATTTTCTTTGGATTATTTTTAGCTACATAAAAACCTTGAACTCTATAACATAAGTTTATAATAACTGTTGATATACCAGGTAACATCCCTTTAACAAATGGGGTATTATATTCTCCAGTTTCTCTATCCCAAATATGTGCCGCGACTGCATGAACTTGATTTCTATATAATGCGCATAATCCATTATAACTGCCTTCATAAGCTCTCAATACATTATTTCCTTTTGAATGGTATCTCAAATACCTAGACAAAATATCTAAAATGTTATCTTGGCCACAAATAATGAAATTGTTTAAATTACTATTATTATTTTCAATTTCATTATATGCATTATATTGCTGTGAATTAGATTCAGAAATCGTATCATTTTTATTTTTTTTATTTACTTTTTCCTCACGAAGCTTTCTATTTTTAAGCTTATATTCTTCTACATCACCAACATCTATTCTAAGTTTATTACCTACTTTATATCCATTTAGTTCTTTTCTTTTTATCAATTCGTATACTGTACATTTAGATATCTTTAACAAATCTGCAACCTCTTGAGGCGTTAATGTTTCATTTGGCATCTAAATTAACCTCCAATCTTTTTCCTGTGTCTGTTTTTTTATTTACTCAAATTGAATTTATTATATTTTAACATTAAATATATAAATTTACTATATTTTATACTATTAATATTAGCACCTTTTCTTTATTCATAATTTATATATTTTTTTGATATCTATATCAATTATTTAATAAACTTGGATTCAGCAAGTAATTTTGAAAACATCAAAATTACTTGCTGAATCCAAGTTAAACAAAAAAGCACTAATAAAAAGAATGTACATCTTTTTTAGCACTCAACATTGAGTTATATTATAAAATGTATTTTAGTTCTTGAAATTCTTAATTTATAATATATTTCTCATAATCAGTTTTTATGTGTTATCATTTTGTTTTGTAAGGTAAGTTTACATTGTTTTGTTAAATATTCTCATAAATAAAAATTATAGAACACCTCTAAATCTTTTTCCAGATCTAAATCTGTAAACTGATCAGGATAAAATGCTTTTATTAATAACCACGATAATTTCTTTAATAAACTTTTGTTATTTTCTTTCATTAATAATCCCTCCCATTTTAAATTGATAATACTATTTATCACATCCTTATTAATTTTTAAATAAAAAGCACCATTTAAAAAGAAATTTTTCTTTTTAAATAGTGCTCAACATTGAGATTATAATTCCTAACCAAACGTAAATGATAATATTCTATAAATTCATATAGCTTTTAATCAGGTTTTGTTTGTTTTTATTCGGTTTTGTTTATTATATAATATATTATAATCTATTTATTTATTTGTCAAGCACTTCTTCTCGTGGCTATTTAAATCCAACATTTTAAGTAAAACCATTATATTTTACTATGCAGATTTTATCACTGTTAGTATTTGCAACACAAAAAAGAATTGAATAATATTATATTCATTCAATTCCTCTTTCAATACTCTAAATTATATAAAATTGAATTACAAATATCTTATCTTTTGCCTACTACTTTACCTAAATTTGAATCAATTTCAAATGATATTTTCATAAAAAAAAGAGATGTACAAAAGCACATCTCAAATTTACAGTTGAAACTTAAACATATATGTAAAAACCGAGTAAAAGTAACACTCTGATTTCTTATATATGTAAAATATATTTATTTCTTAGATAACTAACTCTTCTACTACTTTTCCGCCTTCGATATGTTGTTCTACAATTTTTTCCACATCTTCAACTTTTACATTTCCATACCAAGTTCCTTCAGGGTATACAACTACTATAGGACCTTTATTACATACACCTAAACATCCTGTATTAGTCACCATTACTTCGTTTATTAAGTCTCTATCTTCAACTTCCTCCATAAATTTTTGAACAACCTTTACAGAATCTTTAGAATAGCACATTCCTTTTTGAATTCCATTAACTCTACAGCTTGCACACACAAAAATATGATATTTTATATTAATCATTTTACTTACACCTCTTTATATTTATATTTTCCTTAATAATATTAAAGTTATTAAAGATTTTAAGCTCTTAACATTTCTTTCACTTCTGTTCCTTTTAATATAGCTTCTGCTGCTTTTGCAACTGCACTTTCTATCGTATCGCAACTCATAAACACTTCTATGCCCATACCACTAAATTTCTTTCTAGGCTCATCTCCAATTCTAAGACATATTACTCACTCACAATCTGAAACAACTTTAGATAGTTTAGCAAATTTGTCTTCTTCTTCCTCACATATTTCTTTTCCATTGCAATATTTCTCAACATCTCTTTTTTCTAAATATCTTGCATCACCATTTTTATATTCATAAATATAGAATTCTGAAGCATGTCCAAAATGCATATCAACTCCAATACCACTCTTTGATGCAATTGCAAATTTTAGCGGCTTATCCTCTGTTACTTTATCTGTAGGCTTATTAAATTTTTGAGATTGATCATCTCCAAGTAATCCAATAGCATCAGCTCTACATTGTTTGCAATGATACATTTGTTCTAAATGTTCCCCACATTTTTTTCTTAAATCCATTATTTCTTTATTACTTGTAAGTGGCATGTTTTCAAACACGCTACCTTTAACAGGTATCATTTGCATTATATTTGTTATTGTAGCGCCTAAATCTCTAACCTTTTTAACTACTTCCTCAATATGGTTATCATTAATTCCCTTCAGCATTACAATATTAACCTTAACCACGATTCCCCTATCAGTTAAATATTTAAGACCTGATAATTGATTATTTAAAAGAATTTGCGCTCCCTCTTCACCAGTATAAGTAACCCCTAAATAATCTACAAATTTATATACCTTAGCAGTTATTTTAGGATCTATAGCATTCATAGTTATTGTTATATGGCTTACACCTAAATCAATTAACTCTTGCGCATAAAACGGAAGCATTAAACCATTTGTTGATAAACAAAATGTAACCTCTGGATCATGTTCTCTTATAAGCTTTAAAGTTGCTTTTACATTATCAAAGTTAGCAAGTGCATCACCTGGTCCTGCTATACCAACAACTTTTAAATTATCCATTTTAGATTTTACAAGTTTATATTTTGCAAATGCTTCTTCTGGTGATAATACCTCTGTAGTAACTCCTGGTCTACTTTCATTAACACAATCAAATTTTCTCAAACAATAATTACAACTTATATTACACTTTGGTGCTATAGGAAGATGCATTCTTGCATACTTATGAGCTGATGAACAACTAAAACAAGGATGAGTTTTTGTTTTTTCTTCTATTACCTCTTTACTAATAGTTCTTAATTCCACTTTTTTCTCCTCCTTTATTAATGCTTTTTCATTATTTACAACTATTTCTTCATTTTTATCTTCTTTATAAAATTCATTATATAAATCTTCTCTAAAAGTAGATTCTGTTTTTGCTAACATTATATTTGCAATTTGATCACTTAAATTTAATGACCCTTCATATCCAATAGATAAGATTCTTTGTCCCCCAACTCTATCATGAATAGGAAAAGCTGCTCTAACTAATGGTACCTTATGTTTTTCTTCTATTCTTCTACCATCAGAATTTCCAAGCATTACATTCACATTAGCTTCTAAAACATAATTTTCTATTATCTTAAAGTCAGCTTCATCTAAAATAGCACATTTTTCCGCAAATAATCGATTTGAAAGTTCATCCACTTCTTCCCTTAAGCTTTTTTCAAGACCCGCACATACATCTGCAGTTGCTATAAGCATTGGAACTGATCCATTTTCTATGGCTAATCTTGCGCAAGAATATACAAAATCAGGTTCTCCGAATATTGCCATTCTAGCTTCTGCATTATATTTATGCGAATCAATCATAGCATCTAAGTATCTTCCTCTTTGCTTTTTATACTTTTCTGGAATTGGATTTCCTGAAATTTCAGATAATACTTTCAAAAACTTATCAGTGTCCCTAAGTCCTCTTGGTATATTAATTCTATAATTTTGAACACCAAAAGCTCCTTCTAAATAACTTCCAACAGAATATTCTTCTTTAATAAATGTAGTGAATTCAATGGTAGCTTTTGCACCTGCCATAAATTTAATTTCTTCTATGCTAGTACCATTGCTTGGTAATCTATTGTACTTCTTACTATGAACTCCATCTAAATTTTCAGATATGTCTGGAAGCAATATATAATCGATATTAAAATCATCTAATATCTCTTTCAGATGCCTAGTATCAGCATTACTTATCGGACCTGTAACAACATTTACTTTTCCATTACTGTCAGCATTCATTTCTACATTTTCAACTACTGCTCTTAAAGCTGTAAAATACCCTCCATACTGTGTTCCACCGTAACCTGGAGATTGTACTGGAATTAACTTCACACTGCTTTCTGGGTGTTTTTCGTAGAATATTTTTGAAAGTCTTTTTACATCCTCTCCTATTGTCTCAGCAAGACAAGTTGTACCAATCCCTATAACTTCAGGATTATATAATTTTATTAAATTTTCTAATCCCTTAATCAAATTATTTTCTCCCCCATAAACAGTTCCTTCTTCAGTTAGTGAAGATGAAGCAACATCTACTGGTTCATTATAATGTGTCGCCATATGTCTTCTAATATATGTACTGCATCCTTGTGATCCATGTAAAATCGTCATACAATTCTTAATTCCATAAAGTGCAGTAGCAACGCCCATAGGCATGCACATTTTACATGGGTTAACAGTTAGATTCACATAACTTTCTTTAGCTGTCTTCATTATCTTCACTCTCCTTTACATACTTCCACACTGGACTATTTATAGAAAGATTTATTTCCTTAGCAAAATTAACGGCACCTATAAAGCCTCCTAGAGGATGTTTTCTTTCATGATTGTGATCACAAAAAGCAACTCCTAATTTATAGGCAAGTGGTCTTTCTTTTACCCCACCTACTAATATATCTACATCTTGCTCTAACATAAATTTTTCTAATTCATATGGATTGGCATCGTCTAAAATAACAGTGCCTTCATTAACTAAACTATTTATAACTTCATAATCCTCTTTCTTTCCAGTTTGTGTTCCTACCATTACAGTATCTATTCCAAGTTCGTTAAATTGCTTAATTAAAGAAATCGCCTTAAAACCGCCACCAACATATATAGCTGCTTTTTTGCCCTTTAAATTTTCTTTATATTGATTTAGGATAGGTATTACTTTTTCCTCTTCTTCTTTTACTAACGCTTTAGCCTTTTCTAAAATTTCTTCATCATTAAATAAGCTTGCAATTTTAAGTAAAGAATTTTTACTGTCTTCTAATCCAACAAAGCTTATCTTAACAAAAGGAATTTCCATTTCAGCTTCCATTCTTTTAGCTAAATATGTCATAGATCCTGCACATTGAACAACATTAAAGCTTGCACTGCTAGCTTTTATTAGTTTGTCATAACTAGAATCTCCAGTAATAGTTGATATTACGTCAACTCCAATTTTCTTTAAATATTCTTTAATAATCCAGATTTCTCCTGCTAAATTAAAATCACCAAGCATATTTATACCTTTTGCCTTAGGAATAATATTTCTTGAAAAAAGGTTCATAAGAGCATTACATGCTAATTTATACCCTTTTGATTTATTTCCCGAAAAACCTGGTGCCATTACAGGTATAACTGGCACATTATATTTTTGCTCAGCCATTTTACAGACTGCCTTAATATCATCTCCAATAACACCAACAATACAAGTAGCATAAACAAAAATTAATTTTGGATTATGATTTTCCATAATCCCCTCTATTGCTGCTGTTAATTTCTTTTCTCCACCAAAAATAACATCTTGTTCACTCAAATCTGTTGAAAAACTATTTCTATATAAATTTTCGCCACTTGAAAGACTTCCTCTAATATCCCAGGTATAGCTGGCACATCCTATTGGACCATGAACTATGTGGTATGCATCAGTTATTGGATTTAGCACTACTCTTGCGCCACAATAAACACAAGCTCTTTGACTAACTGAACCAGATACACTGTCCCCATCACATTTCATAGATTTTTTACTATGGCCTTCCTTAAAACATACAAAGTCTTCTCTTTCTTCAAGAAGCGAATTACTTATTTTCTTTTCCATAAGGCTTTTGCACCACCTTTCTTTATGTATCAGATTTATAAATTTAAATTCCAGACTATAATTTTCGCTGAATATAAATTTATAAATAAAACTTAAATCAGTTAACAAATAAAATTAAATAATAACAATTAACTTTTACAGTTGTTTTTTCCGACTTGAAACTTATTTAAAATAATATTGAAAATTATAAATTCATTTATCAATACATATTTATAAAAATTGAGCAATTGTTATGTATTTCCACATACAATTGCTCAACATTGAGTTTTTTTATATATTTAATAAGGAACTTTGACATAATAATTTTTATCAGTTAATTAATTTAACAGTTACATCATACATATCTTTTCGGTTTATACTTATTTCACACAATTTTTTTAGATAAATAGATTATAAAAAAGCAACTTTCGATTTTAGAGTATACACTATACCAGAAAGGGTGAGTACTCTGTTGTGCAGTGTTGCATTTAGAATATTGCTGTAGGATTTCTTCATTAGAAGTTGTTCCATTTTTGCTTGCTCCAAATCTTGCATTTGGAGCAAGCAAAAATGGGTACAACTTCTAATGCTAGAAATCCACAGTAATATTCTATAGCAACCGAAACAATAGAGTACCCATCATTTCGGTTAGCCATATCCAACCTCTAAATTTACACCTTGTTTATCTACATTACTAATTCGAAATCTTCTTCCTTAGCATCTCTGTCTTGTCTATCCATTAATGCACCAAGCATTAATTCTAATAATCTCATAGCTCCTCTATATCCAACAGTTGGCATATATGCATGCACATATCTGTCTAATACTGGGAATCCAATTCTGATTAATGGAATATCTTCAGCTCTTGCTATGTATTTACCATGAGTTCCACCCATTAGTAAATCAACTGGTTCATTCTTTATTAATTGATGTAATTCAAAAAGGTCAGTATCTTGTTTTGCAATACAGCCTTCAACACCAAATTCATCAAATAATGCTTTCATTTGTTTTTCAAATACATTCGACGGAGTTCCTGTAATTACATACTTAGGAATCATTCCAAGTTCTAATAAGAATTTAGATAATGCAATTAGTACATCTGGATCTCCATATAAAGCTACTTTCTTCCCATCATAATATGGATGAGAGTCTATCATTATATCAACCAATTGTCCTCTTTCTTCTTCGATTTCATAAGGAACTTCTTGTTTGCTAAATTTGCTTAATTCCATAATTAAATCATCTGTAGATCCAATACCTATTGGCATCTTTAAAGTCGTATAAGGAACTTTGTATAATTTTTCAAGTGCAGATGCACCTGCTTCTGACGCAAAGCTTCCTAATGCTAGTGTTTTTTCGCAGTCACCTAATTCAACAATATCTTGAATCTTTGTACCACCCTTAGGATACATTTCATATTTTCCAGTCATTGGAGCATCTAAAACTCCAGTTGTATCTGGTAACATTGTGAAATCTACACCCATAAGTTTTAATAATCTCTTTACTTCACGCATATCACCAGGATTAACGAATCCAGGAATTACGCACATTTTTCCATTCTTTGCCCCTGTTGATTCTGCTAAACTATTAATAAAGCTTTTAACCATATTTGAGTACCCAGTAATATGAGACCCAACGTAACTTGGAGTATTAGTATATATTACGCGTTTTCCATCTGGAATACTTATATCTTCAATAAATGCATTTAAGTCATCACCTATAGTTTCTGATAAACATGTAGTGTGAACAGCAATTATTTCTGGATCATACATATCGAAGATATTTTTTACAGCAGCTTTAATATTACTACCTCCACCAAATACGCATGCACCTTCACTAAATGATGAACTTGTTGCTATAGCAGGTTCCTTAAAATGTCTAGATAAAACTGTTCTATGATATGAACAACATCCTTGTGAACCATGACTATGTGGCATACATCCATGAACTCCAAGTGCTGCATACATTGCTCCAACTGGTTGACATGTCTTACTCGGATTAATAGTAATAGCACTTCTTTCCTTTATTTCTTTCGGTGTTAAATCTAACATTATACGTCACCTCCAAATGTTCCTTCTAGTATAGATTCTGTCTTCCATGGAGCTACAGTGTATCCCCATGCTGGAGTATATAAACTCATAGTTACATCTCTACCAAAGTTTACAGCACCTGTAAATCCTGCATAAGGTCCGCTATAATCGTAAGAGTGTAATTGTCTAGATAATACTCCACCTTTTTGAATTGAATACTTATCATTAATACCTGAGAAAAACATATCAAGTTTTAATTGCTTAATGAATGCCGCAGTTTCAAAGTGATTTAAATCGTCGACTACAACTGTACCCTTTTTCATATCACGCAT
>JARLHR010000094.1 GCA_031292145.1 Clostridium sp. | reverse complement strand
TATTATGAAAGAGCTGAGCATATTAAAGGCATAACAGGTGAAAACTTACTTAAATTACTAGAAATGAGACTTGATAACATAGTTTATAGATTAGGTTATGGTGCATCAAGAAATGAAGCAAGACAATTAGTAACTCATGGACATTTCTTAGTAAATGGTAAAAAGGTTGACATTTGTTCATACCATGTTTCAGTTAATGATGTAATTACTGTATGCGAAAAAAGCAGATCAAGTGAAAAATTTAAGATTTTTGTTGAAAATCCAAAAACTTTGCCAAAATGGTTAGAAGCTAATGTTGATAACTATGAAGGAAAAGTAGTTGCAGAGCCATCAAGAGAAGATATAGATGTGCCTGTTAATGAGACACTTATTGTTGAGTTATACAGTAAATAATATATTTATATTTGTTAGAGAAATTTATCACAATATATGCAAATATAGAATCAGTTGCCCTCATAATAAGGTTGCCATTTATAAAATAAGGAGGGTTTGTCAATGTTAGAAATCGAAAAGCCAATAATAGAATGTATAGAAGCTAATGAAGATGGTACTTATGGTAAGTATGTTGTAGAACCACTTGAAAGAGGATATGGTATTACATTAGGGAATGCTTTAAGAAGAATATTATTATCATCTCTTCCAGGAGTTGCTACAACCTCTGTTAAAATTGATGGAGTACTTCATGAGTTTTCTACTGTTCAAGGAGTTAAGGAAGATGTTACAGAATTAATTCTTAATATCAAATCATTAGCTCTTAGGATGAGTGGTGAAGGTCCAAAGGTTATTTATATTGATGCTAAAGGACCAGGTGAAATTACTGGAGCAGATATAAAGACTGATGGAGATGTTGAGGTTGTTAATAAGAATTTACATATTGCAACTTTAGACAGCGATGGAAGACTTTATATGGAATTGACAGTTAATAAAGGAAGAGGATATGTTACTCAAAATAAAAATAAGAGTGATGAATTACCGATTTCTGCTATAGCAGTTGATTCTATTTATACACCAGTAAAAAGAGTTAATTTTACTGTTGATAATACAAGAGTTGGTCAAATTACTGATTATGATAAATTAACTTTAGAGATTTGGACTAATGGTACTATAAAAATAGATGAAGCTATTAGTTTATCAGCAAAAATACTTATTGAACACTTTAAATTATTCATGTCATTAACAGATAATACTAATGATGTTGAAATAATGATAGAAAAAGAAGATGATAAGAAAGAAAAAGTCCTAGAAATGACTGTAGAAGAGCTTGATTTATCAGTTAGATCATATAACTGTTTAAAGAGAGCAGGAATTAATACAGTACAAGAACTTGCTACAAAATCTATGGATGATATGATGAAGGTAAGGAATCTAGGAAAGAAATCTTTAGAAGAAGTTGAAAGAAAGCTTAAAGAATTAGGTTTATGCTTAAAATTAACCGAGGAGTAAGGAGGTAAATCAATGGCAAGTCATCGTAAACTTGGTCTTCCTACAGACCAAAGAATAGCTATGCTAAGAAATCTTGTTACTAGTCTATTAAAACATGGTAAAATTGAGACAACTGAAACAAGAGCTAAAGAAACTAGATCAATAGCTGAAAAAATGATTACTCTTGGAAAAAGAGGAGATCTTCATGCTAGAAGACAAGTTTTATCTTATGTTCAAGAAGAACTAGTTGTTAAGAATTTATTTGATAATGTAGCTCCAAAGTATGCTGAAAGAAATGGCGGATATACAAGAATAATTAAAAAAGGTCCTAGAAGAGGGGACGGAGCAGAGATAGTAATACTTGAATTAGTATAATGCTAATGGGGGATTAAGTTTAAACTTAACCCCCATTTTAATATACAAAATTAATATATTATAGAGTAGTTTTTAATTTTTTAATTAATGTTTACTTTTTTGTTGAATGTGGCAATTTTTACGATATAATAGAAATAATTAATATAACATATTAATATGAGAAAAAACTCTTGTATAATATATTAACAATAAAATATCATGGAGGACATACTATGAGTAATGCTATGATAAAGTGTACAAATGTATCTTTTAAGTATATGAAAGACTCAGAAGGAATAAAAAAAGAAAAATATGCAGTGAAAGATGTTAATTTAAAAGTGAATAAAGGTGAATTTTTAGTTATATTGGGGCATAATGGATCAGGTAAGTCGACAATGGCTAAGCATATGAATGCTTTAGTAATACCTACAGAGGGGACTGTGATCGTTAATGGACTTGATACTAGTGATCCAGAAAATATATGGAATATAAGATCTAATGCAGGAATGGTATTTCAAAATCCTGATAATCAATTGGTTGCTACAATAGTTGAAGAAGACGTCGCTTTTGGGCCGGAAAACTTAGGTATTGAACCATCAGAAATACGAAGAAGAGTTGATGAAAGTTTAGAAAAGGTTGGAATGACCAAATACAAAAGGCATGCACCGCATCTTTTATCGGGAGGTCAAAAGCAAAGAATTGCCATAGCAGGAATACTTGCAATACAGCCTCAATGTATAATTTTTGATGAACCAACTGCTATGTTAGATCCATCAGGAAGAAAAGAAGTATTAAAGACTATTAAGGATCTTAATAAGAAACATGGTATTACCATAGTATTAATAACGCATTATATGGATGAAGCTGCTCAGGCTGATAGGATTATAGTAATGGATGGTGGAAGTGTTAAAATGGAAGGCACTCCAAGAGAAATTTTTCCAAAGGTAGAACATATGAAAAAAATAGGATTAGATGTTCCTCAAGTTACTGAATTAGCGTATGAGTTAAAAAAGGCCGGATTAGGCATAAATGAAAAAATACTAAATGTAGATGAGATGGTGAATGAGTTATGTCAATTAAAATAGAGAATTTAACGCATGTGTATATGCCTAAGAGTCCATTTGAAAAGATTGCATTAGATGATGTATCTCTTGATATAAAAGATGGAGAATTTGTAGCACTAATTGGACACACTGGTTCAGGTAAATCAACTTTAATTCAACATTTTAATGGTTTGCTAGAAGCTACTAGTGGGAAAATAATTGTTGATGGAGTAGATATTACTGAGAAAAAAGTTAAATTAACTGATGTAAGAAAAAAAGTTGGTTTAGTATTTCAGTACCCAGAATACCAAATTTTTGAAGAAACTATAGCTAAAGATATTGAATTTGGGCCTAGAAATTTGGGGCTTTCTGATGAAGAAATTCATAATAGGGTAGTTAAGGCTATGGAGATGGTTGGACTAGATTATGAAAGCTATAAGGATAGATCACCATTTGATTTAAGTGGTGGACAGAAACGACGCGTTGCAATTGCAGGAGTTGTAGCTATGCAACCTACTACGTTAATACTAGATGAACCAACAGCAGGATTAGATCCGAAAGGTAGAGATGATATATTAGCGCAAATAAGCAAATTACATAAGGACTATAATATGACAATAGTTATAGTTAGCCATAGTATGGAAGATGTTGCAAAAATTGCAGAGAGAATCATTGTAATGAATAATGGTAAAATAGCGTTGCAAGGAAACCCAGCAGAAGTTTTTAAGGAAGTAGATGTTCTTGAAAAAATAGGTCTTGGTGTCCCACAAGTAACATATTTAGTTAGGGAATTAAGGAAAAAAGGTTTTGATCTTTCAGATGATATATTTACAATAGAAGAAGCCAAGAAGGAACTCTTGTCTATTCTAAAGGTAGAAAAGTAAGGGGGAATAGACAAAACTATGTTGAAGAATATTACAATAGGACAATATTTGCCGGGGGAATCTTTTATTCATAAGTTAGATCCACGAACAAAGATATTGATATCAATATTTTTTATTGCGTCTTTATTTATTATAAATAAATTTATTGGATATACTGTTATTATTGGATTTTTACTTGCAATAATTCTTGTAGCAAAAATTCCATTTAGATTCATTTTAAATGGATTAAAACCAATTTTTTTATTAGTAGCATTGACAGCAGTTTTAAATATATTTATGACTATGGGAACACCGGGGACAGAAGTTTTTAGTATAGGATTTTTAAAGGCATATCCTGAAGGACTTAGTATTGCTGGATTTATGGCTATTAGATTAGTTTTATTAATAGTGGGAACATCATTGTTAACATTAACTACATCTCCGATTGAACTAACAGATGGAATAGAAAAATTGCTTAAGCCAATTGGAAAGGAAATAGCCCATGAGTTAGCTATGATGATGACAATAGCTTTAAGATTTATTCCAACTTTAATAGATGAAACAGATAAGATAATGAAAGCTCAAAAAGCTAGGGGAGCAGATTTTGAATCAGGTGGAATTATAAAGAAAGCTAAAAGTTTGGTACCATTATTAGTACCTTTATTTATTAGTTCATTTAGAAGAGCAGATGAATTAGCTATGGCAATGGAAGCAAGGGGATACAGAGGTGGGTCTGGAAGGACTAGGATGAAAGTATTAAGGTTTACATCTAAGGATACAATTGCTTTTATTATCTTTAGCTTATTATTTTTATGGTGCCTAGTAGTCAGAATTGTATTAACTTAGGCATGAGAGGATAAAATGAGAAATATAAAATTAATAATTGAATTTGATGGGAGTAACTTTTGTGGTTGGCAAAGACAGCCTAAGGGTAGAACAGTTCAGAAAGTAATAGAAACGGCAATATGTAAAGCTACAGGCGAAGAAATTATGATTAATGGAAGTTCTAGAACCGATGCAGGCGTTCATGCAAGGGAAATGATTGCAAACTTTTTTACAAACAGTACAATACCAGCAAATAAATTTAGAGAAGCTATAAATACAAGATTACCTGAAGATGTATCTATAATTAGATCAGAGGAAGTTGATATGGAGTTTCATGCTAGATACTCGTCAAAAGGTAAAACATATTCTTATACTATTATAAATAGGGATGAAAGATTATCTTTTGGGCATCAGTATCTGTATCATTATAAATATAAATTAGAAGTTGATAAAATGAGAAAAGCCTGTCAATATTTTATTGGTAAGCATGATTTTAGCGCATTTATGTCTCCAGGAAGCTCAATAAAAACAACTATAAGAACTATTAAAGAGCTTTATATAGAGCAAGATGGTGAGAAAATAAAAATATTTATAACTGCTGATGGTTTTTTGTATAATATGGTAAGAATAATAGTAGGCACATTAATAAAGATTGGAAATGGAAAATTGCAAGCTGAAGATGTAGAAAATATAATAGTTGAAGGAAATAGGAAAAGGGCAGGAATGTGCGTTCCACCAAATGGACTAATACTAGAAAAAGTTTTTTATTAAATGGCAAAAAGATGTTGACACGCCCGTGTGCGTGTATTATAATAGGTTTGTTTGTTAAATCATTTATGTATATAAGATCCACTAGCCCCGGGTCTTGACATAAAAAAATTTACTCGAAAGAAGTAAAGAATTAATGTAAGTTCAGGGAGGGAAACAGATGAAATCATACATTGCTAAAGCAAGTGAAATCGAAAGAAAATGGTATGTAGTTGATGCAGCTGGTAAGCCACTAGGTAGAGTTGCTAGCCAAGTAGCTTCAATTTTAAGAGGTAAAAATAAACCAACATTTACACCTAATGTTGACTGCGGAGATTTTGTTATTGTAATTAACGCAGAAAAGGTTGTTTTAACTGGTAAGAAGTTAGATCAAAAATTAATGAGAAAGCATAGTTTTTATCCAGGTGGATTAAAGGAAACTCCTTATAGAGTGGTATTAGACAAGAAACCTGAGTTCGCTTTTGAAGAAGCTGTAAGAAGAATGCTTCCAAATGGTGTGTTAGGAAGACAAATGTTAAAGAAATTAAACGTATATAGAGGTGCTGAACATAATCATGCAGCTCAAAAACCAGAAGTACTAGAATTAAGATACTAATACGATCTCGGGAGGAGGAATAAGAAATGGCAAAAGTTCAATACATGGGAACTGGAAGAAGAAAAAAATCAGTTGCAAGAGTAAGACTTGTACCAGGGAATGGTAAGGTTGTTGTAAATAAAAGAGAAATAGAAAACTTTTTTGGTTTAGAAACATTAAGAGTTATCGTAAACCAACCATTAGTTTTAACTGGAACTAAAGATAAGTTTGACGTTTTAGTAAATGTTCACGGTGGTGGATTTACAGGTCAAGCTGGAGCTATCAGACACGGTATTGCTAGAGCATTAGTTAAATCTGATGAAGCTTTAAAGCCAGAATTAAAGAAGGCTGGGTTCTTAACAAGAGATCCAAGAATGAAGGAAAGAAAGAAATACGGTCTTAAAGCAGCAAGAAGAGCTCCACAATTCTCAAAGAGATAGTATTTGGAGTGCAGGAATCTCACAAACGACGAGTTTGTGGGATTTTTTTTATAGAAAATTATTAAGGCTTCTATATAAAAGTCTGGCTAAGTAGGATATATAAACATTTCTTTATAAAAATATTGTTAAGAAGGTTTTGGGAATTATCATGGAAAGGGAAGTTGAACAGAATTTTTTCTGAAAGTAAATAGAAAAATAGATTAGACTGAAATAAAAGTTGCATAAAATTAAAGATGAATCTGAATAATTAGAATTGTATAGCAAACAATATAATATATAATTTTAATTAATTCGGAGGAATAAACTAATGAAAATAAAAAACGTATTAGTACTATTTTGTATATGTTGTTTAATTTTAGGGATGCCAATAAGGGTAAATTCAGAGGATAAAAAGGTGCAAAAGATAATATTAATAGATCCAGGACATGGAGGGATTGATGGTGGAGCAAGGTCTAAAAATGGAACGATAGAAAAAGATATAAATTTAGAAATATCCGTGAAGTTAAAAAAAGAATTAGAGAATTCAGGATATACAGTGTATATGACAAGAGAAGGAGATTCGGAATTGGATTCTAGAAAAGTAAATGATTTAAATGCACGTTGCAAGATGAAAAGAGATACTAAATGTGATCTATTTATTTCTATACACCAAAATATGTTTCCGCAATCAAGTTGCTTTGGGGCTCAAGT
Organism: Clostridium sp.; assembly: GCA_031292145.1. Lineage (GTDB taxonomy): Bacteria > Bacillota > Clostridia > Clostridiales > Clostridiaceae > Clostridium. Next base: position 6,574 of record JARLHR010000094.1, on the reverse strand, counting down.
TTGGTATGCATCTAATGAAGACAGTAAGTTTTTAGCAGAAAATATACAAACTTCATTGAAAGAAACAATAAATGATAAAAATAAAAGAATTCCTAAGGCTGCTGAGAAACAATACAGAATATTAAGAGATGGCTATGAAGGTGCATGTGTTATTGTAGAATGTGGTTTTTTATCTAATTATGAAGAAGAACAGAAATTGAAAACTGATGAGCATCAAAGTAAAATAGCCAAGGGGATAACAGATGGTGTTAATAAATACTTTGAAAACAAGAATAATTATATCCTTTCCATTCTGCATGAATAGAACTTAATTTTATACTATTTTTAGGTGGCTCAGATGAATAATAAATTTTACTTATTAATAAAAACAAGTTATATGATATTAAGCATATTAACATGAGAGTTAGAAAATAAATTGTTATAGTAATGATTTTATTTAAGTATTTATTATTCATAGTTTGCTCCCTTAAAATATAAATAATTATATTTAATTATATTACTATAAAAATGTAAATATGAGAATTTAATATTACAAAATAAAAAATAGTTAATAGTGTGAATGTAACGTGAAATAAATTTAAGATAATACAGATTCTGCTTGAAGGTATATATAATCTGAAATTATTGATATATATATACTTAAAAGTTAGCGTGATAAATTAGTTTATTTAGGGTTGTAAATAGTAAAAAATACTTTTAAACTTATATGTAGTAATAAATATAGAATTATGATAGGAATGAGATTTTATTTAATGCAAATAAGTCTATTGTTAATTATAAGTAATAAAAAAGGAGCTGTTAGGATGAGAGAAGTGAATGTTGAACTTATTATAAATGCGGTGAGGAATTTATCTATTGAAGCAAATTATTTTTTAGGATCAGATATTAAAGAGGCACTACTAAAATTTAAGGAAGAAGAATCTTGGAATTTAGCAACTGAAGTTTTAGATAAGATAATCGTTAATTCTGAAATTGCAAGCAATGAAGAAATGCCTATGTGTCAGGATACAGGAATGGCATGCGTTTTTATTGAAATAGGACAAGATGTACATTTAGTTGGGGGAAGGCTTGAAGATGCTATTAACGAAGGCGTACGTAGAGGATATGAAGAAGCTTTTTTAAGAAAATCAGTTGTAGAAGATCCAATTAGAAGAATAAATACAAAAGATAATACACCAGCTGTAATTTATTATGACATAGTAGATGGTGATAAGATTAAAATTACTTTAGCGCCAAAAGGTTTTGGATCAGAGAATATGAGTAAAATAGGAATGTTAAAGCCTTCTGATGGATTAGAAGGGGTTAAGAAGTTTATAATTGATACTGTTAAAGCAGCAGGTCCTAATCCGTGTCCACCAATGGTTATAGGGGTAGGAATAGGAGGAACATTTGATAAGGCAGCTTATTTAGCTAAGAAGGCATTACTTAGACCGATTAACATAAGAAATAAAGATGAATTTTATAGAGATCTAGAAATAGAATTATTAGGAAAGGTAAATGAATTAGGCATTGGACCACAAGGGTTTGGTGGCAAAACTACTGCTTTAGGATTAAATATTGAGACTTATCCAACACATATTGCGGGATTACCTGTTGCTGTAAATATAAATTGTCATGCGACAAGACACAAAGAAGTAATGATATAAAGTGAAACTTAAAATATATTTTGGTAAATTTATAAGTGAATAAGGTAAGGAACAGTTTTAGTTTACATAAAGATGGTTATATGTTTTGAGTATAAAAGGGAATTCAAGTTGATTTATTGTAGTACTGGAGGAAAACACAATGGAAATTAAATTACAAGCACCTCTTACAGAAGATAAGATATTAAATTTAAAAGCAGGGGATAGTATATTATTAAGTGGAATAATTTATTCTGCTAGAGATGCGGCTCATAAAAGATTAATTGAATTGTTAAGTGACGGAAAGGAGCTGCCATTAAATATCAAAGATGAAACTATATATTATGTTGGACCATCTCCTGCAAAACCAGGGCAGATAATAGGGTCAGCTGGCCCTACAACTAGCTATAGAATGGATGCGTACGCTCCAACATTAATGGATCTTGGCTTAAGAGGAATGATAGGTAAGGGTGCAAGAAATGATGAAGTAATTGAGGCAATTAAAAGAAATAAAGCAATTTACTTTGGAGCTATTGGAGGTGCAGCTGCATTAATAGGAAAAAGCATAATTAAATCTGAAATAATTGCGTATGATGATTTAGGCGCTGAGGCTATAAGAAAGATGGAAGTTAAGGATATGCCATTGGTTGTTATTATAGATTCTAAAGGAAATAATCTTTATACTATTGGTCAAAAGGAATATTTAGAATCAGTTAAATAGTTAGTATTTATGTAGAAGATTACTTGAAGAAACTTCTGGAACAAATAAATATGTTATTTGATTATCAAAGTTGTATTAAAAGAGGAGAAGTATATGAGTAGAATTAAATTACCAGGAAAAGAAAAAAATAAAAAAATACTATTATTAGTTTTAGTCATAATTACATTAGGGGTATTATGTCGTGAAGAAATTGGAAACATAAATAGTACGAATGCTAAAAATAAACAACAAGAAGAAACAATAAAGCCTGCTAATATAGAAAATACTGATTCTGATACAACTAATAAAGATATGAAAAAAACAAATGGTGATAATTCTGAAATCAATACTAGGAACAATAGTATTGATAAAAACGAACAAAGTGATAATTTGTCTAAGGAAAATGAATTATATAATGAAGCATACACATTATTTTTTTCGCATCAATATGCTGATGCTATCAATAAAGCACAAAATATTATAAAGGAATTTCCAACGAGTTCCAAGGGATATAATATAAGAGGAATTGCAAAGGCTTATAATGGAGATTATGATGGTGCCATGAGTGACATAGATCAAGCGTTAAGTATCGACAATAATTATGGTTATGCACGGTTTAATAAAGCTCTGACATATGAGCTATATGGGAATATGGATGAGGCATTAAAGTGGTATAATAAGGATTTGGAAGTCGAAAATTATGAGTGGAGTTATTATGGAATAGCATCTATTTACGGAAGAAGAGGAGATGTAAAAAATACAGTAACATATTTAAATAAGGCAATACAAATAGATTCAGAGGTAAAAGATGTAGCTAAGACTGAACATGATTTTAATCCGGTTAAGGATTCAGAAGAATTTAAAAATTTAGTATATAACTAGCTTAAAATTTATATGTTCATCTAATACGATTTAATATTAAAGAGGGATTTGGGAGGATTTGGTATGTTTAATGTATTGGTAGTTGATGATGAGAAGGAAATAAGAGATGCAATTGAAATATATCTAAGAGGAGAAAATTTGAAAGTTTTTAAGGCAGAAGATGGAATAGAAGCTTTGGAAATTCTTGAACAAGAAAAAATACATTTAATAATATTAGATATAATGATGCCTAGACTTGATGGAATAAGAACATGTTTAAAAATTAGGGAAAAACAAAACTTGCCGATAATAATGTTATCTGCAAAAGGTGAAGATTCAGATAAGATATTAGGATTAAATGTTGGTGCAGATGATTATATAACAAAACCATTCAATCATTTAGAATTGGTTGCAAGGGTTAAATCACAATTAAGAAGATATGAAAAACCGTTAAGTGTTCAAGAAGGAAAGGATATAATTAAGGTTAAAGATTTAGTTATAGATACTATTGCTAAGAAGATAACTTTACGGGGGGAAGATATAAAGGTAACTGCAACGGAATATAAGATACTTTATTTGCTAGCGTCCAATTTAGGTAAAGTATTTTCAATAAAAGAGATATATGAAAATGTATGGGAAGAAGTATTTTATAAAAGCGAAAATACTGTAACTGTACATATTAGAAGAATAAGAGAAAAAATAGAAATAAACACAAAGGAGCCTGAATATATTAAGGTGGTGTGGGGAATTGGGTACAAGATTGAAAAGGAAGATTAAGATATATCTTAGCAGCATTTATTTAATAGATGCGATAATAATTGGATCAATAACATTAATATTACTTTCTTTCTTAGGTGACTATATACAATTGAACAGGATGCAGCACTATTTGGGCATTAGTAAGATACAAGATAATAGGTGGGAGCTAATTGTACTATTTATTATATATATGGCTGTTATTATAAAGACAAGTTTTGTAATAAAGGTAAGTCCTAAAGCACCAAAAATTCAGTCGAATTTTATTAAAAATATGATTTTTGTAATTAAAAATGGGTTTCATTATAAGGAAACAAGAAATACATTAATAATTTCAATAACATTAGCATTAATACTACTTATTACATATTTATACTTTCTTGCAACTGGAGGATATGAAAATAATATATTTGTTAAGTTTTTTCAAACTTATCCATTTAAAGGGAGCGTATTAATAATTATAATTCTATTTTTGACTATGATGTATGCATCCAAAAAGACATTAGATATAATTGTTGTAAATGAAGCACTCAGAAAAGTTAGCCAAGGAAATTTACAGGAAGATATTAAGCTTGAGGGTTCAGCAGCAATAAAGGAATTGGCAGAAAATATAAATTTGATAAAAGCAGGATATAAAGAAACTTTAGAAAATGGTGTGCGAAATGAAAAATTAAAAACTGAATTAATATCTAATGTATCTCATGATTTGAAAACACCTCTAACTTCAATAATAAATTATGTAACTATACTAAAAAATAGAGATATAACAGAAGAAGAAAAGGAAGAATATTTATTGATACTAGAAAAAAAGTCCTTGAAATTAAAAGCTTTAATTGAAGATTTATTTGAAATGTCGAAAATTAATAGCGGTAAAATTAAGTTAAATAGAGAATTAATTGATATATTATCTTTAATTCATCAAGGAATAGGGGAATATAGTACTTTATATCAAGAAAAAAATATTTCTTTTAAAGTAACAAGTGAAGAAGATGCGGTGTTCATGGAGCTTGATGGAAAGATGATGTCTAGGGCTTTAGAAAATATAATAATAAATGCATTGAAGTATTCACTAAATAATACCAGAGTTTATATTAATATAAAATTGGAAGATAATTTTGTGAAAATAGGTGTAAAGAATATTGCAAATTATGAAATGAACTTTAATGAGGATGATATGTTTGAACGGTTTGCTAGAGGTGATAAGTCTAGAAATTCAAAAGTTGAAGGATCAGGATTAGGTCTTGCAATAACAAAGAGTATAGTTGAGCTTCATAATGGAGAAGTTAAGATAAAAAAAGAAGGAGATATGTTTAAAATTTATTTAATCCTTCCGATTAGTGGATAAAAAGTTGTAATTTTAATTGGTTATTTGTAAATTGTATTTACTAAAATTATTTAAATTATGGGAAAAAATAGATAACTAATAAGCTTAAGATATTTTCTTAGTGAAAAATTATAAAAAAATGCTGAAATTAAGTTAATTTTTTTGTTAATTATGTTATAATAAAAAAGGTTTATACTTAAAATGAAATTTACAAATATAGTAAAACGTAAAAATATCAATTTATAATAAAATTTACAATCAAGGAGGAGTTCCATATTATGAAAAAAGGTATTGCTGCTTCTAAAGGATATGCAATAGGAAAAGTATTTTTACAAGAACATGAAGAAATTGTTATAAGTGATGTAAAAATCACAGATGTTGCTGGAGAAAAAGAAAAAATGCAAAAAGCATTAGATGATTCTAAAGCACAATTAGAAACTATTAAAGATAAAGCAGAAAAGGAAATGGGGGCAGAAAAAGCTGCTGTTTTTGAAGCTCACATAACACTATTAGATGATCCAGAGTTTACAGGGGCAATGATAAGTGAAATTGAAAACAACAATGTAAACGGATTAAAATCCATAGAAAGTGTTACAAATACTTTTGTTGCTATTTTTGAATCTATGGATAATGAATACATGAGAGAAAGAGCTGCAGATATTAAAGATGTATCTAAGAGAATACTTGCAAACTTTGCAGGTAAAGGTGGAGATGCATTTGCGATTACTGAAAATAATACAATTGTTGTAGCTCACGATTTAACTCCATCAGATACAGCAGGATTAGATAGAACTAAGGTTGTTGGATTTATTACAAATATAGGTGGAAGAACTTCACACGCAGCTATAATGGCTAGAACATTAGAAATTCCAGCTGTACTTGGATTAGGAGACATAACTACTTCTGTTAAAACAGGAGATATGGTTATAGTTGATGGAATAACTGGAGATGTTATTATAAATCCTTCAGAAGAAGTATTAGCAGAATATAAAGCTAAGAAAGAAAAATTCCAAGCTGAACAAGAAGAATTAAAGAAATTAATAGATGTTAAAACTACTACTAAATCAGGTAGAAGAATTGAAGTTTGCGGTAACATCGGTAAACCAGAAGATGTACTTGGTGTTATAGCAAATGGTGGAGATGGAGTAGGATTATTTAGAACAGAATTCCTATATATGGATAGAGATAGTGCTCCAACTGAAGATGAACAATTTGAAAGTTATAAATTTGTTCTTGAAAAGATGGAAGGTAAACAAGTTGTTATAAGAACTTTAGACATTGGTGGAGATAAGACTCTTCCATATTTACCAT
>JARLHR010000093.1 GCA_031292145.1 Clostridium sp. | reverse complement strand
CTTTCTCGCTGTCTACGCTTAGCTCCCACCATTACTGATGACAACTCAAGACTCGCTACTACTGGTTGGCTAGACCTTAATCAGACAGGATTTCCACCTGCTAGGTTAATTACCCTTAGCTGGGCGCACAATTACTATTTATATTGCTCAATCTTAAATTTGACTTTATCAATTAAGTTCATGTTCCATTATTTTTTTGATTTTGCTTTATTAATATATTTATCTAACAATTTATATATCCATCCATTTAATTCAGAAAAACGTGAATTTCCAAAACACATGCCTTCATCTTTATATTTTAAATTGATCAATCAATTCATTAAGCTTTTGTGCAAGTATAGCTTGATTTTCAGCCGTAGCTACAATTCCTTCCATACTGGCAGTTGTTTCCGATATACTTTGCAAAATTTCTGTAGAATTTTGTGTAGATTTTTTTGAATTAGCTGTCATTGTGTCTGCCATTGCATTTATCTCTTGAACTGATGCTGTTAATTGCTCTGACATTGCTGCAATATCCTCTGATATTTTGCTGATTCCTTCAGCATTATCATAATAGTATTCACCTGATAGAATAAACTCATTAAACTGCTTTGTAACATCAATACTTATAAAATTCAAAACTTCATTGCTATTATCAGAGAGCTTCTTAAACGCATTTTGAACTTTTATAACAGTATTTTGAATTGATAACGCTGATGATGCTGATTGTTCAGCTAATTTTTTAACTTCTTCTGATACTACTGCAAAACCTTTACCCTGCTCACCTGCTCTAGCTGCTTCTATAGCTGCATTCAATGCTAATAAATTTGTTTCCTTTGCTATAGCAGATATTGCTTCTACCATCTTTGAAACTTCCTGCACCACTCTTCCATCATTAATTGCACTTATTATCATTTTTTCCTTTTCCTCATATACACTTTGGGTATTTGTTAGTGCTTCACCTGTTTCATTTTTAAGCTTTAGAGATTTATCCTTAAAACTAGCTGATATGTGACTACTATCAGTTGACTTTTTAGCTAATTCTGTAATACTCTCATTTATTTCTTTCATAGATTCATTTACTTGTTTGCCAGACTCCATTGATTCATTCATATTATTAACAATATCTTTAGTTGACTTATTTATCTCTAAAACTCTGCTAGTTATTTCTTGAGTTGCTGCTGATAACTCTTCTGTAGAATCCGTTAATTCAGCAGTCTGACCACTTATATTCTCAATTAAATTTTTAACATTATTTTGTGCTTCATTTAATGCTTTAGCAGTTTGTCCAAATTCATTTTTACTAATTATATTTATATTTTCTGAAAAATCATACCTTGCTAATCTTTCGGCTAAGTCTTTTATTTTTATCAAAGGCCTCGTAACATTTGAAGAAATCCTTATTGCTGCTACTATTGAAAATATCACCAAGACTATAAGAGATATAATTAATGCTATAATAGTTTTCTGTAAATTTCCATTAAGTTCAGCACTCTTTGCTGCAACTTCTGAATCTATATCGTCCACATAATTACCTGTACTTACCACCCAGTCATAAGGCTTAAACAATGCTGAATATGATCTTTTATGTCCTACTCCTTGACCATTTTGCTTTGGAAAATCAAAGTCTGTAAAGCCGCTGCCATCTTTTTTAACAACATTCATTATCTTTTCTTTAAAATTAGTTGGATCTGCATTTTGAGTATTATCGTTAACGTTAGACGCTGCTGAATTGTCTGACGATAAGCTAACAGTTACATTATCTATCCAGAAATATCCCGTTTCATCATATCGCAGATTTTTAACTAAATTTCTTCCCTGCTTTTTTGCTTCATCTTCTGTTATAATTCCATCCGCCTGCATTTTATGTATTCCATCTAATAAATTTATTACATTATTAACTTGATTTTTTATATTTTTATCATACGATTCCCTTAGAGTCGTTTCATACTGATAAATTTCTTGTAAGTTATTTTTTCTCAGTTGATTAATAGATATAAAGCTTACCGATAATGTAACAATTCCTACAATTACTATATTCATCAGGATAATTGTACTTTTTAACTTTCTCATTAAATCATCACTCCCATAATCATGTTATAGTATTCGTTTTCATTTTGTTAAAAACATATTTCACACTACTCTCTTTAATTATAAAATTTATTTAAAAATTTAAATTAGTAGTAATTATAGTATTTATACAAATAATTATAGTATTTAATCACATTCAAAAAATAACAAGTCCATATGCCAATCCTATTTTTCATCATGACATCTTGGACTTGTTATTTTCTTTCATGTGCCTTAAATTATTTAGATAACTCTACTGTTTGAATAGTACCATCATCATTATATTTTAGTTCAGCATATTTTACACAACGCTTGTTGTCAGCTCCACCTGATAAAGAACTATCATGATAGAATAAGTACCATTTATCTTGAAACTTAACAATTGAATGATGAGTAGTCCACCCTATTACAGGATTAAGTATTTTGCCTTTAAAAGTATAAGGACCCTTTGGATTTTTGCTCATGGCATATACAATGCAATGAGTAGTACCAGTAGAATATGAAAGATAGTAATATCCATTGCATTTATGAACCCATGGGCCTTCAAAATATCTTCTATCTTCATCCCCAGCAAGTATAGGATTACCATCTTCATCAACAATTGATATTTCTTCAGAACTTTCCTTAAAAGTAAGCATATCATCATTTAATTCAGCTACTCTTGGTCCTAAAGCAGGTGCTGTAACAGCAGGGCCTTCAGCATCTGCCTTGAAAGTACCAGTCTGCCATTTTTCTAATTGTCCACCCCAAAGTCCTCCAAAGTAAACATATGATCTATTATCATCATCCATTAAAACAGCAGGATCAATACTAAAGCTGCCAGGTATATAATTTTCTTGAGCTTTAAATGGTCCAGCAGGGTTTGAACTAGTAGCTACTCCAAGTCGAAAGATATCATCTTTATCTCTTGCTGGAAAAAATAAATAATAAGTATTATTTTTATAAGCAGCATCTGGAGCCCATAATTGTTTACTTGCCCATGGAATATCTCTTAAGTGAAGTGCTTCACCATGATCAACGTAAGATGAGTTAGTATCATCAAGAGATAAAATGTGATAATCCTCCATATTATATTGGTCACCGTTATCATTTGAAACTTGAACTTGATCAAGGTCATGAGAAGGGTAAATATAAATTTTACCTTCAAATACGTGAGCAGAAGGATCAGCAGTATATATGTGCGTTACTAAAGGTTCATTTTGTTTTGTAATATCTTTCATGTCATTCTCTCCTATCTTTTCTTGTTAGTGTAAAGTATTTACACTACTTTTTTTAATTTTAATTACTCTTTTATTTTATAGGGAAACGTATTGAGAATGTTATTTATTATATGTTATTTGATTTTTGATCAAGAATAATGTATTTAATTAGTTAAGAGGTAAGAACTAAAAACTAAGAGTTAATGATGAAATCCCTAACGGGATTTCTAAAAAAATATTTTTATTGAAAAGCCAGTGGCTTTTCTTCCTTAACTTTTACCTCTTACTTCTTACTTTTTACCTGTACAAAGTTTTTTTCTT
>JARLHR010000092.1 GCA_031292145.1 Clostridium sp. | reverse complement strand
TAGATAAATATGTGTGAAATAGGCATTTGAAAATAAGCTGTTGAAGGTTCTTAATAGGTGGTTGTTCCACTTTAGCTTGTCACATTGAATAATGGGAGCATGCTAAAGTGGGTGCAACCACCTATTTAGAACCTTCCAGCGCAATTTTCATAGTCCTATGGAACACATATTTATCTAAGTTCGGTTGGTTATCACATAAGTCTAGGTTTCCAGTATGTGTTTCCAATACCTTTTAGGCATCATTCTGCATTGTAGTTTTAAATTTTTTCTTTCTTCAATTGTTGTAGATTTAAAATAAGCTTTCCAAAGTTTTGTGTACTCATCATCATGAAATTTGAGTTTTTCATAAGTATCCTTATTCATTTTAATTATTTCATAAAGTATTGTATTATATATTAAAGCTTTTTCTCTATAAATATCGTGTATAATAAAATATTCCCCGGGAAATCTGTTTTTAAAATGGTCTCCAAGAAGCTCTAAAATATCATTATCTGGCTCAATAGAAGAATATAAAAACTTTTCATCAATATAATTAAATCTAATAAAACCTTCAAATCTATGACATTCCATGGAAACCTGTCTATTTATATTATCCACTAGTCTTATTGTATCTATATTTAAAAAGCTATGAACATCATGACCAAGTTCAAATGCAATTTTTAAATATTTAAATATTATTATAGCTTTATCTATATGATTACTTAAATAAATCATATAGAGTTTCTTAAATGCTAAAAAATCTATTTTATTTATAATTGCATATTTAACTTTTAGATATTTTTCTTCATTAGTAATAACTTCAATATTTTCTCCAAGTAGAAGGGGACAATTATTATAATTATTTAAATCATAAATTGCTACTGTTAGACTTTTATCATAAAAGGCATTATATATAGCTGTCAGCAATCCTTCAAAGGTATCATCATATATATATATATTCATAATTAAAACTCCCCGGTAATAGATGTGATTTTATCATTTAATCTTAAAATATTTGCTTCCGGCAGCAAAAGATTAGATGAGAAATCTTTGTTTTTAGATGCTATGCTTGCCATAGAGGTATTTTTTTTAGGTATTATAATTCCAGAAGTTGTAGTTTGTTCTTCTGATGGCAGCCAATCAAAAAATGATAATTGGTTAGGATTTATATTTGAACTTTTAGATACAGTGTCTTTTAAAAGTTTGTTTTTTATTTGAATATTGTCAAATAGCACATCGCCATGATATTTACCGGCACAAGTAATAAAGTATTTAGCTCTTTTAAGTATAACCCTCAAATTCTTTAAGTCTTCAAAGGTTAAATTATGAACTCTTCGAATTCTTATAATTTTTTTAGCAGAAGTCACTCCAATACCAGGTATACGCAATAACTTTTCATAAGATGCTTTATTGATTTCAACAGGAAATTCATCTAAGTTTGATAATGCCCAATAGGTTTTGGGATCAAAATTTAAATCAAAATTGTCATTTTCATTTTTTAATAGTTCATTAGCTTTAAAACCGTAATATCTAAGTAACCAATCAGCTTGATAAAGCCTGTGCTCTCTAAGCATAGGCGGATGAGTTATATCGGGAAGCAAATTATTGCCTTTAATAACAGGAACGTAGGCAGAATAATAAACTCTTTTCAAACTATACTTATTATAAAGAGCTTCAGAAAGTTTAATTATTTTTCCGTCACTTTCAGGTGTAGCACCAACAATCAATTGAGTACTCTGACCACCAGGAACAAAAAGTGGAGTACTCTTTATGCTTTTTTTCATTTCACCATAATTGATTATAGAATTTTTTATTATATTCATAGGTTTTAAAATTTTATCTTTACTTTTTTGTGGCGCTAAAAGCCTTAGACTATCACTAGAGGGAAGTTCAATGTTAACACTCATTCTGTCTACATATGTGCCAGCCTGTTCAATTAATGTTTCATCAGCTCCAGGGATTGCCTTAAGATGAATGTAGCCGTTAAATTTTTTTTCTACACGCAATTTTCTAACAGTTTTAAGTAAGAGCTCCATAGTGTAATTAGGATTATTAATGACAGCAGAACTTAAAAATAAACCTTCAATATAATTGCGTTTATAAAAATTAATAGTGAGATTGCAAACTTCTTCAGGAGTGAAACTAACTCTTAAGAAATCGCGAGAGGCACCATTAATGCAATATTTGCAATCAAAAACGCAATCATTTGAAAATAATATTTTAAGCAATGAAATGCAACGTCCATCCGGAGTAAAACTATGACAAATACCACAGTCAGAAGCATTACCTATTCCATTATTAACATTCTTTCTTTTAGATCCTGAAGAAGAACAAGATACATCATATTTGGCTGCATTAGATAAAATTTTTAATTTCTCCATTATATCCATTTTAATTACACTTCCTTTAGTAATTCAGTAAGTTCTTATTTATTATCTAAATAGAAAAGTTTATAAGTGATGGATTACTAATAGAAATAAAAAAGAACATATATTCGTATTTTTATTATATACAAATATATGTTCTGCTACAATGGTAAATTTAATTTATTTTATATATTTTTAGATTTAGTTTTTATTAAAATTGTAACAATTGGAAGGGCTGTATATATTGTTATATAGTCCCTACAGTATCTCGCTCAATCAAAGAGTTCGTAAGGATTATTCGTTTACCGTATGAATTATCATAATCTATTTTTTCTATCAACAATGTTGCAGCATTAGTTCCTAGAAGAAACATATTTTGATCAATAGTAGTCAATTTTGGTTCTACAAATTTACTCAAATCTATATTATCAAATCCAATAATTGATAATTTGCCTGGTACATTTAAATTTAACTTTTTGCAAGCATTAAGAACACCAACAGCCATAAGATCATTACATGCAAAAACAGCAGTAGCAGAAGATGTTTTTAATACCTCAAGAAATATGTTGATAGTATTGTCTACAGTGTCACTACTATTTCCATTTCCTATGTTAATGATATTTTCAGGTTTAAAATTATTTAAGTCGTTCATTGTTTCCTTATAAACTTTTTCTTTTATATCATAAGAATAACTATCTTTTCCTCTAACAAATAATATATCTTTATGATTATTCTCTATAAGATGATTTAAAGCCATACTGGCTCCCATAGCTTCATCATTAACGACTGAGGAAATATTATTAGATACTGAATGACCATTTACAAATACAAGTGGAGTTTGTTTTGAAATATTGTGATAAAATTTAGATTTAATATTTTCTGTATTAGGGTCTATAACAATTATTCCAGATACATTCCTAGAGAGCAAATTATTAATGCATGTTTTTTCTTCTTCTTTATCATTGTTGCTACAAACCAAAACTAAAGATAATGAATTGAGTTTTAAACTAATTTCAATGCCGTTGATAACTTCGGGGAAAAACATATTATTAATACTAGGAACTACAACACCTATAGTAGATGACTTTTGCTGCGTAAGTTCACGTGCTTGCATATTAGGAATATATTTAAGTTCCTCTATTACGTCTAATACTCTTTTTTTTGTTTCTTCTTTTACAGGATAATTTCCGTTCATTACCCTTGAAACTGTTGCAACTGATACATTTGCTTTTTTAGCCACGTCTACTATAGTTATCTTCATAAATCATTCCACCTTATAACATATTTATAAATTTATCAAAAGCAGTAAGACCTTGTTCATTACGTTTAAATACTCCGGCATGAGTTAATACCTCTAAAAATTTAAAACCAACTTCTGATTTTAAGATGTGTTCAGCATTTTCAGCCGAGATATTTGAGTATTTTTCTAAAATATACTTATACCAATCTGAATGTTTTGATACTGTTTCATCATCTGAAATATCTACTACTTTATTAATTAAATTGTCTTTCAATATAGTTAATTCCTCTTTTAATCTTGCAGGAAGAACTGCAAGTCCCATAACTTCAATAAGTCCTATATTTTCTTTCTTTATGTGATGAACTTCATCATGAGGATGGAAGATTCCAAGTGGATGTGCAGCACTTGTTCTGTTATTTCTAAGTACTAAATCAAGTTCATATTCACCATTTCTCTTTCTTGAAATAGGAGTTACTGTATTATGTGGTTCCTCCCCAGTATGACTTAGTATATCCACAGATTCATCAGAATAATTTCTCCATGAAGTTAACACATGATCTGCTAAATCTAATAACTTATCTTTATTATTACTTGTAAGTCTAACAACGGACATAGGCCATTTAACTCTTCCTATTTTTACATCTTTATATCCTGCAACAGAATAAGGCATTTCTATAGGAGCTTTTTCCATAGCAAATGTATAATGGCCACCTTGGTAATGATCATGAGAAAGTATTGAGCCGCCAACTATAGGTAAGTCTGCATTAGATCCAGCAAAATAATGAGGTAATATATCTGTAAATGTTAATAGGTTCTTAAAAGTATCCTTATTTATCTTCATAGGGATATGTTGATCGTTAAATATTATGCAATGCTCATTATAGTAAGTATAAGGAGAGTATTGTAAGAAATACTTTTGACCTTCACCAAAATTTAATGGTATAATCCTATGAGTTTGTCTAGCTGGGTGATTTAAAGTGCCATAGAAGCCTTCATTTTCCTTGCATAATAGACATTTAGGATAAGAACTTGACTTAATTAATTTTGCTTTAGCTATATCCCTTGGATCTTTTTCAGGCTTAGATAAGTTTATAGTAATATCTAAATCACCATATTCAGTAGGTGATTTCCAAACTATATTTTTATCAATTCTATCTTTTCTTATGTAATTTGAAGCTATACTTAAATCATAATAATATTCAGTAGCCTTTTCTTGAGATGAATCATATAATTCATTAAATTTATTTATAACTTCTGAAGGTCTTGGCATTAGACAATTCATGATTTTTGTGTCAAATAAATCTCTTTCAGTAGTTGTATTTTCTAGTAAACCCTTTTCACAAGCGTAGTCTAAAATGTTTTCTAAAATAGGTGTTGGAGTTTCTAAGTTTTCATCAACTATTGAAACTTCAAATTCATTTATGTTTAATGTACCAAGTAACATATTTGTAGAATAAATTACATCATCATTAGTTATAAGTTTTTTATTCAAAGCAAAGTTTATAAGTCTATTTATTTCAAGATTTATATTTATCATGCTAAGACCTCCCTTGATTTTAAGTTGCAAGTGACAAGTTGCAAGTTAACGATGAAATCCACAAAGTGGATTTATAAAAAATATTTTATAGAAAAGCCTAAGGCTTTTCTTCCTAAACTTGTCACTTGTCACTGATTAAAATTATTCTCTGTCTTCAAAGCCATTTGGATGATTTTTATGCCATCCCCAAGCTGTGCTTATTACATCTTTTACATCTGTATATTTAGGATTCCAACCTAATACTTTTCTTGCCTTTTCATTTGAAGCTATTAATCTTGCTGGATCGCCAGCACGCCTGTCGCCTATAACGACATTAATGACCTCGTTAGTAGCTTCTCTTGCTGAATCAATCATTTCCTTAACGCTAAAGCCAACTCCATTGCCTAGATTGAAGATATTACTTTCATTACCTTTTTGTAAATATTCAACAGCTTTTATATGTGCATCAGCTAAATCAAGTACATGAATATAATCTCTAATACATGTACCGTCTGGAGTTTCGTAATCTTCTCCGAAAACAGTTATTGCTTCTCTTTTTCCTAGTGGAACTTGAAGAATTAATGGTATTAAGTGACTTTCTGGAAAATGGTCTTCACCAATGCTTCCATCCTCAATAGCACCAGCTGCATTAAAGTATCTTAAAGAAACAAAAGTTATTCCGTTAGCTTGACTAACCCATTTCATCATTTTTTCCATAGCTAGTTTTGTTTCACCATAAGGATTTGTTGGATTTGTTTCATCATCTTCAAGTATAGGAATTCTTTTTGGTTCTCCATATACTGCTGCTGTAGAAGAGAAGACAATATGCTTAATATTATGTTTTACCATACTTTCAAGTAATATTTGCATACCGTAAACATTATTATTGAAATATAACAATGGCTTTGTCATGCTTTCTCCAACTAGAGAATTAGCAGCGAAATGTATTATGGCTTCAATGTTATTCTCAGAAAAAACTTTATCTAAGAAATCTGCATCTCTTATATCACCTTCATAAAATTTTGCTTTTGGATGTACAGCTTTCAAATGACCTGATTGTAAATTATCAACTATTATAACGTCTTTATTTTGTTCTATAAGTTCATGTACTGTATGTGAACCAATGTAACCAGCACCACCACAAACTAAAATTGACATATTAACATCTCCTTTTATTAAATGATATATATTCACAAATTTGTACTTATCCAAGTTTTGATATATTTAATTACTATAAAAAGTAATAATCTAACTTGCGAATTTTATAAATTTTAGAATACATATATTATAATAGACTTATTTCATTGAAATTTAAATTAAATTTTACTTAATTTTTCTTGTTCCATCTGAAATACTAACAACGTAGAAACTAGGTTCATAGCCTATTTTGTTTGTATATTCAGTTTTGATTTTTTCGATAAATGAATCTATACAATCTTCTTTTACAATACTAACTGTACATCCACCGAAGCCTGCTCCTGTCATACGAGCACCGATTACACCTTCACATTCCCAAGCAAGAGAAACTAAAGTATCTAATTCTATGCCTGTAACTTCATAATCATCTCTTAAAGAAACATGAGAGTCATTCATAAGCTTTCCAAATAAATTTAAATTCTTTTCTTCTAAAGCTTTTACTGCCTTTAAAGTTCGTCTATTCTCATAGACAGCATGTTTTGCTCTTTTCATTTTTATAGGATCTGAAATGCAATCTTTTACTTCTTCAAATTCTTCTTCAGTAAGCTCGCCTAAAGCTTTAATATCTTTTACTTTTTGTATTTCAGCTAAAGCAGCTTCACATTCGCTACGTCTTTCATTATATTTAGAATCAGCTAATCCACGTTTTTTGTTTGTATTTCCAATTACTATCTTGTAACCATCCATATCTAAGTTGCTATAAGAATAATTTAAAGTATTACAATCTAAAAGAATTGCACAATTTTCTTTTCCCATACCAATAGCAAATTGATCCATTATTCCACAATTTACACCTATAAATTTATTTTCTGCTTCTTGACACATTTTAACTATATCAACCATATCAACATTTAAGTTAAATAAATCATTTAGGATAGCTCCCATTAAAACTTCAAGTGAAGCAGATGAAGATAATCCAGATCCATTTGGTATATTTCCATAGAATAGTATTTCAAAACCATTAGGAATATTAAAACCGTGGTTTTCAAAAGTTTTAATTACTCCTTTAGGATAATTTGCCCAATCATGTTGTTTATCATAAACCATATTTTCTAAACTAAATTCTAAAACACCTAATTCTTTAAAATTTAGAGAACTAACTAATACATTTTTATCATCTCTTTTTCTTACTAAAGCATATGTTCCTATAGTAAGAGCACAAGGAAAAACATTACCCCCGTTATAATCAGTATGTTCACCAATTAAATTTACTCTACCTGGTGAAAAGAAAACATTTTCATGTTCCTTATTAAATAATTCAATAAAGTTATCTTTTAATACATTAATATTTTCCATAATTCATTCCTCCTTCTTATCTTTATAGTAAGCGATTACTATAAAAAAGTAAAGAGGAAATTAAAAATAATTTTAAATTTTTATAAGAATAGTAATGAAAGATTATATCATAGATACATAATCTACTTGAGTATAAAAGAAAAATGTTGTAAATAGTGAAATGAAGCTTTAATTTTTATTTATAAATATATAGTAGAAAGTATAAAGAATATAGAAAAGGCTTTCTGATAAAAACTACTATATCATAGAAAGGTGATAACGCCGAATTTATAATTTGTCTATTTATATTTAGTATCTAATGTACTTGACTTATTATGTATATCTAAACAAAGAAATTATATAAATGTTTGTGTAATGGGCATTTGAAAATTTCGTTGCTAAAAGCACTTAAGGTAAGGATGTTCTAATTTAGCTTGTCTAACTGAAAGTTGGAGCAAGCTAAATTGGGTGCAACCTTACCTTTAGTGCTTTCAGCGAAATTTTCATAGTCCCATGGAATAAACATTTATATAATTTCGGTTAATTATTGCATAGTTAATAGGTAGCCTATAATTTAAGCTACCTATTAGAATTCTTGCTATTTTTTTTTATAAGAATTTCTATTTTGGGGATTATTCATGTTATTCATGCCCATATTATTTTGGTTTCCCATTAACATGCTTAAAAGGGGAGCAATATTATTCATGTTTGGGTTAGTTCCATTCATATTGTTAAATGGAACGTTATTACCATTAGAATTGTTAAATGGAAGATTATTACCACTTGAATTATTAAATGAAGCATTATTACTATTGGAATTATTAAATGGAGTATTATTACCATTGTTCATATTGCCCATTAGCATATTCATTAATGGATTTCCGTTCATAGGGCTCATGCCGCCACCAAACATGCTTCCCATGAGCATGTTTAATAAAGGATTACCCATCATATTAGGGTTCATACCACCCATCTGATTTTGCATATTTCCAGAATTTTGGTTAGGCATCATAGGGTTGTTTCTCATACCATTTCCCATACCACCCATGCCACCCAAAATTGATGAAAGTATTAAGTTTATTAATGGATTCATTTTTTCACCTTATTTATTAATTGCTTTACTACAGTTTATTGCAAAGGGGTGTAAAAGGATACTGTTTTAAAATTTAAATTCATTAAAGCTTTCATTTAATTTATTTGATAAAGTACTAACTTTTTGGGCAGAATTTGCAACTTCAGAGCTTGCAGAACTTAGCTCTTCAGATGATGCGTAAATTTCTTGAGTAGTTGCAGAAATTTGCTCAGATACGGCAGAAATATTAGTTACATTATTTAATAGAGAATCTTTTTCGGAGTCCAAAGCAACAAAATCTTTAGCAATGGAATACATTTTTGGGGTCATATCCTCAACTGCTATAGAAATTTCATTAAATGTTGTAATTGTATTTCTAATAACGTCTGTCTGACTTTTAATATCTTGCGTAATATCATTTGTGCTTATAGCTATATTGTCAGTATTTTTAAGAACTTTTGATACAATTGAATAAATTGTTTGAGCAGAATTTTTACTCATTTCTGCAAGTTTTCGTATTTCATCTGCAACAACTGAAAAGCCTTTTCCAGCTTCGCCTGCTCTAGCAGCTTCAATTGCAGCATTTAAAGCAAGTAAATTAGTTTGTTCTGATATATTGTTAATTAAACTAGTCATTTTATTAACTTCTTTAATATCATTTGCAGTGGCAGTTAAGGAAGTATTAAAATTATTAAAATTAGTATTAAGTAATTCTATTGAAGCAACTAAGGCTTGTATTTCAGCATTACCTTTTTTAGCTCTAGCACCAATATCAGAAGATGTAATTGTAACCTCGTTAACTTTATTAGTAAGTGTTGAAATCTTCTTGCCAAATTCATTTAGATTATTAGTACTACTAACTAAATTATCAGTTTGATTTGCAGTTCCTTCAGAAATATCACTAATTGCTTTAGTAATTGTTTCAATAAGGGAGGATAATTCTTCAGATATAGATAATAGGCCTGTTGATTGTTCATTAAGGTTAGAAGAATTTTCTTTAATTATATCAATACTATTATTTAGCGACATCCTTATATTAACTAGTGAATTACACATAGTACCAGTTTCTGTAGTATCTTTTAAATGTTTTTCAGGTATTTTAGTTGAAAAATCATTTTTAGCATATCCTTTCATTAATCCTACAACATACAATATTTTTCTGGAAATTTTTGAAATAGCAAAAATTAAAATTAAAGATATTAAAACAAGGCTAATAATACATATAATAATATTTGTATATTTTAAGTTGGCAAAGGATTTTAATAAATCGTCCTTTTCTACTGTGATAATAACAGACCAACCAGTGCTTGGAACTAATGAATATGATAATATTTGAAGCTTATCATCGCAAATAACTTCAGTAGAACCACTTTGAGATTGAGAAATTTTACTAATTAAATCATAAGGGGCTGATTTATCAGGGTTTTTCAAAAGTTCGCTAAGATTAGTTCCTTTTTTTACATAATCATCATTAGAATGCCCTATGATTTTGCTGCTAGAATTAACAACAGATGCTTTACCTGTATCTAGAAATGATATTTTTTTACTTAAATTTGATATATCATCTCCTGATTTAAAGGCAACTAAAACGCCTACAGTTTTAGTCATGTCTTTGATTGGTGCAGATATAGCGATTAATGAATCTTTACTAAAATTACTTTGGAAAGGTTCTGAAACATATGTATGACCAGAAAGAGCAACAGTAAAATAATCATATGATTTTATGTTAACTTTATTTCCATTTAATAGGATTAGATTTCCATCAGGAGTCGCTATCCCCATATCTAAATATTGTTGAAAGTTCTTTTCCTCCAATAATATCCTTAGCTTGTCTTGCATAGGGATTTCGGAATTCACAATAAGTGGATTGTGAGCTAAACTATCAATTGACTTAATTTTTTCTGACATTACATCACTGATATCCTGAGCAGTAGTACTACTTAGTTGGCTTAATAATTCTAAACTATTAGAATAAAGGGCTTTTTCAGCTAAAGTGTAGGTGAAAAATGTAAGTGATATTAGAGTTATCATTACAACAGGCAGTACTTTTAAAAGTACTTTAAAACTAATTGAATTCTTATTTAATTTAAAGTTCTCTTTGTTAAAATTATCAGAAGGCTTTTTAAATTTCAACGAGCGATGTTTTAAATTAAAGAATTTTTGCTTTAGCGAGAGAGTAGGTTTTTTGTTACAAATAGAATTTTGATTATTTTGTTTGAATAAGTTCATTTTTTTCCTCCTATGTTAACAATAATTATTATGTTGAAATTAACAATATACAATTGCAAATTCGTATTGAATTTATAAGAAATAATGTATAATTTTTGGCAAAGTGATATATTTATCTATAATAATTTAATGTTAAGAAAAAGTATATATAAATTAGGAAAATAATAATATTATTAATAAATTATATATAATATAGCAATAAAATTAAGTGATTTTTACAAATTTATCTGAATAAAAGCAAGAAAATTGTACAAAATAAATTGAACTATAGGGGAGCAAGTTGGACATTAGGTGCGTGAAAATAAATAGCAAATGGACTTGTTATTTATTTGATTGTGCCTTAGTTATCATGTATAAATTATTGGAGTGATTTATGAGAATGGGAGAAACTGAAATAGCAATAATTGATGTGATCACATTTACAGGAATAATGATTACGTTTATTACTGGAGTATTAAATTTATGTCAAAATAAAAAAAGTCTTTACATAAATAATATAACTAAATTTAGAGTAATATGGATTAGTACCTTTAGAGGGCATATTGCATCTTTAAAAGAATTAAGCAATATTACTAATTTATATATTATAACTAAGAATGAAACTAATAAAATAGCATATAGAAGAGAACTTGAAAAAGTTGTTTCGTTAATAAAAATGCATTTGAATTTTACAGGAAAATATGACATTCAGTTAATATCAAAAGTGGAAAAATTAAAAGCTACAATAAACAGTTACTTATTAATGCATTACTGTAAAAATTCTATTAAACTCGTAAATGATGATCTTGAGTTGCTAAAAAAATTTGATGAGATAGTAAATGCTATAAGCGAAAAACAAGTTTTGGAGCAACTTTTGAATTTAGCAGTAAATAATAAAAATATAAATACAAATACTATAAAATTATTTGACTTAAAAAGAGAGGTTAAGTCAGCATATATGAATAATTCTGAATTGATTAAGAAAATAATTAAGGAAAGTGATCACATAATAAGTAAATATGAAAGTGAAATTGATTGTTTAAACAATGAAATAGATGTGATTGTTCAAATATATTTAAAAGCTGAATGGATTAGATGTAAAGTAGAAACAAGAATATGGCCGTATAATAGATATAATGAGGAAAAGATGATTAATAAATTACAAAAGAAATATAAGGAACAATCAAAAAAATAACAAGTCCATCTGCTAGAAAAGTTCCGTATTGCAGAAAAGTTCTGTATTGCAGCATAGCTGCTCTTTTCATAAGTGCATAGCTGCTTTTTTCTAATGTGCCCATTTTCCATCATGCTACATCAGCAGATTGCCCTAATAGGCCCGCTATGAGGCCAATATGCTTCCTTGCCTGATGAAAAATAATCATGACAACTTTGGACTTGTTATTTATTTTCATGTGTCTTAATATAAATGCAGGCTCTATATTAATTTAGATATTAATATAGAGCCTGCATTTAGGTATATTCAAGAAAATAATAAGTCGGGATGGTAGTCTATTTCTCGTCGTATTTCCTTGTCTGATGGGAAATAGACGTCGCATTAAGGACTTACTATTTTCTTTTTATATGCCTAATTTGTTTAGTATAAATTAGATATCACATAGTTTTAAAGAAGAGTTTATTGTTGTGCTGAAAATTTTTGTTTAGCTTGATTAATTTTATTTTGATCAGCTTGTTCTGATGGATACCAGCCTTTTTGAGACATTTTAGTATAAATTTCATTCTGCATTTTTAATGAATCATTTAATGCTTTATCAAATGTACAATGAACATTTTGAGTAGAAGATTCTATAGTTCCATGCAAATATAAATCTGAACCGCCTTTTACGGTAAGTAAAAGATCTTCAAATAATTCTTTATCATTCATAATTCATTTCTCCTTGTTAAATTATAATAATCTAAAAAATTCATCAAATTTTTGTTGATGTGCGTTAGCTAATTGACTAACATAAGATTTAAGTTGAGGATCTTGAATTTGATTTGCATAATTTTGACACTTTGTTTTCATATGTTTTTCATGATTTAAAGCATCCTCAATGTATGATAATTCTTTTGGACTCATAAAGTTCACCTCCTTGTATTTAGGCATATGCCTCAGCAATAGTATTATGTGTTGAATATATTTTTTTATACTAGAAACATCATTGGTGTATTAAAGTATATTTATTGGAAAAGATAATATCGAAGTATTATAGAATTAGTTCGTTTTTTTTAAGTAAAAACAAATTCTAAAATGCTAGGCTAATTGTTTTTTTAGGCACATGAAAGAAAATAGGTGAGCAGAAGGACCTATTGTTTTTTGATTGTGCAGGATATGTTAGCAAAAAGTTGGAGGTGCTGAGATGAATAATAGTGATATATCTTTAATAAATTTAAAGTCTAATACTGAGAAAAATTCAATAAAAGCAATAATAAAGCATTCAGGAGAAATAACAGGATATGAGCTTTCAAATGGAGAGAAAATAACTAAAGAAAGAGGCGTGGAGTTAGCTAAAACTGGAGTTATATCTGGAGTGTCTGTTTCAACATCACGAAAAGGTGAAGAGTACTTAAGAAGTATACGAGATGACGATGAATCAAATAACTTGAACTCTCTACCTGTAGTAGAAGAATAAAAAAATAAAAATAAGAATATAGTCGTAAAAAAGCTCATAAACATTGACAATGGTTAAGGTAAACTCGAATATATTTAATTAGAAAACTCATATCATTTAATACTAATGATATGAGTTTTTTCATAAAAGTGTTAGAATAGTAAAAGGAGCATAGAAAAATAGATTTATGCTTGCTTTAAAAAAGCAATTTAATAACTTAACCAATGTAAGGAGATGTATTAATGAGTGATTTACGTGACTTAAAAGAAATGACTAAGGCTAAGGCTGCACAAGAAATGCAGGAATTAAAGGATAAGATATTAGAAAGGTTAAGCTCTATTAAAAGAGATGGAATAGATGAATTAATTAAGTATCTTGTAGAGAGAACTGATTATTTCACAGCGCCAGCATCAACAAAATTTCATTCGAATTTTGATGGTGGATTAGCATTACATTCAGATAATGTTGTAGAATTACTAATTCAAAAGAACAAGCAATATAGATTAGGTTTAAGCAATGATACGATGTATTTAACCGGATATCTGCATGATCTTTGTAAATGTAATCTTTATGATAAAACTATGAGATTAAAAAAGGATGAGATGACTGGTAAATGGATAGGATATGCATCCTATGAGTTTGATGATAAAATTCCTTTAGGTCATGGAGAAAAAAGTGTTATCTTACTTCAACAATTTGTAAAACTAACATTGGAGGAGTGTTTAATGATAAGATGGCATATGGGAGCTTATGTACCTAAAGATGAATATAGAGATTATAATAAAGCTATAGAAATGCATAAATCAGTTCTAGCTTTTAGCAATGCTGATGCTGAGGCTTCACACTTTTTAGAAGAAGTACGAGAGCCTGAAGTTTACTCAATAGAAGAATATAATCAATATGTAAAAGAAAGAGCAATGAAAAAAAATAGCTAAACGATATACACAAGGAATGAGAAGGAATTTGAAATAAAATAGAGCATAAGTGACTTTAAATAAATTTATAAAGGATATTCAAGAAATATTGTCATAAATAGTAGCATTTTTAAACATAATATAGTAAAATGTCAATGTTGTATGATAAATAGAACTTAAGGCACAATCAAAAAATAATAGACCAGTATGCTTGCCTATTTCGCGTCATACTGCGTCAGCAAATTCAACTAATAGTTCCACTATGAGCTGAATTTACTTTCTTGTCTGACACGAAATATGCGTCGCATCTTTGGTCTATTATTTTTTTCATGTGCCTAATTTACGCCAGAAAGGTTGTGATGTTAGGGTTGGAAAACAAGCTGAAGTTATACGGCTTTAACAACCTCACCAAAACACTTAGCTTTAACATCTATGATGTATGCTATGCAAAAAGTGAGCGCGAGCAAAAGGACTATATTGCTTATATAGATGAGCAATACAATTCAGAAAGACTTACAGGGATTCTGTGTGATGTAACGGAGAGCATTGGCGCACATGTGCTTAATATTTCAAAACAAGATTATGATCCACAAGGGGCAAGTGTAACTATTTTAATTTCAGAAAAAAATTTAGGGTTACAAAAAATAGATGCTTCTTGTAATAAAGGTGAACTTGAAGTTTTGAAAACTAGGGATACAGTTGTAGGACATTTAGATAAGAGTCATGTAACAGTGCATACTTATCCCGAATATCATCCGGATAATTCAATTGCTACTTTTCGAGTGGATATTGATGTAGCCACTTGTGGAGAAGTTTCTCCTTTAAATGCATTAAACTATCTTATAGGAAGTTTTGATTCGGACATCATCACGATAGATTATCGTGTCAGAGGTTTTACTCGAGATGTTGATGGCAAAAAATTGTTTATAGATCACAAAATAACATCAATACAAGATTATATTGATATAGAGACATTAGAAAAATATGATGCAATGGATATAAATGTGTATCAATCAAATATATTTCACACTAAAATGTTAATAAAAGAAATGCAACTGCAAAATTATCTTTTCAATAGAGATGTTTATGAAATCAAGCCAAAGCAACGACTTGAAATTGAGAACAATTTAAGAAAAGAAATGATTGAGATTTTCAGTGGAACAAATATATATTAATGGGGGGATATAAGGAAATGAAAAATAAAGAATCCCACTCAAGAGCGCCAATTTATGAAGCATTAGAAAATTATAGGAAGGCTAGAGTGGTTCCATTTGATGTACCAGGACACAAGCAAGGTAGAGGAAATGCTATGCTTAGAGAATTTTTAGGTGAGCAATGCTTGTCAGTTGATGTAAATTCAATGAAACCCCTTGATAATCTCTGCCATCCTGTATCGGTTATAAAAGAAGCGGAAGAACTTGCAGCTGATGCCTTTGGTTCAAAACATGCATTTTTTATGGTAAATGGAACAAGTTCATCGGTTCAAGCTATGGTTATGAGCGTTTGCAAAAAAGGTGAAAAAATTATAATGCCACGTAATGTTCACAGAAGTGCTATTAATGCATTAGTAATTAGTGGAGCAATTCCTGTCTATATTAATCCAGGTATTAATAAGCAACTGGGAATACCACTTGGAATGTCGGTTGAAGATGTAAAAAAGGCAATAAAAGAAAATCCAGATGCTAAAGCTGTCTTTATAAACAATCCAACATATTATGGAATTTGTTCAAATTTAAAAGAAATCACTAAAATTGCTCATGAAAATGGAATGTATGTTTTAGTAGATGAAGCACATGGAACTCATTTTTATTTTGGAGAAAATATGCCAATGTCAGCAATGGAAGCTGGAGCTGATATGGCAGCAGTGAGTATGCATAAAACAGGAGGTTCTTTAACTCAAAGTTCCTTTTTATTGTTAAACTGTGATTTACAAATTGGTTATGTTCGTCAAATAATTAACTTAACACAAACAACAAGTGGATCATATCTTTTAATGTCTTCACTTGATTTAGCAAGAAGAGACCTTATGCTGCATGGAAAAGAAATTTTTGAAAAGGTAACACAAATTGCAGAATATGCAAGAAGTGAAATAAATAAAATAGGTGGATATTATGCTTTTTCAAAAGAGCTAATTGACAAGGATGCAGTTTATGATTTTGATATAACTAAATTATCTGTGTTTACTAGAGAAATTGGCCTTGCTGGAATTGAAGTATATGATTTGTTAAGAGATGAATATGGCATACAAATAGAATTTGGAGATATAGCAAATATTTTAGCAATTATTTCTGTTGGAGATCGTAATTTAGCAATTGAAAGATTAATTTCTTCCTTATCTGAGATTAAAAGATTGCATTCAAGAGATAAGGCAGGAATGTTTGACCATGAATATATAAATCCAGAAGTTGTGCTTACTCCTCAAGAAGCATTTTATTCTCAAAAGACTTCAGTGCCAATGAACGAAAGTGATGAAAAGATATGTGCTGAATTTGTAATGTGCTATCCACCAGGAATACCAATTCTTGCACCGGGGGAAAGAATAACTAAGGAGATCTTAGATTATATAAATTATGCAAAAGAAAAAGGATGTTTTTTAACCGGAACAGAAGATCCTAAAATTGAGAATATTAATATAGTTAAGAATTAAGAATTAAGAGTTAAGAGTTAGGGTACAAATTCCGCTGGAATTTGAAAAAATACTTATTAAAAAGTGTGTGAAGCACAATACGGAACTTAATAAGTATAACTAATATCTTATTTAGAAATCCTGCAAGGAAAAGTGATGCTTCAAAAAGTGAATGTCCAAATTTTATATTTGGATACATGAACTTTCTCTATTAGAGCTTTTACATTTGGTCAGCAGAACTTTCTCTGTGAGCTTCATCCTAAACTTTTAACTCTTCTCTATTAGCTCTTAATTAATAGGAGAGTGAGGCATAAATATGGAGTTATGGTATACAGAACAACACACAGACAATGTAAGATTTTCAATTAAAGTTGAAAAGGAGCTACATACAGAACAAACTGAATTCCAAAGAATTGATGTGCTAGAAGCTAAAGAATTTGGAAAGTTTTTTACGTTAGATGGATTAATGATGATAACTGAAAAAGATGAGTTCATTTATCATGAAATGATAGTTCACGTGGCAATGGCAACCAATCTTAATATTAAGAAGGTTTTAGTTATAGGTGCTGGAGATGGTGGAACAATTAGAGAACTTGCAAGATATGATACCATAGAAAAGATTGATATGGTTGAAATAGATAAAAGAGTTGTTGATATATGCAGGGAATACTTTCCACAAACAGCTTGTAAGCTAGATGATCCAAGAGTAAATTTAGTTTATGAAGATGGTTTGAAATTTGTTCGTAATAAAGAAAATGAATATGATTTAATCATAGTGGATTCAACAGATCCTTTTGGACCAGGAGAAGGATTATTTACGAAGGAATTTTACGGGAATTGTTACAAGGCATTAAATGAAAATGGGATTTTAGTTAATCAACATGAAAGTCCATATTATGAAAATGATGCAAGGGCTATGAAGGATGCGCATGAAAAAATAATAGGTTTCTTTCCAATAATAAGAGTGTATCAACTGCACATCCCAACATATCCATCAGGTCATTGGCTATTTGGCTTTGCTTCAAAGAAATATCATCCTATCAAAGACTTAAATGCAGATGGATGGAATAAATTAGGAATAAAAACAAGGTACTATAACACAGATATTCATGTAGGCTGTTTTGCTTTACCTAATTATGTTAAAGAAATGTTGAGTGGGCTTACGGAGTAACAATTAATAATGAAGGAGGAAATCTCCTTTGGAGATTTCTTAAATTATATATTTTTAGAAATTACGAAGTAATTTTAACCTTAATCATTCATTATTAATTAAAGTGCTTGGCACTTTCTGTGAATTGAAAAAAATTATAGAAAAATTGGAGGAATTAGAATGGGAAAAGCTTTAATTATAGGTGCTGGTGGTGTCGCTAGCGTTGCTATTCATAAATGTTGTCAAAATTCAGAGGTGTTTGAAGAAATATGCATTGCAAGTAGAACTTTATCAAAATGCGATGCTATAAAAGCTTCATTAGAAGGAAAGACTAAGACTAAGATACAAACAGCTCAAGTAGATGCTGATAATGTACCAGAATTAGTAGCACTTATTAATAAATTTAAACCAGAAGTAGTTATAAATCTTGCACTTCCTTATCAAGATTTAACAATTATGGATGCTTGTTTAGAAACAAAGGTTCATTATGTAGATACAGCTAACTATGAGCCTCTTGATACAGCTAAATTTGAATATAAATGGCAATGGGCATATAGAGAAAAATTTGAAAAAGCAGGTATAACTGCATTACTTGGTAGTGGTTTTGATCCAGGTGTTACAGGAGTATTTAGTGCTTATGCTCAAAAGCATTATTTTGATGAAATAAATTACATAGATATATTAGATGCTAATGCTGGTGATCATGGTTATCCGTTTGCAACTAACTTTAACCCAGAAATTAATATTCGTGAAATTACAGCTCCAGGCAGCTATTGGGAAGAAGGAAAATGGGTAGAAACAGAACCTCTTGAAATAAAGAGAGTTTATGATTTCCCTGAAATAGGACCAAAAGATATGTATTTATTACACCATGAAGAATTAGAATCTTTAGGTATAAATATTAAAGGAATTAAGAAAATAAGATTCTGGATGACATTCTCCGAAAAGTATATAACACATTTACATGTACTTGAAAATGTTGGTATGACTTCAATTGAGCCAATTGAATATGAAGGAAAGCAAATAGTACCATTACAATTTCTTAAAGCAGTTTTACCAGACCCAGCATCACTTGGTCCAAGAACAAAAGGTAAGACTAATATAGGATGCATTTTCCAAGGTAAAAAAGATGGAAAGGATAAGACTTATTACGTATATAATGTTTGTGATCATGAAGAATGTTATAAAGAAGTTGGTTCACAAGCAATTTCATATACAACTGGAGTTCCAGCTATGATCGGTGCTAGCTTAGTAATGAAGGGATTATGGAGAAAACCAGGAGTATATAATGTAGAAGAATTTGATCCAGATCCATTTATGGAAGAATTAAATAAATGGGGATTACCATGGAAAGAAAGCTTTGATCCAACTTTAGTTGAATAAACAGCGTGTAATCTGAATTTATGCGATAGCTTACCGAAAGAAAGGATACTCTGTTGTTTCGGTTGCTTAGAGAATATAGTTGTGGATTTCTAACATTAGAAGTTGTACCCATTTTAGCTTGCTCCAAATACAAGATTTTGACAAGCTAAAATGGAACAACTTCTAATGAAGAAATCCTACAACCATATTCTCAGATGCAACACTGCACAAAAGAGTACCCTTTCTTTCTGGTATAGATGATATTTCAAAGTATAATTTAGAATTCCAATAGTATAATTGGAAAGTGACATTTTTTATGACTATTATCATAGCTGTTCTCTCAATATATTGGATATTAGAAAAGTGAAAGCATAAGAAAAATATAATAAGTGAAAATATAAGAGTGATAAGTTTCGGGTGAAAAGTTAAGAATGAAATTTCTATGAGCTTTCTTAAAAACAAATACATTTCTAAGAAAGACTGTGCTTTTCATCCTTAACTGTTAATTATGAACTATTAATTTATAACTAAAAAAGGTTGGTGAGCTGATGAAAGATATAGATATAAGTAAATTGCCGTCACCATGTTATTTGGTTGATGAAAGGCTTCTTAAAAAGAATTTAGAAATATTGGATTATGTTCAGGAAAAGACAGGAGCTAATATTATTCTTGCAACAAAGGCATTTTCAATGTATTCAACTTTCCCGCTAATTGGGAAGTACTTAAAAGGGGTTACTTCAAGTTCTTTACATGAAGCTAGACTTGGGTATGAAGAAATGGGAAAGGAAGTACATATTTTTACACCTGCATATAGAGAAGATGAATTTGATGAAATAATGAAATATAGTGATCATATAATATTTAATTCATTTAATCAATGGAAAAAATATAGAGATAAGATTAAAAACTTTGATGGAAAGAAAATTGAATGTGGAATTCGTATTAATCCTGAATATTCTGAAATAGAAACAGATATTTATAATCCATGCTTCGAAAATTCAAGAATGGGAGTTACTTTAGCTAACTTTGAAGAAGAAGAGCTTGAAGGAATAGACGGATTACATTTTCATACAATGTGTGAACAAAATTCTGATACTCTTGAACGTACAATAAAAGTGGTAGATGAAAAGTTTGGAAAATACATTAAGAAAATGAAGTGGATTAATTTTGGTGGTGGTCATCATATTACTAGATCAGATTATGATATAGAAACACTAATTAAATCGATTAACTTTATAAAAGATAAGTACGGAGTAGAGGTGTATATTGAACCAGGGGAAGCTATTGCTTTAAATGCAGGTTTTCTAGTAGCAACAGTTTTAGACACAATTAAAAATGGAATGGATATAGCAATACTAGATACTTCAGCAGAATGTCACATGCCAGATGTACTTGCAATGCCATATAGACCTAATATAATAAATTCTGGAAAGCCAAATGAATTTGAGTTTACATATAGGTTTGGAGGGCCAACTTGCCTTGCTGGTGATATTATTGGAGATTATTCCTTTAAAGAGCCTTTGAAACCAGGAGATAAGCTTGTGTTTTGTGATATGGCTATTTATTCAATGGTTAAAAATAATACCTTCAATGGTATAAATCTTCCTGCAATTATAAAGTATAGTGAAGAAAAAGGTGTTGAAATAGTAAAACAATTTGGATATGAAGATTTTAAATCCAGATTATAATTTAGATTAATAAAATTTTATAGAATATTTTTTTGAAGATTCCTAAGTTAGATAAATAAACATTTTGTTATACATTATGTATAAAAATAAATCAATGCAATTATCTTTAAAGGTATAATTATTGGCATAAAAGATAATATTTCATTCAGTATTTTAGCTTCTAAATCATAGAACCATTGATATCAGTAGTGTTTTCAGTGATTTTAAAAGTGTATCAAATGCGGAATATTTTCACTATTAATGAAACCTCATTTTTGTTAAACTATTAACCGGAATCAGGTTTTATAATTGAGAAAAAATTACTTTGCTAAATTAGTAAGATACATGAAGAAGTATATCATATTGAAAATAGGTTAAATTAAATTATCAGATGGAAGAGTTAATCAAATATATAACATAGCACAGATTATAACACTTGTGCTTCTAGTTTTTTTGCTTAGAGTAAAAAGTTTTAATGAATTAAATTTTAGAAAAAATATAGACTAACATTGGATTATGATTTCCGTTGTTAGTCTTTTCTTTTACTTAAAATAATAATAAGGAAAAGAATAAATGTAAGTTTAAGTATCAGTTTGGTTATCCATACCACATAATTTATCTACCAAAAATTTTTCAATGTCTTCTTTGTCTTTTTCATCAAAATCAAATTTAATTACACAATTGTACTCAAAGCAAAAAAAATTATTTACTACATTCATTTCAAGCAAGTTTTCATTTTCGATATTATGGGATTTTATATCATTCCAACTGTGATATATACCCCAATGTAATATTCCATTTTCACCAATAGCATTATTAATCATACTGTGAAATGCAAAAATTAAATTTAATATTAACGTGATGAAAAGTGAAGGGAGTATCTCAATATCAATTGAATATAAAAATGCTCCAAATTCAAAAATTGTGACTAATGCAAGGAATATTAAAACATTTCTAAACCTATTTCTTGTGTTTAGAGTGACTTCAAATTTTGCCGTACCAAATTGTTTTTGACTTTCAAATGTTTCGTAAGTATCAAAGATGGCACAAGTAATTACAATTGTTAATAGAATCAGTGCAAGAAGACTGGATACATCTATATTAGTTAAGACTTTCATTTCTCCAATCCCAGATTCAGTGATAGCAAATCCAATGAGACCACCTAGTATTGCAAGAATGAAAAGACTTATAAGTAAAAATTTTTCCCATTTTTGCATTAATTCTTCCCCCTTTAGAATTAATTATTAAAAGTATTATTTATAACGTTCGATTGGTGTTTTTCATTTTAGCAATATGGATATTTAGCAATTTAATCATCTCCGATCATCTAGGACATAATTTTACACGAGTACAAAATTAAGTATACTCTTATTCTGAAATTATTATAACATAATTTACAATATATGTTAAATGACGCGAAGAACGGTTGGATGTTTGTTTATCATATATTTCTAAAATAATTCTTGCATGTTTTTAGCGCTAATTATACATATGCATATTATTATATGATTCAGTTTTTGTATATATTAACGCTTAAAATGAAGGTTAACATTAAAAATTTATTGTGTTAATCTTTTTTTATTAAGTTTTATATTCATATATTCTAAAATTTTTAGCAAATACTAATTCTATAAAACAAACACATAATAAAATAAGGTTAAAGAAAGGAGCAAATAAATCAGCTTTATATGCTGATTTATGAATGAAATTATGTTTGTACCTAAAAGAATTATATTTGAAAAAGATTCATTGAATTACGAGGTGGCTAAAAATATTTATAATAAATTTAAAGATAAGGATGATATTAAAATTATTAATTTGACTTCAAATAAATTGAAGCATCATATTCCAGGAGAAGATTTTTATTCACAATATAGGGAAGGAAAAAAGACTTTAGTCGTTGGTACCAAGAAGAGTTTAAAATTTCAATCATGCAAGCCATCAGCTCATTATCAACTTCCATTAATATCAGGGTGCATGGGACAATGCGAATATTGTTATTTAAATACAAAACTTGGAGATAAACCTTTTGTAAAAATACATGCCAATATTGACGAGATTCTTAGCCAAGCTCAGAAATATATAGAGGAAAGATTGCCTGACATAACTATATTTGAAGGGGCCGCAACGTCTGATCCTATACCTGTAGAACCTTATACGCATTCATTAGAAAAAGCCATAGTGTTTTTCGGAAATAATAATAATGCTAGATTTAGGTTTGTGACAAAATATAATGATATAGATTCATTACTTGACCTAGCACATAATGGCCATACAGAGATAAGATTTAGTATCAATACCTCTTCAGTTATAGATAAATATGAACATGCTACAGCTTCTCGTGATTTAAGAATAGAGGCGAGTACAAAAGTAGCAAAGGCTGGATATCTCATAGGATTCTTAATTGCACCTGTATTTATTTATGATGGCTGGAAGTAAGAATATCATGATTTGCTAGTGGAATTAAGTAATAAGCTTCCAAAGTAT
>JARLHR010000091.1 GCA_031292145.1 Clostridium sp. | reverse complement strand
TTTTTTTCAATTAAATAGATCTCGTGATGATGGCATAGAGGTAACACTCCTTCCCATTCCGAACAGGAAAGTTAAGGTCTATAGCGCCGATGGTACTGCATGGGAGACTGTGTGGCAGAGTAGGACGTTGCGAGGTAAGATAAAAAGATAGCTTTAATAGCTATCTTTTTTTATTTTAGATATTAATTTATAAAGAAGATATATAAGCGTGATTTTAATAACTATGTTTGTATATCTTTTTAATTTAGGCACATGAAATAAAATAATAGGTTCAATATGCAATGCATGTTAGTGGGAAGAGTGTCCTCATAGCGGGTCTATGTGGGTACTTTGTGGAAAATGAACTTGTTATTTTTTTGAATGTGCCTTGTTTAATATAATTAATATTCAGCCGATTGCCTATCATTTTATTATAAAAATAAAAATGAAAAAATAGAGAATAAGTTTATGAAATCAGAATTTAATGAATATAATAGATTGTATTTCTAAATAAGTTAGTAATTAAGATGGAGGTAATTAAGCTATGAGATTAGATGAAAAATCTTCTAGTAATGCAGATAAGATTTTTATCAATGGAATCATATATAGTATTGATGATAAAAGTAGTGTATATGAAGCAATGGCCATCAAAGAGGGAAGAATAGTTGCGTTAGGAAGTAATGAAGAAGTAAAAAGCTGGCTTAAGGATAAAAAAGAAATAGTAGACTTGAAATTCAGAGTAGTATTGCCTGGATTCATTGATACTAATTGTCACATATCAGAAAGAATGATGGCAAAAAAAGATGGATTAAATTTATTTAATGCTAATAATAGAAATGAATATATAAAATTAATTCAAAGCTATGCTGATTCACATCCAGAAGAAGAAATAATTTACGGGACAGGATGGAGAAATTCTGCTTTTGAAGAAGATAAAGAGTGCTTAGATGGATATACCGAAGCATTTAAAGGTCCAAATAAAAAGTGGATTGATAAGATAAAAACAGATAAACCTATAGTATTAAAATCTTATGATGGGCATTCTTTATGGCTTAATAATAAAGCATTTGAGCATTTTAATATAACTAAAGACACAGAGGTTGTCAACGGCGGGAAAATAGAGATAAACGAAAAAGGAGAATTATGGGGAACATTAAAAGAAAATGCTATAAATTTAGTTAATATTAATAAGAAGAAAGCTTATACAGATAAAGAGTATATAACTAGCTTTATAAGATATCAAAGTATATTGCATTCACATGGTGTTACGACTATAGGATTGATTGAAAAACATGAAATAAACATGCCACTTGAACTTTACAGAAGGTTAGAAATAATAAAAAAACTTAAATTAAGAATAGTATATGGAGAAACTATTCTACCGGAGAAGATATGTGAAAGAAGTATATATGAACAATTACATCAATTGAAAAGAAATAAAATAATATATAATACTAAATTATTTGATGTATCAATAGTGAAATTTTTTGCAGATGGAATTATAGAAAATATGACAGCTTATTTGTTTAAGCCTTATGAATTAAGTAATGAAAAATCTATTAAAAGTAATGGTTCATTTTTGTGGGAGATAAATGAATTTAAAGAAGGAATAAAAATGGCAAATAGATTAGAGTTTAATGTTTGCATTCATGCAGTTGGAGATTTTGCTTGTAAATTAGCTATTGATGGGGTAGAATATTCTTCTCAAAATAATATGAATAAAAGGTACAGAAATTCATTAGTTCATGCAGATTTAATAACTAAATATTATATAAGAAAAATGAAGATTTTAAAAATAAACGCAATAATACAGCCATTTTGGTTTTATAAAAATGTAAGTTTAAGTAAAAATGAAGTATTAGCTATAGGTAAAGAAAGAGCTTATAGACAATATCCTCTTAAATCATTAATTGATACAGGCATAGTTACAGCAGTATCTTCAGAAGAAGATACTTTAATAGAAACAAATCCATTAAATGCTATTGAATGTGCTACATTACGTAATTTATATGATTTTATACCTTCAGGATATCCTGAAGTTGTAAATATGAGTGATACAAGATATAGATTAAATCCTAGTGAAAGAATATCAGTGGCAGAAGCCGTAAAAATGGTTACTATAAATGCTGCGTATGTATTAGGGAAAGAAAAAGAAATAGGAAGCTTAGAAATTGGGAAAAAAGCAGATTTTATAGTATTAGATAAAGATGTATTTAATACAAAACCGTTAGACATATCTAATATTAATATTGAAAGAACCTATTTTAATGGAGAACTTGTATACCTAAATGAATGAAAGGGCGGATTATTCTATGAAGTCAGGTATATGCATTATGAAGATTTCATAAGCATATATCTGATTTTGTATATAATTAATAAAAATTCTGCTTAATTTATGAAAAATTATTATTGACAGATAAAAGTATAGAATGTATACTTTATATCATAGTAAACAGCTAAGAATAATACACAATAAGATATAGTTTATGTAATTAAAATATATGATAAGCAATGAACAATAATAAAGAATTAGTAAAAATAAATTATAAATGGGGGCAAAAATTATGAGTAATCAAGAAAGAAAATTAAAATTTGAAACATTACAACTTCATGTAGGACAAGAACAGCCAGATTCGGCAACAGATGCAAGAGCAGTACCAATATACCAAACAACTTCATATGTATTTAGAAATTCAGCACATGCAGCAGCGAGATTTGGGCTAGCTGATGCAGGAAATATATATGGACGTTTAACAAATTCTACACAAGATGTTTTTGAAAAACGGGTTGCAGCTTTAGAAGGTGGAGTAGCAGCACTTGCAGTAGCTTCAGGAGCAGCTGCAATAACATATGCTCTACAAAACATAACCCGTGCTGGAGATCATATAGTTGCCGAAAAAACTATATATGGAGGATCTTATAATTTATTAGCACATACATTTCCTACAAACGGTGTTACAACAACATTTGTAGATCCTGATGATTTATCAAATTTTGAAAATGCAATTCAAGAGAATACAAAAGCTATTTTTATTGAATCACTTGGAAATCCTAATTCAAATATTTTAGATGTTGAAGCATTAGCAGAAATAGCACATAAACACAAAATTCCACTAATAGTTGACAATACATTTGGAACTCCATACTTATTTAGACCAATTGAACATGGAGCAGATATAGTTGTTCATTCAGCAACAAAGTTTATTGGTGGACATGGTACATCATTAGGTGGTATAATAGTAGATTCAGGAAAATTTGATTGGATAGATTCGGGAAAATTCCCACAATTAAGTGAAGCGGATCCAAGCTATCATGGAATTAAATTTGCAGAAGCTGTTGGTGCAGCAGCATATGTAACTAGAATTCGTGCAATTTTATTAAGAGATACTGGTGCATGCATAAGTCCATTTAACGCATTTATATTATTACAAGGGTTAGAAACACTTTCTCTAAGACTTGAACGCCATGTTGAAAATGCTTTAAAAGTTGTAGAATTCTTAAAGAATAATCCAAAAGTAGAGAAAGTTAATCATCCGTCACTACCAGATAGTCCAGATCATGAATTATATAATAAATATTTCCCAAATGGTGCAGGTTCTATATTTACTTTTGAAATTAAAGGTGGAGCAAAAGAAGCTCAAGACTTTATTGATAGATTAGAAATATTCTCTTTACTTGCAAATGTAGCTGATGTTAAATCATTAGTAATCCACCCAGCAAGTACAACTCATTCACAAATGAATGAAACTGAGCTATCAGAATCAGGAATTAAACCAAATACAATTCGTCTTTCAATTGGAACAGAGC
The DNA here is from genome assembly GCA_031292145.1 of Clostridium sp. Classification (GTDB taxonomy): domain Bacteria; phylum Bacillota; class Clostridia; order Clostridiales; family Clostridiaceae; genus Clostridium. The sequence goes on along the minus strand of JARLHR010000091.1, from coordinate 169,412 downwards.
ATATTGATGATATAATCTATGATTTATCACAAGCATTTGAAAACTAGGCATGCTAATTAAAGATGAGAACAATTGACCTAAATTATAGACAATTAAAGCCTTTTTAATTGATTAAAGATAACTAGATAGTTAACTAAAAATACAAGGTAAACTCTTAGAATAATTGTTTACCTTGTATTGTTATTTTCATTAATAAATTTATCATGCAAGTATTGGAATATATAAACTTTAATCAATGGTATAAAACTAAAACATTGTTAAAATAACAAGTGATATTTTAATGTGAGCTTAAATTTTTTATTCTGTAATCACTAGGATAAACCCCTACATTTAATTTAAATACTCGACTAAAATAAAAAGCATCCTTGTAACCAATTAATTCTCCAACTTTTTTTATTTCTAAATCAGGTTGATTAACTAAAAGCTGCTTAGCCTCATTAATACGAATTCTAGTTATATATTTTATAGGAGTTACGCCAATATACTTTTTGAAAATTTTACTTAAATACTCATTTGTAAATCCAAATTTCTCTGAAATTTCAGTTATTGAGATTATAGAGGCGTAATTATTAAGTAGATAATTTTCAAGTAATTGACTTAAGTTTTCAGGTTTAAGATTATGATGATTAATTGAAAATAAAGATATTTCTTTATTTTCAGATTCAAGCATAACTAAAATATTTTGCAGAGCAGAACTAAGTTCATCGAGTTTAACAGGCTTTAGTAAAAAATCCTTAACACCATATTTTAATGCCGTCTGAGCATATTTAAAATCATTGTACCCACTTAATACTATGGTTTTTATATGTGGATGATTTTTATGGAGATATTTGATTAATTCCAAACCATCAAATTGGGGCATTCTTATGTCTGTGATAATTAAAGATGGACATAATTGTTCTATAAGAGATATGGCAATTTCTCCATTGCTAGCTTCCCCAACTAAGTCAAAGGGAATAGATAAGGAATTAATTTTTTTTATTATGTTTTGTCTTATAAGAGGTTCATCTTCAACTACAATAAGTTTATAAGTGTGTGTATTGTTCATAAAAATCCTCCTTATTTAAGTGAATGGGGCCACCAATTATAAAAATTGTTTTGTTTTTTTGAGAGTTATCAATTGAAAATATGGCTTCAGCATTATATAAAAGATGTAGTCTTAAATACACGTTTTTAAGTCCCATTCCTCCAATTTTTAGCGATTTCAATTCTTGATTTTTATTTAAGTTATAAAAAGTAGATAATAGTTTTTCTTTTTTTTCATTACTGAGGCATCCACCATTATCTTCAATATGCATAAGCCATTTATTATCATTAGTAATAGAAGATGTAATATTTAAATTCCATGGAGGTGATGAACTAAACCCATGCTTAAATACATTTTCCACAATGGGTTGTACAATTAGCTTTGGAATTAGAATTTCTTTTGTTGTTTCATTAATATTTGAAGTATAAATGAAATTACTTCCATATCTCATTTTCATACATTCAATATACTTTTCAGTATATGATATCTCTAAAGATAAAGGGACTGCAGTTTCATCATATGTTGTGATATAACGAAAATAATCGCATAGTGCATGACAAATATTTATAATTTCATTGTTCATATTTTCTTCAGCCATAATACTTATATTTGTTAAGCTATTATATAAAAAATGCGGATTAATAAGAGATTGAGTTGCCTGAAGTTTTGCACGAGTTTCCTCTGATTTTGATAATAAAACTTCATGAGAGGAGTTTCTTAATTTATCATACATGTCTAAGAATGACTGATATAACTCTGAAATCTCAAGTATGTTGCTATTAACTGGAGTGAGCATAGTTTCCTTTTCGTTTAGTACTCTGTCTATAGTAATCATTTTTGTAGAATTAGTTAAAGTGCTTAGCGGATAAGTTATCCTACTTGAAATAATAAAACATAAAAATAATGTAAAAGCGATTGAGATAATAGCTATAATAATAAAGCTTTCATTAAAGGAACGTAATGATTTAAATACAACGTCTTTGGGTTCAACAGTGATGATTGTCCAATTATAGGAGTCAATTTTTTGATAAGACATTAAGATATTATGTTTATTATCTATATTAACAAAGTATCCAACTGATGGAGCCAGATTATATTCATTTATAGTATCAGTATAGTTTATATTGTCTTCTGAGGTAGTTGAATAAGGATACATCAATTCATTATTTTCATTATATATATAGAAAGATGTTGAAGGATTTTTTTGCTTTAACTCTGAAATCAAAGAAAATATAGTGTTGCAATCTTGTAAGACTTCAACAATACCTTCTGGTTCATTGGTGCTATTAAAAAACACACGAGAAAGTGATAGATAATGGTGATTGGATGTATTTTCAATTTTATTAGGTGAGTATGACAATTTATCCGTAAGAAAAATATTCTTTCCACCGTTTTTGTTTAATGTCTCCTTATACCATGGAACATCGTTTAAATTTACATTTATAACTCCTTGAAAAAATCCAGAACCAATGCATATTCCATTTTGAGTATAAAGATTAACTTGGCTTGCTGATTGAAATGGACCAATTATAGCGGTAATAATATCATATATTGCTAAAACGTTTTCTCTGGATTGTGTGAAGTGTTCAATATTAATTTTATCTGTATTATTATGTGTAAAGCTAGTAAAATTCTTTTTTATAGCATTAGAATATACAATATTCATAGATAGTGTAGACATATTATTTAATTCAGTAGATACTGATTTGTGAATAGAAGCACAGATGGTTTCGGATTTTGTTTTGGCAGTTTTATAAATATTATCACTATAGAAGTAATAAAAGCAAAGAAAAAATATAAACAACAAGGATATTACTAATAATCCGTAAATTAAAAATAAATAAATCCTTTGAGAATAACGCAATCTACAATTCATTATAATCCCCCCCTTCAAAACACATTATATAATAATGTTCAAAAAAGTGCAAAACAGAGTTCTTTTTTATCTATGTCTAACTAACATACTAAATGATATTATAAGCATGTAGCCAATGTAAAGCATATCAAAAATTAAATTAATGGGGGTATAATTCATGAATAAACGTTTATTAAAATTAATTAGTGTAGTTTGTATGACTGTACTAATAGGAAGTGCATTTGTAGGGTGTGGAAGTAGCAATAGTGGAGATGGTAGTAAGAGTGCATCAAGTAGTAGTGAGACAGTAACATTAACATTTGGTTCCCATCAATCAGGACTTCCAACATCTGGTGTTGTACAAGACTTAGCAAAGGATTTTGAAAAGGAAACAGGAATTAAAATTGATTTTCAAATTTCACCTGATGCTCAATGGCGTGATTTACTTAAAGTAAAATTAGACTCTGGTGAAGCTCCAGATATTTTCTGTGCAGATGCCGATCCTTTAAATTTAGTAACAAGAGTTAATCCAGAAAAATATGTTTTAGACGTAACAAATGAAGAATGGGTAAAGAGAATGGATCCTAATGTTCTTCCTTCAATTTCCTACAATGACAAAGTTTATGGAATTACTTTTCCAGGTAAGAAGATGTATTTTTACGTTTATAACAAAGAAATATTTGAAAAATTAGGTTTAAAAGTTCCTACTAATTATCAAGAATTTAAAAATGTATGTCAAAAAATAAAAGATTCAGGAGTCACTCCAATTTACGAAGGAACTCAAAATGGATGGCATCAAGTTCTTCCTTTATTTGAAACAGGAGCTATGTATCAACAAAAGCATCCAGATTTATATAATAAACTTAATAAAAATGAAGTTGATTTAGATTCTATACCAGAGTTACAAACTATCATCAGCGAGCTAAAAGAATGTGCTGATTTAGGATTCTATGGAGATAACTACTTAAGTAATTCAGTTGAGAATGCGAAAGAAGCAATGGCAAATGGAAAAGCAGCAATGTTCATAGCAGAAGCAGCATGGAGAAATGAAGTAAAAGCAGATTTCCCAGATTTTGATGTTAATAAATTGGGTATTTTTGTAATGCCTTGGGGAGACAATCAAGCAATTGGCGTAAATCCTGCAAGTAATGCATATTTTATAAATAAAAACGGAAAACATGTAGAAGAAGCAAAGAAATTCTTTGAATTTTTAGCAAGACCTGAAAACTTGCAAAAGCGTTTGGATGGACAACCTGGATTATCAGAATTATGCTGGCCTGAAATCAAATCAAACTACTCAAAAGAAGATCAAGCATATATTGATTCGTTACAAAAAGGAATGGTTATGCAAGCTGGTGTTAAATACATTGATAGTCAATGGATGGATGTTGGAAAAGATTTAGAGGCCATGTATAGTGGATCCTTAACTCCAAAACAAGTACTAGAAACAATTATGAATCGAAGAACAGAACAAGCTCAATTGCAAAAAGATCCCGATTGGAATAAATAATTATAGTTATATAAAAATAAGGTTTCTCCTTTTGAAACCTTATTTTATTAAAATGGAGGTGTTTAAATGGACAGAAAAAAATTATATCCGTGGTATTTTACAAGTGGTGCATTAATAATATTCTTCATGCTTTGCTTTTTACCAGGAATTATCGGTATATTATATTCATTTACTGACTGGAATAACTTCACTGATAAAATTAATTTTATAGGATTTAAAAACTATGCAGAAGTATTACAAGGAAAATCAGAATATCGTACGTACTTATGGAATACAGTAATATTTACAACAATTACAACAATCATGAAGACTGTGGTAGGGTTGGCTTTAGCATTATTATTAACACAAAAAATTATTAAATTGAAGAACTTTCATAGAATGGTTATTTTTTCTCCTCAGGTAATGTCTTATTTAGTAGTAGGACTTGTTTTTAAAAGTATGCTACATCCTGATACAGGCTTTGTAAATAATTTTCTTAAGTCTATAGGATTGAATTTTTTAGCAATGAATTGGTTAACGGATTTAAAGATTGTTTTTGCAACTGTTATGTCAGTAGACACTTGGAAGGGTATGGGATACATAATGGTTGTTATTATTGCAGGATTAATGTCTATTTCTCCTGATTATTATGAGGCGGCAAATATTGATGGTGCTAATTTCTGGCAAAAGTTTCGTTTAATAACATTGCCATTATTACAACCAATTATTGTAAATGTAACAATATTAAACGTAACATATGGGTTCAGAGTATTTGATATGATTTATTCATTAACAAATGGTGGACCAGGTAATGCAACCGGCGTAATTAATACAGCAGTTTATAAGGAATTTTCTAAAGGTAACTATGCGATGGGTACAACGCTATCTAGTATATTATTCTTTGCATTATTGTTATTATTATATTTTATTATAAAATCTATGGAAAATAAGGAGGTAGATGCGTAATGGTTGGTTTGAAGAAATCAGTTGGTAGTATAATAGGAAATATTATAACAGTATTTATAAGCTTGCTAGTATTAATACCAATGTTAGTTTTATTTCTTAATTCTTTTAAGACTCAAGGTGAATCAAATAAGATGTCTCTTTCTTTACCAAAGGAATGGATATTTGCAAATTATAAAACAGTAATTGAACAAGGTAAATTAATATCATCTTTTTTCAATAGTCTTTTATATGCTACGTGTAGTGTTTTGATTATTGTAATTGTAGTAGCCGCAGCAGCTTTTGTTATTGCAAGAAATCGTAAAGGTATCAACAATATCATATACTATTTTATTCTTTCTGGTATAGCTATACCAATTAATAACGTTGCATTAATGAAAGTTTTGCAAGCATTAAATCTTGTAAATACAAGAATAGGTATTATTCTTGTTTATGCAGCAATTAATATCCCACTTAGTTTGTTCTTATCATATGGATTTATTTCTACAATTCCTAGAGAAATTGATGAGGCTGCAGTTATTGATGGGTGTGGACCGATTAGATTGTTTACTAAAATAATTTTACCATTATTAAAGCCAATTATTTCAACTTTATTTGTTTTGAATTTTATGGCTGTATGGAATGATTTTACAATGCCTCTGTACTATCTAAATAATTCAGCAAAATGGCCAATGACTTTAGCTGTTTATAATTTCTTTGGAGCATTTGAAAATTCATGGAATTTAGTTAGTGCTGATATTATATTAACATTGCTCCCTGTGCTAATTATATTCATATTAGGACAAAAGTATATTGTTGGAGGCGTTGCAGCAGGATCTGTAAAAGGCTAATACTAAGTAAAAATATTATGAAATAATTTTTTAGAATATGATAGGAGCGTGTAATTATGAAATTTAGCAATGGATGTTGGTTAGATAAACCAGGATATCAAGTATTTAATCCTCAGGAAGTGTATAGTAGTAATATCGAAGATAATACTCTAACAGTATATGCACCGTGCAATAAAATAAATCAAAGAGGGGATACTCTTAAGGGTCCAGTTATAACATATAAAATTTCATCACCAATAGAAAATGTAATAAGAGTTAGAGCATATCATTATATGGGACAACAGAAAAAAGATCCAAGTTTTGATATATATGAAGATGAAAATATCAATGTTGAAATCAAAGATAATGAAAATGAAGTTTTTTTACAATCTGGAAACGTTAAAATGTCTATAAATAAGAACCAATGGGAAATGGCTTTTTATAATGGAAATATAAAATTGACTTCTAGTAAATATAAAGGATTAGCATATTTAAAATCGTCTGAAGAAAGAACTTTTATGGAAGTTTTAGAAGATGGAGTTTTTATGAAAGAAGAATTACAATTATCAGTAGGAGAACTAGTATATGGATTAGGCGAGAGATTCACTCATTTTGTTAAAAATGGACAAGTAATTGATATATGGAATGAGGATGGTGGAACTAGTACTGAGCAATCATATAAAAATATCCCATTCTACATTACAAATAAGGGATATGGCGTATTTGTTAATCACCCTGAAAAAGTGTCCTTCGAAGTGGGATCAGAAAAAGTTACAAAAGTTCAATTTAGTGTTTCAGGAGAATGCTTAGATTACTTCATAATTGGTGGAGAATCTATGAAAGAAGTCATTGAAAATTATACTAGATTAACTGGAAAGCCGGCATTGCCTCCTGCATGGTCCTTCGGATTATGGTTAACAACATCGTTTACTACAAACTATGATGAAAAAACCGTGACTGGATTTGTAGATGAAATGGCAGAAAGAGACATTCCACTTAGAGTATTTCATTTTGATTGCTTTTGGATGAAAGATTTTAACTGGTGCAATTTTGAATGGGATAAAAGAGTATTTCCAGATCCTAAAGGTATGTTAAAAAGACTAAAAGAAAAAGGTTTAAAAATATGTGTTTGGATTAATCCGTATATTGGGCAAGAGTCAAAATTATTTAATGAAGGTATGAAGTATGGATATTTATTAAAGAAATCAAATGGTGATGTTTGGCAATGGGATTTATGGCAGCCTGCAATGGGAATTGTAGATTTTACAAATCCAGATGCTTGTAAATGGTATTCAAGTAAACTTAAAGAATTGATAGATATGGGGGTTGATTGTTTTAAAACAGATTTTGGTGAACGTATACCAATTGAGGTAGCATATTTTGATGGATCAGATCCATTTAAAATGCACAACTACTATACTCAAATGTATAATAAAGTAGTATTTGATACTATTAAAGAAAATATAGGAGAAGATGAAGCAGTATTATTTGCAAGATCAGCCACAGCAGGAGGGCAACAATTTCCAGTGCACTGGGGCGGTGATTGTGAGGCAAATTATGAATCAATGGCAGAAAGCTTAAGAGGGGGGTTATCCCTATGTATGTCAGGTTTCGGTTTCTGGAGCCATGATATAGGAGGATTTGAAAGCACTTCTACAGCAGATGTTTATAAGAGATGGGTAGCCTTTGGATTATTATCATCTCATAGTAGATTACATGGAAGCAGTTCATATAGAGTACCATGGCTTTATGATGAAGAAGCTTGTGAGGTGGTTAGATTTTTTACTAAATTAAAATGTAGCATAATGCCATATCTATATAATGCATCTGATAATGCAGCTAAAAAAGGTATTCCAGTTATTAGAGCTATGGTTTTGGAATTTCAAGATGATTTAGCGTGCAATTATTTGGATAAACAATATATGCTTGGAGATTCAATTTTAGTTGCACCTATTTTTAATGAAGAAGGAGAAGTTAATTATTATTTACCAGAAGGAACTTGGACTAATTTCATAAGTGGAAATAAATATGAAGGCGGAAGATGGATTAAAGAGAAACATGATTATTTAAGTGTTCCTATGATGATAAAGGAAAATAGTTTAATTGCTGTAGGAGCTGAAAATTCAAAGCCAGATTATGATTATAGAAAAAATGTATCAATTTCAGCATATGAATTAAAAGAAAATAAAAAGGCAAAAACCAACATTATAGATATAAAAGGAAAAAAGGCTCTTGAAGTAGAAGTTTTAAAAGTTGGAAATGAAATTAATGTGGAATCCACAGGAAAAGGTGATAGTTGGACTTTAATCCTAAAGAATATAACAAATATAGAGAAAATTGATGGTGGAGAATTAGTAGTCGAAGAAAAAGACAGCAAAATTTTATTAAGCTCTGGAACTTGTAAATGTACATGTTATTTAAAGTGAGTTTAAGAATATAAGAGTCAAATTTATAAAAGCTAAAGGGTAGAAACATAGTAATGATTTACCTTTTAGCTTTATTTATTAAAATAGACACATGAATTTGTTATTTTTTTGAATATGCTTAATATGTATGAAAAATAATGGAAAAAAGTCTTTTATGTATTATAATTAATAATACAATATAAAATAGAAAGAGTATTATAAATTTGTCTTAGGAGTGATTGAAATGGAATTAAATTGGAGTCTTAAAGAAATATATACATCTTTTAATAGTGAAGAATTTAAAAAAGATTTAGAAAATCTTAACGAGGTCATAGAAGATATTAATATTTGGGCGGCGGAGGCAGTAAAAGATAAAGAAAATTTAGTGAAAAAGTTAGAGGAATATATAAATAAATTTACATTAGTGACTGAGATATCTAGTAAGCTTAGCATTTTTATAAATCTCAGCTTAAGTGTTAATACAAAAGATAATGAGGCACTAAGATATTCAGACATTTTGGAAAAGAAACTGACAAATTTAGTTGAGAGCTCTGTTAAAATGGAAAGATACACTAGTGATATAGAAGGTATTGACTATATTATAAATAAATCTGAATTGCTTAAGGAACATGAATTCTTATTAAAAAATATATGTGAACAAAGTGAGTATCTGCTAAGTGAAAAAGAAGAGAATATAATAGCAAATATGAAAAACACTGGCTCTAATGCTTGGGTTAAGCTTAAGGATAATTTAATTTCAACATTAAAAGTTGAAATGGAGGAAGATGGAGAAATTAAAGAGGTGCCATTAACTGTTGTTTTAAATATGGCTTATGAAAAGAATGCCAATTTAAGAAAAAAAGCTTACGAGGCAGAAATAAAAGCTTATTCCAAAATAGAAGAAGGAGTGGCAGCAGCTTTAAATGCAATAAAGGGCGAAGTATTGACAGTATGTGATTTAAGAGGGTATAAATCTCCTTTAGACAAGACATTAAGAGATTCGAGAATGAATGAAGAATCCTTAGAGGCTATGTTTTCAGCAATGAAAGAATATCTGCCGATGTTTAGAAAGTACTTAAGAAAAAAGGCAGAGATATTAGGGTATAAGAATGGTTTACCATTTTATGAATTATATGCACCAGTTTGTGATGCTGATATGAAATTTTCTTATGAAGAAGGAGCTAAGTTTGTAGAAAAGAATTTTAGAACCTTTAGTGATCATTTGGGGAATTTTGCCCAAAAAGCAATAAATAATAATTGGATAGATGTTAAACCTAAAGAAGGTAAAGTAGGTGGAGCCTTATGTGAAAATATTCATTTTATAGGTGAGAGTAGAATACTATTAAATTATGGAGATAACTTTGGAGACGTAGTAACTCTTGCTCATGAATTAGGGCATGGCTTTCATGGAGAATGTTTAAATGATGAAACAACATTAAATTCGGATTATCCAATGCCAATAGCTGAAACTGCATCTACTTTTTGCGAAACAATAATTAAAAAAGCTGCAATTAAGGAAGCTAGCAAAGATGAAGCATTAACTATTCTTGAAACTGAAATAAGTGATTGCACTCAAGTAATTGTTGATATATATTCTAGATTTATATTCGAAAAATCATTTTTTGAAGCAAGAAACGAAAGTGCTTTAAGTGTTGAAGAAATAAAGGAACTCATGTTAAATGCTCAAAGGGAAGCCTATGGAGATGGATTAGATCCCAATTTCTTACATCCATATATGTGGACTTGGAAACCACATTACTATGATGCAGAATATAATTATTATAATTTCCCATATGCATTTGGATTATTATTTGCAAAAGGCTTATATGCGGAATATCTTAAGAAAGGTCAGGCATTTTCTAAAGATTATGAAAAGTTACTATCAATTACAGGTAAAAATAAGCTAGTAGATATAGCAAAAGTTATGGGAGTAGATATAAATGATAAGGAGTTTTGGATAAATTCCTTAAAAACTATTGAGGAAGATATAAATGAATTTATAGAACTTAGCAGCAAATAAATATAATAAATAGATTAATTTTAAAGTTATTTTTGATTAATCTATTTATTTTTTTATTGTTATTATTGAATGGTACAAAGTATAATTCATTAAAGATTTAATTTGTAAAACAAATAATATTATGTTAAAATATGGTAAAATATAAAGTATTAATGGGGGGATTAACAAATGGGATTTTTTAAGAAAGATGAAGTTCAAGAAAAGGAAGTACAAATAGTTATCGAACCTAAAATTGAAACAAAAGAAATTGAAAAAAATAGCGTTAAAAAGAAGGATATATCATTATTTGATGTACATACAATTGAGTATGTAATTGAGAATTTTCCATCAATGTCTACTGAGATTCAAGAGGGACTGAAAAATTTAGCAAGTATTTTAGAAGATACAATAGATCACATTGAAGATAAATCAAGTGAAATTATTAAGAAGAACAGGGAGTTTAAAATCAGCAAAGCTCATAGGGACATATCTATAGCAATATATGATGTTGTTCAAAATATAGATGAATATGTTAATTGGATGCAGGATGAATATGAAAAAAATTCAAAGAAGGAGGAGAATATATCTCATCAAGCAAATGAAGTTGTACAAAATGATATTAAAGAAAAAGATTTAGAAGGACAAAAAGAACAATTAGATAATTCAATAGAATGGCAAGAAGAAATAGAAATATATAAAGACTTTTCATTAAAAGAACCTAAAGGATTTAAATTAGATGGTAATATAGTAATGGTTGATGATTGGGATGATTTGCTTGTAAAAACAGCAGAAGTTTTAACGAAGCAATATAAGAATAATAAACATAGCAATAAAGTTGTTAGCAATATTAAACCAATACAAAAAAAATCAAATCAGAATTCTTTTAGGGATACTGTGATTGAAATGCTTACAGAATATAAGATAAATTTAGATGAGTTTAAAATTATAATTAAATAAATTTATTTAATCAACTTAGAATGGAATTTAAATATAAATTTTAAGTTGATTTTTTATGTATTTGAATAAATTAGGAATAAATTTTTAGGCACAGATATAATTTTTTATTATAATATTGACAATAAGAAATAATCAAAGTAATATAAGAATAAATATATTGAATTAAATTTAATTTATATAAATTTAAATAATTGAAAATTTATGTATAGCTTTTTTAAAAAAGCTTAGAATAATTAATGATTAGTTCAATAAATATGGCTTACTTTGAGTAAAATGGAGGAATATAAGTATGAAAATAGTAGTAGATAGTAATGAATTTAAAAATGAGATAGAAAGTGGTATTACAGTTGTAGATTTTTTTGCAACTTGGTGTGGACCTTGCAAAATGTTATCGCCAGTACTTGAAGGATTATCAAGTGAAATGGAAGGGAAGGTAAAGTTTATAAAAGTTGATATAGATCAAAGTTTAGAACTAGCAAATCAATTTCAAATTTCAAGTGTACCAACAATGATAGTGTTTAAAAATGGTGAAAAGGCTAATCAACTTGTAGGTTTTCTACCAAAAGAAAAAATTCAAGAGACAATTAATAGTATTATATAATTTATAAAACATAGTACAAAAATACACTGTACTATGTTTTATTAGAATTATTTATTAATTTAAATTTTATCAAGATAAGTACTTTTTTATATATAAATTAAATAAAATCTATATAGGATATTAATATATATTTTTTTAAAACTTTAAAAAGTGAATTATGAACTGTAATATAGTATAAAGGTTATATTTAAGATAGAAAAGGTATTGGAGGAAATAAATATGAGTGAAAGATATGATATTGCAATAGTTGGAAGTGGGCCTGCAGGTTTATCAGCTGCTTTAAATGCGAAGATAAGAAAGAAAAAGTTTATGATTTTTGGTAACAAGGATTTTAGTAGTAAACTAACAAATGCTCATGAAATAAATAATTATTTGGGCTTCTATCGAAAGAGTGGGAAAGAGCTACAAGAAGAATTTAATAATCATTTAAAGGAAATGGATATAACTATAACAGAAGAAAAAATTAATAACATATATGCTATGGGTGAATATTTTGCTTTAATGGTAAATGAAAAAATGTATGAAGCTACATCAATAATATTAGCAACAGGAGTTCAATTTGGAAAGTTATTTGATGGCGAAGAAAGATTACTTGGAAAAGGTGTAGGATATTGTGCAACTTGTGATGCACCTTTATACAAAGATAAGGTAGTTACAATAATATCATATAATAAGCATGAAGAAAAGGAAGCTAATTTTATTGTTTCAATAGCATCTAAAGTTTATTACGTTCCTATGTATAAAGAAACAGTAGATGTAGATTCTTCTATAGAAGTTGTCGGAGATATCCCAGTTAGCATTGAAGGTGAAAATAAAGTAAGCAAGCTAAAGCTTAAAAATTCAGAGATTAATACAGATGGTATTTTTATATTGAGGGATAGTATTTCACCAGGTCAATTAGTACCGGGACTTAAAATAGTAGATAATCATATTGAAGTAGACCGTCTAATGAATACAAGTATAAAGGGATGTTTTGCAGCTGGTGATGTTGTGGGCAAACCATATCAATATATAAAAGCAGCAGGTGAAGGAAACATAGCAGCATTATCAGCAGTAAATTATGTTGATTCTATTGTTAGCAAATAAGAAATATTATTTGTTGTAAGCTTAGTTTTACATTGACATAGAATTGTAAAAAAGTTAAACTTAATTAGATTTATTAAAATTAAATTTATACAAATAATGTAGTAAAAATATTGGAGAAAAATTATGAACAAAGGTAAATATGAGAGTATTAAATTAGATAATCAAGTTTGTTTTTCCTTATATGCAGCATCTAGAGAAATAATAAAATTATATAAACCTGTTCTTGATAAATTTAATCTTACATATACACAGTATATTGCTATGCTTGTATTGTGGGAAGATGAAAAAAGTACAGTCAAAGATATAGGAAAAAGATTGCACTTAGATTCAGGAACACTAACACCATTATTAAAAAAGATAGAAAACATGGGGTTAATAAAACGATATAGGGATGTAAATGATGATAGAGTAGTTATAGTTGAATTAACTGAAGCAGGAAAGCTTTTGAAGGATGATATAACAGAAGTTCCACGTGAAATGGTATGTAAAATAAATATGTCTAAAGAAGATCTTTTAGAATTAAAGGAGAAATTAGATATTTTGCTAAAGGCAGTAAAATAATATTATAAAAAATTGTTGTGAAGGTAGAACTTTTAATTCTACCTTCTTTAACGTGTAAAGTTTTGTCGTATTGCCTAGCTAAATAGTATAATGATATAATCATGTAAATGAATTATGAGGGCGTAAGGTTGCTACTTAATAAAGTATTTAAGTAAACTTAATCCCTTTGACGTTGGAGGAGTGTGCTGATGGAAGAGATAATTAGTAAATTGGGGAAAAATGAATTCTTTAAAGATCTTAGTAGTGATGATATTGCAAGTCTTATGTCTAAGATTTCATACTCTTCAAAGCTTTATCATAAGGGAGAAATTATTGCAAATGAAGAGGATGAATGCAATAGTTTAGGATTAGTTTTAGATGGAGTGGTTGAAATTCAAAGAATATATCTTAGTGGAAAACAAATTAATGTAAAGAGATTAAGTGTTGGAGATGTATTTGGTGAAGCTTTAATTTTTTCAAATAAATCCAGCTATCCAGCAACTGTTATGGCATTTAGTGATTGTAAAATACTTTATATTAGTAAAGCAGATATATTAAAGCTTTGTACTATAAATGAAATAGTATTAAGAAATTTTATGGCGGCATTAAGTAATAAAATTTTTATTTTAAATTCAAAAATAAAAACTATAGCTTTTAAAAGCATTAAACACAAGGTTATTAATTTTATTTTAGAGCAAGTTAAAATGCAGAAGAGTAAAACAATAAAATTAAAGGAAAGCAAAGAGGACATCGCGGCAGCAATGGGAATTCCCAGACCATCCCTATCAAGAGAACTTATGAACCTTAGGGATTTAAATTACATCGAGTTTGATAGAAATATAATTAGGATTGTTAATATAGAGGGATTAGAAGGAGAATTATTTGACTAAGTTTAGAGGTACTTGTAAGAAGTATGAGAATAACTAATTTAATATAGTGCACATGTAATGCATTGATAAAAAACTAAGACGATTTGTTAAAGATAAAAATTGCCTTAAATATATTTATAATTGTAGGAGTAGAAATGGAAGGTATTTCAGAAGAACAACTAGAAAATCTAGAGATTTTTAAAGGTATTTCTAAAGCTTCATTAATCAAATTAAATAGTTTGGGTAGAATTAAAGAATACAAGGCAGGTAGCCACCTATTTAGAGATAAAGAAGAGGTCACGACATTATATATTGTAGTAAGCGGCAGCGTATCATTATATAAATTAAATGAAAATGGAAATAAACGTGTAATATTCATTTTTGGTAGAGGGAAAATGGTAAATGACGTAATTATGCAAGACTTACCATCATCTATTAATTGCGAAGTATTTGAGGAAGCAAATATATTAAGCTATGATAAATATGAATTTATGAGTATTATGGAAAATGATTTTGTATTGACTAAAAATATAATTGGATCTCTAGCGATGAAAGTTAGAAGAATGTATAGACAATTAAAAAATGCAACTGGAGTAATAAGGATGGAGAAAAAGCTTGCTGCAAAGCTTTGGAAGCTAAGTAAAGACTATGGCGTAAAATGTGATGGCGGAGTTATGATTAATATGAATATTAGCGTTACATACCTTGCAGATTTATTAGGATCTAAAAGAGAGACAATATCTAGGTCACTAAAAATACTTTTAAATAAAAACTTAATTGAGTATGATAATAAAAAAATTAAAGTAATTAATCAAGAAAAATTAGTACAATTTTTTAAATCACCGTGATGTATATCACGGTGATTTTGCTTTAATTTCCGTATAATTTATGATATAGGTAAACGTATAAATGAAAGGGGAAGTTATAGTATGTTTTGTGAAGAATTTAACAGTGTAGTCATTGCGGCAAAAGCAAAGGTTAATTTGCTAAAGACAAATAAACTAGGGTATTTCATTAGTTCGATGCTTGCAGGTCTTTATGTGGGTATGGGAATCATGCTTATATTCACAATTGGAGGTTTGCTTGGCGGTAGTGGTTCTCCAGCAACCAAAATAGTAATGGGTGTAGCTTTTGGGGTTGCACTTAGCTTAGTAATTATGGCAGGATCAGAACTTTTTACTGGGAATAATTTTATAATGACAGCGGCTTCTTTAAGTAAAGAGGTAAAATGGAGCGACACAATTAATGTGTGGATAGTTTGTTTTATTGGAAATTTGTTAGGATCTATTATTGCAGGATATATGTTTTATTCAACAGGACTTTCAGCAGGACCAGTTGGAGAGTTTATTGCAAAGACTTCAGCTACTAAAATGAGTGTTCCGTTTTTGCCATTATTAGTTCGTGGAATATTCTGTAATATATTAGTGTGCTTAGCTACATGGTGCAGCTTCAAATTAAAAAGTGAATCAGCAAAACTTATTATGATATTCTGGTGTTTATTTGCGTTTATAACATCTGGGTTTGAGCATAGTGTTGCCAATATGACTCTTTTAACGATTGGATTGCTTAATCCTGGGACAGCCAGTGTAAGCATAATGGGCTATGTATACAATATTGGAGTAGTAACATTAGGAAACATGATTGGTGGAGCTATATTTTTAGCATTACCTTATTACATAATTTCAAAAAAGAAGTAAAGGAGCAGGCTTATGGGATATAAATTAAGTAAACAAAAAATAAATAATATTTTTGAAAGTTTATCAAAAGAATATGTTATATATGCACCTAAATTATTTATAGGGGAAGGTACTTTTTCTGATACTGATAGGGTACGTTATGGGGCAATAGAAACAATAGAGGATATTGTATTTGATAAAAAAGCTGAATATTCATATAAAGAAGTATTACTGCCTATTTCTCAAACACTTTTTTTCTTTACAGAGGACTCTATAAAGGAAGCAGATACACCTAAAAAAGGAGCAATTATCTTTTTAAGAAGCTGTGATTTACATGCGATAAAACGTATGGATGATATTTATTTAAGAAATGGACAAGAAGACTATTATTATAAGAGAATCAGAGAAAATGCAAAGTTCATTTTGATAGGATGTAAAAATTCATTTGAAAATTGTTTTTGTGTGAGTATGGGAACAAATGAGACAAGTGAGTACAATGCATATTTAAAAGTCAAAAATGATAATGTTTATGTAGATATAAAAGATAATGAATTGGAAGAGTTATTTGCCAGCAATGAACAAATTGATGTTGAACCTAATTTTGTAACAAATAATAATGTGAGCGTTTCTATACCAGAAAATCTTTCTTTAGACGTTATGAAATCTGAAATGTGGAAAGGCTATAGCAGCCGTTGTATTGCTTGTGGAAGATGTAATTTTGTTTGTCCTACATGTACTTGCTTCACAATGCAGGATATTTTCTACACTGACAATGGTAAAGCTGGAGAAAGACGTAGGGTATGGGCATCCTGCCATGTTGATGGATTCACTGATATGGCTGGAGGACATAGTTTTAGACTAGATAAGGGACAACGTATGCGTTTCAAAGTATTGCATAAGGTTTATGATTATAAAAAGAAATGGGGATATCATATGTGTGTTGGATGTGGAAGATGTGATGATATCTGTCCAGAGTATATATCATTCTCAAATTGTGTGAATAAGCTAAAAGACGGTATGAAAGAGGTGTCTGGAAATGAGTAAAAATGAATATATTCCTTTCTTATCAGAAATTAAAGAGGTAATTAAACATACAGAAATAGAATATACTTTCAGAATGGAATTTGAAGGTGATGTAAAGCCAGGTCAGTTTTTTGAAGTTTCACTACCTAAATTCGGTGAAGCTCCTATTTCAGTAAGTGGTATAGGTGATGGAACTGTAGACTTAACAATAAGAAGAGTGGGCAAAGTAACTAATGAAATTTTTAACAATTATGTTGGTGATAAATTATTCTTAAGAGGACCTTATGGAAATGGTTTTGAACTTGAAAATTATAAAGGAAAAGAATTAATTGTAGTTGCTGGAGGAACAGGACTTTCACCAGTAAGAGGAGTTGTAGATTATTTCTCAAAAAATTCAAATGATGCAGAAGGTTTTACTCTAATTGCTGGATTCAAATCACCAAGTGATGTTTTATTCAAAGATGATATTAAAATGTGGAAAGATAGCATAAATTTAATTTTAACTGTGGATAGTGCAGAAGAAGGTTATGAAGGAAATGTGGGAATGGTCACAAAATATATTCCTGAACTACAAATTAAAGATATAAATAATGCAGTAGTAATTGTAGTAGGTCCTCCTATCATGATGAAATTCACTGTAGCAGAATTTTTAAAACGTGGAATACCAGAAAATAATATTTGGATTTCTCAAGAAAGAAAAATGTGTTGTGGAATTGGTAAATGCGGACACTGCAAAATAGATGACACTTATATTTGTTTAGATGGGCCAGTATTCAATTATTCAAAAGGTAAATCTTTAATAGATTAGGAGGAGTTAATTGTGGATTTAAATACTAAGAAAATCAAAAAGAATGCTTTTAGAGTTACAAAGAGAAGAGGATTAACTGCTTCTAGAATTAGAGTTCCTGGTGGACATTTGGATGCAGAGTTATTAGGTAAAATACAAGAAATCTCAGAAAAATATGGTGATGGTACAGTTCATATAACTACTCGTCAAGGCTTTGAAGTTCCAGGTATAAGATTTGAAGATATGCACATTGTTAATACGTTACTTCAACCTATTATTGAAAGATTGGATATAAATCAAGAGATTCCTGGAAAGGGATATACAGCAGCTGGAACTAGAAATGTAGCTGCATGTGTTGGAAACAATGTTTGTCCTTTTGCTAATTATAATACAACAAACTTTGCTAAGAAGATAGAAAAAGCGATTTTCCCAAATGACTTACATTTTAAAATTGCATTAACAGGATGCCCAAATGACTGTATTAAAGCAAGAACTCATGACTTTGGAATAATTGGTATGACAGAACCACAATATAATGCTGATAGATGTGTGGATTGTGGAGCATGCGTAAGAACTTGTAAGAAGAAATCTGTGGGGGCATTGCAAACTGTTAACTATAAGGTAGTAAGAAATGAAGAAAAATGTATTGGATGCGGAGAGTGTGTGAATGCTTGTCCAACAGGTGCGTGGACAAGAAGTAAGGAAAAATATTATAAATTAGTTCTCATGGGTAGATCAGGAAAGAAGAATCCTCGCCTTGCTGAAGATTTCTTAATTTGGACTGATGAACAAAGTATAATAAAAATAATATTAAATACTTATAAATTTGTTGAAGAATATATAGATAAAGATGCTCCAGGAGGAAAAGAGCACATTGGTTATATAATTGATAGAGTTGGCTTTGAAGAATACAAAAAGTGGGCCTTAGAAGGCATTGAATTCCCAGAAAAGACAATTATTAAAGAACGTATTTACTGGAGTGGAGTACACTTTGCGTAAATTTAGATTTATGCGATAACCTACCAGTTCTTTCTAGTGTGGTATATATTTCAAGGTATAAATAAGAATAGTACTGAAGTTTCACTTAGCCATCACATAAGGTCCAGATTTTAATTTGAGTATCCATATTTGAAACAACTTCTTATATATTAGAAATTTCTAGAATCACCAAAACATATTTTTGCACTTGTGTAACATTTGTAACATAAATATGCAGAGTAATGTTGTATGATATGGCTATAGAAATTAATAGTTAAACAATTAATTGGTTAAAATAAGTTTAATAAAAATAATTTAGGATTGTACAAGGAGGAATATTAATGAGTTTATTTTTAGGTAAGATACATTATTGGTTATTTGACAAAATATTATGGTTTGAAGGATTAGAGAGTGATGTTATAAATCTTGCGAAGAGTGAAAATCTTGATGTAGAGACATTGAGTAAGGATATAAATGAAAAGTATGGAGAAAAGCTTCCTAATAAACCATTGGAAGATATGATTGATACAAGCAATATTCATGGTTGGTTACAAGAAAAAATAAGCAGTGCTGAAGGAAGAATGGCAGCATGGACATCTAAAATTCTTGAAAATGATAAAAATGATTTAAGTAAGTTAGAAAAAATTTATATTGAACAAGGTATTAAAGCAGGGAATGAAGTAAATAATAGTTTTGGGAAAATTGATAATGCAGTAGATTTATACAATAAAATAAATGACTATATATTAGATGGAATGCCTTGTGATAGAGTAAATGAAGTTTTAACTTCTGATGAAAATATTGTTAAGTGGAAGAGAACAATTTGTGTTCATAAGAGCGCATGGGAAAAAGAAGGCGTGAATGTTAATGATTTTTATAATCTAAGAAATTTATGGATTAAATCATTTGTAGAAACTATAAATAATGAGTTTAAATATACTCAATATGAAGATGATATATTTTCAATAGAAAAACAATAAATAATGGGGGAGGAGTTAAGATGAATGCTATAGATCTAATGATGGAGGAACATAAATATATTTTACGTATGCTCAAAGTAGTAAGAAAAGCATGCTATGCAGTCTTACGAGGTGCAGATGTAAATTATGAGGATTTTTATTTAATAATTGATTTTATAAAAAATTATGCAGATGGACATCATCATAATAAGGAAGAGATAATGCTTTTTAATAGAATGGTAGATAATTTAGGAGCATTAGGAGAAAAAACTATAAAGTATGGTATGTTAGTAGAACATGATTTGGGAAGGCTGTATATAAAAAATCTTAATGAGGCTCTTGAAAAAGTAAAAAATGGTGATGAAGAAGCAAAACTATATGTAATTGCTAATGCTATTTCCTATACTGAGTTATTGCAAAGGCATATAGACAAAGAAGATAATGTAATATATAAGTTTGCTCAAAGAGAATTAAAAAGTGATGTATTGGAATTAGTAAATATGGAATGTGTTGATTATGAAAAAAATAATATACATGTAAAAGATGAAAATATTCTTATCTTAGAAAAATTAGAGAAAAAATATAACTAGAGGTTGTCGCACAAATTGCGACAACCTCTAGTTTTCATTTCCTTTAAGCACCTATTTTGATTATAACATTCTACCATCAGAACCTAATGTATATCCACCTATTGTAGTGTTTGCTAACATAGCACCTGAATCATCCAAATAATACCAGTTGTCGGAACTATCTTTTATCCAGCCGGTTTGCATTGCACCACTGCTAGCTAGATAATACCATTTTCCACTTGTTTGAATCCATCCTTTTGACATCACTCCATTGTATGAAAAATAGTACCATTTACCACCATCATTTAACCATCCTGTAGCTTTTGATCCATTTGCTAAGGTATATATCCAGTCAGTTCCTTCTCTGGCCCAACCTACAGTTATAGTTGGAGTACTATTATAATTTATGCTTGGACTAATATTAGAAGGGCTAGGATTAATATTCGAATTATTAGTATCATTATTAAAAGTGATATCACTGTTATTAGAATTTGTACTACTATTGTCGGAAGTGCTAATGTGATTCTTTTGTCTAGTAGCTCCAGATACTCCATCCACTAACTTACTTGTTGGATGTAATGCTATACCTACCACTGCTGCTATTGCTGTAAATAATCTCGCTAATCTTAATATGAACGTTTTTTTCATTTTTTTCATCCCCTTAATTTTGATATCTGTTCTTAGTTCTCAATTTTTGCATAAGCATCTATTAAATTATTACTTAAAATAAATAATATAGGATGATTCTTAATATATCCTTAGTGCTTGCTTAAAATTTGTTGAGAATCCAGCAAATAATTTATTAATTTTGTCCATATAATTCAAAAACATTATTTTTTTGAATGTGCCTGACCTCTTATATTTATGCGACTATAATAAAAGTTAATATAGTACTTAAAGACAAATATAGGGCTGTCGCTATGAAGTAGTCACTATTTATTGTAAGTAATTTACTGGTACTATGAATTTTGTAGATTGTAATATATAGTACTTTACAGTATAGAGTACTATAGGGTATATTAAATATGGGGGTGCAAATATTGGAAATTAATAAAGAGATGATTAAAGGATATATAGAAAGTATAATTTTAAGTTTACTTCTTGTTGAAGATTTATATGGATATGAGATTTCAAAAAGAATACGTGCAATCAGCGATAATAATTTTGAGATTAAAGAAGGAACTATGTATGTGGTGCTAAAAAGACTTGAAAGCAGTGGGCTGGTTACAGCTTATTGGGATGATTCGGAAACTGGAGGCGGAAGAAGGCGTTTTCATAAGATTACAGAGGAAGGTAAGAAGTATTTAAAATCTAAAAAAGAGGAATGGCTATTTTTTAGAAATATTGTAGATACGTTTTTCAAGGAGGTATAGTGATGAATAGAATTGAAGCATATATTAACTCTGTATATAAAAATGTACAAGGAAATCAAGATGAAGTAGAAGATTTAAAACAAGAAATGAGAAGTCATTTACTGCAAACAGTGGATGAACTTAAGAATGAGGGTAAAACAGAGGAAGAAAGTATAAAAATAGCTATTAGTAGATTTGGTGAATGTGGTCAAGTAGAAAATGAATTATCAAAAGTATTTAAAGTTAAAAGAAAATTTGCAAAAACATTACTAATTGTATCAATAGTATCATTATTATTATCATCAATTTGTTACATTAGTTATAGAGTAACTGATGATATGTTTAGGCTAAGAATTCCACAAACACTTAAGAATGCAGTAGGAGGAAAGCTCGAAGCAGGAGATCAAATATCCTATGAAGAAGTAACAGAGCTGCTCACAAAATACAAAAAACAATTTAGATATGTTGGTGTATATAAAGAAAGCAATTATAGTAGAATCCCTGATATTTTATATCCTTCAAATTTTTCAGTTGAAGAAGTTGAGAACGATGAGTGCACTCTTACTACCTATCCTACTTCAATTGATGGTACTGTTTGGAAAGTACAATATGGATTTGACTACAACGGATTTCTTGGTTTTATCCCAGGCTATTTAATTGTGGCAGCAGAAATATTATTTGTATGTTATTGGTTTCTGTTTTCTATTTGGTGTGTTATTAACGCGCATTACAAGAAGAACTTAAGCTTAGTATGGATAGTTATATTTTTTACTTTAAATGTATTTGGATATATGATTTATATTTTAGATAAGACGAATAGACCAATATTAAAATATGTTTAATATTGTTTGCATTGGTTCGGATATGTAATAATAGCTAAGAGTTAAAAAGAAAAATAAATTAATAAAAATAGTGTGTAACAAATGATACATACTATTTTTTTATTTTAGCCTAAAATAAGTTTATAGGACGAGGAATTAATAAGTCCCAATAAAATTAAAAATAAATTTAATAAAATATATATGTAAAGGAGAATTTAAGATGGATAATAAAATGTTCTGTTTTCAATGTCAAGAAGCAGCAGGGTGTACAGGCTGTACAGTAAGAGGGGTGTGTGGTAAGACTCCAGACCTAGCAAAAATGCAAGATTTATTAATATACGTAACAAGAGGTTTATCAGAAGCAGCAACTAGAGCTAGGGAAGAAGGTATAGCAGTATCTCAAGCAATTAATACGACAGTAACAATGAACCTTTTCACTACTATAACTAATGCTAACTTTGATAAAGAAGTATTTTACGGTAGAGTAAAAGAAACCTTAAAATTAAAAGAAGAATTATTAGCTCAATTAGGTAATAAGGAAAATTTAAGTTCAGCTGCTTTATACAATGCTGAAACTAGAGAAGAAATGGAAGCTAAAGCAGGAATAGTTGGAGTATTAGCTACTGGAAATGAAGACATTAGAAGTTTAAGAGAACTTATTACTTATGGATTAAAAGGATTATCTGCATATATGAAGCATGCTAATGCTTTAGGATATGAAGATGAAAATATATGTGCATTTATGCAAAAGGCATTATCATTAACTGCTGATAATAACGTTACAATAGATGAATATATAGCATTAACTTTAGAAACAGGAAAAGTTGGTGTTGATGGAATGGCTTTATTAGATAAAGCTAATACAGAAAGCTATGGTAACCCTGAAATAACAAAAGTTAATATTGGAGTAGGTAAGAATCCAGGAATATTAATTTCAGGACATGACTTAAAAGATTTAGAACAATTATTAATTCAAACAGAAGGAACAGGAGTAGATGTTTATACTCACTCTGAAATGTTACCAGCTCATTATTATCCACAATTAAAGAAGTACTCACACTTAGTAGGTAACTACGGAAATGCTTGGTGGAAGCAACCAGAAGAATTTGAAAGCTTCAACGGACCAATACTTATGACTACAAACTGTATAGTTCCTCCAAAGGATAGTTATAAAGGAAGATTATACACTACTGGTGCATCAGGATATGAAGGATGTACTCATATTACAGCTGATGAAAATGGAAAGAAAGATTTCTCAGCAATTATTGAACAAGCTAAAAAATGTGCAGCTCCTACTCAAATCGAAGAAGGAGAAATCGTTGGTGGATTTGCTCACAATCAAGTACTAGCTTTGGCAGATAAAGTAGTTGAAGCAGTAAAAGCTGGAGCAATAAAGAAATTCTTTGTTATGGCAGGTTGTGATGGTAGACAAAAAGCTAGATCATACTATACAGACTTTGCAGCAGCACTTCCAAAGGATACAGTTATATTAACAGCAGGTTGTGCAAAATATAAATATAACAAATTAGATTTAGGAGATATAGGTGGAATTCCTAGAGTTTTAGATGCAGGACAATGTAATGATTGTTACTCATTAGCAGTAATTGCATTAAAACTTAAAGAAGTATTCGGTCTTGAAGATATAAATGAATTACCAATAGCATTTAATATTGCATGGTATGAACAAAAAGCAGTAATAGTTTTATTATCTCTATTACACTTAGGAGTAAAGAACATCCACTTAGGACCAACACTTCCAGCATTCCTTTCACCAAATGTAGCTAATGTTTTAGTAGAAAACTTTGGTATAGGTGGAATAACAAATGTTGAAGATGATATTGAAATGTTTTTAAAATAAAAATAAACATAAGAAATAGATAATTTAGGATGGAACTTTTAAGCATTTTGTTAATATGCTTAAAGGTTCCATTTTTATTTTTATAAGAAAATAGAAAAATTGTATTACAAGAAAAATGTCGAAAAATATATTATAAAAAAATGTAATGAAAACGTATTTATGAAAAACGAATGTATTTACAGTATGAAAATAAGAAGATATAATCTGTAGTATTGTAACATTATATGATAAAAGATTAAAAGATATTTTACCTATAATATTACATGATTTAATTTAATAATACATAGTATTTTTAATACATAGTGGGGGAAGAATTATGTTAAAAAAAATTCAATCATTATTGATTGGAAGGGCTCTTAAGACAACAGAATTAGCTGAAGAAAAATTCAATGTTGTTTGGGGATTACCGATATTATCAAGTGATGCTATTTCATCAGTAGCTTATGCCAGTGAAGAAATATTATTGGTTCTTATACCTGTACTAGGTGCACGTGCATATGGATCAATGCTTGAAATAGCAATAGCAATTACAGTATTACTAGGTATAATTGTATTTTCCTATAGACAAATAATTGACAATTTTCCTCATGGAGGAGGATCTTATATTGTTGCGAGTCAAAATATTGGGAAGTTACCAGGATTAGTAGCTGCATCATCTTTAATAATAGATTATTTACTAACAGTTGCAGTTAGTACCTGTGCAGGCGCAGCTGCAATAACATCTGCATTTCCAGCATTATTGCCATACCAAGCAATAATAGCTATTTTCGTAATAGGATTAATAACTTTAGGGAATTTAAGGGGAATAAGAGATTCATCTAAATTATTTGGAATACCAACATACTTATTTATTTTATCAGTAGTAATAATGATAATAACAGGACTGTTTAAGGTTTTGGTGTTAAAAGAAAATCCAATCCCAATATACCCTATAAAACAAGCTACAGGCGATTTAACTATATTGCTATTTTTAAAGGCCTTTTCGTCTGGATGTACAGCGTTAACTGGTATTGAGGCAGTAAGTGATGGAATACCAAACTTTAAAAATCCAGCTCAAAAAAATGCAAAAATAGTATTAGGTACATTGGCTTGTATCGTTTTTATGATATTTGGAGGTATATCATACCTTTCAACAATGTATAAGGCAGCACCAGGTGAAGATGTCACAGTAATCGCACAAATAGCAATGCAAGTTTTTGGACAAAATAGTTTAATGTTCTTTGTTATTCAAGCGACAACAGCTATAATTCTTACTCTTGCAGCAAATACTGCATTTTCAGATTTACCTTTACTATTATCAATATTAGCTAAAGACGGATATGTACCAAGACAACTTGGAAAAAGAGGGACAAGATTAAGTTTTTCAAATGGTATAGTATTGTTATTCTTAGTTTCTTCATTTTTAGTTTACATTGCCGATGGTAGTACACATGTATTACTATCATTATATGCAGTAGGCGTATTTATATCATTCACCTTATCACAATTTGGAATGTTTATGAAATGGACTAAAGGTAAAGAAGCTGGATGGAGACATAAAGCTTTCATAAATGGTTTAGGGGCAACTGTTACAGCAGCAACCTGCATAATAATAGGTGTTGAGAAATTTGCACATGGTGCATGGATTGTACTTGTATGCATACCAATATTTGTAACAGCAATGTTAAGAGTTAGAAGACATTATACTAAAGTAAGAGAAAATTTAAAGATCGAAACAGGACTAGAAAGTTTAATTGTAAGGGAAGCTATAACTAAACATGTTATTGTTGCAGTACAAACAATAAACAAATCGTTTATTAAAAGTTTAAATTATGCTTTAACGGTTGGAGATAATATAGAAGTTTATCATGTGAGTACAGATGATGAATTAACAAAAAAATTAATTGAAAAGTATAATGAATTGGGAATAGCAGCACAATTAGTAATAGAGAATGCACCATATAGAAATATTAATGAGAAGTTACTTGCTTATGTACAAGAAAAACATAAACATTTACAAAAACATGAAGTAATTACAATAGTAATGCCTCAATTCATTATACATAAATGGTGGCATCAAACACTTCACAATCAGACATCTATTCTTTTAAGAAGATCTATATTAAAAATGAGAAATGTAATAATTATTACTGTTCCTTATATAATTAATGAATAGATTGGTAAAGACATAGATATCCAAATTAGAATTTAAACTTATGTGATAGCTAACCGAAATAAGTAACATATTGTGTTCCGATTACCATTAAAATTCCAATGAAACACTCCACACAATATGTTACTTATTTCTAGTTTAGTAATCACTTAAGATTAATATATATATTTAATTATTCTAGAATTTAGATATATATGAATAACGAAAAACAACCAAGGGTTAGCTTAAAAGAAGCTAACCCTTGATTGTTCTAGTTATAAGAATAATAAGTTAATTTAAATCTAGCAAAGTAGTATCTACAGTTATTTCTTCATTTATAGTATTAATAGTATTATAGTTAAAATCTAAATCAACTTCATCCAAAGGAACAACCTTAGTTTTATGTTTGATTTTATACCATGCATATAAACCTACAAATAGTGGAATTCCTATATAAGAAGCAATTAAGCCTTGCCAATCAACTCCATCAGGTTTTATGCATGAATATCCTTGACCAAGAATTATAATTATACACATTAATAATGCTAATATAGGGCCAAAAGGATACCACATAGCCTTATATTTTAAGGTATTTAAATCTTTACCTTGATGAATAAATGCTTTTCTAAATCTATAGTGACATATAGCTATACCAACCCAAGCTATGAATCCAGCAAGCCCAGATGCAGCAACTATCCATACATAAACTGTACTCTCTGCATAGATTCCAGTTAAGAAACAAGCAGAAGCAACTATAGTAGTCAAAATCAAAGCATTTATAGGCACACCACGTTTATTGGTTTTAGCAAAAATCTTAGGAGCCATACCTTCTTTAGCCATTGAAAAAAGCATTCTAGTTGAAGCGTACATACCTGAATTACCAGCAGATAATACAGAAGTTAATATAATGGCATTCATTAATGAAGCGGCACCAGCTACACCAGCTTTTTCAAATACCATTGTGAAAGGGCTTGTATCAACAGTTGCTTCAGTAAATGGTATTATAGCACCCAAGATAATTATTGTTCCTAAATAAAATATTAATATTCTCCAGAATATAGATTTTATGGCCTTAGGAATAGTTTTATCAGGATTTTCACTTTCACCAGCAGCAATTCCTATAAGTTCAGTTCCTTGAAATGAGAAACCAGCAATTAAAAATATAGCAAAGATAGATTTAATACCACCATGAAATGGCCCGTCAGCTACAACGTAGTTATGAAAGCCTATTTCTCTTCCACCCATTATACCAACAATCATTAGAACCCCAATTATCAAAAATATAATAACTGTAACTACTTTAATTCCTGCAAACCAATATTCTGATTCACCATATGCTTTTGATGAGAGAATGTTTAAACCTACTATTATTATCAAGAATAATATACTCCAAACAAATCCACTTACATCGGGAAACCAATATTTCATAATTAAAGAACCAGCAACCATTTCTGCAGCTACTGTTATAGCCCAGTTGTACCAATAATTCCAACCAAGTGCAAAACCGAGTGCTGGATCAATAAATTTAGTAGCATATGAACTGAAGGAACCAGAGATGGGCATATGTGTTGCCATTTCACCTAAACTAGTAATTAAAAAATATACCATAATACCTATTATTCCATATGCAAGTAATGCACCACCAGGTCCAGCTTGATTTAATGTGTCTCCCATGGCAACAAATATACCTGTACCAATAGAACCACCTAAAGCAATCATGTTCAAATGTCTTGTACTTAAACCTCTTTTTAATTCATTATTTTGTTCATCCATTTTACTTACTCTCCCTTATGATATTTATTTTTAGATAAGTAGGTAACTGAGATCATATGAGATTTAGACAATAAAAAAATGCCATGAAAGCATATTCATGACATAAATACGAAAAGTGCATATAAAAAATGCATTAAAAAACCGTATATTTCCATTGAAAATAGCTCTCCACAAAGTAATTTGTGACAGTCTTATGCATATTTTACATAAGCCCAGTAAACAGCATTAAAGCAATTAACTATTTACTTCGGCGAAAGTTCCTTTCATATTGCTTGGTATTGCTTATGATAAAGTAATATTACTCTTAAATTTCGCGCCTCTATCCTAGTTATCTAACTATTAATTTATATATAATTATCTAATAAAACTAAAAATAAGTCAATATTTTATAATATTTTATAATAAAAATTATAATTTTAGCATATTTATAGTTTTAATTAAAGTGCTATTTAGTTGATACATTATCAATGAATTGATGATGAAAATGATAATGTGTTTATAAAACAAACCAAATGTATTTGAATTAACAATAATATAGGCTGAGGGTATAATTCAGTATAGAAATATTTGCTATGATATGACAATGGTAATAGTTACCCATGAAATGGCATTTGCAAGAGATGTATCGACTAGAACTGTATCTAAGAAAAAGCATTTATTTAGTTAAGAGGTAAGAAGTAAGAGATAGGAGCTGATGAAAAAAACCACAGGATTTTCAATAAAAATATTTTTTAGAAATCCCGTTAAGGGATTTCATCATAACTCTTAGTTCTTAACTTTTAACTAATTAAATACATTATCCTTTATCATAAATTAAATAACATTTAATAAATAAACGTCTCAATGGGTTTCCTTATAAGTATTATTCTAAATTCAATTTATTTTTTAATATATAGTTAGTTATTATAAAATAGATTATGAAAAAGAGTAGGTTAAATAAAATACCAAATATTAAAAGCATGTGAATAGGAAATATTGAGTGCATATTTTGGAATGCATCTATATAGTGTGAATATGAAAAAGTTATTCCCAAAACTGCTGAAATTGCACCAGTAATAATATTTAAAACTATAAATGCACCAAAAGCTGAAAGTATTTTATGCTTACTAAATAAATGTCCAATGGAGATTGAAGCATAAATCATAGTCACAGATTTTATTAGAGAAATTAAAATAGCAACAATAACTTCAACAATTAATATAAGCATTTGTCCACCAATTTCAGTACTAACTTTTGATAGTGCGTTAAACAATTCAGCGAAAAAGTTAGCAAAAGTAACAGGTTCAAAGGCCATTATTATTATTGAAAGTATAGCTACAATTCCACTTATTATATTCCAAAAAGTTGCTATTGAAAGCTTACTTGTAATATTTGATATAGTGCTTACAGGAAGAGTATTCATTAAATATCCTTCATCACCAAGTAAATTTTTATAAAATCTCTGAATGATTATAAAGAAAGTAACAATAAAAACAGCAGCCATTGTAGCTCCGTATGCAAATATGCTTAGGATAAATGGAATTGAACCAAAGCCATTAAGCCTATGCAATCCAGTTCCAATAAAAACTTTATTTATAAGAGCAAATGCTAATAAAGCAATGTATAGTGGTATAAGTATTCTACCAGTTGCTTTTATTTCATACTTCATTAATTTCCCTAACATTTAAATACCTCCCTAAATAGAGCATCAACGCTCTTTCCTTCATTTTCTCTAATTTCATCGACACTTTTAGTTAAGAATATCTTTCCATATGAGATGAATACTACGTCATCTAATATTCTTTCAACATCTGAAATAATATGGGTACAGATAATAATAGTAGCATTTTCATTATAGTTAGTGATTATTGTGTTTAAAATGTAATCTCTAGCTGCAGGGTCAACACCTGCTATAGGCTCATCTAATAAATAAAGATCTGCTTCCCTGCTCATAACTAAAATAAGTTGAACTTTTTCTTTTGTACCTTTAGACATAGTTTTCAATTTATCGTTAGGATTAATATTTAATTTTTCAAGCATGCTGTAAGCTTTTTGAGGATTAAAGTCATCATAGAAATCTTGAAAGAAATTAATAATATCAGAAACTTTCATCCAATCATTTAAATAAGTCCTTTCGGGAAGATAGGAAATAATTTTTTTTGTATCAATTCCAGGTTTACTCCCAGCTATTAATATTTCTCCGCTTGATGGGGTTAAAAGTCCATTTGCAAGTTTTATAAGGGTACTTTTTCCACTTCCATTAGGTCCTAAAAGTCCGACAATTCGTCCTCGATTAATTGTTAAATCGATACCTTTTAAAGCTTCAGAATTGGCATAAGTTTTTACTAAATTTCTACATTCTAAAATAGGACTATTATCCATTTGGCTATTTGTAAAATTAGATGTTGTATTAACGTCACTAGAATCAGACAATATTTTATTATCAGCATTATTCATTATTTCATCTCCTTAAACATAATTTCTATAAGTTCTATTGCTTCTTGTTTTGTATAGCCAATTTTTTTCATATTATAAAGAAACTTCTCAATTTGATCCAGGGCTAGACCATCTCTAATATTTTTAATCATATTAATGTCCTCCGTAATAAATCTACCACTTGTTCTTTGACTAAATACTAAACCTGTACGCTCTAACTCGGTTAGTGCTTTTTGCATTGTATTAGGATTAACAGCAGCATCGCTCGCCATATCTCTCACGGATGGTAATTTATCTCCAGCCTTATATGCCCCTGAAACAATTTGTAGTTGAATTTGCTCCATTAATTGCACATAGATGGGTCTATCATCACTAAAATGCCACGACATAATCTCACTCCTTTATATTGTATTATTGCATTATTGTATTAAGTTAATAATACAATAATACAGCTGCAGTTATTTTTTGTCAATAAAAAATTAGAAATATTATGAAATTTTATTAAAATAATTTTAGACAAATTTTAATAGAAAAGTATCAAGAAAACATAGTAAAAGTCGATAATTAAAAGCATACACAGTAAGTTAAATTTTTATTATATATAATTAAATAAAATATACGTAAAGGGGCAGAAAATTTATGATAAGATTGTTAGACAATAATACATTAGACATGGATGCATTAGAGATAAAGGATATAATTGATATTAATTTGTTGCAAAAGTTTCAAGATGATTTTGCTTTTGCAATGAATTGTGCCAGTGTAACAGTGGATAAGAATGGGGTTCCGGTAACAAAACCAAGTTCTTATACAAGATTTTGTGATAACTTTATACACTCAACTAAAAAAGGCGATGATAGATGTGCAGCTTCCCATAATAGAATGGGTCAAGAAGCTGCAAGAATGGGAAAACCGTTCATAGGATCATGTCATGCAGGACTTGTGGATTTTGCGGCACCAATTATTGTAGAAGGAAAATTAATAGGTACAGTTTTAGGGGGACAAATGGTAACAGAATCTCCTAAAGAACATGATGTAATTCAAATTGCGAGAGAAATAGACGTAGATATGGATGGACTTGTAGGTGCATCGAAGGAAGTTAATATAGTAGATTTAAAGCATATAGAAAAAGCTGCCAATGTACTATTTATTGTTGTAAATGCTCTTGCTAAAAATGGGTATAATGGAATTGAATTAGATTTAATTTCAAAAAAATTGTCTAATAATTTTATGCAAGTATCAGCGACAATAGAAGAACTTTCAGCTTCAGCTAACAATATTTCATCTCAACAGGAGGAACTGAATACTGAAATAACTCAAGTAGGTGTAATAACAGAACAAATCAATAGCATACTAAATGCAATAAAAAATATAGCAGCTCAGACTAAAATGTTGGGGCTTAATGCTTCAATTGAAGCTGCTAAAGCAGGAGAAGTTGGAAAAGGATTTTCTGTTGTTGCAAAAGAGATAAAAAATTTAGCAGAAACTTCTAAAGAAACAGCTAAAAGCATTTCGGATTTAACAAATAAAATACAAGAATCAGTTAATGGAACTATAAAAAATGCTAAAATAACTCTTGAAACAACTAAAGAGCAATCTAAGGCTATGGAAGCAGTTTCTTCTACTATTCAAGATTCAGTATATGCGGTGGAACAATTAAGTAGCATGACAGAAAACTTAAAATAAAATATTTTTCATTTATAACTATCTCCAATAAGTTGGAGATAGTTATTTTTTTCATGTGCCTAAGTTGGATAATTTTGTGACTTAAATCTGTAATATGCAAATAAGGCAATAAAATATTTTAACTATAAGTTGAAGATAGAATTTTATGTGATATAATTATCAATAAGGTGTATATACACCTGTAATATATAATTTTAAAGAGGTGTAAATATGACGACAAATTTAGTTCAGGAAATATTAAAACTAAAGAAGGAAAAAAATGCAATTATTCTAGCTCATTATTATCAACCAGGAGTTATACAAGAGTTAGCAGACTATGTAGGAGATTCTTATTATTTAAGTGAAATAGCTAGAGATTGCAAGGAAGAAGTTATAATGTTTTGTGGGGTTAGATTTATGGCGGAAAGTGCGAAAATTTTATCACCTCATAAAAAAGTTTTAATGCCATGTCCTAGTGCAGGATGCTCTATGGCAGACATGGCTAGTGGTAAAGCTTTGTTAGAATTAAAAGAAAAATATCCAGAGGCTTATGTAGTATGTTATATAAATTCAACAGCTAATGTAAAGGCTCATTGCGATTTAGCTGTAACATCTTCAAGCGCATTAAAGATATTAAAAAATATACCTAATAAGCAAATAATGTTTTTACCAGATAGAAATTTAGGTGAATATATTTCAGAGTTCTTTCCAGAAAAGGAATTTATATTGTGGGATGGATTTTGCAGATGCCATAATAAGATCAGTAGAGAAGACATATTAAAAGAAAAAGAAAAACATAAAGATGCTAAAGTATTAGTACACCCAGAATGTACAAAAGAAATTAGAGATATTGCAGATTATATAGGAAGTACCAGTGGAATAATAGATTATGCAACTAAAGATGAAGGAAATGAATTTATAATAGCTACAGAGGAAGGGATCTTACACGGATTGAAAAAGAAAAATCCCAATAAAAGCTTTTTTATTCCAGGGGATAGCATATGTTGCCAAGATATGAAGAAGACAACCCTTGAAAATTTACATGATGCCCTAGTAAATATGAGTAATGAAATAATTTTAGATGAAGATATTAGGAAAAAAGCTTTAAGATGTCTAGAAAATATGCATAAATTAGGATCTTCAGAAGCTGAAAATAAGGCGATTAGAAATGAATAAATTTGTTGATGTATTAGTAATAGGTTCAGGGGTATCAGGCCTTTATTGTGCATTAAATTTAAGAGGTAGCTTAAATGTTTTAGTTGTATGTAAGGATAAAATGAATTGCAGTAATACTTATTTAGCACAAGGTGGAATATCTGTTGCAAGGGGCGAAGCTGATATTCCGCTTTATATAGAAGATACATTAAAAGCTGGACAATATAAAAATGATGTAGATGCAGTAAAAGTTTTAGCTTTTGAATCTATATACAATGTAAAAAAATTAATAGAAATGGGGCTTAACTTTGATGAAAATCAAGATGGCAGCTTAAATTATACAAAAGAAGGTGCACATTCTATAAGTAGAATAGTTCACACAAAAGATAATACAGGGGAAAGCACAGCTAAAATTTTGATTGATAAAGTAAAAGAAAAGGATAATATAAATGTTTATGAAAACACCTATTTTATAGACATTATGGAAGATGAAGGGAAATGTATTGGGGCTATATTAGTAAAAGAAAATGAGCAAATAAATGTATATGCAAAAGCCGTGGTACTTGCAACTGGTGGTATAGGTGGATTATATAATAACTCAACAAATCAGAGAATATTAACGGGCGATGGAATAGCAGCAGCAATAAAGCATGATGTTAATTTAAAAGATTTGAATTACATTCAAATTCATCCTACAGCATTTTATAAAGATGGAGAAAATCAAAGAAGATTCTTAATATCTGAATCCTTACGTGGGGAAGGTGGAATTCTTACTAACATATATGGAAAAAGATTTATAAATGAACTTTTACCAAGAGATGTTGTATCACAAGCTGTATATGATCAAATTAGAGAAACTGAGACACCTTATGTAAATTTAGACATAAGATTTTTAGGAGAAGATTATATAAAGAATAGATTTTCAACTATTTATAATGAATGCTTAACTAGGGGAACAGATATAACAAAAGAATACATTAAAGTTTCTCCGGCTCAACATTTTTTTATGGGTGGAATAGAAGTCGATTTGAATTCTAAAACGTCTATGGAAAATTTATATGCAGTAGGAGAAACAAGCTGCACGGGAGTACATGGGGCTAATAGGCTTGCTAGTAATTCATTACTTGAGGGGCTTGTATTTTCAAGGAGAGCTGCAAATTATATTAATAATATTGTGGATTATTTGGAAATTAAAGTTTCGGTTGTGGACAAACTAAATAGATCTATTGAAGAAATAGCAAATGAGAATAAGGAATTAGCTATGAAAGTGATAAATGAGAAAGGGGGAAAGTTAGATCGTGAATTACTTAGTTGTAGATAAAATAATAAAAGAGGCCCTTATTGAAGATATACCAAATGAGGATATAACAACAAACTCAATTATAGATGAAAAAAGTACTGCGACCGTAGAATTATTATGCAAAGAAGAAGGAGTAATTGCGGGTCTAGATGTGTTTAAAAGAGTATTTGATATATTGGGGAATGTGGACGTAGAATTATATAAAGGTGATGGTGATAAGGTATATCCAGGAGAGAAAATTGGATTTTTAAAGGGCAGTACCAGAAATTTGTTACTTGGTGAAAGGGTGGCATTAAATTTATTACAAAGAATGAGTGGAGTAGCTACATTAACTAATAAATTTGTAAAGGAAATAAGCCATACAAATGCAAAGTTGTTGGACACTAGAAAAACAACACCAAATCTTAGAATATTAGAAAAGCATTCAGTAAAAGTTGGTGGCGGGTGTAATCATAGATTCAATTTGTCTGATGGAGTTATGCTTAAGGATAATCATATAAGCGCAGCGGGCGGAATAAATAATGCGGTTACACTTGCAAGAAAAAATTCCTCATTTGTTAGAAAGATTGAAGTTGAAACGGAGAACCTTGATATGGTGCAGGAAGCACTAGATGCAGAAGCAGATATAATAATGTTAGATAATATGAGTTTAGATATGGCAAGAGAAGCAGTGAAGCTTATAAATAAAAGGGCTTTAATAGAATTTTCGGGAAATGTAGAATTAAATAATATTGGGAAAATAGCAGAGATTGGGGTAGATTATATATCTGTTGGGGCTTTAACTCATTCTGCTAAGATACTTGACTTAAGTATGAAAAATTTAACTTTGATTTATAGATAACCAACATAGGAACTAGACTTATGTGCTAATTTACCGAAATCAAATACATTTGTGTTCCACAGGGCTATGAAAATTTCGCTGAAAGCACTAAGAGGCAGGTTGCCCCCACTTTAGCTTGCTCCAGCCACTAGGCTTGACAAGCAAAAGTGGAACAACCTACCTCTAAGTGCTTTTAGCATCGAAATTTTCGAATGCCTGCTTCACACAAATGTATTTGATTTCTAGTGTAGACATCCGCCCAAAGTCTAGTAATTATGTATAGATATTTTTGTACAGTTTTTTCTGGCTGAACTAATTGCTAGAATATCTAAATTGTTGGATACCTCTGATTAAAATGCCATAAGAAAAGATATAAATTAAGACAAAGGAGTTATAATGGTTATAATATTTTCTTAAACAAGATTATGTAATAGGAAAACGCGTGACATTAAATGTACTACAAGGAAGTTCAGCTAAACGTCTATATGAACGTTTTGGTTTTAAAGTGGATAGTGAAGATACAACAGACATTTACATGTCTGTTGTAGTATAAATGTACTACTGCTCTCTCTAAAGTGGATGATTCACGAAAACTGAGTAGCATTATGATTTTTACAAGACTTCTCAAAATATGTTGAATAGAGAATGATATCTATGTAATTTTATTAATTTACAGCACAAGAAAACTATTAACTACATTTAGTATCAAGTAGATTAATTACTTCATTGAGATTTGCTAACTTAGAATGCAGCAAATCGATTATTTCTTTTGTAGGTTCAATTAAATCAGGTATCATTACTGGTTGTAACCCTGCTAAAAATGCAGAACGAATTCCATTTGGAGAATCCTCAAGGGCTAAACATTCCGAGGGCATTAGTCCTAATAGCTCACTTGCTTTTAAATAAATATCTGGTGCAGGTTTACTATTTTTAATCATGTCTCCACAAACTATTACATCAAAAAATTCTGTAATATTGGCTCTTTTAAAATGATTAAGTGCAGTTTCTTTATTTGATGATGTTGCAACTGCTATTTTATAGTTATTCGCTTTTAAGTAACTTAGCAATTCGATTAAACCTGATTTTAAGGGCATACCATGATCATTAAAATAATTAT
Organism: Clostridium sp.; assembly: GCA_031292145.1. GTDB lineage: Bacteria > Bacillota > Clostridia > Clostridiales > Clostridiaceae > Clostridium. Next base: position 132,413 of record JARLHR010000091.1, on the reverse strand, counting down.
TAAAAAATTCTCTTGCATGCTCAGATAAATCTTCTTCAACAATCTTGTCACCATACTCTTGAATAAAAATCTTCCTTGAACTTTCAATATTCATACCTAAAGTTTTATAAACCATGTGTCCCATTTTACCCATGCCAATTTTTTCTCCAGCATAGTCCCAAGATTGAACTGTTAGCCTTTCTGTATCAAACATCAATCCATCCATATCAAACACAACTGCTTTAATCATTTTTTATCATCCCCAAATTAAAATAATCATCAATTGACTTTTACTTCCTATAATAAATTAATTATAGCATATTTTGTAAAAGTGGAACTATTTAGTTTTTAAATGATATTTTTTATCTTACCTTATAATTTATTATTTTCATATGCTTTATTTGTTTCAAATGAAACAGAAATGATGTGATAATTTATGTATAATAGCACCATAGAGTAAATTAATTATGAAGGACGCAAATTTAAATAATTATAAAATAATATTAGGATGGTGAAATTTTATGATAAGAAGAGTTATAAAGATAGATGAAGAAAAATGTAATGGGTGTGGACTATGCGCAAGTGCTTGTCACGAAGGTGCTATTGGAATAGTGAATGGAAAAGCAAAATTATTACGCGATGATTACTGTGATGGACTTGGGGATTGTCTTCCTTCATGCGTAGCTGGTGCTATTACTTTTGAAGAACGTGAAGCTGATCCTTATGATGAAGAAGCAGTAAAAATCAATATGGAAAAAAGAAGAATGGAGCAACAAAGTACAGAAGTAAATAAAAAAATGCATTTTGGTTGTCCAGGAGCACAATCTGGGGTAATAAATCACAATAAAGTACAAGTTAAAAGTGAAACTAGTAATAATGAAATAACTTCACAATTAAATCAGTGGCCAGTGCAAATTAAACTTGTGCCACCAAATGCAGGATACTTTAATAATGCTAATTTACTTATAGCAGCAGATTGTACAGCGTATGCATATGGTGATTTTCATAATAAATTTATGAAAAATAAAATTACTTTAATTGGCTGCCCGAAACTTGATGAAGGAGATTACTCAGAAAAGCTTACAGCGATTTTAAAAATGAATGATATAAAAAGTGTTACAGTAGTAAGAATGGAAGTTCCTTGCTGTGGAGGAATAGTAAATGCAGTTAAGAACGCATTAAAGGAAAGTGAAAAGATGATTCCTTGGCAAATAGTAACTATTTCAACTAATGGAGAAATTATCGAATAGAAGTAAAAGGTGAAATTATAAACTGTTCTTATCAATAAGATTAAGGCACAATCAAAAAAATAATAGACCAGTATGCTTGTCTATTATTTTTTGATTGTGCTTAAAATCGTTTTGATAACTTTCTAGTATGGATCTATTTTTTACTATAAATATGTTATAAAATTTTGAAAATCTTATAACATATTTATAGTTATATTTTTATATAGTAAAAAATTATAGATTGAATATATATAAAAGAGGATATTATTATTATTGTGTAGAATAATATAGTATCTAGATATTTAAGGGGGAGTATATATGGACAAGAGGAAAGTGTTAATACCTATTGATGGAACAGAAAAGAGTATGCATTCTTTAGATTTCGTGAAAGAGATATTTCCCAAAGATTCAGTTGATATTATTATAATGAATATCAAAGAATTAGTGCTAATTAATGAGATGATAGTTGCTGATGAAATTAAGTTTGCTCAAGAATTAGGGGAAGAAATATTAGAAGCAGCTAAAGAAAAAATGAAAGATTATAATGTCGAGACGTTTTTTACTTTTGGATACCCAGGAGATGAAATTATAAAAAAGGCACAGGAAGAAAATATAGGTGTAATCGTTATGACAAAGTCTACAAAACGAGGGTTAACCAGAATTATTGGATCAGTAACGAATAGTGTGGTAAAACGTGCTAAGTGTATTGTAATGATAGTTCCTAATGATTTTACAATTAGCATTAAATAAGGCACAATCAAAAAAATAACCATAGCATTTTGGACTTGTTATTTTCTTTCATGTGCCTAATTACTAAAATAGTCTAGAAGTTAGAGTTTTATAGGCTATCTTAAAATATGGTTTTTAAGATAGCCTATATTTATGAATATGGAATTTTTTATTATATAATGATATAATAAATCGAAACTTATTTACTAGATTGCAGTAAATAGGTCATAATATAATTATCAAGAAAATTTAAATAATTAAACTTTTCAGCTGGAGTTTATACTTTGACTGAATTTGGGCACAATCAAAAAATAATATACTGTTATGTTTGTTTATTATTTTCTTTCATGTGTCTTAGTTAAGCCTATCTATGTTCTTATAGTCTTGTTTAGTTAGCATAGCGGGAATTTAGAGAAGCTAAACATCAGATAAAAATTATTTTTTTATATTAAGGAGTTAGAGATGAGAGCAGTTTATAGAAACCCAAGAGAATTAGCAACATGTTTAAAGGATATTGTAGATACATATTATGATGATTTAATTTCTTATGAAAAAATGGAAGAAAGAATCATGAAAATTGTTGATGCTAATAAAGATGCGATTTACAAGGAGAAAAGCATGTCAGTAAAGATTGCTAATGTTTTAGGTGACAAGAGGGTAGAAGTTATTAACAAAGTAGTTGAAAGTAAAGCAAAAATAGAAGATTAGTTTGTTTTACAGTTTAGGAGTGAATTTTTAATGGGCAAAAAAACAATATTAACAGGAGATAGACCAACTGGAAAGTTACATATAGGACATTATATAGGTTCTTTAAAAAATAGAGTTGTACTTCAAGAATCAGGATTATATGAAAGTTTTATAATGATTGCCGACCAACAAGCATTAACCGATAATGCAAGAAATCCCGAAAAAATAAGAAATAGTTTAACGGAAGTTGCTTTAGATTATTTAGCAGTTGGAATAGATCCGAATAAATCTAATATATTTATACAATCACAAATACCGGAATTAAATGAACTAACAATGCATTATTTAAATCTTGTTACTTTATCAAGATTAGAAAGAAATCCAACAGTTAAGCAAGAAATAAAACAAAAAAACTTTGAAAACAGTATTCCAGCAGGATTTCTTATTTATCCAGTAAGTCAAGCGGCTGATATTACAGCTTTTAAGGCAGATACAGTTCCAGTTGGAGAAGATCAATTGCCAATGATTGAACAAACTAGAGAAATAGTTAGAAGTTTTAATTCAATATATGGAGAAGTTTTAGTTGAGCCAGAAGCAGTATTACCAAGTTCAAATGCGGGAAGATTACCAGGCACTGATGGTAAAGCTAAAATGAGTAAATCAATAGGTAATTGTATATATTTATCTGATGATGCAGATACGATTAAAAAGAAAGTCATGTCAATGTATACAGATCCTAATCATATAAGAGTTGAAGATCCAGGTCAAATAGAAGGAAATACAGTATTTACTTATTTAGATGTTTTTGCTACTGATAAGAATGCAGTAGAAGAAATGAAGGAACATTATAAACGTGGTGGTCTTGGTGATGTGAAAGTGAAAAGATATCTAAATGAAGTTCTTCAAGCTGAATTAGAGCCAATAAGAAACAGAAGATTAGAGTTTGAAAAAGATATTGATGCTGTATATAAGATGTTAAGGGATGGCAGTGATAAAGCTAGAGCTGTAGCAGCGAATACTTTAAAGGAAGTTCGTGAAGCAATAGGTATAGAGTATTTCACAGGAAGATAGGTATAAACAAAGTTCTCTAGGGAGGGAAGCCAAAATGAAGGCTATTGGTATATTAAACTATCCAACAGAAGATGTATTTCATGTTTTCATTAAATATGCAAAAAAAGATTTTTCTGATTTTAATGAAGAAGATGCGACAGGATGCAAAATTCAAAAAAAAATAAATTCTGGAGGAGCAAATCCAATAGAATGTACAGTTGAAATAACAGAATATAAAAAGAATGAAAAGTATCAAATTACTACATCAACAAGTTACTCAAATTGTATTTCAACATACAATTTCAAAGGACAAAAAGATGGTACAACTAAATTAGAGTTTGAAGAAGAACAAACATCAGATAAGTTTTTTGGATATATGTCATTATGGGTTCAACGATTTATGGCTAGACGTAACTTTAAATTGAAATATAATAATATTATAGAGTCACTAAATAATGAATTAAAGACATATTATGACAATAAGCAAAGAAGTAAATCAAAAAATTAAGGCACATAAAAAAATACATAATACAGGATTGTTTCAAGATGTAAAATGTTTTGAAACAATCCTGTATTATTATGTATTTGTAATATTGCACTTATATATATACTTTGAGTTATACAATATAGTATAATGGGGATGAATAATAACTGGAAATGAAGAAAAATTATAATTATTATGATTAATAAAATAAATTTTATGATAACTCTAGGAGGTTTTTAATGAAAAAATTATTAATATTAGATTCTAATTCACTTATGAATAGGGCTTTTTATGCCTTGCCTCCTCTTACTAATAGTGACGGAATAAATACTAATGCCATTTATGGTTTTATAAATATGTTATTTAAAATGAAGGAAGAAGTTAATCCAGATGCTATAATAGCTACCTTTGATTTAAAGGCTCCAACCTTTAGGCATAAGGAGTATTCGGAGTATAAAGCAGGACGAAATAAGATGCCGCCTGAACTTGCAGAGCAATTTCCAATAATTAAAGAATTATTTAAGTTTATGGGCATAAAGATTTTTGAAATAGAAGGCTTTGAAGCTGATGACTTAATTGGTACTGTATCTAAGTTTGCAGAGAACAATAATACAGAAGTAGCCATAGTTACAGGAGATAAGGATGCACTTCAGTTAGCATCAGATAGCACTAAGGTTATAATTACTAAAAAGGGAGTTAGTGAAACAGCAGTATATGATAGAAAGACCTTTATAGATGAATTTGAAGTAACTCCAAATCAATTTATAGATGTTAAAGGTCTTATGGGGGATAAATCTGATAATATTCCAGGAGTTCCTGGTGTAGGAGAAAAAACTGCATTTAAACTAATAAAAGAATATGGTTCTGTTGAGGAAGTAATAAACAATATAGATAATATTCCAGGAAAAAAACTTAAGGAAAATTTAGAAAATAACGTTGAGCAGGCAATATTCTCTAAAAAACTTGCTACTATAATGAGAGAACTTCCAATTGATTTAACTTTAGATGATATTAACTTAAGTGGCAAAGAAAATATATCAGAAATTAAAAAAATGCTTATTAAACTTGAAATGAAATCAATTTTATCAAAATTTAAAGATGATACAGTTTCAGAAGAATCTAAAGTTCAAGTTAAAAATATAAATTCTCTAAAGGAAATGAAGGAATTATTTTTAGCGAAGAAAAATAGAATTTATATAGATTATACTCTAACAGATGCATCTATATATTCTAAATTAGAACTTGAATACTTAATTTTAGGTGAAGAAAATATTGGAACCATTATAAACTTTAAAGAAATAAGTTTAGGAAATAAAGAAGAGGCTTTAGGGGCTTTAAGAACTTTAATGGAAGATGAAAATATTAAGAAAGTAATTCACGATGGTAAAAACTTTGTTACTTTTTTAAATAAGAATAAAATTGAAATTAGGGGATTTGATTTTGATACAGCAATAGCAGCTTATCTAATTGACTCATCGAAGAGTAAATATGAAATTTTAGAACTTGTTAATCATTATATTGGAGATAATCCAAATAGTGAAAATGAGAACATCAAAGGAATTCTTTCTAGTTACTTGCCAGCAATTTATGAAGAGTTAAAAGAAAACCTTCATAAGGAAAATATGGATAAACTTTATTATGAAGTTGAACATCCTCTTATTTATGTGCTTTCGTCTATGGAGAGCATTGGATTTAACATAAATAAGGGTATGTTAGATGAGTTACAGGTAAAGTTTAAAAAAGAAATAGAAGAAACTCAAAATGAAATATATAAATTATCAGAAGAGGAATTTAATATAAGTTCTCCTAAGCAATTAGGAAAAATACTTTTTGAAAAATTAGATTTACCAGTAATTAAGAAAACAAAGACTGGATACTCAACTAATCAAGAGGTTTTAGAAAAATTAATTGATAAACATGAAATAATTCCTAAGATAATGTATTATAGACAAATTACAAAAATTAATTCTACATATGTAGAGGGATTAAAAAATGTAATTGATGAAGATGGACATATTCATTCAAATTTCAATCAAACCGTTACTACAACAGGAAGATTATCAAGTACAGAACCTAATCTGCAAAATATTCCGATTAAATATGAAATGGGTAGAGAAATAAGGAAAGTATTTATTCCTATGGAGGAAACGGATATACTTGTTTCATGTGATTATTCTCAAATAGAATTAAGAATCTTAGCTCATATAGCAGGGGATGAAAATATGATAGATGCATTTGAGCATCATAGTGACATTCATACAAAGACAGCTTCAGAAGTTTTTAAAGTGCCAATAGATGAGGTGACTTCTCTTATGAGAAGTAGAGCAAAAGCTGTAAACTTTGGAATAGTATACGGAATAAGTGCATTTAGTTTGGCAGAAGACTTGAAAATTTCAAAAAAAGAAGCAGAAGAATATATGGCAATCTATTTAGAGAGATATCCAAAGATAAAGGAATATTTAGAAAATGTAGTTAGAGAAGCTCAAGAAAAAGGTTATGTACTAACAATTTTAAATAGAAGAAGATTCATACCAGAAATAAAATCTTCAAATAAAATAGTAAAAGCTTTAGGAGATAGATTAGCAATGAATGCGCCTATTCAAGGAAGTGCAGCTGATATCATAAAGCTTGCAATGGTTAATGTTTATAATAAGTTAAATGAAAAGAATTTTAAAAGCGAATTAATTCTTCAAGTTCATGATGAACTTATATTAAATGTTAAAAAGGATGAATTTGAAGAGGTTAAAAAATTAGTTGCAGATGAAATGGAAAATGCAATTAAATTGAAAGTATCACTTGACGTAGATGTTAATTTCGGGAACACATGGTATGATGCAAAGTAAGCTTAAAATACTAAAGATTAAGTAGAAAATCCTTAAGGATTTTCTACTTATTATTAACTGTTAACTGCAAATTGTTAACTGTAAACTGAATAAAGGGTGGTTTATGTAAAAATGATTAAAATTGGTTTAACAGGTGGAATTGGTACAGGAAAAAGTACTGTATGTAATATTCTGAGAAATGAAGGATTTAAAGTTATAGATGCAGATGTTATAGCTAAAGAAGTAATTGAAAAGAATCCTCAAATATTAGAAATGGTTCGTAAACAATTTGGATCAGGGTTCTTTGATTGGAGAGGAGAATTTAGAAGAAGGGAATTTGGAAATCATATTTTTAGATTCACAAAGGAAAGAATAAAATATGAAAATATAATTATACCTTATATTAAGAAGACTTTAGAGGAAAATATAAAGTCTTATGAGAAAAAAGGTGAAAAAATAGTAATAATAGATGCACCAACGTTAATAGAAAATAATATGCAAGATGAAATGGATTATATAATACTTGTTTGTGTAGATAACTCAGTACAAATACAAAGAGTTATGAGTAGAGATAAATTAAGTAAGCCTGATGCCGTAACCAGAATAAATGCTCAAATGTCGTTAGAAGCAAAGAAGGAGTTTGCCAATATTATTATTGATAATAATGGTGAATTAATGGAAACTCAAAAGCAGGTTTATGATTTAATTGATTTTATGAAATTAATAAGCTAAGGCATATGAAAGAAGGTAGTAGGTCAGTAATGCGAAATAGATTTAGTAGCATGTGATATATTATTTTTAGAATATGTATAAATTAAGGAGACGATAATGAAATTTTTGAGAAAGACCTTGCGTAAAGTGATGTTATTATTAATAGCTTTAGTAGTAATTGGCATAGGTTGTAGATATGTTGTAAAAGAAAATTTTTTTCCTTATAAATATAAAGAGTATGTAGATTTATATAGTTCTCAATACGATTTAGATCCGCTGTTTGTATTAGCTGTAATAAAAACTGAAAGTAAATTTGATGATAATGCACATTCGCATAAAAATGCTGTAGGACTTATGCAAATAACTGTTGAAACAGGGGCATGGGCAGCCAAAGAAATGGGTTATAGTACATTTTCAAAAGAAGATTTATATGATGAAGAATATAATATAAGAATGGGATGCTGGTATCTTAGAAGATTAAATGATACTTTTAATAAAGATTTAGATTTAACAATTGCGGCTTATAATGCAGGGCCGACAAATGTGCAGTCATGGCTGGACAATGAAAAATATTCTTCAGATGGAAAAAGTATAGATTATATACCTTTTGGAGAAACAAAAAAGTATGTAGATAAAGTAAATACTTATTACTCTATATATAAATATTTTTACAGAAAAGACGAAAAGTATTTTAATAGTAATAAAATAATAAAATCAATCCAAAGCTTGGTAAGTGTACATTTTTAAAACTAGGCACTTTTAGAAAATATAGTTTATAGTTTGTAAATTATTATTTTTTAAAAGTGCACTAATTAGTAGTTTATTAATTAATAATTAATTTAAATATTTTATGAAACTCACTTGAAATTTTAAGAAAAATGAATTATGATTAAGAAGTTAATTAATATTTTGCAGGTGTGCTGGAACTGGCAGACAGGCACGTTTGAGGGGCGTGTGTTGAATAACGTACGGGTTCAAGTCCCGTCACCTGCATTGATTACAAGGTTTAAACCACCTAAAGGATTAAATTTGCACGCACGTTTATTTTGTAGAAATACTTAAAACGTGCGTGCATTTTTTATAAAGGTGGTATATATTTTGAAAAGAAAAATGATTGAAATTAATACAAAAAGTATAACTTTTGATAGAGGTTATGATGAATTTATTTTCTATTGTAGGACTAGAAACTTTAGACCTGCTACTATACAATTTTATGATAATACAGTTAGAACTATTTATAAATTTATTAAGCCTAAGATGCCTATAAAGGATATTACAAAGTCTATAGTAGATAATTTTATTGTAGGTTGCCAGAATGAATTGAATATAAAGGATATAACTATAAATACTTATCTTAGAGGATTAAAAACAATTTTATATTACTTCATGAAGCTAGGGTATATGGAAAAATTTCATATTGCTTTAGTAAAATATGATAAGCCAGTAATAGAAACTTATACAGAAGATGAAGTTAAGATATTACTCAAAAAACCAAATAAAAGTAATTGTAGTTTTGTAGAGTTTAGGAACTGGACCATATGCAATTTACTTTACTCTACAGGCATGAGATGCTCCAACATAAGAAATTTAAAAATCAAAGATATAGATCTAGATAATAACCTATTGTTTTTAGGAACTACAAAAAACAGAAGACCTTTAGCAATTCCAATAACTCCATCATTAAAGCCTATTCTTAGGGAATTTTTAGCTATAAGAGAAGGGAATGAAGAAAATTATGCTTTTTGTACTGCTTATGGTGACCAAATGAATAGAGATAGTATAGATAGCAGCATGAGGCGTTATAATCATTCTAGAGGCGTTAAAAAGACAGGTATTCATAGGTGGAGACATACTTTTTCTAAGCAATGGATACTTAATGGAGGGGATATATTTAAGTTACAGAAGACACTTAACCATAGTGACATGGATATGGTTAGAAACTATGTTAATATGTTCACCAAAGACCTACAGGATGGCTTTGAAGATTTTAATCCTTTAGAGTTCATTAATAAAAAATCAATAAAGATTAAAAAATAAAAAATAAGAAGTAATCTTATACATTAAGTTATATAGATTACTTCTTTTTTATTTTATAATCATTTGCAAGTTCAATTACTTTAAGTAAAAAGTCTTTGGCATCTTGATTTAGTAGATTAATATTATGCTTTTCTTCGGTTCGTTCTAATAGATAGTCCAAGCTAACGTTAAATACATCAGCTAGCTTAACTAGAACACTTAAACTAGGTTCAACACCACCATTTTCATATCCGTTTACGCTTGATCTAGATACGTTTATATATTCTGCAAGTTGGTCTTGTGTAATTCCCTGTTCATTTCTAAGTAATTTAATTCTTTCACCTAACAATGTCATATGCTCCTTATATTCTTTTAATTATAATTATACAGGAGCATATTGTTACATAATGACTATTACATAATCATTTTAGTGTAAAAAAGGCTATATTATAATCATTTTAGGGACAGTTTTGTAAATTGAATATTTTAAAGCAAATCTGATTTTTTAAAATATTTACAATCAATATCTGCAAAAAATACAAATAATTCTATAGGGCAACATTCCAATTCTTTACCTAGTTTTTTTATCATATGCAAATTTGGCTCATATCCTTTTACTTTTCTTTCCAACCTACTAACATAACTTTTACTTTTTCGTATTCTTTTCCCTAATTGTGATTGGTTTAGACCTCTTATTCTTCTTTTGCACCTCAGCAAAGTTAGCACCTCTCTTTTTAAAGTGTCCTATTATGGGGAAATGTTGTAATATATACAACCTTTTTGGGTGTATAATAAGTTTACAGCAAGGCACATAATGTTTACAATGTTAAAATATTACCAATATATATTAATATTGCAAACAAGTGTTCGCATGTGCTATAATGATTTTATCATTTAAAGCGATATTATTATCAGTGGGGGATGTTTAAAAGTGAATGAAGCAGACAAGTTTCTTTTAGAAATAATCAAAAAAATAAAGGCTAACAAGTGAGTTAAGCCTTTTTATTTTGCAATTTTACACGTATTTCTTTATCTAGCATAGTATGTAATATATTTTTAGTATCTTCATCATAAGAACCATCTGCTTTTATATCTCCATTAGAAATGAATAAATCAATTAATTTGTTTAGAGAATCTAAATTGTTACGTATTTCATTTCCATAGAGCCACCAGTTTATACTTTTACCACTCATTTCGCTTAATACTGTAAGCATTTTTTCATTTGGAGTTCTCTTTCCACTAAGTATATTACTTATACTTCCTCTACTCATACCAGTCTTATCAGATAAATCTATTTGCTTCAAATTGTTTTCATTCATATAATTTTTTAATCTATCAATAAAATTCATTGTTTTCACCTCTTAAATAAGTATATAACAAAAGTTAAAAAAAGTAAACTATTGTAAATAAAATTCAACTATTTAAATTAATGACATAAAAACACAAAAAAGTTTTCAAAAATAGAATTATTTTAAATTTGATTAAAATAGAGATAAATAAAGGAATATTAAGGAAAATAAAGATAATTTCATATAACTATCTTATATCAATGTTTCAATCTGAAAACAAAGTAATTATAATGAAAATATAGAAAGGACGGAGGTGAAAGAAAAATGGCACTAAATGTTGAACGATTAAAAGAAATAGTAATTGAAAAAGGAATCAGTTATTCAGAACTTGCAGAAAAGACAGGAATGTCAAAAACTCAAATATCAAGACTTGTTAATGGAAATGTGGACAAGGTAAGACCTATGACTATAAGTAAGCTTTGTAATGGCTTAGGTGTATCTTACAAAGAATTATATGTTAAGGAGGAACCCAAAAGTGAATGAGGCAGATGAATACTATTTAGAACTTTTAAAAAAGAAGGGTGGCAATAAATGAATAATCCGGAAATTGAAAAACTAAAGGAGTTATCTGAACCATTAGTGGAATATCTGAAAAATAATTGGGATTCACACTGTACCATAATTATCACAGATAGTTGCATTAAATTAGTTAGGGATGAAATAGGCATACCACTAAAAAGCGATGACTAAGTACCAATTAGCCATCACTAAGAGATTAAACTCTATGATAAGGATGAACTTTATCAAATTGAGCTAAAGCAGATCCTAAAGATGGAGAATTAATAAAATCAGTATATTGTGATTCAGACACATTCATATATGCGTAAACAGAACCATTTTTGAATCTAATATACATTGTGTTATTTTCCCAACCAACTGCATTCATTCGACTTGATGAAACAGGTCTTAAATTCATATGTAACACCACCTTTCATAAATATTTCAGTTCTGTCAAACTGATACTTTAATTATAAGAGTTGGAAAGTGTACAAGCAAATTTAATTAAAGGAGTGAATAAAAGTTGTATTACAAAGGCATAGGAAAGAATTTTCTATCAGTTATAACAGTTAACTGGAGAATATTTAACCCATTTAATGAAATGATTATTCCTAAAGTTATAGGACAAGTCAAAGAAGGCTTCTTAAGACATTTTAGAATTGACAGGCTATTAACACCAGGATACAGATTCAGAACAGATTCAGTAATTTTATAAGGAGGAAAACCATGAACAAAGAAAAAGAGATTCAAGAATTAGAAGAAATATGCAACCCAGTAGTAGAGTATCTTAAGAAAAATCACAACCCATATTATAGTTTAGTTATATCAAGAGCAGATATTAAGTTAGTTAGTAGTGAAATGTTTGTACCATTAGAAACTGCTCAAGAAGTACCAGTTCAAGAGCAGTCAGTGAGTAATTTTTCACCACAAGCAGGTAAGAAGTTACATGAAACTTGTCCTAAATGTTGGGTAAAAAATAAACCATATAAATGTGGACTTGATAAATGTCCAGGTTATAAATTGCTAGTTATAGAAGCTACTGCTGAGGGAAAATAATTTTCTTTGCTGTTTCAGATGCAATATCAACTAATATGTCTTTTATTGCAGAAGCTGCAGTAGAACCAGCTTTCCCAAGTGCAATTTTTAATTTAGTTGCTACGACTGTAGTTTTTGGAGTATCAACTAAAATAGATGCCATATTTTCATTTAAATATGATAATTCTTCTGCTGATAAGGTTGATTCTAGTTGTAACAGCTCACTAGTTGCTTCTAATGCAGATTTAGTCCAAGGATATGGATCGCCACAATTATAGCAAAACGATGGAGTTGGGAAATTTTTCTTAGTAGTAATGCTTATTGCACCATCTGATTGATATTTACCACGTATTTGAGCATCGCAACTTGGACAAGTGGTCATAGTTTTAGATCCGCATGAGTGACAATAATTTTCACCAGAATCAGTAGGATAACACACAGTTATAACATGACCATTTTCACATATTTGAGCAGTTTCATAATAACCCATAAATAACACCCCCTTTCAACAATATTCTACCACATTTTGAAAGGAAAAGAAAAAGGAGGGATGAAAAATTGATTGAATCTGGCAGAGTATTCAATCACGAAGGACAAAAATATGAAGTCGAAAAATACGACCATTATGAAGAAAAGTATATCTGCAAGAATTTAAGTTCACATAATTTTGAAATGGTAAAGTTCACAGAAAAACAAATTTTAGGAGGTAAATAAAATGAGTAATGTAAAAGGATTTAAGGTATTTAACAGCGATTGGACATGCAGAGGATTCCAATATGAAGTTGGAAAGATATTTAAACATGAGGGCGATATTGGACTATGTAATAGAGGTTTTCATTTCTGCCAAAAAGCAAGTGATTGTTTTAATTATTATAGTTTTGACAGCAGCAATAAAGTAGCAGAAGTTGAAGCTATAGGGTTGGTAGAAACAGAGGGTAATAAGTCAGTTACTAATGAGTTAGTAATAATTAGAGAAATACCATGGCAGGAGCTTTTAACTATCGTAAACACTGGTAGGGATTGCACAGGACTCGAGAACACAGGTAATAGGAACACAGGTGATTGGAACACAGGTGATGGGAACACAGGTAATAGGAACACAGGTGATTGGAACACAGGTGATGGGAACACAGGTAATAGGAACACAGGTAATAGGAACACAGGTAATTGGAACACAGGTGATTGGAACACAGGTGATGGGAACACAGGTGATGGGAACACAGTGGACTACTCTAGCGGAGTATTTTGCACCCAAGAAGAGAAAATTAAATTCTTTGACAAGCCTTCTGAATTAATCTATAGGGATTGGCTAGATCATAGAGCAAGAAGAATTATAAATTGGAATATGGAAACTACAACATGGGTTTGTGAAGAGAATATGTCAGATGAAGAAAAAGAAGAGTATCCAACATATAAAACCACTGGTGGATATTTAAAAGTATTCTCTTATAAAGAAGCCTGGAATAATTTATGGGACAACTTGACTAATGATGAAAAAGAAATAATTAAGAGCATCCCAAACTTTAATGCTAAAAAATTTGAATTAATTACTGGTATAAAAATTGAGGTGAAATAAAGATGAAAGGCTTTGTAATCTCTTTTAAAGCAAAAGAATCTAAAGAGGAAATACTTAAGAAGATTAATGCAGCTGTTAAGAGTACAAGCCTATGAAATACAAAAGATGTAGAATATGCAATTTAAGTTGGAATGTAAGTAAAAAGAATAAAGATAAAATTTTTATATGTCCAGATTGCCAAGAGAAGGCAAAGAAGCATGGTAATACACCAAAAGTATTGTTAAAAAATAAAAATAAATATGTAATTTGAAAGGATGATTAATTATGAAAGCAACAGGAATAGTTAGAAATGTAGATCCATTAGGAAGGGTAGTAATTCCAAAAGAACTTAGAAAGGTTTTAAAAATTAATGAGAATGACCCAATGGAGATTTTTGTTGAAGGTGAAGATATTATCTTAAGGAAACATCAAGTCGGTTGTCATTGCTGCGGAGAAATGAAAGATTTAACTAATGTTTTGGGATTAGACATATGCCCTACGTGTTTAGCTGAATTTAAGAAAGCAGCAGCTATTACAGATAAATTAAGAAAGGTTGATTGATTATGAAGCCAAAAGCAAGTGGACTTGATAGCAAAGGTAAATTATATGTAGATTGTGCTGAATGCCAATGTGGAGGAAATGGTGATAAAACTTGTTCAGCAGGTTCTAAGCACAAAAAGATTAATAAAGGGATGTGTTTTAGCGGTCAATTATTATCAAAATATTCATTGTAAATTAAAAGAAAGGACGATTAATCATGAAAATATTCAAAATCAAAGGCGAGGAATACAGGGAAATTAAAGAATATGACAGTTTTTACTTATGCATTAGTGAATTTGGTTTTAATCTTAAGAGGATTCCAAAGATTATAAGAGTTAAGTAGGAGGTACCATGGGAAAGTTAGCAGATTATGCAGCAACTAAAGATAAACTAGATAAAGCTATAGCAGATGAAGCAAGTAGGCTTTATTTAGGAGGATTAGATTATAAATCAGCTTTGAGACAAGCTAAAGAAATGTTTATCAATAAAAAAGAAACTACCAAGGAAACCGACCAAAGTATTCCAAGATAGCATGTCGAATAAATCAAATCCATTATAACACATAGAGGGAGGAATGCAAGTTGAAAACTAAAGTTATAGTTAGAAAGCTATGTAGGGATATTCTTAATTTAAGTATGGCTATAAGCGAAGAAAAAGAAACAGATGTATATGTTAAATACTTTCCTCATGTAAATGAATTGGATGTAGAAATATTTCCAGAAGGTTATAGCAATAATCCTCAAGATATTATTAATCACGAAATAGATCTTACTGGTGAAAATGCAGAGCAAAAATTGATTAAAATAAAAGAAACACTTCAAAGTATTTGGAGGTGCAAAGATGTTAGTCAAGTGTAATGCAAAAACTTGTATTAATTATAAAGAAGGAATGTGCCAGGCGGAAGCGCTGGAAATCAAAAATTTCACTTGGTATTCAGAAGAAGAAAAGGAAGAACAAGATGAAATGGTATGCGGCACATATGAGTATTTCATTAATTGGATGCTTAGAGCTCCAAAGAAGGAGGAATAAACTTGAAAAAAATATTTATAGAGCAATTAAGATATGCATATCTGTCTATAGGCAGAGGTAATATTGGATTTGATGGATTAATTGGAGAACTTGAAACAGGTGGATTTTTTACAGCTCCATGCTCAACTCAATATCATTTATGTAAAGAAGGTGGACTTCTTGAACATAGCTTAAATGTTGAAGAAATAGCAAGAAAGTTAGCAATACACCTTGGTTATGAACCTATAGGAAGTGTAAGTGTTACAGCATTACTTCATGATATTGGAAAGATGGGGCAGTTTGGAAAAACAAATTATATAACTAATATGGTCAAAGATGGTAGACCAACTAAAACAGATCCTGAACAAAAATATAAAATTTCTGAAAGTAAGCCTTATGCAAGTAATCCAGATTTAATATATGTACCACATGAAATAAGAAGTGTACAGATTGCCAGTAGGTATTTAGATTTAACTGAGGAAGAAAGCTTTGCAATATTGCAACACAATGGCATGTATGGGGATTTGAAATATTCTCTTAATGGCAAGGAAACGCCACTTCAAATGATTATTCATTTTGCGGATATGTGGGCCAGTAGAGTAGTTGAAAATGTAAAGGAGAGTGAAACAATTGAGTAAATTAATTGGAATCATGGGCGAAAGTGGAGCAGGAAAGACAACAAGCCTTAGAACACTGGACCCAAAGACAACTTATATTATAGATGCAGATAAAAAAGGTCTTAGTTGGAAAGGTTGGAAACAACAATACAACAAAGAAAGTAAAAATTACATTGCAACAGATGATCCTTTAGCTATAAGAAGTTTAGCTAAAAATATAAATGATAAAGCACCACAGATTAAAACAATCGTTGTAGACACTGTTAACGGTGCAATGGTAGCTGATGAAATGAGAAGAAGCAAAGACAAAGGCTACGATAAATGGATGGACTTAGCTGCTTGTGTATGGAATATCGTTGATGATGCACTTACCTATAGAGAAGATTTAACTTTTATATTTATATGCCATAGTCAAACTGATGTAAATGAAAGTGGATTCTTATGGACCAGGATTAAGACTTCAGGTAAGAAATTGGACAAGATTGTTTTAGAAAGCAAATTTAATACAGTTCTACTGGCAAAGTGTGTTGATAACAAACACATATTTGAAACACAAAGCAATTGCAGTACTGCTAAGAGTCCAATGGGAGCATTTAAAAGCATGGAGATAGATAATAACATGGCTGATGTTTTAAAAGCCTTAGAAGAGTTTTAGGAGGTAAAAGTAAATGGATAAATATGAAGAAGAATTATTAAAGAAGATAGATAACGGTGAAGAACTTATTAAAAGCGAGTTATGCGATATAATCTTTGAATTTAAGGTTGAGAGTAAAAAAGGTGAAAATAGAAGATGGTCAAGAAGCGCAAGAACTATTTCTAAAATAGGCGATAGATATTTTGCTACTAATTGGGAAGAAGGTCTTACAGAATGTCAAGAAAATGAATATTATGAGCAACCTGTAGAAGTTCAAAAAAAGACTTATGAAAAGACAATTACAGTAACAGAATGGGTTTCAGTAAATAATGAAGGTGAGGATAAATAATTATGCAAAAACCACAAGATTTCGAACAAGTACAAGCTTATACAGGATTCACACCATTAGAGGCAGGCGGACATATCTGCAAGGTTATGAATGTTGAAGAAACAAAGAGCCAGGCAGGAAGAGATATGATAGTAATCTATCTTGATACAGATAAGACAGATAAGCAACCTAATTATTTTAGTGAGCAATATAAAAATAACCAAAAGCCTGATAAGAAATGGCCTAATAATGCAATAGTAAGGCAACTGGTATTAGATGCAGAAGGGAATACCAATAGAGGATTTAAGACTTTTATAGAAATGGTAGAACAAAGTAATCCAGGCTTTAAGGTTCAATGGGGAAATAACTTTGCAACATGTTTTAAAGGTAAGCTAGTTGGTGGTGTTTTTGGAAGAGAAGAATGGTTGGACAATGCTGGAGTAAGTAAGTTTTCAGTTAAACATCAACACTTTACTACAGTTGAGGATATTAAAAAAGGTGTAGATGTTCCAAAGGATAAATTACTTAATCCATCTGCTACAAGCAATAGCAATGGACCTGATATTTATGGTGATCTACAAATAGATACTTCGGATTCTGAAATGCCATTTTAACCCAAGGAGGACTTAACTATGGTTTTATTAAGAAAACTTAGGCAAGAAAAAGGATTATCAATCAATCAATTAGCAAAGGCAACTGGTGTTACTGGTCCTACAATACTTAATATTGAAAACAAGCAATATAAAACATCAAACGATAGATTGGAAAAGCTTGCAAATTATTTTGAGATTGCAGACCCTTTAGAATTATTAAAGAATGTTACTAAAGTAATTAAAAAGAAAAAGTGTCTCAATCAAAGGTGTCCACTTAATAAGCAAAAGTATTGTCAAAGTCCAATAGTTACTAATGGTAAGGACTTTTGCCAAAGTGAAAATGAAGTGAGTCAGCCATCCAAAGAACTTAAATTTAATAGTACAAGTGCATTGTTTATAGATTAATAACTATAAGGAGCATTTAACAACATTGTTATTTGCTCTTATTCTCAAAAGATAATCAATTGATAGAAGGTGATTAAATGTATTATGCAAGATATTGCAAATATTATAGAACTCCTTTCAGATGTGGTGCAGATAATAAAAAGCCAAAGTGTAATAGAAAGTGTTGTGTAGATAAATGTTACAGAAGATTTTAAAAATGA
This sequence comes from Clostridium sp., assembly GCA_031292145.1. Lineage (GTDB taxonomy): Bacteria > Bacillota > Clostridia > Clostridiales > Clostridiaceae > Clostridium. Next base: position 113,944 of record JARLHR010000091.1, on the reverse strand, counting down.
GAAGGTGAAAGCTTGAGATATAAATTTACAGATAAAGAAATGGACAGGATTAAAAATAGCATTGTAATACTAGTTGATACAAAAGAACAAAACAACAAGCATATTACAGACTTCTTTGATAAGCAAAAGAAACCCTATAGGCGAATGAATTTAAACTATGGTGATTACAGTTGCATGATACCTAAGGGCACTATAGACCAGTTTACAAGTGACATATATTTTGATAGGGATTTTGTAATAGAGCGTAAAGCAGATATAGATGAATTGGCAGGTAATTTAAAGCAAGATGCAGCAAGACTAAAAAAAGAATTAGCACATCTTAATATGTATGAAATGAAATATTTAGTTTACATTGAAGATTTAAACTTTGAAACAAATTTACGTATGGGAAACTATAGAAGCGAATATGATCCATTTACTCTTATGAATAGGATATATAAGATGATTGAATGTGAATATAACACAGCTATAGTTCCAGTAGATAAAAGCGTTATGGGAAGTAAGATTTATTATAAAATGCAAGGTTGGGTATATACATTATTTAAACATAAGGGATTTATTTTAGAGGAAAGTGAGGAATTGAAAAATGAAAACTCATTATAAAAAGATATTGCCACAATATTTTGAAGATGTTATTAATGGGAATAAACCTTTTGAACTTAGAGTAAATGATTGTAATTACAAAGTTGGCGACACATTGGTTTTGAAAGAATTTAAGCCTAAAATAAATGAAGAATTCACAGGCCGTGAGATTTCAAAAGAAATAACTTATGTATTATATGGGGGACAATATGGATTAGATAAAGACTATTGCATACTTGGACTAAAGCATGATTGTAAAGAAAAAGAAGTATATCTAAGGGCAATTAATACATTTGGACAATATACTCAGATGGTTAAAGCCATGGAAGAATGCGGAGAACTTATAAGAGCTCTTAGCAGAATAATAATTGACCAGAATGCTGATGTAAAAAACGTATGTGAAGAAATAGCAGACGTTGAAATCATGTTATGTCAACTTAGATTAATATTTAGTAATGCTGAAATTGACCATCATAAAAAAGAAAAGCTAGAAAGGCTTAAAGGAGTTGTTTGGTAATGAAAGATTATCTTAATAATTCTGAGACAAAAGAAATGATAATACTCAGCCAAGCTAGAAACCTAATTAAACATTTTGTTGATGGAAATGTAATGAATAAAGAAGAAAAAACTAGTCTTAAAAAGGCTAGTACCTTCCTTAAAAGTGGCTTAGTTAGTTTAAATAAAAGACTAGGTGAAGCACAAGCTAAGAAATTTGTAAGGCTTAATGAAGGTTCTAAAGTTGTTGTGGTTACCAATAGTGAACTGGAAGTGTTGCAAAAACGTAAGGTTACTGAATTAAATGCAGCTTTTGAAGATAGTAAAGAGTATTTTGAATTAGTAGAAATTACTATGGACATGAATTGCAAAGATTGTACAAAACATTGTCATGAATGTGACTTGTACAAGCACTTTGAGGAGCAGGAAGTAATACCTTTTAATGAAACTGAAGACATGGGGAACTGTAAATATGCCTATAGGAAGTGAGGAGTATGGAAGCATTAATTGAACTCAAGAAAAAATACAATGCCTTGCTAGAAAGAAATAGTAAGGCAGAAACTTACTTGAATACTCATAGTTTTATAGAATGTTCAACACCTTTAAGGAATAAGGATGGCACATATAAGACTAAAGATGATGGTAATGGTAATCCAATGTATATTAATACCTTTAGCGTGTTTAATGACTTAGTTTCAGATTTAAGCAAAACTAAAAAAGAGATAGAAACTTTACTCTATAGGGATATGACAGAGGATGAAATTTGGAATGGATTTAAAATTTAGGAGGAAAAATAAATGAAAGTAATTAGCGCAAAATATGAAATTATCAATAAGGAAAATATAGATGGTTTAGAGTTATTAAAAGGGATTGAGGTAGTTGGTAGAACTTGCTACAAGTCAGAAAACAATATTACGGATGATTCTGCAAAGAAGTTTGTAGCTAAATTAATAGAAAATGGACATGAAGCAATGATAGAGCATAATGCTATTTCAGTAAGATTTATATGCGACAGAGGGGTAAGTCATGAGTTAGTCAGGCATAGACTTGCAAGTTTTGGACAAGAAAGTACAAGGTATTGTAATTATTCTAAAGATAAGTTTGGTAATGAACTTACTGTTATAGAACCAGTATTTTGGGAATATGGTACAGATAATTATAATAGATGGGTTTTAGCATGTAAGCAAGCAGAAACATCTTATTTTACTTTATTAAATGACGGGGCAAGTCCACAGGAGGCACGTTCAGTATTACCTAATTCACTTAAAACAGAAATAGTAATGACAATGAATTTAAGAGAATGGAGACATTTCTTCAGCTTAAGAGCAGATAAGCCAGCACATCCGCAAATGAGAGAATTGGCAGTACCGTTATTAAAAGAAATGAGCGAATTAATTCCAATAGTATTTAATGATTTAGTACAAAAACTATTATGCTAATAAAATTAAATTTATAAATAGGAGGTGAGATTTTGAAAGAGATACAAGACATAAATTTAAAACAAACTATAGAGGATGAAACAGGAGAAAAATTCAATAGAGAAGGATATATATGCTGTCCTTTTCATAATGAAAAAACACCTTCTATGAGTGTTAAATTTATTCCTAATGCCAATAAAGAAAGATATCATTGTTGGGGATGTGAAGCCAAAGGTGATGCAATAGACTTCATAATTAAGTATAAAAATATGACTTATGATAAAGCGAGAGAATATTTAGGATTATCAATGGAAAAAACAGAAAGAGAATTACAATTCGATAAAATATTAAGTCGTATTGATTGGGATATTAAAAATACTGAATATAAGCAAGGATATAAATTTTTAGGACTGTTTGAATTTGTAAATGAGCAGAATGAAATTGTTTATTATAAAGCTAAATTTCTTAAGCCTAATGGTAAAAAAGCAAGCTCTTATTATAGATTCTCAGGAGATAAAATAATCAACAATAGGGATGGCATAGAAGAATTGCCATATAATTTATACAATGTTTTAAAAGGAATCGCTGAAGGCAAAATAATCATATTTGTTGAAGGTGAAAAAGATGCTAATAATATAAATTCTCTATTAAAAAATAAAAATTATGTTGCAACTTCCATTAAAGGATGTACAGATTTAAAAATTCTTAAAAGTGAATTTATGAAAATAATGGTTTTAGGTGATACTGGTGAAGCTGGAGAGAAATATGTAAATAACATTAAATATAATTTCTTAAAAGATGCAAGCAGCTTCAAAATAATAAATTTACCTGGATTAAAATCATTAGGCAACAATAAAGATGTTACGGATTGGCTAGAAGCCGGATATACCAAGCAAGAATTATTAAATGCTTTTGATAGATCACTAGACCTGAAGAATAAAAAAGAACTTCAACAAGATAACTTTGGAATTTATAAATTAAAAGTAGACTCTGAAGATGAAGAAAAGAAAATGAAACCAACTTATTTAACTGATTTTAATATTCTAGAGGCAAGTAAAATAAACAGAATTGATGAAGGTACACAAAATATAAAATTAAAAATTAAAAGCTGCATAGATGGAAAGATAGTTGAAAAGGTTGGCTCTAGCAAAATATTTGACGATTTAAGAACCTTTAGAAATTTTCTAGGCATGGACTTCTCATTCATGGGCGTAAATGTAGGTGAGTTGGTAAAACTTAAAGGATGGGTAAATAAGTATTTTGCTGTAGATAATAGTGAAATAAATGTCGGGACTAAGATATTGCCTATAGAAGGGACTGAGCAATTTAAAATCATTACATCTACAGGCACATTGACACCGGGTGCCACAGATAGAAGTTGTGTAGCTGAAAATAGCAATATTGACATATTGGATATAAAGCCTATAGAAAAACAAGAGCTCCAAGAGTTAATGCAACATTTATTTAGATTTATAAATTATAACCAAGCTGTCTGTCTTATAGGTAGTGTGCTAAGTTTTTTAGAAGTAGCTCAAAGCATAGCATTAGATTCTCAATTACATCATTTATTCCTACTAGGTGAAAGCCAAACTGGAAAAACTACTATATTAGAAAAAGTATTAATGCCAATCTTAAATTATCCTAAGTCTGATAAAAAGACAATGTCCTCAACAATACATTCTATCAAAGAGGAATTATCTGTAGGAAATTATCCAATCATATATGAAGAGTTCAAGCCAAGTAAAATGACTCAGTATAAAAAAGATGAACTTAGTAATATATTTCGTAGTGCTTACGACAGAGATGCAATAAGTCGTGGTGACAAAGGATTCGGAGTTAAAGATGTAAAATTAACTCGACCTATGATAGTTGCAGGTGAAGAAATGATTCCTGGAAATGAAAAAGCAATTATTACTAGAAGTTGTATTGTTTATATGGGAAAAGGTGAAAGAACTGAAGAAACCAGTAAGTCAATATTTTGGCTAGAAGATCACAAAGAATTATTAAATAAGCTAGGCAAAAGCATTATTTTAGAGGTTTTAAACTTTCCTATAGAAGAATATAAGAACTTGCGTATTAGCTTAAGAGATAAATTTACTCTAAAGGATAGACCACTTAATACAGCTATTAATACAAGTTGTGGAATTGAGTTACTTAATAAGGTGCTTATTAAACAAGGTTTACAGCCTATAGAAGAGTATTTCAACGCTATTGAACAAAATATACGTGAAGAAATATTGACTAATGGTGACGACACTGATAGCACTATTGAGCAAATGATAATTCAATTTAATGATATTCTACAGGATAGTAATTATGTACATGCTTATAAAGCAGTTAAAACTGAAAGAGGTAAAACATACATCAGGAGTCAAATTCTTGTAGACATATTGTTTAAATATCAAAAAGATTATCAAAGTTTGGATATTAACATGGTAAAAATTAAGGATTTCAAGAAGCAAGCTAAAAAAAGCGGGTACATCATAAAGGCTAATGCTAAGCAATTTAGAGATAAGGACACTGGAAGTAACGCATGGTATGACGAATACGATACAGTTAAATTAGTTGAATTAAATGTTGGTGAAATTGTCGAATGTGACTTGATGGAAGAAGCGGTAAGTATGGCTGAACAAAATATATTTAGTGTTGCTAAGTAATGCTGAATATTTAGAAAAGATGTAATAAAAACTGCCACCAATATAGGCAGCAGATAAAGTTATTTTGTGAGTAAATATTTTTCTACGTATTCAATTCCATCTGGTAGTATGCAACATAGTGATTCTCCCATGGATGCTCGTATTACAGTTAAGTATGAATTTTCTTTTCCAAAGTCAATAGCCTTGGAAGTATATAGGCCAATTTTATCGTCATCACCAATTTTATGTGCAATATTTAAAGACGGTTTGTTATCGCTATTAACTTTGTATAAATCTAATAGGATAGTATTTAACATTTCTCTTGGATTCATAAAAATCCCCTCCTTTCAAGTTAAATATTATCACAATAATTATGGGAAATATAGATAAAGGAGGAAAAAATAAATTGATACAGATATTAGAGTTATTTGGAGGCATAGGAAGTCCGAGGATTGCTCTTAGAAACTTAGGAATAGATGTTAAGGCTATTGATTATGTTGAGATAGATGAAAAGGCAGTAAGAAGTTATAATGCAATGTTTGAGAAGGAACTAGAGTATAAAACTCAATCAGTTGTAGGGTGGAATCTTAGACCAGATATTCTGATTCATGGTTCACCTTGCCAAGATTTTAGTATTGCAGGACATCAAAAGGGAGCGGATGAAGGAACAGAAACGAGGTCAAGCCTTATGTGGGAAACCATTAATATAATTAAGCAGATGGGAGAATGGAAGCCTAAATATGTTATTTGGGAGAATGTAAAAAATGTTCTTTCAAAACATATGAGACATAATTTTAATAGATACCTGGAAGAAATGCAAAACATGGGATATACAAGCAACTATGAAGTATTGAATGCACTTGATTTTGGATTACCTCAAAGTCGAGAAAGAGTTTTTACTATAAGCTGCTTAGATGGATCACTATTTAATTTTGGCACTTTAGAAAGAAAGGCAATGAGAAATATATCAGAGTTTTTAGAAGATACTCAGGAAGAAAAATATATTGTATCTCAGCCAAGCATGTTAAAGAAAATAGGATGTAAGGATAGTAATTTTGGTGGAAGAGTACAAGTTATTAAAGATTATTGTACAACCATTACTACAAAACAAATGCGTTGTCCTAATAGTGGAGTAATTGACTTAGGTGATGGCAGATATAGATATTTAACTGAAAAAGAATGTTGGAGACTTCAAGGCTATGCTGATAAAGAATTTGAAGCAGCGTTAAAGGTTCATCCAGACAAAGATGGAAAGCTTAATGGAGCTTTGTATCATCAAGCTGGCAATAGTATTCCAGTTCCGATTTTTGAAAGTATATTTAAGCAGATTATTCTTTCACAGCCTTTAGAGCTAGAAGCAATTTAGAAAGGAGAAGAAATGTATATTCAAGATATAGATTTAAAACTTAAGGATTGGGCCTTTAGTCAAAGAAAAGGACTACCTTATGAACTAAAGTTGCTATTGAGTAAAAAGAGAATTGAAGATTGGTACAGTTATTGGCAAGGTGATGTATATATAAGTTTTTCAGGTGGTCTAGATAGTACAGTTCTTTTGCATTTGGTTAGAGAACATTTATACAATGATATACCTGCGGTATTTGTTGATACTGGGCTTGAATATCCAGAGCTAAGAGAGTTTGTTAATACTTTTGATGATGTAACAATATTAAAACCTCAAAAGTCATTTAGACAGGTTATCAAAGAGTATGGATATCCTATAGTAAGTAAAGAAACAGCAGCTAAAATAAGAAAATTAAGACATGGCAACTTATCAGATAAATATAGAAATTATCTTATGAATGGTGATGAAAGAGGTTCTTTAGGGAAACTAGCTGAGAAGTGGAAAACACTTTTAAATGCTCCTTTTGATACTAGTGAAAAATGCTGTGATGTTATGAAAAAGAAACCTTTTAAAGAATATCATAAAAAGACTAATAGATACCCATACATTGGAATTACGCAAGATGAAGGATTTCAAAGGCAAAGACAATATGAAAAAACTGGTTGTAATGTTTATGAAGCAAATGCACCAAAGAGCCAACCTATGGGATTTTGGACAAAACAAGATGTTTTAAGATATGCATATGAAAATAAGTTAAAAATATGTAGCGTATATGGTGAGATAGTTTGTGAAAATGGAGTTTATAGAACTACAGGAGTAGAAAGAACTGGTTGTATGTTTTGTGCTTTTGGATGCCATTTGGAAGAATGTCCTAATAGATTTCAAAAAATGCAAACCACACATCCACAGCTCTATCAATATTGCATGAAGGATTGGGAAAAAGGTGGACTAGGTTTAGCCAAGGTTTTAGATTATATAGATGTTCCATATATGAATAACGTTAAGGTTATGAAAGAACCAGGACAAGGAATGTATCAGCAATTTAAAATGACAATCTAGTGCGTAATACTAATATTTGGTGCAGAAAGAAGGTTAAAAGAATGGACCTAAAATTAAAAGATATTTTAACTCAGGTAAAAACATGTCAGGTTTTAAGAATAAATCATCATGATACAGGAGAAGAGTTTTATCCAAACTATTCTGATTTAAAAAATTATGGAGAATATTACATTATTGATATTGCAGCCAATAACGGTGAATTAGAAGTTACTATACAAAAGCAAATATAAGTTAGGTAACTAGATTTGCACGTAGAAAGGAGAGTTACATGGAAGAAATATTAAAAGAAATAAGAGAATTAAGAGAAATAGTTGTAAAGCAAGGTGAACAAATAAAGTATCAAAACGAAGAAATAAAACAATGCCAAATGATTTTAAAAGATGTTAATTTAATAAAAATTAGGAAAGCAGTAAACAGTTTAATAAAATGATAATTTAATAAGGTTGTACCAAACTTTGTAACAAAAACTTAAATTTTTGGTATGTTTTTTGTTACAGGCTCAAAGCTAGTCATACCAATGCTTTGAGGCTAATGTTAAAAAATGGATAAAAATTTCTTGTTACAAGTTTTGTTACAGACCTCAGACCGCATGGTTATGCCCTTTATATATATATATATTATAAATATAACAAAAATATAAATATATATATGTATATGATGAGAAATATATATACTCTCTTATATATAAAGATGGGTAGTAGGTATTTTAGATTTTTGTTACAAAATTAAAAATACTCTCTAAGCTTTGTGATATCAATGGTTAGAAGCGTAACAAAGGGGTGAAAATTCTTGTTACAAAACTCGTTATTTTTTGGTACAAACTCAAAAATGAGGTGATTAAATTGAAACCTGATATGTTAGAAGTTAAAAAAGATAGAGTTAGGGAAATAGATAAGCAGCTTAAAAAGGCATATAAAACTAGATGTGCTATTAATATAAAACCGCTATTAGTTGAAAAGAAAGATTTAGAAAAACAAATACAAAAGATTCAGGAGGCTAGGAATGGAAGACAAATTTAAAAAAACAGAATATCACTTATATAGTTATAAAGATATAGATAAATTAAATCAATTAGCAGATATAAAAATTAAGCAGTTACTTAATGATGTATCTGTAAAAGCAATCTCATATGAAGAAAAGAGTAGTCCAACTAATGCATTTAGTTCATGTGTTGAAAATGAAGTAATTAAACGTGATGAACATATTAGTAGTAAAGTAGAGCAGCTTAAAAAAGAAAAAGAAAGTAGAACTATTGAAAAGGAATTAATAAATACAACATTAGATCTATTAGAAGATGATGAAAGAAAGCTTGTAGAGTTAAGATATTTTAGTAAACCAACAAGAAGTTGGACAAGTATTGCTCAAGACTTAAATCAATCGGTAGATAATTGTATTAAGGTTAGAAGAAAAGTAATAGATAAAATATCTTCATTTATATTATAGTTTATTATTACTTTCTTATATTTTTATTATTACATTATTATCATAACATTACTGTTTTCAATGGTTTTAAGGCTATATAATAGTATCATAGAAATAAAACAAAGAGGCACTTACATATTAAATTGTAGGTGTCTTTTTAAACTATTATGATATAATCAACCTATAGGAAAGAAGGGGTTATATGAATAATTTTGAAAGACTAAAATCTATGAAAGATGAATATGAAATGGCTGATGCAATAGCATATTACATGGCAACCCATAAGATTTTAAAAGAAAATGGAGAAATAGACAGCTTATCTTTACTAAGATGGTTACAGGAAAAAGTCACTAAATAATAATTATTTTAAGAACTCTTAACAGGGTTCTTTTTTAATGCACTTTATAAGCTTGCACAAAGGTTTTATTTTGAGTTGAAATAGTACTCGAATAATGAAATAAAACTTAACAACAAGGCTAAGAGATATAAAATATATTGTCCGATAGAAGGGAAGTGATTATATGTTAGATGAAAGGCAAATAGAAGTTGCTAGATTAATTGCTCAAGGCATGATAATATCAGATATTGTAAAAGAAGTTAAGGTTGCAAGAAGCACTATTTATGAGTGGAAGAAGTTAGAGGAATTTAACGCTGAAGTGAATAGATTCGGACAGGAGTTTATTTATGCAGCACAAGGAAAATTAAAATGTGCTGCTAAGAATGCTGCTGATGAAATGATTAAGTTACTTACTAATGGCAAATATGAAAAGACAAGACTGGCTGCTGCTCAAGATATCCTTGATAGAAACCTAGGCAGAGCAACAACTAGGGTTGAGTTAGATGATAGTAGAGATGATAAAGATAATATTACTACAGATATATTGGACCAGGAGTTAAATGAATTTGAAAATGAATAATATTATTTCCCATAGTTGAAATTAAAGATTAGTTTAAATGTATAAAGTTATTTCGCTTAGTTTTTATTTAGCGAAATAATTTAATGATAACGAAATTATAAAGAATGAGTGTATTACTTGCATAGAGTGGCATTTGTATATTATTTCATTTTAAAATAAGTGAAATGTATAAAAACATATGAATAATTAATGCATAAAACCATAAATATACATTTGATAATGAATAAATATTAATAATTATTTCCCGCTTTTTTAGAAAAATGAAAATCCCCCCAAAAAAGTTTGGGGCTGAATTTGGATTATTGGGTTCCACATTTTCTATAAAATTTTTTTAAGTCGAGGTAAGGCATGATTGATGAAAATAAAGAAAACAGAAGGTTGTTGTATACATATTTAAAAAAATTATATTCAGCAGAAAAAGCAAAGGAACTTATGTATAAGCATAAAGACCATTTGTTTGATTATCATGGACTTGCTTGGTCTGTTGGTAAGAGATCATTGGAATTCTTTTGTTTATATTTTCTTCAAGATGTTTTCTTACCTAAAGAGAATAACACAGCAGCACCTATAGCTGAAGTTCATCATGAATTGTGGGCCGATATTCAGGAATCAATAATTGGTGATGGTTCAGACCAAATAGGAAGAATATTTCCAAGAGGTACAGGGAAGAGTGCATTTGGTACTTTTGCTACAACAATCTGGAGTCATTGCTATGGATTCAAAAAATATACTTTGATTTGTTCCGATATAGGAAGTACTGCTGAGAAGTTTATAAAAGATATAAAAAATACATTCTTAGAAAATCAATATATTGAAAAGGCATTTGGAAAGATATTAGATGATAGAGATAAAAGATACATTTGTAATTCTACACAGTTAGAGTTTACGAATGTATCTTTTTTAGAAGCTATTTCTTCAAGCTCTCCTATGCGTGGTAGAAAATATGATAATTGCAGACCAGATTTAATAGTCCTGGATGACTATCAATCAGAAGATGATGTTAGAACAGAAGATGCCAGAGCAAAAAAGTGGAAGCGATTTTCAGATGATGTTAAGTATGCTAGTCAAAAAGCTGTTTATAGAAATGGAAAAGTTGTAAAAAAAGGTACAACTTTTATTGCTCTTGGAACATTGCAGCATAAGGAATGTTTTTATAGCAGGCTGATGAAGCTGCCAACATGGAAATTTAAAAATAAAAAAGGGGTCTTAATTGATGATTTTGTAAATGAAAATGGTGAAAAGATTAATGGACTTGACCACTATTTTGATACAGGGTTATGGAAACAATTCAAAGATATCTTATTTAATTTCAAAGTTGAAACACATTTGGAAGATGCTAAAGAATTCTATTGGTCACATCAAGAGGAAATGAAATTTCCTATTCTATGGGCTGAATTTTGGGATTGCTTAGATATGGCTATGAGTTATTATGAGAATCCTAGTTCATTTAAACAAGAGGTTCAAGGTGATGTTGATTCTATTGGTGAAAAGTGGTTTAAAACTGTAGCAACTGAAACAAGAGCAATTATTGAAACACATAAATTTAGAAAAACTATGTTGTGTGTTGATCCTGGTGCAACTGCTAAAACCACATCAGACTATAGTGCTTTTTTAGTTGGAAGTGAGGCAGATAACAAATTAAAGTATGCTCGTAAAGCAGAATTAGCAAAGATAAATGCTAGAACTGATTTTGATAAGTATGTTAAGCATATGGTTGAGTTATTAAAAGAATATCTAGATATAACTTGTGTATACATTGAAAAAAACACTTTCAATGGGGCTGATGCAAATTTACTTGAGAAATCAATTAAAGATGATCCTGTATTGAAACATAAAAAAATCACTATAATTAATGAATCTCAAAAGAAGAATAAGGACGATAAAATCTCAACAATAATTCCTTTTATGAACAAAGGGCAGATTATATTTTGTGAAGAAGATACAGAATTTACAGATCAAATACTTGAATTTAGAGGTCAAAAGTATTCACTTCATGATGATGCACCTGATATAACTGCTGAGTTTACAAATAGAATTGGAGATATTAAAAGCACAGGACAATTTAAAATGACTTGGGCTTAATTGAAAGGGGAAAGTGTTTAATGGAAAAATTGTTAAAAGAGCTTTTAAATAATCCTAGGGTAGAAAGCATAACAATTGAACATGAGAGAGTTGGAGACATGGAAAAAACAAATATAAATGCTAAACTGAAAGAAGATTTAGGAAAAACAACTTCAACCAATTGAAATTAAGTCTTAGAAATAAGGCTTTTTATTTTACCTGAAAGGTGGTGAGAAAGATAGGCTTTTTTAATTTTAAAAAGACAGTAGATAAAGTGGTTAAAGGAGTTGATACTGCTAGAAGAAAAATGTTTGATGGATTTTATTCTCAACAAACACTTATAGCACCAACAATGAATACTTCTGATTTCTTAAGGTCCTATGGGGAAATAGGATGGCTTTTTGTGGCAGTAAATCGTATAAGTCAAGATATAGGTTCTAGTGAATGGAAGGCTTATAAGGGAGACGTTGTTCAAGAGAATAGTTTAGCTCTAAACGTGCTTAAACATCCTAATAGATTTATGAGTCAATACCAGTTACTTTGGAAAAGCTGCGCTTACCTTGAATTAACAGGTAGATGTTTTTGGTATATTGCTAAAGATAGACTTGGAAGACCTACAGAGATATGGTGTTTAAATCCTCTTGATATTTGGGTAGTTCCAGATAGAAATAATTTTATAAAAGGGTATATGTATAAGGCTGGGGCAGAACAAATTCCATTAGATGTTGATGAAGTTATATTTATTAATCTGCCTGACTTATTAAATCCTTATAGTGGTAAAGGTCCAGCACAAGCAGCTGCTAGTAATTTAGAAATAGACAAATATACCTCAACTTATGTTAAAAATTTCTTTTATAATGATGCAAGACCTGGTGGAATTGTTAATTTTCCAGACATGGAAGAAAACGAATATGATAGAGCAGTGGAGCAATATAAGGATAAGCATAGAGGCGTAGAAAACAGCGGAGAGATACTTTTTACTAAAGGTGGTTCTGTAACTTTTACACCTATAAATATTAATATCAAAGACCTTGATATATCCAACCTAAAAGATAACACAAGGGATGGTATATTAGGAGCATTTGGTGTACCGAAGTCAATAGTAGGTATTACTGATGATGTAAATAGGAGTACAGCCGAGGCAGCAGAATATACATTTGCAATGCATACTATTAAACCGTTGCTTCATTTAATTCAAGATGTTCTTAACAATGAGTTTGTGCCATTATTCAAAGAAGATTCTGAGATTAAGTTTACGGATCCAGTTCCTAAAAACAAGGATTTTGTAAAGTCTGTATTAGATACACAAATAGATAAATCATTAACTAAGAATGAGGTAAGGGATGCGCTGAATAAACTTATGGGGTGGAATTTACCACATATTGAAGGTGGAGACGTAATATATCAACCAGTAGGATTGCAACCCTTGGGAACTCCAATGCCAACCGCGCAACCAACACCACCTAAAGATGAAACACCTCAGGAGCCACAAAAAAACATTAAAAAAAAACTTAAATCACAGTTTGACAATTTAGATAAGGAAACATATTGGAAAGCATTCGTACAAAAAACTGATAAATTTGAAAAAGATATGAAGCCAGTATGGGAAGGAATATTTGAACATCAGAAAGATAAGATAATTGCTAATATAAAATCACAAAAGCATATTAAAGATATTAGTCTGAATGATATATTGGACTTTTTAAATGGTAAAGAAGAGTCTGACTATATGAAAGACCAAATAATATCATTACTAAAGAAAATAATAGCTGATAAAGGTGCCCAAGTCATGGATGAATTAAATGTTGATACTTCATTTAATCTACATGACCCAAAAGTTACTGAATGGCTTAATAAGTATTGTGGTGATCAAATAAAATATATCAATTCTACTACTCAAAGCCTTATAAAGAATCAATTAGTTGAAGGTCAAGGACTAGGGGAAAGTATTCCAAAGTTGATTAATAGAATAAGTGAATATTGTGATGGTATGAAAGATTATAGAATTGAAAGCATTGCAAGAACGGAAGTCATAGGGGCATCAAATAACGCTTCTATACTGAGTTATGACCAAAGCGGAGTAGTAAATGGTAAGCAGTGGTTGACCGCTCTAGATGGACGAGAAAGGGAATGGCACGCCGAAGCCGATGGACAAAAAGTTGATTTAGATAAAAATTTTATTGTAGATGGTGAAGAACTAGAGTGTCCAGGAGGAATGGGTGGAAGTGCTGAGAATGTAATAAATTGTAGGTGTACTACTATTCCTACATTTGATTAAAGGGGGATATTATGTTAGATAAAAAACGTTGAAAGAATTTAGAGATAGTGGATTGCTATGGTGGATAAATACTTTACTTCATACTTTTGGTTGGGCTATAGTTTATGAAATTAATGATGAGAATGAAGCTATTAATATGTACCCAGCAAGAGTTAAATTTAGAGGCTTTGATGAAAAAAGCAATGATGAAGGTTATCAAAAGGTTTCAAAATATCTGCTTGAAAATATTGAACAGATTGAAAAAGAAAGTAGGGAATAGGCAAAATGAGTGATTTATTAAAAAGAATAGGCACATTTAAGATAACTAGAGAGTTAATTGAAAAGAATCCGGAATCTGTTGTTGAAATTTTAAAAGATGTATTGGTGGTACATGTAGAAAGTAACTTTCCAACTAACGCTTTAATATATACAGGCTATTCAAAACACTTTGATTTAGGGGACTATGGTGTGATGCCACCTAAATATATACCTGAAATCTATACTGATAAATCATGGGAAGTAACTTGGCACAGAGAAAAAGAATATTCAGAAAAAGATGTTAGGTCAATGTTAAATCAAATACTTGGAGAATTAAAAATAAATCAAGAAAGGTCAAGGTGATCCAATATCTCGTACAAGTCTTACGTTAAAGGCTTATTTTTATTTTAGGAGGAATTGAAATGTACAGTGATGATAAGAAAACGCCCAAACAAAAAGTTAGAACTAAGATTGATACAATTTTAATATCAGATACTTATGGACAAATTGGAAATATAATTATTGATGCTTTATCAGAGCGTGGCTTTGAAATAGATATCGTTAATAAAAATATTTTTGGATTACCACCTAAGCAAGAATTAAATATTTATCAAGTTGTAAATAGGCCTTAATAATAGGGCTTTTTATTTTACCCAAAAGGAAGTGAGAGATTGAATAAACAACTAAAACAATTTACGTGGGAAATAAAAGTTCTAGATGAAGCTAATCGTATTATAGAAATGATTGGTAGTACAGAGGATTACGATAGAGTTGGCGATAAAATGTTTATGTCTGGAGCCGACCTAACTAATTATAAAAATAATCCTGTAATTATAGCTAATCACAATTATGGTTATACTGAAAAGCCTAGTGTCATTGGCAGAGCCTTAGATGTTAACATAGTAGGCTCTAAAATGATATTTAAAATACAATTTGCTGAAACAGATAA
This sequence comes from Clostridium sp., assembly GCA_031292145.1. Classification (GTDB taxonomy): domain Bacteria; phylum Bacillota; class Clostridia; order Clostridiales; family Clostridiaceae; genus Clostridium. The sequence goes on along the minus strand of JARLHR010000091.1, from coordinate 98,548 downwards.
TGGCAAAGAGTGGTTTTATTTATATTCTAATAAATATATGAATGCTAGTTCAATTGGATTCATACCTAAAGAATATAAACCAAATGACCAAGGTGGTTATGACTTTACTAAGTGGGAACTTTTAGAACTTAGTATGGTAGCCGTTCCTTGCAATCCCAATGCAGTTCAAAGAGCTTTTGATGAAGGTAAAATATCAAAGGCTTTTTTTGATGCAATAAATAAAAATAATGAGGAGGATATTGAAAATATGAAAGTAGAAGAAGTGCAAGCTTTAATTGATAAAGCAGTAGAATCAAAAGCCAATGACATAAAGAAAAATTATGAAACAGAACTATCTACAAAGACAGCAGAAATCACAAAATTAAGTGATCAAATTAAGGACTTAGAAGGACAAATTAAAAAAGGTGGGGCTGCACATAGCAAAGCAACCGTAGAAGCTGTAACTAAGGCGTGTGATGGAATAACAGAACATGTTAAGTGTTTAAAGGCGTTAGTTGATGTTACAAGTAACAATGAAACTGATGGTGATGGAGATGATGCCGACACTGCGAAAGATTATTCAGAAGAAGAAATTCAAAAGATGGTAGCAGAAAATGTAGAAAAATTAATGAAGGGGGCAAAATAATATGCCAAAATTAACAGAAAAAGAATTAGCAGCTGTAATAGCTGGAACAACAGAAGCGATACTTAAAGAAAAAGGATTTACTGATACAATTAATAAATTAAAATTCAATGAAAAACCGATTGATGAAATGAGTAAAGAAGAAAAAACACTTAAATATTTCCAAGCAAAGATGGATAATAACAGATCTGAAATTGTTAAATATTGTGGTGGAACTGTAAAAGATTTATCTGGTGGTACAGCAGGAAGCGGATTAGAATTACTTCCAACTGAATTTCAAACTGATATAATTGATAGAGTAAATGCTGATCCAGTTGCTTTAAGAAATAAGTGTACAATAATTCCAGTAACTTTTAGAGGTGGTACATGGCCAATAGGTTCTACAGGTGTAAATCTTACTTGGGAAAATTCAGATGCTAACCCACTTACTCCAACCGCCCCAACATTTACTAGTTTAAACTATAGCGTTATAAGACTTGATGGATATACAGCAATGGCAAGGGATTTACTTGCAGATACACCAATCAATCTTTATAACTACTTAGTTAAACAATATGCTAAAGCATTTGTTAAAGCAGAGAACCTTGCAATTATGCAAGGCACTGGAGTTAATCAACCGCAAGGAATAATTAATGCTACTGGAATAAAAGAAGTTCCTTGTGTTAACGCAGCAACAACAAATGTACTAACTGCCGATGATATGATAGGATTACCACTTTCGATTGATGTTAATTGGAGAGCTGGTGGTTGTTATTATATGAATACAGGTGCAATAAGACAAGCTAAATTGTTTAAGGATAACCAAGGTAGATATTTATGGATGAATGGAGATATCCAAAATGGTACTCCAGATAAATTTAATGGATATCCTGTACAAGAATTTACAGCTTTATTCCCTGAAAACTTAACTGTAAATGCAAAGACTACATGTTCTGAGATGGCCTTTGGTAATCTTGAATATTATTACCTTTTCGATAAAGGTGAAATGGGCTCAGAAATGAACACTCAATCAGATCAAGCATTTAAAAATCATGAAGTATTGGTAAAAATGTGGGAAAGAATTGACGGTAAGGCTGCAATACCTGCCGCTTTTGCATTGCTTACTGGATTCTTAAAATAATAAATTTAAGGGTTATGGTTTTATATGCTATAACCTTTTCTTTTTCGAAAGGAGCAATTATGAAAATTAAAATATTAACTTTTGTGTCAAGAAAAGAAGTTGGAACTTTAACGGATTTAAAGCAAGATGATGTAATCAACATTGATGACACCATCGCTGAAAAATTAATAAAAGATGGAAAAGCAGAATTTCAATTTTAAGGAGGAATTATTAAATGAAATGTGTAAAATTTATCAAACCACTTGATGGGTACAGAATTGACGATATTGCAAGCTTTGAAGATACTGTAGCTGCTAGAGTTATAGAGGCTGGATATGGTGCGGAAATAGCATTGGAAGATACAAAATTAGTAGATCCAAATGCTAAAAAGTAGGTGGTATAAATGCCATTAACAACATTAGAAAATGTAAAAAGCTATCTTAGATTAACAGATACTTCAGATGATAGCTTTATTAATTTATTAATTGCAGATGTTCAAGCAACTGTAGAAAATTATTGCCATAGGCACTTTGATGTAAACACGTATACTTCAGAACAACATAATATAAATCATAAGATTTTCCCTAAAGAAACTCCTATAAAAGATGTAACAAGTATTATTAGGCTCGATGATAACATAGATAATACTGTTCCAGATAATAACTGGGTCAATAATTATAGACTATTTCCTAGCTATGTAGAATTGCTTGATTATAAATATGTAACAATGGGAGATAGACTTAAATATGTAAATTCAGAACAATCTTATGTTGAAATAACTTACACTGCTGGGTATGATACTCCACCTGCCGATTTAAGTTTAGCAGCAACTAAGCTGGTTGTACTAGAGTATAAAGATAGTAGGGAAAATAGGCTTGGAGTAGAGCAGGAGCGTGAAGGAGATGTGCAATACACATACTCTAAAAAAGATTCGGAAATGCCTTTAAACATATCATCTGTACTTGATAGGTATAAACGGGTGTCATTATGAGGCATGATGATATTTGCGTAATAACAAGAACAACTACAGCCAAAATCCCCGGAACTAATATTGCAACACCTCAAACAACTACTTTAGATCCTTTTAATTGTAGACTGGGTAGATCAAGTGGAACACTAGTACAAGGACAACCACAAGGCACATTCACTAAACAAACAAGGCTTTATATTCCTAATGTGTTAGCCGATATTAAAAGCGGTGATATAGCAATAGTAACAATAACAAAATTAAATACTACTGCTAAATATATAGTAGGGAATATTGGTAGACCTAATACTCACCATATTGAAGCAGACGTGACATTTAAAGAGGAAGTGTAATTATGGATACTGAATTTAAAATTGATGGATTAGAAAATATTCAAAAAGTTTTAGCTGGTGTGGCCAATAGATTTCCAGAGGAAAAGAAAAAGCAGTTGTTAAAGTTAGGGCTAATGATGGAAGCAGAAATAAAGCCATTGGTTAACGTGGATACTGGAAGGCTAAGAAGTTCAATAAATACCCAAGTAGTAGACAATGATAGCGCTGAAACCGGAACAGATGTTGAATATGCTCAAGCTGTTAACGATGGACATGTACAACACCAAAGATTTCTGCCAGCGGAATACATGAAAAATTGTCCTAATAGCGAAGGTGTAATGTTAAGTGAAAAATTTATTCCAGGAACTCATTTTATGGAAAACGGTTTTCAAGCTTTTCAAGGAAAGGCAGAACCAGAACTTGAAAGATGGATTGAAGAAATGCTAGATAAAATATCAGCAGATAATCAAAGCCTATACAACACCTTTAATAAGTAGGTGAAGAAATTATGATAATGGATATTATAACCGCTATTAGTACGTTAATAGCACAGCAAAGTGATGCTATTGTACATTTGAGCAATCAAGGGGAAGGATTCGAAAGACCTTCCTTTTTTATATCTCAAATTAATAGCGCAACAAAAGATATGAATAAATTTACAATGGATAATAACATATTTATTCAAATTGTATATTATGCACCATTTGTTGATGATTACACAAATGTAGATGCAGTAGACCAGTACAACATGTCAGATTCAATAAAAGAAATATTTAAGATTGGTTATTTCACAGTTGGAGATAGGGCTGTAAAGGTTGCCCAAATGACAGGTGGGCCAAGAGATAAAGAAGTTTATATAACCTTGAATTTGACTTTGACAGAGGACAAACAACCAACACCAACGCAAGTTCCAATGATTGGAACGGTTAAATTAAATTTAAATATAGAAAGCGAGGATCAATAAATGGCTTTAGGATTACCAAGCGTTACAGTTGCTTTTAATGAAGCAGGAGCAACAGCGATACAAAGAGGAAATAGAGGGATTGTCGCATTGATTCTAAAAGATTCAACTAATGCTGGATTAATTATAATGGATTCAACAGATGATATTCCTTCGACATTGACAACTTATAATATAAAACAACTTAATGATGCATGGATAGGTAATGTAACAACGCCAACAAGAGTTATTGCATACGTAGAACCAACAGCAGCAACAGACTACTCAGCAGCTATGACAGCATTAGAAGCCGAACAATGGGACTACTTGGCAGTTCCAGGAATAGATTCAGCAGATGCAACAACTATTTCAACATGGATAAAAGGATTGAGAGATAATAGTGGTATGAAAGTAAAAGCAGTTTTACCGCATACAGTGGCAAATCACGAAGGAATTATCGACTTTGAAACTGATAATATAATCGTAAATACTACAACAGCAAATCCAGATGGGACAACTTCAATATCAAATGAAACATATGCAGCTGCAGATTATTGTACAAGAATAGCAGGACTTATTGCAGGAACACCATTAAAGCAATCCGCTACATATGCAGTATTGCCGGAAGTTTCAGATGTTCCGCACATGACTATAACAGATTTCAATACAGCAATTGCGGCAGGAAAATTTGTTTTAATGAATGATGGTAAAAAGGTTAAAGTAGCAAGAGCAGTTAACAGCTTAACAACTCTCACATCAACCAAAGGAAGAGATTATCAAAAAATTAAACAAGTTGATATTATGGACCAAATAAATGATGATATAGATTCAACTATAAATGATTACTATATCGGTAAATATCCAAATGACTATAATGATAAATGTTTACTTATAACTGCTATCCATGGATATTGTGACCAATTAATAAGCGATAAATTAATTGATACTACCTATTCGATTGATATTGATATGGTAGCACAAAGAGCATACTTAAAAGCACAAGGCACAGATATTTCAAAAATGACAGACCAACAAATCAAAGAAGCAAATACAGGCGACACAGTCCTATTGGCTGGAAATATGTCGATTTTAGATGCGATTGAAAACTTTGATTTAAATATAGGTATATAGGAGGTGTATAAGAAATGAGTTTTAATGGGGAAAGAGTCATCAATGGCTCATATGGAGAAATGTGGATTGACGGAGATCAAGCAGGAGAAACATCCGCACTAAAAGCAGAAATTACAAGGCAAAAAACTAAGATTGTTATTCCAGGCCAATTAGCAACAGATACAAAAACAGTATCTACGGAAGGCAAAGGAACTATAAAGTTGTTGAAAGTTTATAGTAGAATGATTCAAAAGCAAAGTGACGATTTAGATGCTGGGAAAGAAACAGTATGCACATTAGTTTCAAATGTAGCAGATCCAGACGCATTTGGTGCAGAAAGAATTGCAATTTTAGATGCTAAATTTGATTCGTTAACTTTAATAGATTGGGAAACTGGGAAAACTGGTGAAGAAACTATACCATTTACATTTACCAAGTATAAAAAGTTAGATACAATTACGCCACAATAATATACGGAAGTCTTGAAGGCTTCCTAATAAAATTTAAAAATAATAAAGAGGTGTTAAAATTGAAAAATATAATTGAAAAATTGTTAAAAATAGATGCTGGGAAATTAGAGATAGAGACAAAGGAATGTAAAGTTGATAAATTAAGTGAAATACTAAAAGAAGATGTTAAATTTGCTTGCTATCCAGTTTCTCTAGATGTTTACAATGAGATTCAAAAGAATTCGGTTGAATTTGATAAAAAAGGCAATTTAACAGGAGTAAATACTGGAGAAATGAATATTCAACTTGTATTGGAAGGCGTACCGGACATAAAGGATAAAACTTTATTGGAGCATTTTGGGAAAATAACTCCAAAAGAACTATTGAAAGATAAAAAACTATTCAAAGTTGGAGACGTAACAAAACTTGCAAAAACAATTTCAGAGCTTAGCGGAATTACGGAAGTAGAAAAGGCAGATAAAGAAATAAAAAACTCTTAGAGGTGGATGGTGAAGCCCAAGCAATGTATTATGCATGGAAACTTCACCACATGCCACCAGCTAAATATAATGGTTTAGGTTATGGAGAAAAGAAAATATTAGGTGTATTTCTAACTAAGGAAATTGATGAAAGAAATGCAGAAATTGAAGCAATGAATAACTCTTAATATTTTTTTATAAATAACTAACATAATTTCTTAAATAAGATGTATAATGTAGTCAATAAATATCTTATTTGAGAGGTTGAATGTTATGGATAAAAAATCAAGGAAACAATTAGCTGAAGAAGCTATCGGAGTAGGTGCATTAGCTCAATTAAGTAGAAATAGAAAAATAAATGGTGTAGGTGAAGTTTTTGTATTTGTTGGAATCATTACACTTATTGGGGAAATAATAAAATTTATATTTAATTGGTGTATTGTTAAACCATGTATACTTACTGCTAAGTTTTTATGGCTATTCCTTAAATATGGATTTGCTTTATCATTAACATTATTCCAATTTTCATACAAAGGTGTTTTAAAATTAATAGATATTTATAAAAATAAGAAAAAACAAATAGTTTAATTATAAGAATTACTGTATAAAGGTAGTTCTTTTTTTATGCCTTTAAATAAGGAGGTGAGAAAAAGAAATGGCTATGACGTTAAGTGCAATTATGAATTTAACGGGAAATTTTGCGGCACAGATGCAAAAAAATGCGCAAGCAATGCAGGGAATGGCGCAACAGGCATCACAAGCTGGAAACACAATAAGAGGATCATTATCTGAAAATATAGGGCAAAAGATGGCTAGTGGGTTAGCAGTTGCTAAAGATGCTTTAGGAGCAGCAGGAGTTGCAAGTGCTGGTTTTTTAAAGTCTTGCGTAACTAGTGCGGCAGGAGCACAGAAAATAAATTCGGATTTAGCACAAACAATTAAATCTACTGGCGGAGCTGCAGGAATGACAGCTGATGAAGTTAGTAAAATGGCTAGTGAAATGAGTAAGACTAATTTAGCTAGCGCCGGAATGATTAAAGATGGCGATAATATGCTACTTACTTTTACCAATATAGGCAAAGATGTATTTCCGCAGGCCACACAAGCAATGGTGGATATGGCTCAAAAGATGGGTGGTGCTCCAAAAGATTCGGCTATTCAGTTGGGAAAAGCATTAAATGATCCTGCCAATGGATTAACAGCATTAACTAGAGTCGGAGTTACATTCACAGATGCACAAAAGAAACAAGTACAAGCAATGCAAGCAGCTGGCGATGTAGCTGGAGCTCAAAAAGTTATTTTAGGTGAACTTAATAAGGAATTTGGCGGACAATCACAAGCAGCATTAAATAATTATTCAGGACAGATGGAAAAATTCTCTCAAACTGTAGGAGGAATAAAAAGTGCTATAGGCTCAGTATTGCTTCCTTACTTAACGACGGTAGCTCAAAAGCTTAATGAAGGCGCTCAAGTTGTTTCAAAATTCGCAAACGAACATAAAACGCTTATAGCGGTTATTTTAAGCGTAACAGCAGTGTTTGGAACATTAATAGGAGGCGCAAGTTTATTCAATCATATGACTGCGTTATTGGGTCCAAATGTAACATTATTGACTGGACTTATTGGTGGATTAACAGGGCCAATATTGATAGTAATTGCAGCTATAGCAGCGCTGGTTTATGCTTATGTAAATGATTTTGGAGGTATAAAAACTTTTGTGGAAGGCGTTATAGGAAGTATAGTAACTGCTTTTCAAGGTGCTACAGATGCTTTTAATAGAACTGGAAGCGCAATAACTGCCATTTCTGCTTTTATAGGTAGCCTTTTTGGAGACGATGCAGCCGATACCGCAGCAGATGTACTCAATAGAATACAAGATATTGTAATGAGTTTAGTTCAAACAGTCAAAGCCCATATTCCAGAAATTAAAGCAGTTATTTCATCAGTATTTTCAGCAATAGGCAGTGTGTGGAATAGCGTACTTAAACCAGTTTTAACATTTATAATAGAAATGTTTATACAAGTTGTTCGCTGGGTTTTTGACAATTGGCCATTAATTTCTAAAACTATAAGTAATGTAATGAATGCAATATCAAGCGTGGTTAGTACTGTATTGACGGGCATAGAAGCTTTTTGGAGTGCCCATGGTGCGACTATATTAGCAGTAGCAAGTAATATATGGAATGCAATTAAAACTTTTATCACTACAGCTATAACAGTTATAGAAGATATAATAACAGCAGTAATGCAAGCTATAAATGGTGATTGGAGCGGTGCATGGAATAGCATTTGTGATGCAGTTAGTTCAATATTTGGCGGAGCAGTTAATATTATTCAAGACATAATTAATTCTATAGGTGCTATATTTGCAGATATCGCTACAACAGCTTATAACTGGGGTAAAGATATGATAGACGGAATAGTTAATGGAATAAAAGGTGCAATTGGTGATGTTGAAAATGCAGTAAGTGGAGTAGCAGATACTATTACTAAATATATTCATTTTTCAAGGCCAGACGTTGGAAGTTTGAGAAATTATGAGGAATGGATGCCAGATTTCATGCAAGGATTAGGAGATGGAATAAAAGTTAATACGCATCTAGTAACAGACCCAATTAAAGATTTAAGTGTGGGAATTAAAACAAATACATTAGGTGGATTGCAAGGAACTAATATTCCAGTACAATCTACAGCGAGCAAAGGTGGAAGTGGAAATAGAATATTTCAAATTGCAAAATTAGCAGACCATATAATCGTAAGAGAAGATGCAGACATTGATAAAATAGCAACAGCATTAGCAAATAAATTAACTCAAACAGAATTAGGAATGGCATAAGGGGGCAATTTAAATGGAAATATGGATAGGTCAAGATACGTTAATTCAGTTGCCAGTTTTACCTCAAAGTTATTCTGTTAAAACTGATAATAACAATGTATCTATTAATGTTGAAAGTGTAGGAGAATTGAATATTTTAGGTGAAACTAAACTTTCACAAATAACTTTAGCTAGTTTTTTCCCGAGTCAAAATTATACATTTTGCACTTATACAGGCTTTCCAACACCTAAAGAATTTGTTAGTACATTTGAAACATGGAGATTAAGTAAGAAGCCTATAAGATTAGTTATGACAGGAACTCCAGTAAATGATTTATTTTCTATTGAATCTTTTGAATATGGACAAAACGATGGGACTATGGATATTAATTTCACTTTAAGTTTAAAAAGATACAAAGTAACATCTTTAAATCAAGCTATAGTTGGTACTCATGGAGCAGCATTCACATTTGCACAATCAAATTTAGCATTAGGAAGTAATATATTATGATTAAGCTATATAGTTTATATGATGGTTGGTTACTTACTGAAATAACACCACTAGTAAAACAAGTGCAATGGAGCGGTTCAATTACTCAACCGGCTAGAAAAGTTACTTTTAATATGGTTTATCCAATAACAGATGATAATCAGCCAAAAGTGCAAATAGGACCAGGAACATTAATAAGTATAGTTGATAGTGATACTAAAAAAGAAATATTTAGAGGCCAAGTTATTGATAGAACTTTAGATAGCACAAACCAAGAGGAATCTTTTACGGTTGTAGATTATCTGAGGTTTTTTATGCAATCTAAAGACAGTAAGAACATTAAAAATGAATTGCCAGAGAATATTGCTTCAAAAGTATGTGAGAATTTCTCGGATATGGGAATACAAGCAGGAAGTATGGAAAGTACAGGTATTTCTATTAACAGAAAATGTTCAAAATTAAGCCATTATAACATCATAATGGAGTGTTATACTCAAGCAGCCAAACAGAATGGTTTGAGATACATTCCAATAATGGATGCAGATAAATTAAATGTAATTCTTAAAGGAACAACAGTTTCTAATTTTACATTGCAATCTTTAAAAGATGATCCTTACAATAATAACTTAATTGGCATGACTTACAAAGATTCCATAGACAAGATGGTTAATAAAATTAAAATAGTAGATTCTGATGACAATTATATTGATACAGTAGAAAATACTGGATTAATAAGTAGTTATGGACTTTTACAAGACATATATCAAAAAGAAAAAGACAAAGACCCGTATACCGTAGCGAATAATATGTTATATGGCTTCGACCATGAAATAAGTGTAGAAACAGCAGGCAATATTTATTGTATAACAGGGTATGCAATACCAACTAAGATATGGTATCTAGATGTATTATATGATACAACACTTTATATTGATGAAGATACCCATACATGGGATTGCGGGACAGGCAAATATACAATGAAACTTACACTAAACTTTAACAATATAATGGACTTTCAGGGGGTGGATAGTTAAATGGATCCATATGCAAAAATTATACATTCAATGAGAAGACAAGGTGCGAAGAATAATCCGCCAGGCATTTATATAGGAACTATTACATCACCACCTCCAAATTTAGTAATCCAGGTGGATGATATGCCATTATATAAAGATGATATTTTAATTGCAGACTATTTATTGAGTGGATATTCAAGACAAGTAACTATAACAGGAGGAGAAGGAACAGCTATAGAGGCAACAAATTCAGATTTAAATGAAGGCGATACAGTTGTTTTAATGCCAACAATAGATATGCAAACATGGATATTACTATGCAAGGCGGTGAGTTTATAATGGCAGTAGTAACAACAGTTGCATCATTTTCGGAAAGTAGTTCAACTACAGTTACAGTGCCAAAAGAATATGCATGGGATTTTACTAACAATGATTATTTATTAGTTGATGGAAAATTCCAAACCGTAGCAGGAGCAGAAGCATTAAGAGTTTGGATGTGGAAAGCTTTAAAAACTCCCAATAGCATTTATTCAGCTTATAGTACAAGTTACGGAAGTAATTTAGATGATTTAGTTGGAAAAGGCTATTCTTCAGCACTCATTGAAAGTGAAGCCAGAAGAATTGTTTGGGAGTGTATAAGTTACAATTCACACATAACTGGAATAAGTAGCTTTAGTATAAGTACAAGTGGTGACATTTTAACAGTTAGTTTTACAGCACAAACAGACCAAGGGGAGGTGAGCGTTAATGGCGTATAGCGAAGATAGTGCAACGATATTAAACAGAATGTTAGGGAACATTTCAGATACAACCGATAAAACAGAAGGTTATATTGCTTATGATATTCCATCAGCAGTAAGCCAAGAAATGAACAAAGCTTTAATCAAAATGGATAATTTAGCATCAAAATTTGATATATCTAATCTCACAGGAGATGAATTAGCAAGCAGAGTATATGAAAGAACTGGATTAACTAGAAACGATGCAACTTATGCAACAACAAATCTAACTATTACAGGAAATGTTGCTTTGAGCGTAGGTCAATTATTTCAAACTCCTAGCAGAATCCAATTTTCAGTAAACCAAGCAACTACAATAAGCGGAACAGGAGCAGTACCAGTACAAGCAGTAATAGCAGGAAGCACAGGGAATGTACCAGCAGGACAAATAACTCAAATGCCAATATCAATAAGCGGTATAACAAGTGTAACTAATCTAGGAGCAAGTAGTGGTGGCTATGATGCTGAAAGCGATAGTTCTTTACTTGAAAGATATTACGAAAAGTTACAATCTCCGCAAACTGGTGGCAATATAGCTTATTTCACAAGTTTAGCAAAAGATTATAGCGGTGTTGGTGATGTTAAAGTATATCCAACATGGAATGGTAACAATACAATATTACTTGTTGTCATAGATGCAAATAAATTACCACCAAGCACAGACTTTATTAATACAATGCAAACCGTTATTGATCCGTTAGGTACTACATGGGGACAAGGTTATGGAACTGCACCATATGGAGCATTTACAACAGTTGAAGCAGCAACAGCGCTTTCAATAAATGTCAGTTTTACAGCAGTAAAAGATACAAATTATTCTGATGCACAAAGGCAGACCAATTTTGAAAATGCACTAACAAATTATTTACAAACTATAGCTTTTAATGCTAGTTCGGTCAGTTATTCAAAAATTGGAGCATTGATAATAGATACCCCAGGTTTTCTAGATTATACTAATTTAACTGTTAACGGTAGTACTGTTGCAATACCATTAACCTATGCATCAAGTTTAACTCAATGTCCTGTAATTGGAACAGTTACAATTTCATAATGGGAGGTAATGATATATGTCTTATAGTGATACTTTAAAAGCATATTTTCCTCCTATAGTAACAGATTCGGCTATAAACAGTGAGATATTAGATTCATGCGGAAGTGAATTTGATAATTTATACAATCAAATGGCAGATTTACAACTTCAATTTGATGTTGACACTGCAACATGGGCCTTAGATTACTATGAAAAAGATTTAGGAATAGTTACTGACTACACAAAAGATTATGATACGCGAAGGAGTGTAATTAAATCAAAGGGAAGAATAAATGGCAAGCTTACAAGTACAGCCATAAAAATTGTATGTGATGCTTTTACAAATGGTGATGTAGCTGTTACTTATGATGGTACAATTCACGTTAAATTCACAAGCGTGACTGGTATACCTTCCAATATGGATGATCTGAAAAACGCAGTAAATCAAATTAAACCAGCTTATATTTTACTGGATTATCTATTTAGCTATTTACTAATAAATGAAATAGATGGAGTTATGACAATTAATCAATTGCAAGCTACACCATTGAACAAATTCGCAGGAGGTGAATAAATTTGCCAAGTAATACAACTAATTTGGGATTATACAAAGTTGATCCGGTGGCAGATGGAACAAACACTTTTAATATTAAAACAATGTTAAATGATAATTGGGATAAGGTAGATAATGCTGTTGGAGGGAAGGCAAATATTCCTGTATCAAGTTCAAAAGATTTACTAATAAATTCCCTAAATTCTCAAACTATAGCCACTTATACACCTAGTACAAGTGGAAATTTTGAAATAAAAGCATATTTGAGAGTATTAAGTGCGGTAAATATTACTTTAGTGGTTAATTATACAGATGTAACAGGATCACAAGCAAAAACTATTTTACCAGAAAGCCAAGGTTTATATTTTCCAAGCACTACTGGTATTCAATCTTACAAGACTGGAAGTTATTCGTTAAAGCCATTATTTATTAATGCAAAAGCTGGAACAGCTATAACACTAACAGCAACCGCAAGTGTTGCAAATCAAGCGTATATTTCTAGTGCAATAGTGGGGGTGTAATATGGATTTATCTTTTTATGCTGGAGACAGCAGAAATTTAATAATAAATGTAACAGATGAAAATAATTCGCCTATTGATTTAACAAATTCTAATATTAAATGGATTTTAACAAGTCAAGGAAACACAATATTATCAAAATCAATAGGATCTGGAATAACAATAAATAACCCGACACAAGGGCAATTCACAATAGCGTTAAAAGCCAATGATACTAAAAATCTAAGTGGGAATTATGAGCAAGCAGCAAGAGTTGCAACATCAAGCGGAGAATCTTCAATAGTTCTAACCGGAACAGTAACGGTAACTGATTCGTTGTTATAAATTCTAATTGGGAGGAAAAATGAATGGCGACAAACATATCTAGCTCGTTAATAGCTAACTCAACAATAAATCAAAAACAGTCCCAATTCAAATTTCCACTTAACTTTCCATTTAGATTTACAATTGAAAGCGTAAATACAACTTATGCAGAAATAGGGGCATTAGGTAGCAGTATAACAATTAATGGAACGTTAAAAGCAATAACGCCAATTACTTGTAATGTAGCATCAAGTACAAGCTCTAATGGACAATTAAATAATAATTTAAATCTAACTACAAATGGATTAAATAGCACAACTACTGTAAATTCAACTATCATTAATACTTTAAAATTAATTTCAAACTTAGGAAGTACAAGTTCTTATAATATTTCATTAACTTCAAAATCAAATATAATTAGTACTTTAAATTCTTCAGTAGTGGTTAGTGCAACAGACTATTTACAGCTAAATTTGAATGGAAATACTTTATCTGTTATAACAATAAACAGTCAAAGCACTTCAACTATGGCTTTAAGTTGTAGTTTAACAAGTAATTCAGCAATAAGTTCAACTATTACAAGTAGACAGGTACTAGCACCGCAAGTTATTAATGCAACATCAACTATAAATGATATAGAAACAGCGATATTTAAGTTAGTAACCAATATAGTTGCTAATACTGCAATAGCTATCTCAAGTATAGAATCAGAAAGCTTAATTAGTAACTTAAATAGCAACACAACCATTAGTGGAAATTTAGTAAATTTAATAGGATCTAATTTGAATCAATACTCTAATATAAATTTACCTCAAACGTGGAGATTTCCATTACAATTTCCTTTACTTATAAATGATGGGCAATTAATTAATTATAATATTAAAGGTAATTTAAATAGTGCTTCAATAATAACAGATAATTCAGTTCAAGATTTATTAAGCGTAAATCTAGGCTCTCAATCAAATATAAATGCAACTATTTCTTGTACTTATAGTGAAAAGAGTTCTGTTTGTACAAATAGCAACATTGCTTCAAGTATTATTTCGCAAATGCAAACTACAAGTAATATGTCAAGCAATATAGCCACAAATGCAACTATTGCAGCACAACTAAAAGAAGTAAGTAATATTACATCAAATACTACAACGCAAGGTACAATGTGGAATTTACAAAATTGTATTTCTGGGGTTGTATCTAATAGTAGTGTAGTTGCCAATATAGCTAATAGCTCTTTAATAGTAACAAATGAAATTACTTCAACAACTATTGCAGCAGCTATTTCAGCAAAATCTAATTTATTAGTACCAAATATAAATGCAGTATCTAGCATTAACAGTGCTATCACTAGTGCATCTAATTTAATTGGCTCAATTAACGCGAATGATACTATTAGCAGTTTATCAGCTATAGTCTTTAATGAATTATCTGATTTAGATAGTGAAACAGTTATACATGGTGCAAGTATTAATTTAATAGATAGCTCATTAAGCACTCAAACAAACATTGAAATACAGGGCATAAACCAGTTTCCTTTAACTTTTCCGTTATATTTTAATAATGGAATATGCAATAATTTGAATTTAAACCCTCAGATTTTAACAGGAAATTCACAAATAAATAATAATGCTATCCAAAATTTATTGATGGGCAATGTTCAAAGTAACACTGGTATTAATGTAACTCTAACTTGCAAATATAGTTCAAGTTCAAATTTAAGTACTAATACTAATATTGTTGCAAGTGTTAAACAAAATTTAGAATTAACAAGTTCTACTATAAATTTAAGCTTTACTATTAATAATGCGAATTTAGATATAGAAATAAACCTACTAGGTAATATAGAGGCAAATAATTTAACTGATTGCTTAATTAAAAATTCAGCATTAGTTCAAAGTAGTTTAGATGTTACATCAGATATTGAAGGAACAGTTTATGATCTTATCGAAAGTAGTTTAATAGCAAATTCAACTATTGAACAAACTCAAAAATTTAATTTTCCATTGAAATTACCATTAGTATTTTTAGAAGATATTATTGGTGGTTTAATACAACTAGAAAGCGACTTGAAGGTCGCAACGGATATTGAAGGAAATATCAGTATTCCTATTGAAAGTGAGTTGTTTTCAGAAAGTTCTATTGAACTGAAAAAAATATTTGAATTCCCGTTAAATTTCCCATTATGCTTTGATGAAATATTCAATAATGTAATTATTGACAGTGATATTGATTCAAATTCAATTACAACAGGACATTTATCATCATTATTATTTGCAACCGAAACTGAAAACACCAATATAAGTGGAACTTTAAAGAATGTAATTTCTTTAAGCAGTTCTTTTACGGCCAATCTTATAATAAATGATGTTACAACAGACATTTCACAAATTTCTGGTAATGTTGTTGCTAGTTCAAATATAACTGGAGCTATAACGGTAAATAATAAATTAGCTGGAAACATTATAAGTAATTCAAGTTTAAATGGTACTGTAAAAAACAATATAGGTTTATTAGAGCAGCTTATATCTAATTCAAACATAAATGCAAGAGTATCATATTTATATTTCATTGTACTTCAAGGTACTTTTATAAAAAATATAAATGCTAATTATGAATTTAATCAAAATAATTATACTAATTTTACCTATAAAAATTATTTTGAAAGTGTAATTTTAAACAAGGATATAGCAAACTATGTATATATGGGAGCTATCAAAGAAATAGAAATATTTAATGTTACTAACAATTCAAATGTACAAGTTCTTTCGATTGATGAAAAAGTAATTAAAATATCTAATATATATGAAACAGTAATTTTTAATCAGAATATATCATTATCAGGGCAAATAAAAACTTATAAATTAAGTTCACAATTTACAAATATTTTATATAATACAAAATTTTAAGGAGGAATATATCATGGCATTTACAACTTATTTAGCAGATGCATTAGTTAACGAAATTTTCGGAGCTGTTAATTATACACCACCTACAACCCTTTATATTGGGTTATCAAGTACACTTCCAACAGTAGCAGGGGCAAACATTACAGAGCCAACTGTTGGAACAAATGGTTATGCAAGAGCATCAGTTGCTAACAATACAACAAACTTTCCAAGTACATCTAGTAATAATAAAAGTAATGGAGTAGCAATAACCTTCCCTACTTCAACAGGCTCATGGTTATCTTCAGCATCATTAGGATATTTATTTTTTAGCGATGCAGCAACAGGCGGAAATATACTAGGATATGCAACATTAAACAACCCTCAAGTGGTAGCATCAAGTGGTGCGACATTATCATTTGCTGCAAGTTCATTAACAATAACAATTAACTAATTAAGGGAGGTATAAAGAAATGACAGTAAATGCTACTTATTATGCAGGTGGGAGTGGATATACTCCTGCGGACATGTTACAAAGGGATGCCGATTGGATTAATGCTGGAGTTATTTCATTATCTGATTTAGTAGTCGCTCAAACTGCAACAGCTTCAATGGCGGTAACAGTAAGTGGAGCAGCACAAGGAAGTGTAGGAGGAAATGCTTGGCTACCAGGAGGATATAGAATGTATAATGATTCTCAAGCAACTATAGCTATAGCTACAGCAAATGCTACGAATCCAAGAATAGATTTAGTTGTTATAGGTATAGATACAACTACCAATCCATATACACCACAATTGAAAGTAATAACAGGAACTCCAGCTGCATCCCCAACAGTTCCAGCTTATCCAAGTGGATTTGTTGGAATATCGTTGGCTCAAGTATATGTAGGGGCAAATGTAACAAGCATTACAACAAGCAATATAACAGATTTAAGAGTAATTGCAGGTCTAAAAGGTACGAATAATCAATATACAACACCTTTAGCCTGGACAATTTATTAAGAGATAAGAGGAGGAAAAAATTATGGCAGTTTTAAGTTCAGCAATAGCAAGCCCAAGATTATTATGCTCCGGTACAGCAACGACAACAGGTACAGTATATTATACAGCGCCTTCAAATAATTCTAATGTTACATCTCCAAGTGCTACTGCATATATAAAGGAAATAATATTATGTAACATTTCAGCAAGTGCAGCTACAATATCAATAGCCGTAAATGGCAATTACATTATATACGGCGCAACAGTTAACGCACAAGATTCAAAAATATTAACTGGTTTAAATACAATGATACTCGCAGGTTCAACAATTCAATTAATATGTAGTGCCACAAGTGCATTAACATTTACAATGAGCGGAGTGGAGGTGCAATAATATGCCGGCTACAACTTTCTCAAAAGAGTCTTTAGGATCAGACTTATCAATAGGTGGCTATAATTTAGCAAAAGCTTTAAGCGGTGGTTATAAGATACAAAGCGGGACAGTTTCTATTTCAGTTACAACAGCAGGGACTGCAGTATCAACAACAATTACATTTCCCGTAGCATTTTTAAGTACTATACAAGTATTCGCTACATTGACAAATGTAACTTCATCAAATGCAACATATATAAACATAGGGGCAATAAATGCCACTGTTACAGGATTCACTTTAACAGCAAACTCTGGGATCGCACAGACATTAAATGTTGAATGGGTAGCAATAGGAATTTAAAGGGGGATTAAATAATGAATAATTACTGGTTTTTATATAATACAACAGATGGGAGTATATATGGTTTACCCTATATGGGCAGTACTACAGAATGGACAAATATACCACAAGGTTGTGGAGTTGTAGGTTTTATAGGAGATGAAGTAACCGATACAGTTAAAGATGCATTTACTACACCACAAAAATATACAATAGCTAACAATGAATTAACTGTTAATTCTTCATATGTAGTACCAATAGCAGGGACACCAATTCCAAGTGATGAAGATAGAATAACAGCTTTAGAAAGTGCATTGAGTGCATTAATGGGGGTGTAAGTTATGTATGAATTTATAAAAAATCAATGGATTTTAGGCAAATATACTGCAGCCAACATAGCTAATTGCGTGACTAAAGGATATATTACACAAGACCAAGCCAATACAATTACGGCTATAGATCAAGTTACTACATCATAGAAAGAATGAAGAAATTACAGGAATAGAGTATATCAATTAAAAATTGCTGGTAGACTATGTTTAACAAAAGCAGATGTAGTTTATTATATATTGATGTAAAGCTAATTTCAAGGTATATGCTTGCAAACATTATAATATGTGGTATATAATTACTTAGTTATTATAAAAATAAATTTGGAGGACTAATCATGATTTATACACTTACAGCATTACGATTTGTTGCAGCAGTAGCAATATACCTTCATCATTTGAGTTATCCGGGTGGATTGGGTACAATATGCGTAACATTTTTCTTTGTTATGTCAGGGTTTACTATGGCTTACGGATATAGGGATAAATTTGTAGAACTAAATAAACACAATTTAAAAAAGTTTTATTTTAAGAGATTACTTAGAATCTACCCGTTATATATTTTAACTTTTTTATTCTCTATTCCAATAATGTATTATACTAATTTTAAAACAAGCACATTTTATTCACTAATAAATATATTGATGTTACAGAGCTATTTTCCAAATGGTGTACAAGTATTCTCATACAATGGCGTTTCATGGTTTATTGCGGATGTAGTTTTATTTTACATGTTAACACCATTTTGTATGTATTTGTTGCATAAGTATAAAATAAAAAGTAATATGAGATTTTTGGTAGCTTTGCAACTCTCTATTTTTTTTATAGCAGCCTTTATAGCCTATAATTTTCGTGGTAAAATGGAACCCTATACTTTTGGCTGGTGGTTTATATATATATCGCCATTCTTTAGATTATTTGATTATATTATAGGATTCTTAGCAGGTATTATTTTTACAAATTTAAAGAATATAACTTTTACTTATATTAAAGATAGAATACTATTCACAGCTCTAGAATTTGCGTCGCTTATGTTTCTAGTGTATTCTTATCATTCAAGTTTTTTAGGCTTCGATTCTTTAAAGTATGGTATATATTTTATTCCTGCATCAATTTTTATTGTGTTTATATTTTCATTTCAAAAAGGATTGGTTTCATTTATAATATCAAATAAGATATTAATATATTTAGGAAATCTAAGTTTACCAATTTTTTTAATACATCAATTAGCAATAAGCTATACATCAGTTTTTTTCACAGCATCAATTTATGGATATAGTCACGAAATTAAACATTTAATATCACAATTGTTACTATTTATAGTTATAATTTTCTTGAGTGATGTAGTACATCGTTATTATGAAGAGCCAGTAAAAAATAATTTAACCAAAGTTAAAAAGAGCATATCTATCTAAAGTATGCTCTTTATTACGTCGCTTTAGGAAAAAAGAACGCAACATTAAAATAAAAAAATATGAGCATAGTTAAGGACTTTTCAGAAGTCTTTTTTTGTGCTTATTTTTATAAAATTTGAGATAAAGGCAGGTGTAACATGAATGAAGAATTAATAAAAGACAAATTAGAAACGCATGATAAGAGACTTAATAGTCATAGTGAAAAGTTAGATAAATTAGAGCAGGATAATGCAAGTTTTAAAACAGAGTTGAAAAATCTATGTGAAAATTTAAAAGCACTTACAAGTGTAATGAAGTGGTTTATAGGAATCTGGGTAACAACGTTACTTGGGTTCTTTATTTATGCAATTCAAGTAAGAATATTCAAATAAAAAAATGAAATGAGGTATGTAAAATGATAAAACAAATTTTAGTATTAATAACAAAGGTATTAGAAAGTAAATTAGTTAAATCTGGACTAGAAGCAACTATATTAAAGAATCAAAATTATATTACTGAAGCTAAGAATATATGGAATATGGTAAATGAAAACTTTAGAATCAGTGCAACTATAGAAGAAAAATTAAAATCAAAAGCAGATGAATTTGATAAAGCATTATTAGCTAAGTTTCCTGAGCTTACACAAGATGATGTTGCAAACTTAAGACAAGCTATAGCTGGAGAAGTAAACCAAGGGAAAGCTGTAGTATTAGATAATTCTACTCTTTTACAACAACTTCAAAGTACTAACACTAATTTAGTAGCAGAAAATGCAAGTTTAAAGGACCAATTAAGCAAAGTTAAATCTTTATTTGCAATAGCAGAAAATGCTGCGCAAGCTACAGATAATAATCAAGTAGCAGCACAAATAAACAATGCTACAATTCCAGGCCAAGTAGTAGCACAATCTTAATTTTTAGAGTAGCCTTTATGGTTGCTCTTATTTTATTTTGAAAGGAAATGATATTATGAAAATTGGATTAAGAGCAGGTCATTCAGACAATTGTGAAGGAGCTGTTGGAATTGTAAATGAACATGATCAAATGAAATTATATTATGCTGCAGTAAAATGTGTATTAGAGGAACATGGACACACAGTAATAGATTGTAATAGCAATGGAAGTGATGCAAATGCAGAATTAAGCGAAGGTGCTAATATAGCTAATAGCAATAATGTAGATTTATTTGTATCTTTGCATATGAATGCAAGTGATGGGCAAGGTCATGGCGTTGAAGCGTGGGTTAGTAGTACAAGCAGTGGAGCATATAGCTATGCAACTAATTTGTGTACTAATTTTGGTGATTTAGGTTTTACCAATAGAGGGGTAAAAACATCAACGGGTTTATATGAAATGAATCATGTACAAGCACCTAATATTATATTTGAAATATGCTTTTGTGATAGTCAAACTGACATAGATATTTACAATCAATATTCTTGGGAAAAGTTAGCACATATATTCTGTAATGCAATAGATACTAACATTCCTAAAGATGTTGCTGGAACTACAACCACGAATGAAAAAGGATATGTTGTCACTACATATCTACCTAATGGAAGTAATGGTGATGGTAGCTTTCAAGGTGTAGACCTTAATTATGTATTAAGTTATTTTAATGGGGTTAAATGTTATGCCAAAGGAAATGAAAAAGGTGTATGGATTGAAACGGAATACTTAGATATAAACAAATGTAATGAACTTAAATCAACTCTTGGAAGTTGGTTCTATTCAATAGAAAAGTAATTTAATATATTAATGGCAAGAGTATTTAAGGGTATGGGAGTTAATCCTGTACCCTTTATTTTTTTGCGTTTTAAATAAAATAATTTAACAAATATACATAATATTTACCAAACTGTATTGACTTTACATAGTACGTGTAGTATAATTGTATTATGGAAAGGAGGTAGAAAGATGCTGAAAGACATTCTTCAAATAATAGTTTTCATCTTAACAATAATAAAACTATTAAAAGAACTAAAACCGAAAAAGAAAAAGCGTTTCCATAAGAGGAAACGCAAATAACCACAGGGGTGAGGGAAATACCACTTCCCTCCTCACTCCTTAAATATATTATATCAGCATCTTTAATAAAAATGAATAATAAAAGTAAAAAACTTAACATGAGCATTGACATTATAGTATTAATCCTTACTGGTATTTGGCTTTCGGAATTAGACTTTAGTAATTTGAGTACATTACAGATTCTAGGATTAGCTTTAGCGATAGTAATGATAGTTCTAATGGTTATTAAATTCTTCAAGAAAGGGGAGTAGTATATATGGAGAAAAAAACAAGTGAGGCACAAACAAAAGCTAATAAGAAATGGTCAGAGAATAATAAAGAATACTCATCCTATTTAAAAAGTCGTAGTAGTGCAAAAAGCTTTATAAGGAATAAGGCAACCTTAGAAGACTTAGAAGAGCTAGAGAACTTAATTGCAGAAAGAAAAAAAGAATTATAAAAAAGGCAGCAGCCTAAGTTATCACAATATAATCTAGGTTGCTCCAAATTACAGGAGGTAAGTTCATGAATAGAAAGTATATAATTTATATTACAACAGGATTATTTATAATCTCATCATTATTATTTGTGGGGTGTAGTAGTAAAGTGGCTGATGCAAAAACAAATACGCAAACAACTCAAACAGCAAGTGCTCAAACTCAAGATAATCAAATAGAAACTTATTTTACAAAGAAAGATGGTAATTTAGATAAGATATTAATCAAAGAAATTAATACGGCTCAAAAGACTTTGGATGTGGCTATTTATAGTTTAACTAAAGAAGATATAGCAAACGCTATTATTGATGCTAAGAAAAAAGGCATTGATGTTAAGATTATAACAGATAAGCAAGAGTCTCAAACTAAGGCACAAAAGGCTATATTAGACAAATTTAAAGCTAATAATATTCCAGTAAAGATTAATTCACATAGTGGGTTAATGCATCTAAAATTAAGCGTAATTGATGATAAAACAGCACTTGGCGGTTCATATAACTATACAGCCAATGCAACAAAAGAAAACGACGAAAATTTAATTGTAATGAGAGAATCCAATATTGTTAGTGAATATGCTTCAGAGTTTAACACTATGTGGGCTGACACTAATAATTATTCAAATTATTAATAAAAAAGAGATAGTATTTAAGGCGGTTTGCTGTAAAATACTATCTCTTTTTTTATTGGGTTAAGTTAATACTTTCATTATATATTTGACAAAAGTACCAAATAATATACAATTAACATATAAAAGTTAAAAGGGGGATACATAATGAATCAAAAATTTCATGAAAAAGATTGGTTTCTGTGGGTTTGTCTAATATTTTTTGCACCAGTAGGAATTTTCTTGTTATGGAAAAATAAAAGATATAGTAAAAATGCAACTATAATTTTAACAGTAGTGTTTGCTATTTGGTTTGTTGGAGCATTAGCACAAGGAGGTAAGAATAAGCCAGTAGAACAAACAACAGCAAGTACACAACAAGAGGTTAAACAAGCAGATACTCCAGCAAAGAAAGAAGCTCCTAAAAAAGAATGGAAACCGAAAGAGGTCGCTGAATTAGGTAAACCGTATTATTGTTATGATAAGAGTAAAACAACGTCTGATGGACTTCCTTTAGTGTTAAATATGATAAATGTAGAATTAAAAGATAATACTATAACTTTAATTTCAGGAGCTCCACCATTTGAAGATATAGAAGACTCAAAAGAAAAATATATGAAAATTAAAGTCATAGACCAAGAAGGAAATAGTTCAGAGATAAAGGATGCAAAATTAACTAAATCAGATTATCAATATAATGGTGAAAATTATACTGACGTCACAAAGATTGTTGTTGATGTCGCAGATGCAAATAATGCTAACTGGATTGAAATAGATCCTTATTCAATAGATACAAATAGTAAAAATCCATTAATATATGAAATTAAATAAAGTTAAAGCTAGGATTAAATTTCCTAGCCTTATTTTTTTGCATATAGTATATCAAATAAGCTCGTATTTCAACTTTTATTCATTAGATTATAGATTTATATAACTAAACATAAAATGCCTTTAATTGGCTAATTTCGCCTTTAAAATCGCATACCTTATTTTTCGAGGAAATTATACTGCCTGTAGAGCAAAATAAATCTTATCTTTTATCCTCATTTTCTGCTTAAATTCATCTCATACCAAAAATAACAGGTTTTCATACCAAGAATTTTTATAAAATATTACAGCGTTAAGCCTTTAGATATCAAGGCTTTGGCTAATGTTCGTGTTTTGTAACAACTTTTAAAAATATATACCCACTATCTTTATATATATGTATATTATATTTCTCATCTATATATATATATTTATATTTTTGTTATATATATTATATATATAGGGTAAGGCTAGTGATACCAACGGTTCTCACTGTAACAAAAGTTGTAAATGTTTTTTATTTCCAATTTTAAAAAATAACCCCCAAAGCCTTGATATTACTACTCTAAAGGCTGTAACAAAAGTAAGTTGATTTTTGGTACAGGTTTGTTACAAATCTGAAACATATAATAAGTTCTATTTATGCAACTCAAAATATAAATACCAGTTCTATTTTTAGAAATTGATTTAGTTTCATATTTAGAAATTCAAATAAGTTTCACTTTTGGAACTTCATATATTACTTATAGTTTATATTAATTAAATCTATATAATAACTACTACTAGGGGTAAAAAAAGACTAGGATTTCTCTTAGTCTTTTTGAGTGTTATTATCCAATTCAAATAAATCATCTAACCCACAATTCAAAACTTCACATATCTTAACTATATGATCTCTATTAATTTGTTTAAAAGTATTGTTATAGTAACCAGACATAGTTTGTGATGATATACTTGTTAATTCTCTCAATTCCTTTTGAGTCATTCTCTTTTTAGCCAGCAATATATGTAAATTCATGTTAAACATATTGATCACTCCTATTAATTTATATATCAATTATACTACTTTAACCTAGCTATTACAATATTTTTAAGACAGTGTATCTAAAAAATAGAAAATAAATCTAAAATTATTATTTACAAATCTTAATTTTAGATTTATAATAAATTCACAAGATGAATGAAACGAGGTGAAACGAAAATGACTAAGGATTATTTAAAGTTTAGAAATGCAATAAAGAAAGACAACAATTTAACTTTAGAAGAAAGCTATATGCTTGAACTTATCTTTGATTATCACAACATTTCTATTGGATATGCTTACCCAGGCTATGACATATTAATGGCAGATCTAAAAACTAAAAGAAAAGCTAAAGTTTCTAAATTACTAAAATCTTTAGTTAAAAAAGGTTACATCTCAATAACTAAAATTGGAAAGAAAAACACTTATAAATTACTAAAATACTTATTCATAAATAGACCAGTGGATTCTGATGGTAAGCCACCAATAGACGGTCAAATACATTTCACAGAGCTTACAGAAGAAGAAAATAAAATAGTAGAACTTGGCTTCACACAAAAACAAGCTAAGAGCCTTTTACAAGTGGCTAAAGATAAGGTGGATAAAATAGTTCGGGCATTTAATTATGCAACTGAGAAGGGGGCAGACAACCTATACAGTTATACTCTATGGGCAATAAATAACATAAGTAAAATTAAGAATACTTTTAAGTCTGTAGAAGAGAATGAAACTGAATGGAAGCCTAAAACTAAGTTTGATAATTTTAAACCAAGGCAATATGACTATGACGATTTAGAAAAAAGATTGTTGGGGTGGGTGTGATATGAAATATACTAAAAAATTTTATTATCTTGGAATGATTGTTGCCTTTGATCGTATTGAATTTGATTCTGGAAAAATTCATTTTTGGAGAAAAGTTGAAAATGAAAATATTATAGCTGCATCTATAAAATCAGATAAAGGAATAAAAATTACTTATGTTATAGATGTAAGCGAAGAGTATAAAATTGTTTCTTTTGAATTTAGGTAATATAGGGTTAATAAAATAATTAAGGAGTTGATTTTAATGAGCAAAATACAGGAATTATTAATAGAATTAAGTGGGGTTAATGACAACATAATATCACATAGAATTAATGTAATTAGAGATTTTCATAATGAATGGGTAGTCCGCAGAAATGAAATAATAAAAGAATTAAAATTGTTAGGAATAGAATGGTGAAATAAAAAAGGCAGCAGCCTTAAGCTACCACCAATCCGTCGCAAGATTAGTATAGCTTAAAGTTGCTCCAATAGCAAGGAGGAATTTAATATGAGGATACCAACACCAGAACAATGGAAAGCATTTGGTGAAGTAATGGTTACTTGGGGATTTGGGTTTATAGTCTATGGAATTATAACTATATGTATAGGACTTATAATTATAGGTTTATGCATTCTATGTAGTAAGCAAAGTGTTAAATATTTAAGATAGAAGGAGAATAAAGGTATGAATAAATTATTAACTGTAGATTTAGGGAGTTTTAACATCAAGACAAGCTTAGGAGGAATATATGAAAATAGATTTATATTAGATAATGAATCAGATGCATTTGGATCAGAAACATTAGCATTTGAAGGTAATACTTATTTCTTTAATAGAGGAAATTTTAATAAGGAATTTACTAAAGCAAATAAAGAAATTGAAATTCCATTATTATATGCAATAGGAAAAGAAGGAATAGAGGGAAATATAAATCTTATATTACATTTACCTTCAAGTCAATTTTCTATGAGACAATCAATAATGGATAGGTTACAGGGTAAAACATTTGAATTTAAAGTAAATGGTGATAGCAAGAAGATAACCTTTGATAAAGTAGGAGTATTAAAGGAAGGGTTTGCTGCTTTCTATTCCCTACCTAAAAGAAATAATGGACTAATTGCTGTTATAGATATTGGAGGGCGTACAACAGATGTATTTACCTTTGTAAATGGAAAAGAAGAAAAAGAAACATCTATACCAGTAGGAACAATGAATTACTTTAAGATAATAGCAGATAAGCTTAATTCGCAAGGAGAAAACAGAAAAGTAGAGGATATATTTAAGTTAATAGATAATGGATTAATAGATCTGGATGATTATAAAGATACTACATGCAGTATTGGAAGTTTGATAATTAATGAAATAAAAATTGATGTAGAGAATCTTAAGGACTATGAAATAAAGTTATGTGGTGGTGGAGCTGAATACTTTATTAATGTTTTTAAGGATTCATTCAAAAAAGTAGAACAATTAAATAATAGTTTATTATCAAATGTAAATGGCAGTTATTTCATAGGTAAGGCTAAAGGATTAGATTAGTTTGTTACAATTCGTAACAGTTCGTGCTATATATTTATAAAGCATGACTTATTTAAATGAATCCATAGCACGAAACAGCACGAGAGGGGTTAAGTTATTTGAACAGGATAAATCTTTATTTCAGTGAAAGTAATGAAAAAGATAGAATCATTAGTACTATGCTAGATTCTAAATACAGTCCCAAAGATTATATAAAAGAAATATTATATGCAATTGCTAAAGGTGAAAATATAATTCAATTGGCAAGTAAGGAAATTGCAACAGAAGATAATAAAGAAGAATACGAAGAAATAGAAGGGTTAGATGGTATAGACTTATAGGCGCATAACTATAGTGGGATTGTCCTCCCACTGTGCGACTACTGGATATACAAATATAGCCTTTAGGGGTCAAAAATCATTTTCAGAAGAGTGGGGGAGTGGTCAATAATGAATTTGAGAGAAATTGTTTTAAGATTTTTAGGAAGAGAACCTAAAAAAGAATATCAACCATTACGTGATCAGAGATTATATATTAGGGTTACTGAAGATGAAAAAGAAATAATTGAAAAACTAGCAAAGTGCCAGTGCTTAGACACGAGTAATTTTATCCGTTGGTTAGTATTTGGAAAATATATAGATGATTTTATAAAATAAATTTTGAAAAGCAAAATATTTACTACCAATATACATTAAATAAATTTTACTCTACAGGTTGTCTTAAAAAGCATTTATTTATTACAATATATTGACATTTAGTTTACATTAGTTTACTATTGTTAACAAGCAAGCAGAGTATCTATAAAATAGACTAGTGTCAGCAAGAGTGGTGCAGGTGATTTATGAGCACTAACCCCTTAGAGCGTTTGAGGGGCGTGTGTTGAATAACGTACGGGTTCAAGTCCCGTCACCTGCACCAAAAACCTAACAGAACTCCGTTGACTTCCAGATTTCGGGGACTTAACGCACGACTTATATGTAACACACGTTTAGTTATGAAAAAATAGCTAGACGTGTGTTATTTTTTTGAAAAAACGTGTGTTAGGAGATGTTTAAGTAATGAAGAAGATTGAAATGACTAAGAAAGCCACTTTAGACCAAGGATATGACGAGTTTATATTTAATTGTAATACTAGGAATTTAAGAGAGTACACCATAAAATTTTATGACAATACAATGCGGACTATTTATAAATTCATTGAACCTAAAACTTATATTGATTCAATTACAAAAGATACGGTTGATAATTTTATACTATCTTGTAAGAAAGAATTAGATATAAAAGATACAACAATTAACACATATTTAAGGGCATTGAAAACAATATTGTATTTTTTTATGGAAAAGGGGTATATGAAGGAGTTTAAAATATCCTTAATAAAAATGGATAAAGAGATAATCGAAACTTATTCTGAAAATGAATTGGATTTATTGTTGGCAAAACCCAATGTTAAGAAATGTGATTTCATTGAATATAGGAATTGGGTTATGTGTAATTTTCTTTTAGCTGTTGGATGTAGATTAAATTCGTTGATTAATTTAAAGGTTGAAGACATAGATTTTACAAATAATATGGTGTATATAAAGACTACTAAGAATAGGAAACCTTTGATAATTCCATTAAGTGAAACAATTATACCAATACTAAAAGAATATATAGGTATTAGAAATGGAAATAATGAAGATTATTTATTTTGTACCGCATTTGGAGCACAAATAAATAGAAATACCATAAGTGGTAATTTAAGAAGCTATAATAGAAGAAGAGGGGTAACGACTACAGGAATACATAGATTTAGACATACATTTGCAAAAAATTGGATTTTAAATGGTGGTGACATATTTAGATTGCAAAAGATATTAGGACATTCAGATATGGAAGTAGTACGGAACTATGTAAATATGTTTACTAATGACTTGCAAAAAGATTTCAACGAATTTAATCCACTTGAAAATATATTAAAGAAGAAGGAAAAGATAAAATCAATAAAAATGAGATGACCTACATAAAAATTAATTTTATGGATAAAATATTTTTACAAAGTGATTGTATAAATTAAACATTATCAGAATAGTATTGTAAGTAGTGATATATTTGTCAAAAAAATATTGTATTAGAACATAAATACTTATATTTGGCATTGAATACACAACTTAGACCTTTTGATTATAATTATTATTTTTCATATCATATCATATTATATTTTTTCGATATGTTTAAGAGGGAATATTTTCATTAACAAAGAATGATAATATTTTATTTGATTATTTACAAGAAAATGAAGTATATGTTAATGATATAGATAAAGTTATTCAAAGACCCAAATGCAGAAGATATAATCGATATGGCTTTAAAGTTAGTAACTAACATAAGATGTATTTAAATATGGTTATAAAGACATGTGTTATCAAACGAAACGTAATAGTTAAAAGCATTAATATAAAAGTGTAAAAGACTCTCCACAATTGGTGAGTCTTTTACTGTGTCTATAAATCGTATCTATTAAACAGAAAGAGTTGCTCTATAAAAAACAACTCTTCTTGAATTGATTATAAGTAGAAATTCTCTATTGTCTTATCTTTAATATCGTCTGTAATTCCAATGTATTTTAATGTAATTGATGGTGCTGAATGATTAAATATATCCTGTAATATTATTACATCTTTATATTGTTTGTAATGCCAATATCCAAAAGTTTTTCTAAGTGTATGAGTTCCAACTTCTTCAACGCCTAACTTATCAGCTACTGTATTAAGTATTCTATACGCTTGAACTCTTGTTATTGGTTCATTTTCTCCTTTTCTACTTTGGAATAAGTATTCATTATCATTCATATTATTTATATATTTGTCTATTTCTTCTCTCAATTTACTATTTATTAAAAATCTTTTTGTTTTCCCAGTCTTTTGCTCTTTAATGATTATATGAGTTTTGTCTTTAACTTTATATATTTTTAATTTTAAAATATCTGATATTCTTAATCCAACATTAATTCCTATACAAAACATCATATAATCTCTATAACTATTTTTTAATAACTCACTTTTAAAGTTTTCAATGACTGCTTTATCTCTAATTGGTTGTACTATCTTCATTATTACTACTCCTCAAATGTCTATCCTATGAATACGTTATATTACATTAAAAGTAACAAAATAAGCATTGTGTTACATTCATCGCTTTTTAAAAAATGAAAAAAGAAATACTTAAAGTATTATCAAGACTTAATTCTAAGTAATATTATGACCAACAAATTAAATTGCTGGTTTTGTTTCTTAACCTAATAGTTAGTGAATTAAATCGCATAGCTTCTAGCTGTGCTGGTATTGATAGTTCTTTTTCTGCTTGTTCTTTTGATGAAACTCTAGCATAGCATACAGCTCTTATTTCTTTTGGCATATTGTTTTCCTCCTCGTATAAAAAATAAAAACCATGCAAGCAGTGTTAAAGTTGTTTGCGTGGTAAACAAGAATAAGTGATTGAATATGTGTTCTTGTTTTATTTCTTATACTTGAAAATTCTATGTTTTAAAATAGAATGTTCCAAGTTCATGTATTAAAAATCCGTGGAATATCTTTGGAACATTGTAAAACCTAGTAGTTGTGAGAGAGGGTCTAAAATTGTTCCACAATTCCAATGTGAATGGCTAAATTTTTATTTATATACAAAGAAGATATATATATATAATAGTAATAATAAAAAATAATATTTTATTTATATTAAATATAATAATAATGGGGCTATGGAACAAATAACTTTAAAGCTAGTAAGAGAAACATTTTTTGTCGTTCCAAGTTTTGTTCCACCATGTTTATAATGTGGAACAGTGGAACCTGCATTTGAAAGATATATCTTATCTTTGTTTAGCGTGTAAGCAAGGCTGTCGAAGCTTGTGATATGTCAGCAATCCATGAAGAAAAATTAAAGCAGGCTTTTGTAAAAGTTATAAGATTATTGAGGATGTTGAAAAAGTAGTTCCAGCTGTTGAAGAAGAACTAAGCATTGATGAAATAGAAGTAAGATTAAAAGAACTGCAGCAGGAGCTAATGAGTTTAGTAAGGCTAAATGTTAATAGCGTTGATGCAGAAATTTATGATGGTAAATGGGAGGATTGCTAAAGAGATAGAAAGCTTAAAGGAATAAAAGCAAAGAATTCAGCAAGCAAAATTTGATGATACAATAAGAAAAAATATTAATATGTGGTATAATGTGGATGTAATTTAATGTTTAAATGTATCATTTTTTTTAGATTTTGCATAAATTTTACTAAAATTATCAGATAAGAAAACTTTATAAGGTGGGGGAAATATGACGAAGACAGGTTATAGACAATTTATTGATGAGGTTTATTTTTTAGGAAAACAAAAAGAATACAGTGGGATATTTAACAAAATAATACCATCGTTAAAGCTAAATACTTTTAAAAAAGCAAAAAAAATACTACTAGATAAGAGAAAGGCTTATGATTTTTCACTTGCTAACCTATTTAGAAAATATGCTATGGATAATAATGACTTATACGATGAATTGGATAAGTTATGGGAGTCCATAGATGAATTAGAAGAATTAAAGAAATATGAGTTCTTAGGTGTACCAATAGCGATGGTACCAACAGTAGGATTGCCAATAGCAGGAACTGCATCGATAGCATTAAAGATAACAAGATTACAATTAATATTTAATTCTTATATAGATAAAACTAGAGAATACTGTAATAAAGTTGCAAAGGAACAAATAGATGAGCAAGAATAAATATGAATATAATATTATAAATGATGCAGCTACAAATTATATTAGAGAATATGCTTATAAAAATGGAAATGAAATATATGGGTTTATGAAAAAGTTTAATATAGGAGATAGTAACTATGGAAGAATAATGGATGCTGCAGCTAAGGGGAAGGGTGTAATATCTCATAGATTATATGGACACCATCTTATTTATGATTTTCCAATAGATTTTTCAAAAAATATAGAACCTTTTTTAGAGCACATTTTTTCGGATTTATTTACTAAGCAAGGCATTCCTATTGTTCCAGGAGAAATATTAGAAGATACATGCTTGTTAAAGTTTTGTGATAAATTAAAGGGTAGTTGGAATTTTGTAAATGGTTTTGATATTTTAGCTGGCACCGTAGCAATTTATCAGGGATTTGATAAGTTTAAGCAAACCTTTAATAATAATATGTCAGTTGATGATTTAAAAGATTTTGCAAACACTGTAGGCGTTGGTGCACTAGAGTTTGCCATAGCTATGTCTACTTGTAATCCATTTTTATTGATTGGAGGTGCATTACATCTTGTATCAGGACTAAAGGGCATGATGAATGATGGCGCAGTAATATATTTCAAAAATATTCAAAGTGCTTTAACTATAGAGTTTTCCATGAATACTTTAAATATCGAATCATATCTCAAAAAATATTCTATAGGAAATTCTTTAAATAATGTATCAATAGATAAAAGCTTATCAGAAATAAAACTACCATATAAATATTAAGTGAGTATATTTAGATTATCAAATAAAAGAATGTGGAGATAATTTATGGAAAAAGTATCAGAGATTTTTCAAAATGAAATATTTAAGTGTGAAAAATGTAGAAATAATAAAAATAAGATTAAATTCATGAACCATTATATGGACTTTAATAAGAAAATTAATAATGAAAAACCAATGAGTTATTTAAGTAGAAGGAATTTTATTTTGGATTATATTAAAGAAAAAAATGACATAGAAATCATGATTATTGGCTTAGCACCCGGACTAAATGGTTGTGGTTTTAGTGGAATACCTTTCACTGGTGAAAGTAATGCAATTGTCGACTTGAAATTTGTTAATTATCATAATAGTAAAATGCCTTATCAAGAAAAAGAATCAGCTAACTTAATATACGATGTAATTAAGGAAGTTTCTAATATCAAAAATAGAACTGTGAAAGAAATATCTAAAAAAATATATATGATAAATAGCTGCCAGTGTGTGCCATTAAAGGAATCGGAAAAATCTATCAAAGATCCGTCAGCGGAAATGAAAAAAAATTGTTGGTATTATGTAAGTGAAATAATTAATGATATAAAACTTAAAGTTATAATTGTTTTAGGTGAGCAGGCATATAGAAATACAGTTTCGAATCTAGCTAACATTTCAAAAAATAATATCAAAAAACTGACGGAGTGTATATTAGATGGAACTACATATCAAATTAACAATATAAAAATTATTCCAGAAATACATCCATCACCACAAAATCGTAATAATGCCAATACTAAAGATCTTTATCCAGGTTTAAAGAAGAGATTAGTTAATCATATTTGTAACACAATTAAATAAGTGAAACAAGATACGTTACCTAGCAAACCATTAAATTATACTTATGTAGATATATGTGGAAACACATATAAAAGATATATCCCTCTTCCGAGGAATATATCTTTTACTTGGCCATTCTTAATCCCTGCACTTTCTTCTTTTCAGCTAATTCATTTATAAGCTTAGAAGCAGAATTTTTATTTAAATTATCACCATTAACTTTAATATTAAGTTCCGCTACTAACTTATTAATCAAAGATATTTGGGACAATGTAGCTGGATCTTCCATGTTATCAGGGTTAAGCTCTTCGAAACTACAGATGCCTATATTGCAATAATCGCGCATAACTCTTGCCTTTGCTCTAGTAGATGCCATTCTTATTAAATGAGGCAATATTTTATTACTTGTACTTTTAGGACTAGCATCGCCGTAATCAGTGAATATTTCACCATTCTTGGATTCCAGGGTGGATTTGCAGATACAGGTAAAATCAGTATCTACTTTAGGGAATTGTACAATCTCAACTTCTAAGCTTTGTATACCTGGCTTATGTGATTCCTCAAGTAGGCCTACATATTGTATAAATGGTTTACCGTTGATAGTAATTATGTGTTTTTCATTCATTATGTTTCACCTTCCTTAATAATCTTCTGGCATTAGGACTGTTACATGATCAATGTCATCTATGATCCAGAAAGTCTTACCGTTATATTCACATACCTGAAGATAATCAGCTCCTAATGGAACTCTTTCAGTAATAATTTTAGTAACTGCTTTAATTGCTATTAGATAAGCTTTGTTACCAAAAGTGTTAATAAAGTTGCTTGTTGCTACTAGTTGTCCGTTAAATTGTGAATTTGTGCTTTCTTCTAGTGGTTTTGATATAATTTCCATTTTATATAATACCCCTTTCTTTTAAGCTCACATATTTACCATTACCGATAATAATATGATCTAATAAATTAATGCCAATAAGTTTTCCGCATTCTTTTAATCTAGTTGTGATGCTGATATCTTCGGATGATGGAGAGGGATCTCCGCTAGGATGGTTGTGGAGTACGATTATTGATGCAGCTTTTGATTTAATTGCAGGAGCAAATACCTCTCTTGGATGGACTAGAGACGAGTTAAGTGTACCGATGGATACTGTTAGTGAATGAATTATTTTGTTCTTAGTATTAAGGCATAATAGTTTCAAATTCTCTTCTTGGAGTAATGCCATGTCTTTACAAAACTCATAAGCATCTCGTGGCTGTGTAATATAGTAGTTCTTATCATCTGGTGTTAGAAGTTCTTTACTTAAATCCATTATAGCTTTTAATTGTTTTGACTTAGCTTTGCCAATGCCAGGTATACTTTCTAATTCTAAGAGTGGTGCATTCACAAGATCTTTAGTAGATAAATAGTTTTCAACTATATAGTTATAACTTTCTTCTTTTACAAATTCTTTTAATGTTTCACTTATCATAATTTAAACCTCCTTAAAATAAAAAGAGGATGTACTTAAATAAATACATCCGATGTTAGTTAAAATTTAATAAATTTATATCCCTTTTTTACACCTTTCTTTAAGATAAAGTATAGAAGACTTTTGGCTAAAAATAACTCTCCGTAAAAAATGAACTCTTCTAGTTCTGATTCAAGATTTTCTGAATTGTTCCTTTTTGTCAAAGATAATTTGATTTTATTAGCAATGGTAGAAAATATATTATTAAATTCATCTGCTAAGTTATCATCAAATAAGTCATATTCATCTTCAACTTGGGAATCCGATTCGTGGATGCGTTCATTTTGTTTTGTTGTATGTTGATTATCACTAAATGATTGATCATAATCTATGGATTCAATATAGTTATCTAGTTGTTCGTCTGAAAGCCATTCTCCTGTCTTTTCATAGTATGTTTCTTTGAATTCTTCTCTTGTCATAGTTAATTTCATCCTTTCTTACATTAAAAATTAAGAAGAGAATCGTTGATTGATTCTCTATGCTTGTTAAGTTCTCTTTGCTCTATTGCGCCAATATCTAATGTTTTGGGCTAAGCTATCATTGGTTGATTTTGTGGAATTTCTTAGCTCTTGACTAATAAGGTTTGAAAGTAAAAGTATTCCTGTAGTTTTTAGCAAATTGGTAGCTGTTTTGGTTAATAAATATGTACTTGTTATGTTTTGCATTTTGTTATTCCTCCTTGTTTGTTTTATTACTTATACCAGAAAGTTTTAAATAAAAAAATGTTGGATTGATATTTTGGTATAATAAAACACAGGAGGGAATTTTATGAATGAGTATGGCTTAGAAGAAAAGGAAAATAACAAAGTAATAATTGAAGATAACATAAACAAAGAAATAGAGAAGTTAAAAAATTTAATTGAAAATGAAAATGCGAAAAAATATATATACGAAGAAACAATTCCAAGGCAGCCTAACAAAAAGAAAGATGATAATAATGAAAAAAAAGAAAATTATATTTTAGTTCTTATAGAAAAAGAAAATAATAAGCTTAAGGAATTGCGTTATAGTAAGGCATTTGAAGAAAAAGTAAGTATACTTAGAAATTTATCTTTGGAGGAAACATGGTATTTCCACGATTTTAAAGAAGACGAACTGGAATGGGATTTATCTGAACAAGAAATTGAAAAATGTGATTTAGAAGTAAAATCATATATATTATTAGAAAAGTATAAATATTCGTATAAAAGTATACTTGCGATGAAAGATGATTGTGTAAAAATTATTCATGAAGTTTTTAGAAAAAGTTTTGCAAATAAGGTTATTAACATAGAGGGGTATATAATTTATTTATATTATTTATTTTTTGATAAATTTGTGGGGTATTATGAATTTATTAAGATTTGTGGTAGTGAGAATGTAGGAAAAGTGATAACAACCATATATAAATCTGAGAATCATGAATATGCAATTAATAAATATAAAGAATTTATACTATCGGAATTACAAACTAATATTATAAATGAAGCGAGGGTTAACCTCAAAATACATATTGATCATTCTATAGCAAGTATAGGAAATGCTTATAAGTTGTATTATCATTACTTGAGTGAATTTTCACAATTTGTGGAGTTTAATGACAAATTTCTTAGAGGGATTTTAAACATTTTAGATACATATAAAGAGTTAGATTATAGAAATGAGTTAGACTTTTGGTTAATATTAAACTATGTAATAAATAATGAAGAATTAGTTTGGGACAAGCTTAGAGATAAACTTAGTTTTATTGTATTAAAAAGTTATTCGGGAAGTTATTTTGATTATAATAATGAATATAATAGAAATTCAGTATACATTGAATTTCCAGTATACACTAATACGAATATTTTAAAGTTATTTAATGGAAAGATTAATTCAGATGTAGTAGCTCATTACAATTTAGGCAAAGGTAAGGATAGGATGGGGAATAAAAAGCCATCATATGAGAAGGATATGATTTATGAAATATATGTTAGGAAAAAAAGAGAAAAGGAAATAAGAAAAGAAGAAAAATATTATATTTATAAGGAAATTGTTAAAGAAGTTAAAGCGTTAGGTTTGGGAGAAGTATTAGATGAAAGAAAAATTAAAAATATTATTAAAGAAATGAATAAAAAAATTAATAAAAAAGGGGGGGAAAGCTAGGAAAATAGCTTTCCTAATTTTTTTTTATGTTTGATATAGATATAATTTAATTATGGTTAACCAAACAATTAAAAGATAAAGGAGATATATCTTTAGGTTATAAGAGGCCTCGTATAATAAAATCTAAATTATAGGAGGAATAAAAATGAACTTAATATTAGATGAAAATACAACAAAAAAACAAATCACGTTAATGTATCCTAATTTACCACAAGAAGCATCGATAGTAATATACACGTTGCCAGAAAAAAAAGCTAGATTTTATAAGCAACATGAGATAGGTAATATGGTAAAGGATTTAAATGATACAGTAAAAGAACAAAACATATTTTTTAACGTATTACCACAAGACATGGAAGAAGCAATTGCATTGTGGAGAGAAAAAAATAAAGAAAGTACTAAAAAATATTATGGTCGAGGGTTTAAAGAAACTACGCTTTGTATTCCAGGGTTATGGTTAGATATAGATTATAAGGATTCTAATCATGCTAAAGAAAACTTACCTACTAAAGAAGAAGCAATAAGATTTGTTAAATCCTTACCAATAAAGCCTACCTATATTGTAGAGTCTGGGCATGGATTTCATGTGTATTATCTCTTCAAAGAGATGTGGATGTTTAGAGATAATATAGATAGAGATAAGGCTGAAAAATTAAGTAAGGGGTTTCAGGAATATGTTAGACAATTAGGTAAGGAGAATGGGTGGAATCTAGACCAAACAGGAGACCTCATGAGGATGTTGAGACTTGCAGGAACCTATAATCTTAAAGATCCAAGTAATCCAATACCTGTCACTATATACGAAGAATATCCAGAGGATAGATATACAGTAGAAGATTTTGAAAGTTTTGTAAAACCAAAAGAAATTACTCAAAATTTAAGTAAGAAAACTGATGAACAAGATTTTAAATCCGCTAATATAGAACTTATTATGGCAAAATGTAAGTTTATGAAATACTGTCATGATAGTGCGAGAATTCTTCCAGAGCAACCTTGGTATGCTTCATTTAGTATTCTAGTGTTTTGTGAAAATGGAGAGGTATTATGTCATGAATGGAGTTTACCTTACCCTAATTATAGAGAGGAAGAGACTCAGTTAAAACTTGAACATGCTCGTGACTCAGCTGGTCCTAGAACTTGTGAAAATATTTGCGAGATAACTAACGGAGAATTTTGTAATAGTTGTTCTTACTATGGAAAGATAACAAGTCCTATAGTACTGGGGTATAAACAAACTATCATGAACTTAGATCAAGCCTTGGAAATTGTTAATAAAGCAATTGAAGCATTAAAAAATGGCGATGTAGGTGCACATCTAGAGAAAGAAGCTGTTAAAGCCTTGGCATTTATAAGCAGAAATAACTATGCTGAATTTTCAAGATTAAAGGATAAAATCAAGAGTTTAGGAGGATCTATTAAAGACTTAAATAGCTTAATTAAAACAGAAAACAAGAGAGTTGAAGTAGAAAGATACAAAAGTAATGAGAATAAATATATGAAAATAGACATCGGACAAGATGGGAAACATATTGAGGTGAATATACCTTCTAACTATATTATTAAAGACTCAGGAGTATATAAGGTTGAGTATTATGATGATAACGTAAGGGAAACACAAATAACATATAGCCCTGTTATTATAAACAAGAAATTTAGAGACGTTGAAGAAAACAAAGAGATAGTTTCTATTATGTGGAAAAAAAGTGGACATTGGTTTAAAGAGATTATAGACCGCGAAATTATATGTGATAGTAGAAAGATATTAATATTGTCGTCTAAAGGGTTTCCTGTTAATTCAGGAAATTCAAGTGAAATAGTTCAATATATTTGCGAATATGAGGCTGCAAATGAGGGATTATTGAATACTTCGCTTATAAGCAATCACTTAGGATGGCAAGGAAATAAAGGAAATAAAGGTTTCTTACTATATAATTCGTATGTTAATAGTAGTGGTAAAAACATGAATATAAATGAAGATGAATTAACTGATAGAAATTGTACAAATGTAGATAAAATTATATTTCATGGAGAAACACCTGGAGACGAACAAATTGCTAAAGGATTTATGAAGAATGGAACCTATGAAGAATGGAAGAAAGAAATTGATGTTATTAAGAGTTATCCTAGAGTATTAATGGCATTTTATTCATCATTCTCCACAGTGTTATTAGAACCTCTAGGAGTATCAAACTTTATTGTTGAGCTTGCAAATAGAACTAGTACCGGTAAAACTACAGCTCTAAGAGTATGTGCTTCAGTATGGGGAAATCCAGATGAGAAACAGGCTAACTGTATTATAAATTCATGGGATGCAACAAGAGTATGGATAGAACGAGCATCATCTATTTTATATTGTCTGCCACTGATATTGGATGATACAAAGAGAGCCAAAAATCCAAGTTCAGTAGCGGAAACTATATATGCCGTTGCGAATGGTAGAGGCAGAGGAAGGGCAAATGTGAAAAGTTTAGCTATAACCAAAAGTTGGAGAACAGTTCTTATATCTACAGGAGAAACCCCTGCTGTGTATTTTACTAAAGATGCCGGTACCAGAGCAAGAGTACTTGAGGTATTAGGTAAACCATTTGGTGAAACTACGGATGAAACGAGAGAAATAGTAAACAGATTAAATATAAAGTTAAAGGAGAATTTTGGATTTGCAGGACCAAAATTTGTTCAATATGTATTAGAGCACAAAGATGAGTGGACGGTTTGGAAAAGTAAATTTAGAGAAAAAGAAAGAGAGTATGCTGAAAGGTTTTCAGGTGAAGTATCAGGAAGAATATCAGAATATTTAGCTATAATCAATATTACCTCAAAGCTTGCTAATTGGGCATTAGGCCTAGAATGGGATGTTGAGGCTATAATGGAAAGTCTATGGAATAGTATAGTCGATGAAGCTAAAGATGCTACTGGTGAAAGATCAGCATTAGAATATGTTATGAGTTGGGCATACTCCCACGAGCAAACATTTGAAGGAAGAGAAGAATTGCATGGTAGACAACCATTCGGTGGTTGGAGTGGAAAATGGGATGAAGGGGATTTTTGGGAGTATATAGCCTTTTATCCAAACGTGTTAAAGAAGGTTTTAGAAGAGGAAGGCTTTGATTCTGAAGCAATTTTAAGAGGGTGGAAAGAGCTAGGTTATTTAGACATAAAAGATAAGAGCTTACGTAAATACACAAAGCAGATTAGGCAAAGCTCAGGAGTAAAATGGGTTATACCTATTAAAAGATCTGCAATCGAAAATCTTCATAGTGATGAAAAACTAACGGAAGCTAAAACTACTGACTTAATACTTTTCTAAGAAAAATGGTTACAGAGGTTAAATTGGTTACAGATATGGTTACAGCGAGATTGTTAATTATCAAGCAGATAACATAAATGTAACCAAATAACCATTAAAAGTATTTTTTCTTATAGATTGGTATATATTTTATTATCAGTTTAAAAGTAATAGTACTAGAAATATATTATAAAAAGTTGGTTATTGTGGTTTTTTGGTTACAAAATTGTTTACGTAGAATTTTAAAGGAAAAAACTTTATAGCGTGTAACCAATTGTAACCAATGTAATCAAAATTGAGATGAAAATAAAATAATTTAATTGGGAAAACATTAAATCTATGAAAAAAGCTAGACAGGCCATATTAGCAAAGGTACTTGTTGAAGTAGAAACTGTAATTGCTAATAGTTTGTAATGATTTTTGAAATAAGAAAGGAAATTATTATGGAAAAGTTATATAAAAATAAAGAGGAAGTATATGATATATTTGGTAAAATGGATGGTGATAGGTTTCTAGAAATTTTTAATACTGAAATTACCAGGGAAGAGAAAAATGAGATCCTAAAAAAGATAGTAGGGAATAATCTAATAAAATCTAGAAGAAAGCTAAGAAAACTTGTTAGAAAATTAGATGATAGTGTCCAGATGAGAAATGATGCATATAAAGACTTAAAGAAAATTGCGGCTCATAGCCTAATTTGGGAATATGATTCTGTAAGAAAAATAGTAGAATCTTTGAGTAAATTAGATAACTCTATATATTGTTTTAGAAAAGAATTAGCAATAGAAGGTGTACTAATAAGAAATTCGATAGAGTTATATAATGTTTTGGCTACTGATCATGAGTTTGCTCAAATTATAAATGCAAATATAAAGCAAATTCAGAAGTATAGAAAACAATATGATATGATTAAACATAATATTTCTGATAGTTTTTTTATTGTGCTTATAACTTCGTATTGTATTGAACCTAAGTATGATTGCGTTTTTGCAAGAGCATTAGTTCAAAGTAAACAAAAGTATAAAAACAATAATATTGAACCTGTAATTTATCTTTAATGAGGTAATGAAAATGTAAATAAAAAATATTTACTAGGGGTGCAAAAGGAAATATAGAAAAAATCTATAATATAAAATATTGACTGGGTTAAGTTATTGGTATATAGTTAATGATATTTTTTTATATAACGGAAGGAACTTAGTGAGGTGTGAGCTAATTTAGTTTATTTCTAAATTTATATTTATAATGCTATATCTAATGTATATGTAATTTAATAAAATTAGACTTAAAAAAATTACGGCATGAAGGAATTTAAGGGTAAGGAAATGTGTGCATTGAAATTAATTAGTTTATTAAAGTTGAAATCTTAGAAATTTAGCGTATATTTCAGATATGTATACTGGAATATATGTTAAACTTCTAAAATTGCTGCAAATAAAAAATCAGCCAAATTTTTTATTTGGCTGAGTTTTTTTTAGAAGTGAAACAGGTTGATCTGTATAATACTATTATGGGTAACCTTTTTAGGTTTCATCAAACCAACTACTGATAATACTAATACAGAAAGGGTACTCCAATCGCTTGGATATGAATTTGAAATAAATTCTTTAACTGTTTCCTTCGATTTTACAGCTAAATCTAGCATTTTAGTACTTAGCTGCTTTTGATTTTTTTGCTCCATGATTTTTACTCCTTAAAATATATTTTGTATTTAAATCATGAAAACCTTTATCTACCATTTTATAAATTATGTAGAATATTTTTTTCGTAATATGGTAGTAATTTTTTTACTGTTTTCCATGATAAACACTCCTCATAAAAATGTAGTATTTTAAATCATGAAAATTTTCTCAGTTTCCTTATTATTATTTTTTATTACTTTATTATTATCATTATTAATTAGAAAATTTTCTTATTTTCAACTAATATATTAGCATTGTGGACAGAATAAACAAGAATTATTCAATTTCATCCTAAAAAGATGATTAGGAAATTTATAATTTTGAAATAAGAAGTATCGTTAAGTAATTCAGATAATTGATAACAAAACCCAGCCACTCCCACATTATAAATAGGACTAGCTGGGTTATTTTATGTTTACGCATTGATTGTATCCAACAAGGTAAGATAAGTTAATATATATAATGATTCCACATGTAGTTGCTACAATATTTTAAAGAACTAAGTAAAATTACATCAACAACGCCGAAATTGTTGATGTAATTTCTATATTGATGAAGAAGGGGTTTAAAACGATATGTACCTCTTCAGTTTATTAATCATTTCATTTATATAATGAGAATACCATGTATTAGTAAGGAATTCAATGTTTCTAAATTATATAAATAAATATTTAATATAAAAAAATTGTAGCTAGTTTCATTAACAAAGAAATAGCTACGATTATATATCTTCATTATTAAATTGAAGTAACTTGTAAGCAGGGATTTGCAAAGCATCTGCTATTACAAATAAAGTTTCAACAGAAAAAGATTTTTCGCAGTTTGGAGCTTCTATTTTACTAATATAGCTTCTACTAATACATGTTTTTTCTGCTAATGCCTCCTGAGATAATCCTAATCGTTTTCTATATCTTTTTATGTTTTGTGCTATTTTAACGTAGTTAGTTACATACTTATTTGACATATAATCACCTGACTTGATTTTATACTAAACAATGGGATATTTCTGTTCACTTATAGGGAGCAAATATGGTATGATAAATAATGAGAAATTTATATAAAAACTGTATATATTTTATATAAATTTACAAATTATTTATTACAATATATAATTAATATTGTATAATTTGGTAATAAATCAGGTTAGGGGTGCAGTATATGAATAGAATAAAGGAGTTTATTAAAAGTTTTTTTGATCTAATAAAAAAATTTACTGAAGAATTTATTGAAAATTGCAAGTTAAAGTTAAATGAGAAATTAGAGATTAAGGGAAAGGTAAGTAACAACAAATTTGTGAAATTTGCAATAAATCATGTAAAGCTAACATCATTTGCATTTAGTTGTTTAGCAATATTTATAATAATAATATGTTTTAATTTTTCTTTCACAGGACAACGCTTATGGTTAAAGTATTATGGTAATAATAAAAATTCCAATAAGTTAATTCAATATATTTCAAAGAATTATGAAAAGAGTAATTATAGAGATTTGGTTGAACTAGCAATTGATGAAATAGTTAAAAACAATGATGATGAAGGTATTAAGTATCTTGATGATCTTTTTATGAATAATTCGAAAGAATCAAATGAATTAAAAGAGTACACTGTTGAATCATTTAATGAAAATAATATTAAATTTAATGATTCAACAACGCTATGTAAATATTATATTAATAATCAGAATATTGATGATAATTTTAAAAATCAACTATTAATAATGATAAAAAGCTATAGTAGTGCAGAAATAGATGGAGGTTTTATTAATATTCTTGGGGAACTTTATAATAAGAATGATTATGATAATTTTATTAATGTAATAAATATATATAATAATGATAAGCTTGGAAGTAATTTTATATTTTCTAATTTACAAGATTTATTAGAAAAGAAACAAAATAATCAAAAAAGCATAACAGATTTAGATAATCAATTAAAAGGTATAAATACTAAAATAGATTCATGCAATAAAGAAAGTGATAATGTCAAAAAATCAATTGATGATGCAGAGAAAAAAGCGAATGAGGTTCAAAGTG
Organism: Clostridium sp.; assembly: GCA_031292145.1. Taxonomy (GTDB): domain Bacteria; phylum Bacillota; class Clostridia; order Clostridiales; family Clostridiaceae; genus Clostridium. The sequence continues at coordinate 54,544 of JARLHR010000091.1, read as the reverse complement.
AAATTTCATCTTCACAAGATGAATGGAAATCTAAAAGTAACTATACCAATATAAGATTTTATGTAATTGCACAAAATGATGATAAATCATATGAAATAGCATTACCAACGTATAATAGATATTATGGCGAATATCCATCGGATACACATTCTATTTTGATAACTAATGACACGGCTATTAGTTCGAAAGGTTGGGGTAATATGGATGTTTATGATAAAGGTATGGTAGATGTTAAGCTAAAAGATACTTATGGTGGATTTACTCAACAGTGGCATGAATATGTACAAGTTTCTCAAAGTGATAAAAATAGCATTAGCTCTCTGCAGGCTCAAATAAGTGATGCAAAAAATAAACTACAAGATGGTACTAAGAAGATTAGTGATTTATCTAACCAATTAACTGATCTTACAAATAATAATCTTAATGTACTAAATAAAAGCAAAATAGAGGTAGTTTCAACAGAAAATAAGGTGAATAGTGTAAATAATGATTTAGATAAAGAAATAAGAAAAGAACTTGGCTTAAGTGAGTCAAATAATACCAATATTAGTACACCAGAAGTTCAAAATAATAGTGTAAATGAGACTTCAAGTAACGATACTAGTCAACAATTAAGTGATGATGAAGTAACAAAGATAATAGCACCACTTTTTATGCATATAATACAAGGTGGTGGTAATCACTTTGTTGGTAGTTTTAAGTTAATAAACGATAATTACAGTGCAAACGGTAGTTTATTTTATGAATATAAACTATATAATGGTGCTGGTGAAGAGGTTAATGAGAAGTTCTTAATTAATAAGAAAACTAGAGAGGTATATGTATTGAAAGATAATAAAATCAGTACTGCTGAAGAAGCTGAAAAAGCGTATGACTCAGAACATAGTAAGTAAATTAATAATAGAATAATGTTGTTTTTATAATAAAAAAGCAATAGATATAAAAGTTAGAAATAGTAATTAAATCTACATAGACAAGTCACATCTGTATAATAAGTAAGGTGTGGCTGTTTTTCTGTGCTATTTATGTTGTTATATTTTAGTAAAAACTTCTAACATTGTGATATAATCATAGATAAAAAGGTAGTATTAGTATATAAATATATAATTTATTAATAATTACTAATTTAGTTTTTTAATGTATAATTATGTAGAAGAGAATATATTTCTACAAAGTATAATTAGAGGGGGATAATTTTGACTGAAAAAAAATCAAAAACATTATGTTATTTCTTTGCTTTATTTCTAGGAGGATTTGGAGCTCATTTATTTTATATTGGAAAATATAAACGAGGCTTATTGTACTTATTATTTTGTTGGACATATATTCCTACACTTCTAGGATTAATTGATATGTTTTTTATACATAGATGGATTAGTGATGAGCAAATAATAGATAATGGTAAGAATAAAGAAAAAAAGTTTATTATTGATAATAACAATAATGTTTTAAGTGAGATTAGTGATAAGAGAAATAATGTTAAAAATAGCGGATATATCACAGGTAATAATAGTGAAAAAGATAATTATTATAGTGATTCATACGAAAAAGTAGAAACTAATTCTCAAGAGATTGAGAGTAGGAATCCTAAAAAAATTGAAGAAATTGCTGAATTTAATAGAAAAGAGACATTTTATAAAAAAGAAGTAGCAGCTTCGTCAGAACTATTTTATAAAGCAGAAAATATTATTTTACAAAAATATAAACATATAAGAACGCCAAAGTCCGTAATCGATTCTTTAAACGAGTCAAAAAATCCTCACAAAAATAGAATCACTAATAATGGTATTTCCATAGAAATAAGTTTTTCTACAAGTGATACTGAATTCGCAAAGGATTCTCTTCAGTATAGGAATACTAGAGGGATATCATGCGAATTTAAGTCTTTGTCTAAATACTGGACAACATTTAAGGATTTAGATGAAGATCAAAAAAAGTGGTATTTTTATTGGAGAGATAAAGCTTTAAATGGAGAATATTTAAATACAGATTTAAGTTATATCATTTTATTTACTTACGAATTGCTTAATTATACTTTTAATGAAGAAGCCGCGTTTAATGTAAGCATGCTTGAAAGATTATATGATAATTATAAGGAAATACAGCCTAATGTTAAGAGATATCTACCTAACTGGATTAGTGATTTTTTATTTGAGCTTGGAGAAAAAGATTTGTCAGAAGAATGGGCTTTAACGATGGCAACAGATAGCAATAAAATATATGAAAAAATAGCAGAAAATATTAATGGCTTGGATAAGATATCTGTTTCTTATTGGAAAACTTATATACAAAATTATAGGGAGACTGTATTTTTCACAGCTAATAAAAATAAAATTTATAATACTTTCAAGAAAAGTATAGCATTGTTACAAAGAACATATAAGTTAGAGAATAAAGATTTACTTAAGTTATGGTTTAAGGAAGAAGAAAGGGAATATACTAGATATTTGTTTGCAAGTGCTGTTATGGCACGAAAAGTAATACAAACAGAAATGAAGACTATAAAATATATTCCAGCAGAGAGGATGTATGATGAAATTACAGCATTATTCCGCATGAGCGAAAATGTGGTTCGTCAAATAAGTGGTGAAAAGAGGCAATTAAAAGTTGAAGAGAATGTTTTACCAGATAGTTTAAAAGAGTTACTAATTGAAGAGATGCAACCTAAAAAGAATGATAAGAAGATTACTGATAGATTCCAGCTAGTACAAGAAAATAGTACAAACTTTGGAACTGAAAGTATTCCAAAGCTTGAAGAAGAAAAAGAAGCTGAAGAAAAGTTTAGTTTTGATATAAGCAGGATAAATATGTTGAATGAGCAAAGTACAGTGCTTCAAGATATATTTAGAGAAAAAGGCTACGAGGATGAAGAAGTAGAAGATGTATTTACAGTAAAAAATTTTGAGAAGAAAGTAATAACAACTGAACAGAACAATTTTAACGATAAGATGCCACAGAATAGTGGTTTTTCAGACATGGCTGTAGATGAGGATGAGAAATTCATTAATTCTTTAAAGGATAGCGAAATTAAATTTTTGGCAGGTTTCGAAGAGTTAAAGAGAAGTATCGAAGAGTCTAATTTATATTTTAAGCAAGAAGGTATGATGGCAGGTACATTTATAAGTAATATAAATGAAAAAGCTAACGAATATTTAGAGGATAATATAATAGAATTAAATGATGAATATTACGAGATATATGAAGACTATAGAGATATAATTAATATAATCAAAGAAGGTGCAAAATAAATGAAGATTAAAAAGAGGGATTCAGGAGCGATTTTAACTGCGCTTCAAGGTGGCGTTGTGCCTAATAGAGGTTTACAGTATATATTGGTTGGACGTAAAGAGGAAGCAGAGCAAATACTTAAAGATTTAGATAATGTAAAAAAAGGAGCTTCCATTATCAAGTTTTTTATTGGGCCTTTTGGAAGTGGAAAAAGTTTTATACAAGCTTTAATTCAGCAAATTGCATTTAAAGAAAATTTTGTAGTTGGTAAGGCTGATTTTACTCCAGAGAGACGATTGTTTGGAAGTGATGGTAAAGCAGTTGCTTTATATACTGAACTTGTAAAGAATATATCTATAGCTACAGTACCTGATGGGAATGCTTTACCTACAATATTGGATAAATGGATTAGTGAAGTACAATCAAAAGTGGCTGTAGAAAAGGGTTATGGTTCAGTTGAGTTTGGAAATGAGCAGTTTATTAAGGAAGTAGAATTAGAGATTAATAAGATTGTAAGTAAGATGGATGCGTTAACTGGAGGATATGATTTTGCTAGAATATTAACCCTATATTTCAAGAGCTATATAGAGGACAATACAGAACTTATGAGATGTACCTTACGCTGGTTAAGAGGAGAATATACAACTAAGACTGAAGCTAGAGCTGATCTTGGGGTGAGAGAAATTATAGATGACAGCAATTATTATGAATATATAAAAGTATTATCTCAATTTATAAAACAGGTAGGATACTCAGGATTAGTTATTAATCTTGATGAAGCTATTAATCTATATAAGATAACTCATCCTCAAACGAGAGATAAAAATTATGAAACCATACTAAAAATTTATAATGACACTCTTCAGGGAACAGTTGAAGGTTTGTATATAACTATTGGTGGTACCCATGAGTTTTTAGAAGATGAGAGAAGGGGACTTTTCAGCTATGAGGCATTAAAAAGTAGATTAGCCACAAATCGGTTTGAAACTGCTGTATTTAGGGATTTAACTCAGCCGGTAATAAAACTTACACCCTTAAAGTTAGAGGAGACTTTTGTCTTGTTACAGAAAATCAGAGAGATTCATGAAACACATAATGAATTTGAAGATAATGTGAATGATGAGAAAATAAAAGGTTTTATTCAAACTGAGTATTCAAGACCTGGAGCTGAAGAAAATATGACAACAAGAGACGTAGTAAGGAACTTTATAGGTGCGCTTAATATTTTGCGGCAAAATCCTTTATTTGATCGTAAACAAATCTTTGGAGAAAACAGCGATAGTGTTAGTAAAAACAAAAATATTGCAAGTCGTTTCCAAAGTTCTGATCAATAGGAGGTAAATATGAGTTCCTTTAATTTACTATCAAAGAAGATGCAAAAAAAAGTATGGGATATGAAATGGGACAGCTTTACACCTATTCAGGAAAAGACTATCCCTATCATAATGAATACTAATAAAAATGTAATAATATGTTCAGGTACTGCTTCTGGTAAAACAGAAGCAGCTTTTTTGCCAATACTAAGCATTATGGAAGAAAGTGGAAAGACATCTTTGAAGGCAATATATGTATCCCCGCTAAAGGCATTAATAAATAATCAGTTTGAGAGAATAGACAAACTTTCTGAAAGTCTTGAAATTGTAATACATAGATGGCATGGGGATGTGGATCAGAGCAAGAAAAATAAATTTATAAAAAATCCTTCAGGAATATTACAAATAACACCAGAATCCATAGAAAGTATATTAATTAACAGAACTGAAAGTGCAAATATGTTATTTAAGAATGTTGAGTTTATAATAATAGATGAGATTCATTCTTTCTTTAATAGTGAAAGAGGGGTACAGTTAAGGTCTTTATTATATAGATTGGAGTACTATAATAATTCTAAGCCTAGAATTATTGGTTTATCAGCAACTATTGACAATTTTGATTTTGTTAGAAATTGGGTTAATATTAAGGAGACGGATAGTGTTGAGATTATTGAGGCGAAGGATAGTGACAAAAAACTTTATTACTCTCTAATGCATTTTAATCAAGATGAGGGTGGGAAAAAGCCTTTGGAACTTTTTGAAGATATTAGGGAACTAACTAAGGAAAATAAATCAATAATATTCTGTAACAGCAGAGGAGAGGTTGAAGAGGCAACAGTGTTACTTAATCGTCTATCTGATAAAGAAGGGATCGGAGAAACATATTATGCACATCATTCCTCGATAGATAAAAAGGAAAGGGAGTATGTAGAGAAAAGAATGTTAGAATCTAGTTCTCCACAGACTGTTGTAGCTACAAGCTCGCTTGAATTAGGAATAGATATAGGAGCTATTGAGTTAGTTATCCAAATGGACAGTACTTTTACAGTTTCATCCTTAAAGCAAAGGCTAGGGCGCTCGGGAAGAAAAAAAGATTCCAGTCAGTTGCTACAGCTTTATACCACGCAAAATGATAGTTTACTCCAGTCCTTAGCAGTTATGGAACTGCTGCTAGAAAAATGGGTGGAGCCAGCATATGGTTATTCGTTACCGTATGATATTCTTTTTCATCAGATAATTTCACTATGTAATGAAACTAATGGATTGACTTTTCAAGATTTAGTGAATAGAATTGATTCAATTTATATATTTGATAATCTTTTAAAAAATAAAATTAAGATACTTATAGATCATATGGCAGAAAAAGATTATTTAGAGCTTATCAAGGGTAGAAATGAATATATTGTTGGTTTGGAAGGTGAGCGACTGTTGAGAAGCAAGGAGTTTTATGCAGTATTTTTAAGTTCTGAGGAATATACAGTTCAGCATGGAAATAAAAAGATTGGTCAACTTGATAAAGCTGCCCCTATTAAATTAAATGATAATATTATATTGTCAGGAAAACTCTGGACTATAATTAGCATTGACAATAAAAGAGATAAAATATATGTAGAAACAGCTTCTAATGCAAAACCACCAAGGTATTTTGGTGGTGGTGTGAAACTTAACTGTAGGATACTTGAGAAAATTATGGAACTTTTATGTAGTAATCAGGAATTTAAATATGCCAATGAAACAGCTTTAAATTTACTAAATGAACTTAGAATGCCATATAAAACTTATAAAGTTAATTATGACGAAAGAATAATTTGGCAGGGTAGAGATGAGATGATTTTTGAAACTTTTACTGGAACAAAAGTATTTAGAACTTTAGTTTGGATGCTAAAAGCATCAGGAATTAATGTAGAAGAATATGACGAGCTTGGAAGATTAAAAATGGCTGGTGTTTATCCATTAGAAAAAATATTAGAAGAAATCAAGAATAAGGAGTGGGTAAGTGACGAACTGTTTAAAGTTACCAAGGAAAATGAATGGTTTAGATCAAAGTATCTTGAATATATTCCTAAAGAACTACAGCTTGATATGCATGCATCTAATGAAATAGATATCGATGGTGCATTAAAGTTTTTAAAGGAATATAAAATAAGAATTATAAATAATTAAAACTTAGCTGAATTATGAAGCATTTCATAATTCAGCTTTATAGTAGAAATAAAAGTGATTTTTTTATTAGTAAAGATAATTTTGTATTGGTAGCTTAGTATAATAGCTGTTTGCATCCACCAAACATATTATCAAAGATATTAATATAGTATTGTTATGGATTTTTTTGTTGTCAAAGATAGGAATAGGACGATGATTGTAACAGCATTTATTACCATGGATCATAAACCATGTGTTGGGTCATAGTTCAACATAAATACCAGCTTTATATAAACTAAATGATTTATTTTAACATTAACTCAAGTATATAAGTTATTTATATGAAAAATATTTCTGGAATTTTGATATTCCTAGAGTTCGTGGATTTGAATTTTAATGTATTTTATAGACTCTTTGAAGGCTTTATTTTATGAGGTTTTAAGATTTATCGATTCTATTTCATCATGTATTATCTAAAAAAGTTAATTGTGTTATGGTCGTGTTATTAACTTAACTAGTAAATTACATATACTTGAATTATAACATAGGATTGTTATAATTTAAGTATTTTTATATATCAGATAGAAATAATATTACTTTTTACAATTGTTATTAAGTGAGTAGCACTGCGTTCATATTATAATATTTAAGTCATTAAGTTTTATAGAATTTGGACTACGCTTTATTTCTTATATTGTGATGTTCCTAGACTTAGTATGTGAAAATAATGGTATATTTTATAAAAATTTCAAAGGATATTGTAGATTAATGTAAAACTAGTTGATATAATGAATTTATTAAAAATAACTTAAGTAATAATTTCAATTGTTTTACTATATTGCAACAGTTAATTTACACGAAGGGAATGTCAATGGTGAAAAATATAATTTATAGTTATGACGAAAGTATTTTAAAAGTTGTAGATGATCTTAATAAGCCAAAAAAATATAAGAAAGTTTTAAAAAATTGGGGACTGATCTCTAGTATTATTGTAGTAATATTAACTTTGTCAGCAGGTGCAAGAAAGCTTTCAATGTTTAATTATTATGGAATAAATACTGAATTTTTTAAATATAGCATTCAAGATATATTTGTTGTAGCAGTACCTAATTTTATAATTTGGTTTTTGGCTGTAATATTACCTATTATAACAAGAAACTATGAACCTCAAGGTGTTATTTGGAAAATTTTAAAACGGGGTATGCTTATTCTTATAACTGTAACAGTAGGAATTTATTACTCTAGAATTATATTTAGAGATTATGATATTAATAATAAAAATATCCAAAATGTAGTTTTTTTTATTATTTTATTCATAACTTATTGTGGACTAAAATTTATGTATTTTAATATAAATATCATAAATATAAAAACAAAATTAAATAAAAGTAAATTCTTTTGGATAAGATTATTTTTTAAAATGTCTTGTTTGTTGTTATTGCTAGCCATAATGGTTGCGGTCACTTTTTGTAATTTTATAGGTGTTGATATACAAAATAATCAAAAATATACAATAGTTGATTATAAAAGTAATAAATATGTTATTCTGTTAGCAATAGATAGTAGAGCAGTAATAGCAAATTACAATGAAGATGAATGTACAATAAATTGTAAGACTTATAAGATTATCGACCCAAAAGATTATGAAATGGAAAATATTGTATTTAAAAACCCGCCTAAAATAATTAAATAATTGATATTTATAATGGCCTGCTGGTCTACTTCAACTTATTATGTAATTATTAATATACATAACATGGCGAAGCATCCAGCGTTTAAGGCTTGATATATATAGATAATATCAATTACTGTTCAATCAACCCTCCAGAAAACGGCATAATTGCCGCAACTCCAAAACAAGCCACCATTATAATAATAATTAAATTTAATATCATCCAAATCAACTCCATATCATGAAAATATTTTTTGAATATATAATTAGATATATTTGATAGATTGGCTGAAATTACACCAGCAAGTATAATTCCTAAAAACCATGAGCTGCTTCCAAGTTGGATTGATAAATTTTGGAAGGTTTGAGGAGTGACCTCAAGTAAAAGATATTTAATTGGCTTATAATCTGAGTATATTTTACCTGATAATAATAATAATGTAAATAAGTAATATGTTTAATAACACTATTTTGATGAGTGGCTAATCAGACTATAAATTTATTAATTGATGATGGTATAATGGAAGTGTAAAAAATTTCAAATGAGGGTGTGAATATTTTGGTTAATCTGAAAATATTTCCGGCAGGGTATGGTGATTGTTTTTTAATAGGTATACATAATTTAAATAAAAGCTTTAATATTCTTGTTGATGGAGGCTTAAGTGATACATATAAAAATTCATTGAAGAAAGAATTAAAAAAATTATCAAAAACTGGTCAGAAAATTGATTTGCTAATTAATACACATATTGATTCGGATCATATTAATGGATTAATTTCTTTTTTAAGGGATAATAATAAGAGTAAGTATATTGAAATAGATGAAATCTGGTATAACGGATTAGAACAAATAGCTGAAGCGTACACTATGAGTGAAAAAACAATAGATAATGATATAAAGATTATAGATAAGATATGTGAAAAGGGTTATGAAGATGAATTTAAAGAAATTGAGGATGCTAGTGCTATTGGAGGAATTTCTTTTTCAAGTTTAATTGAGTTCGGGAAATATAACCACAATAAAGTGGTAGATGGTAAAGCTATAACAAATAAATTGAAAAAGATTAAGTTTTCAGAACACGTTAAGATTAAAATAATAAGCCCAAACATGGAAGAATTAAGAATTCTAGAAGAAGAGTGGGCAGAGGAATTAGCGAAAGAAAATTATAAATTTACAGTTCCTAAATGTATGAAGTTAGTATCTACTTTTGAGTTTTTAGTTTCCAGATTAAAAAATCATTATGAGAAGTACAGAAAAAATGTATCAGGGAGCGATGAACTAGAAAGTTATGTAAGTGATTTACAGGAAGTTGATAATTCAATTGTAAATGGTAGTTCAATTTCATTTGTATTAGAAATTGATGAGAAAAAACTACTATTTTTAGGTGATTCTATAGTTAAAATAAAGGATAAATGTATGATAACTAAAAAATTGATCGAGGAATATGGTGAAAATGCAAAATTTAATCTTATAAAATTACCGCACCATGGGAGTAGATACAATATGACCAATGATTTTTTAACCACGTTTAGATCAGATGACTACGTTATTTCATCTAATTCTGAAAAATTTGGACATCCTGATATTGATGTGCTTGCTAATTTAATTTGTAGAAATCAACAGAAAAAGACTCTTATTTTTAATTATCCAGTAAGACAATATGAAATTCTCAATAATGAGGCTTGGATGGCACATTATAGGTATAACGTTTTGGTCGGTGATGGCATAAATTATGTTGAAAGGAGATATTGAGATGTTTGATTTAACAAAAATTACAGGGCAAATAATTATTGATAATGGTGTAATTGGTACAGGTTTTTTGGTAAATTCAAAATATTTTATTACAGCAAGACACAATCTGCTAAAACCAATGGAATCAGTAAAAGAAAAAGAGGTAATTATAAATTTTAAAGGTTATGGGGAAGTCAAAGGAAAAACTATAAATTTAATTGAAGCTTATGAGAAAGATATTGATTGTGTGATAGTTGAATTAACTGAAGAGATATTTGGTATTAATTATACAAAAGTTATATGTGCAAAAAATAATTTAAAAGATTTTAATTTTAATGTGTATGGTTATCCAAAGGAACAGAAAAATGGAATGCATATTTATGGAGTAATATCAGCTAATCAAAAAGATAGTAATAGAAATGTTGACTATACTATGTGTGTTAAAAAAGAAGATGCTCTTCAAAGTTATAAAGGATTATCTGGTTCACCATTAATAATAGATAATCTAATTGTTGGTATTGTAATACAACAAGGTACTAGTGATAAGTTATTTGGAATTTCTTTTAATATAATTAGAAGGTTGCTTAGTAATATAGATGAATATTGTAATATAGAGGAAAAAGAGTTAAAGAGAGAATCTAAAAGTACTTTATCATACGCAGGTGACGAATTAAGTATTAGTATATTTGAAAAGCATATAGATGAAGCTATTAGAATAGCAGGACCTAGATATAATGAAGAATTAAATATTAATACTGAAACTTCTAGAAGCTTATTATTTTTTACTAGAGATAACAATAATATTAATGAACTAGAAGAGATGATATTAAAGTTAACAGAGTATATTAAAAGATTAGAAGGCTGTGTTAATGAAAATTCATATGGCAATGTATTTTCAGATGAAGCAAGAGAAGAAACTATGCATGTCTATAAAAAGTTAAATGATATAGTTAAAAATTGTGGAAAGATAACAAATGATATTTATGTAGAGGAGAAAATAGAATATTTTAATAAGATTAATTCTCTAATTAATGAACTAAAAGAAAAATTAGATTATATATTTCAAGATGAGTTGATAAAATTTGAAAAGATAAATGGAAAAGGAACATACAATAATAAAAAATGGAGAGGATTTATGGCTTCGTATATGTGTACATTTCCATGCCAAAACTTAGATGACATAAAAGAAGTAAAGTCATATCTAGAAAAGTTAGAAAACTTTTTTAAAACTAATCCAGTAAAGTTGTATTTTTCATCTAATATACTATTAAAAGGAAAAGGTGGCATAGGAAAAACTCATTGCTTATGTAATTTAGTTAATAAAAATATTAAAGATGGTATTCCAAGTTTGTTGTTTTTTGGACAAGAATTTAGAGAGAAGTCACCTGAAGAAACAATGCTTGAGAAATTATCAATTAAAGGGATTACTTTTGAATATCTATTATATAGATTAAATATAATTGGAGAGATAGAAAATAAAGTAATTTTAATATGTATAGATGGGATAAATGAAACTGATAATAAAAGATATTGGAATGATAATTTAATAAGGTTAGTTGAAAAAATTAAAAAATATAGAAATGTAAAGTTAATTGTATCTTGTAGAAGTTTATATGTATCAGAAGTTTTAGAAAATGACGTAGCAGATAGAATCTTATTTATAAATCACACTGGATTTAGAGGTGTGGAATATGCAGCTTTAGAAAAATACTTTCAATATTATAATATAGGTATTCCATTTGAAAATAAGATGGAGCAAGAATATTACAATCCATTATTTTTAAAATTATATTGTGAGACATTAAATGATACCAAGGAAGAGGCTATTTTTGATATTGATGGGTTAACTGATTTACTGCAAAGGTTTTTAAAAGCAAGGAATGACAAGATATCTAAAAAATTATCAAAATATATGTCTACTAGAGATAAAGTTGTTTTTTTGTGTGCTGAAAAAATAGCAGAGTATATGAATGCAAAAAGTGTTAACTTTATAGAATGGAAGGAATTAAGAAAAATTATTAAATTAGTTTTAACAGAATTATTAGGAGAATCAGATGGAATAGTTAAACAATTATTAGATGAGTTAATATCTGAAAACATATTAAAAGAAAATGATGTAAATGAAGAGACTGTTTCATTTTCATTTGAAAGATTCTATGATTATTTAATAGCTGAAAATATTTTGAAAATGCATATCGGTAATGAATTAAAATTAAAAGTCAATGAACTTCTAAATAATATAATAATATATAAGGGAGTTTTAGAAGTAATAATAATTTTGTATAGAGAGAAATATGATAATGAAATTATTTACGACTTAGAATTACAAAACGCTAAGTTATATAAATTAACCTTAACATCATTGGCTTGGAGAAAAACAGAGCAAGTAGATTATCAAACTATTAAAATCATTGAACATTGCTTATGCTATACAGACGATCAAGAATTAATTGAAACTTCTTTATTTAGTATTTTAGAATTGTCACTTAAAAAAAAATGTATAATAAATGCGTATTATTTTAATAATTTATTTATGTATAAAAATATAATTAATAGAGATAATTTTTTAGGATATATAATGTTGAAGTCTTATGAAAATCATGAAATCATAGGTAAAATAGTTAAGAATGCTGGAAATTTAAATAGTAGAAATTTAGATATGGAGATTATTAAACTATGGGAAATAATTTTAGGTTGGTTTACTTCTTTGAATGATAGATATTTAAGAGATTTATCAAGTAAAGCGTTAACCAATATAATAAGATTATACCCAGAAACTATTTTTTTTGTTATAGATGTATTTAAGAAAGTTAATGATGAATATATTCAAGAGAGGTTATGGGGAGCTATATACGCATCCTTAATTTTAAATCGGGAAAAAGAAGATATTAAAAATGTGATAGAATATATTTATAAAAACTTTATTTTTGAAAATAATTTTCCAACCAATATTCTAATACGAGATTACTTAAGAAATATAGCTGAATTTGCCAAGCATCTAAATTTGCTAGATTATAATATAGAAGATTTTAGGCCACCATATAATAGTGAAAAGATAAATAAAATTAAATCGAAGGATATAGAAAAAATAAAAGAAGAATATAGTGAATTATATTACAATTGTACTGAAAGTGACTTTGGAATATATACGATATCTGGTGAGGTGGAGGATTATGGATTTAGTAAAAAGGATATAGGCAATTTAATTTTTGTTGAAATACTAGATATGGGATATTCAGAAAAGACCAAAAAGTTAGATGAGTATATTGATTATACTTATGGTTCTCTGAGGAGTAGGGATGAAAGTGTAGAGAGAGTAGGAAAAAAGTATCAAAATATAGCTTTATATAATATATTGGGAAGGATTTATGATAACTATATCTATAAACCTAAATATAAATATGATGATTATGAAGAAATAATTCCAAAGGAACAAGGTAATAGATTTAGAAAAATTGATTTAACGTGTATTTTACCAGAAAATTTAAATATTAATTTTAAAGGAAATGAATTTACATATGATTTTGACCGAATAAGAAATTTAAAATATATGGACTGGTTTAGAAAAGAAGATTTAAAAAATGCAACTAAGAAGCTGATAGAATTTAGATATGAGGATGAAGAATATATTTTATTAGAAGGGTATTTTGATTCTGAGGACTATGAAGGAAGAGGAGAAAGATATCCATTAAGAGAAATTTGGTTTCAAATAAGAAGTTATTTAGTAAAAAATATTGAATTAAAGAAATTTAAAGGATGGGTAGAAGATAAAAATTTTGATGGAAGGTGGATGCCAGAAGGGCGGAATTTTTATGAGGGATGTATTGGGGAATATCCGTGGAGCGCATCATATAGAAATTATTTGGAACAAGAATATGAAAGAAAGAAAGTGAATGGTCTGCAAGTGAAATTAATTCCTACAATTAATCAATTTAATAATGAGAAGGATTCACCATTTTGCTCAACAGATATAGCCAATAAATTTTTATTTCCATGCAATGAGTTTTTTAAAGATATCGATCTAACATGGAATGGAGGGAATGTATATACTTATGATTCAAAAAAGATGTTCATAATGGGAATGGGAAAAGATAGAGTAATTTATGTAAATAGACAACTGTTAAATGAATATTTAGATAGAAATGAATTCACATTAATATGGACAACTCTTGGTGAAAAACAAATCATTACTGGTGGAATTGGAAATAATTTTCCAGGTAGAGCTGAAATAAGTGAAAGTTGTATTTATGAAGAAAAAAAAGTGGTTAAAAGTCATTACTTATATAATATTATAAATGGAAGATAGAGAAAGAAATATAATTAATAAATCATTTATTATACTAGATAATTGTAATCTATGCAGGGATTTCAAAGGTAATGAAATTGTCTTAAACATGAAACTTACGACGGAAATAGATTGTTCTGTGTTATTTTGTTTTTGGTTAATTTAGCAAATAACAAAAAATATTTTATATAATGCATGTATACTTGTTGTTTAGATTATCAAGCTATTGAATTAATTTTCAGAAAATAAAGAAATGAAATTTATAAAAATTTAGGATTTGTAAATAAGTGAAATCTGAAGGAGGTTGGTGGCAAAGTCTTGGCTATATGAAAGTATGGATGCCACTGACCCCTCGCCTCCACCATAAAAACCCATGAAAACTAAAATTTAATATGCTCCATCTATAGGTGAAAGTTAAAATAATAAAACTATACATATAGCATATAAATTATTGAAATAATTCCCTAAAAAAGATAAAATTGAATTAATGGTTTATAATATGTTAATTAAAGTCATCTTTATGAATAGTGGCATATTAAAATGGATATAAGCGAAAGAGGTGTTGAAAAATGGAATACAAAATAGCTGCAACAAGGTTAACCTTGTATGCTTTTATTTCATCTATAGAAATGGATTTGAGGACATTTATTACAGAAAATATAGTAGAAGAAAATGTACAAATTCTTTTTGATGAAACATTAATTGCAAGGCTTAAATCAAGAAGTGGAAAGTTTGAAGATAATGTATTAGATTTAGTTGAATATCTTGATTTCGGCGATTGTATATGTATAATAAATAAGTTTAAAAAGATATTTCCTAAATCAGTTTTATTTAATGTAGAAGAATTAAGTGAGCAATTGAATAAAATTGTACCTATTAGAAATAGAGTAATGCATTCAAGACCTCTTGAGTATGAGGATTTACCAATTGTAATAGATTTTGTTGATTCTATAAATAGTTATAAATTTATTAATTGGAATAGCACCAGAGATATAAAAAATAAAATAAGTGAAGATCCATCTTCGATATTTGGAATTAATATTCCAAAATTTAATGATTACACAGAAGACAAGGTGTTACATAATTTACCTGAAGCTGAATTTGATGATACAGGATTTATAGGTAGGCAAGAAGAAAGAATAAATATTAAAAATAAATTATTATGTAGTAATTATCCTATTATATCGTTGATAGGTGATGGAGGAATTGGAAAAACAGCATTAATTTTAAGATGTTTATATGATATTATAGATCAAATTGATCAACCTTACGAAGCTATAATATGGGTATCTTTAAAGACAAAGGTATTAAATAACGGTGAATTTAATAATATTAAAAATGCGATAACAAATACAATCGATATGTATAAAGAAATAATATCAAAACTTGATAATAAAACAAAATTTGAAAATGTTGATGAAGTCATTGGAAATATATTGGAATATATGAAAAATTTCAAAATATTACTGGTATTAGATAACTTAGAAACAATAAATTCTGATGCGATTAGAAACTTTTTAGGTGAGATTCCAAGAGGTTCAAAAGTAGTAATAACATCTAGAATAGGAATCGGGGAATTTGAATCAAGAATAAATTTAGAAGGATTAGGAAAGAAAGAAAGGGTTTATTATTTAAGAAGACTTGCTAAAAATTATGATGTAAGTAATTTGCTAAACTTGAGTGACAAAGATATTGATGATAAGATATGTACAAAACTACATTCAAATCCATTAGCAATGAAATGGTTTGTTATAAATTTGCTAAAAGGAGAAACTATAGAATCTATATTAACACATACAGAGGAGTTAACTAATTATTGCATGTCTAATGTATATGAAAAGCTAACTGAAGATGCTAAAAAAGTCCTTGAAGTTCTGTTAATTGCCAATAAGAAATGTAGTGATGCAGAACTTGATTATTTATTGGAATTTGATTCAATAATGCATAGAAAGGCATTAAATGATCTAACAAGTACTAATATTGTTAAAATGGAATCGAATAATTCCAATAATGAAATACAAACTCTTTTTTATATTAGTGATTTTGGACGAGAATATCTACAACAACATTGCAAACCATCTAATGAATCATTTATAACAGTAACTAAAAAAATTAGACAACTTAATGGGCTTTATGATAATATGGACATTCAAAATCAAGTAAATCCATATGATCCTAAATCGATAACCATTTCTCATGAAGATGAAAAAATAGCTGCATATTATTTAAGACAAGCGTTAACTTATTCATCAAAAAGAGAGTATACTGAGGCTTTTGAGTGTATAAATAAGGCAAAGAATGCTGTTCCAAATTATTTTGAAATATATAAGATATCTGGATTTATATATGCTAGTAAAGGGGATTTCTATTCTGCAGATAATGAATATAGAACAGCACTCGAATGTAAATGTGATTATGCTCCATTATTGTATTTATATTCTGGATTTAAATTAAGTTTTGTAAAAGATTTTGAAGGAGCACTTGAATATTGTAATTTAGCAGAATCGTTAGATAAAGATAATAATGATATAAAGTTAGAAAAAGCAAGAATTTTAAAATCATTAAATAAATATGAAGAGGCTCATAAAATATTTTATGATTTAGTACATGATGAAAAGGAATTAAGAATTAAATATAAAAAAATAACAGTTGATCAAGCAGCTGATAATCTAAGAGATTGGGCAATTAAAAGCATAAATGAAGAAGATATAAAAAAAGCAATTGATTTATTATATGATGCAATTGATATAATAGAAGTTTTAAATGATGAAAATAAAGACTATAAAATAATTACAACAATTTCTGAGATTATTGAAGCAGCAACTCAGACATGCGTAAAAGATAATGTAGAAAATATTGAGGGAATTAATTTGTTATTATTTATATTAAATAAATATAAAAATAGAATTATATATTGTAATCAGTATACTTATACACAAAATAGAATTGAATCAATATTTCCATGTATATCAATAAAAAACAGGGAAAAACTAAAGCAATATTTAGCTGAGGATTTCAAAAGCTTAGTGCAAAATATTGAAAATGAAAATGAAGGATATCTTTATGCTAAGAAAATTTCTTACGGATTTATAAAGAACAGAAAATATGAATCAATATTTCTTTATTGGAAAGATTTTAATGGGGATTTTTCAAAAATTTCTATAGGACAGAAAGTTGAATTTGAGGTTATTCAAAATGATAAGGGTTATCTAGCAAAAAATGTTAATTTGATTGAAGAATTTTCATGTTGTAATTAGATGAATTTTTGATAGAGGAAGAAAAATGAAAAAGCTTAAGAAATTAGAAAATTTATAGAATGTTAAAGTAACCCAAAAGGTATTAAAAGTATAGAAGTAAGGCTTAATAAATTAGATGGCATACAGTTAATGAAGTCATTTAGAAGATGTTTAAAATTATATTTACTATAGCAGAACTATTGATAAAAAGTGGATTTCAAAGGTCATGCTTCGCCTCCACCATGAAACATGCGGCAATATAGAATGTGTTGTTGTGTGTTTTAGTTTGTAGATATTTAGAGAATAAATATGTAAAAAACATTTTTATATAAATCAATATATAATTGTGCCTACAATTGTGTACTTTTTTCTTTTATCTAAAAAACTAAATTACAAATAAATATGCTATAATAGCTATATGTGGTAATTTTATGGGGGTTTTTATGTTTTTAAATAAGAAAAAAGAAAAAAGATTTTATAAAGATTGCTTAGAAATATATTATGAAGAAATAAAAGATAGCATCAAAAATAAGAATGATCATTATGATATATTAAAATTGAAAAATAAGATAAAAGAAGATTATATTGAAAAAATAAATAAAAATGAATTAGATATAATATCTGAAAAGATTAGACTTGAACATAATGTAGGCAAGTATATTACTCCGTATATGAATAGCATAATTAATTTTTCAGTGGCCCTTTTTTCAGGAATTTTTATACTATATTTTCAAAGCAGTAATATATTTGATATAAAAATAAATTTTTTGCCACAATTAGTAGTTAGTATAATAACTCCAATAATTAGGATGCTGATTTTTCTTGGTTTAATATATTATGTCAGTAAAATTATTGTAAATAAGCCGGATGAAAAAAATAAACTAATATTATTAATTAACAATATTAGTTTAAAAGTTATTGAAGAAATAGAAAGAGAAGATCAGAATTTAGCAAGAACTGAAGTTGCAGCTGCTTCTACAGCTATTTCAAACATAAATTTGAATATCTATGATACTAATCCTATTATTCTAAAAGATTCTGTAAATGGATATACATTTTGGAAATTGAAAAAAAGATATAATCAACTCTTAAGGAAACGTTTTGGAGAGAAATTTAAAATTAAAACTGAAGAAAGAGTTGAACAAAAGTTAATGGAAGAACTTCATGATAAGCTTAATGAAGCGTATTCTATTATCGTAAAGGATAAGGAAACTTATGAAAGAGAAAAAGCAATTATAAAGAGTAAAATTGCATATAAGCAAGAAAGTTCATTTCAATCATTAGTTCCAGTGTATGCGATAGTATTTACACTCATATTTAATCTTATAACTTTTTCACAAAAAATTTATGAAATACTCAAGCTTAATGATAATGATTATATTAGACTTTTAGTGTCGTTTATAATAATTGTAATTACAGCTCTATATTTCCTTTACTCATTAAATAAAGATCAATTTAAAAAAGCTACACAAATAAGTTTTTATAATTTAAGTTTAGATATTATAGAAAAAGTGTATGAGAAAAATGACTTTAATAATAAAAATAAAGAAAGTGATTAAACCAATATATATCTAAAATTTATTCTCATTCTATTTGAGTGTAGTATGGTTTAATTTATAATATGAAGATCTATTAACCATTCACTTTCCTTTTCACTCGAAATTTTCATTAATAACTGAGTAAATTTTCTATTAAGTGAAAAAAGTGAAGTGTATTTTAATAATCTCTCTTATATTATAAATAATTAATTTAACATTTCTTTTTTCTAATATAAATATTTAAATATACTATTATAAATATTTAAATATACTATTCACTTTTTTCACTTTTAGTTAAAATTCTTAATAATTAAGAATTTTAACAGGTGAATTATCAGTGAAGAGTAGGTGAATTAGCTTTCTTAATAATATTGGCAACAACAACTTCTTTCAATGGCTTAGGGAGATAGTGGATTTAGAGATACTAGTCTAAGAGAAGGTTTATTGAAAATTATAATTTGCTAATGTTGTTAGTTATAAAATAAGAGTTTAATAAACACAGATTAAGCTTAGAAGATCCTTTAGAATAGCTATTTTACAAGGATTATGATAAATGATTTTGACAACGAAGTGACAACAATAAGTTTAATTTTATAAAAATTTATATTATGAGAGTGATATTAGGTTTTAATTAAGCCATGAATATTACTTAGTTTATATAATGATTAATGTCTTAGGGGTGTGGCTCAACGGTAGAGTAGTGGTCTCCAAAACCATTGGTTGTGGGTTCAAATCCTACTGCCCCTGCCACAAAAGTCGTAGTACAGTGTGCTACGACTTTTTTAATTCTAGAACTTTTGACTGTCCAGTATATTAAATAAATGTAGTAATACCAAGAATATTAATTGTATAATACAAATAATTTAATAGTTTATAGCACTTTTGTTTAAATAATAGCTACAATCACCTACAAGCCCTTTGTTTATCATGAACTTTATTAGATAACTCAATTTATACATGGAGTAAAAGGTATGGTATTTAATAATGAAGAATAGAAATTTATAAGTTCGGAAGAGGTTAATATATCTTATTTATATGTGATATCAGAGCGAGCTTATCATATGTCAGAACGGATTTATAATTTATTTCATAAATGAAAGGTGTACATCTGAATACGTCCATAGAAAGAATTTTTGAATAAAAATGATGTTAAAATATTGACATACGTTTAAGATAATAGTAAATTGATATTAATAACTAAATGTGCGTTATTTTGATATAAGATAACGTGCGTTGAGTACGGAGATTAGGGAAGTCAGCAGAGACATAATGCGTTTTACGTTTGAGGGGCGTGTGTTGAATAACGTACGGGTTCAAGTCCCGTCACCTGCACCAATTTTGAGATACGGAAGTCTTATAAATAGGGGGCTTCCGTATTTGTATTTCCATGAATTTGAGTATGTTGTATTAAAATGTGATTTTGTTTAGATTATGAAGAGAATTTTTCGGTTTATTCCTTATTATAAAATCCAATAATGTGAATTTTTAAAATTGTTAACGTGTCCATTGATATTTTAACATGTTTTGGTATAATAAATGTTAACGTTTATAGTTAAATTGTTTGATAGTATTTTAATTAGTTTTAAATTATAGGAGGAATAAAGATGGGAAAAAAATCACTAAGCTTTGTAATACTAGGAGTGCTTACAACATCTCTCATTTTCGGAGGATGTGCATCAAATAAAGACAGTAAAGACACGTCTTCTGCAACAGCCAAGTACAATGTTATTGTTGATAGTAAATTTTCTGGAAACGATGGTTCTAAAGAAGATGGAACACCAACGTATAAGACTTTAACTTCAGCAATTGATCAGGCACCAACAGATTCAAGTAGCCAATATACTATATACATAAAAGATGGCACATATTATGAAAAGGTAACTATTGATAAACCTAATATAAGTCTTATTGGTGAAGATATTGACAAAACAAAATTAACATATGATGTGGCAAGTGGAACTAAAAAGTCTGATGGCACTACTTATGGTACTTTTGACTCAGCAAGTGTATCTGTTATTGCACCAAATTTTAGTGCTGAAAATTTAACTTTTGAAAATGGCTTTGACTATCCTGTAAATAAAGCTAAAGCTGATACAGATTCTACAAAGCTTAAAGATGCACAAGCTGTAGCTTTAAAATTTGATAAAGATAGTAATAAGGCATATATTAAAAACTGTAAAATTACAGGATATCAAGATACGCTATATAGTAATGCGGGTACACAATATTACAAAAACTGTACAATAGTAGGATGTATAGATTTCATTTTTGGTGCTGGTCAAGGTTTCTTCAATAATTGTAATATTGTATCAATAGATATGAAATCACCTAATCAAAATGGTTATATTACTGCTGCTAGTACAAATGCAAAGAATAAATATGGTTTCGTATTTTACAAATGTAATATAAAAGCCGAAAGTGATTCAATGTCAAAAAATTCAGTTGCACTTGGAAGACCATGGCATCCAACAACTACCTTTGAAGGAGGAGTTAGAAAAGCTGATCCGTATGCTATAGGAAGCGTAATTTATTTGAATTGTAACTTGGGAGACCACATTAAGACTACTGGATGGGATAAGATGTCTGGAAAAGATGAGAATGGAAATGTAATTTGGTTTACTCCTGAAGACTCAAGATTTTATGAATATGGAAGTAATGGACCAGGATCTGTTGATACTGCTTTAGCTACAAGAAAGTTCCTTTCAGATTCAGAAGCTAAAGATTGCACAGAAAAAAATGTTTTAAATGGATGGGAACCACAATAGTTAAGGATTGTATATAAATAAAATTTTCACATTATACTTAAATCTGCCACTATTCTGTCAAAATAATAAGTTACAATAAAATAAGATATAGAGAGTAAAGGATGTATTTAAATTAAGGATGTGAAGCAATGTCGTTTTTGCAATTTAATTTTTGGCTTTTCTTATGTATATTAATTTCTGCATATTATCTTTTGCCTAAAAAACTTCAGTGGACATGTTTACTGATTGGCAGTTATGTTTTTTATGCATTTGCTGGTGTAAAAACTATTGGGTATATAATTTTTACAACACTTAGTGTTTGGATTGGAACAGTGCTTATTAGTAAAATTAATGAGAAGAAGGAAAAGGAATTAATTGAAAAAAAAGAGGCTCTAACACCTGAAGTTAAGAAAAATATAAGAACTTTAGCAAAGAAAAAACAGAGGATAATTTTTTGGTGTGTTTTGTTAATTAATTTTGGAATTCTTGGATTTTTAAAATACTTTAATTTCTTAGCAGGAAATATTACCGGATTATTTAATATGGTAACAAGAAGCAAAGTAGAATCTATTACGTTAGGATTATTGCTCCCACTTGGTATATCATTTTATACATTTCAATCGATTGGATATTTGATTGATGTGTATAATGGCAAATATAAAGCAGAAAAAAATTTATTCAAATTCGCACTATTTGTTTCTTTTTTTCCTCAAATTATACAAGGTCCTATTAATAGATTTGATAAATTAGCAAATCAGCTGTATGAAGCTCATAAATTTGATTTGAAAAAATTTGAATATGGACTGCAATTAATTTTATGGGGACTCTTTAAAAAAATGATAATTGCTGATAGAGCAGTTTCAATTGTTAATCAGGTATTTAATCATTATGATCAGTATGGTGGCGGAATTACAATAGTAGGAATATTATTCTATTCATTGCAGCAATATGCTGATTTTTCGGGTGGAATTGATGTGGCCATAGGAATTGCAGAATTATTTGGAATTGATATGGCTATAAATTTTAAACGCCCTTATTTTTCAACTTCATTGTCAGAATTTTGGCGTAGATGGCATATTACACTAGGCTCCTGGATGAGGGATTATATTTTCTATCCTCTGGCACTTACTAAAAGAATGTCAAGGATAGGTAAATCCGCAAATAAATATCTTGGAAAGAGAATGGGAAAAGTCATACCAGTTGCCATTTCTAATCTTGTGGTGTTTTTACTTGTTGGGATTTGGCATGGACCATATTGGCATTACGTGGCATGGGGATTATACAATGGCATTATAATTGCTGTTAGTGCTATTATGGAGCCTTTTTATGTATGGTTAAAGAGAATAACAAAAGTAAATACTGAATGCTTTTCATATCATTTGTTTAGAATATTAAGAACATTCTTTATTGTAAATTTAGGCTGGTATTTTGATAGAGCAAAGAGCTTAAAGGCTTCACTTTATATGCTGCATAATACAATAATGAATTTTAATCTTAACCAATTAATGGATGGGACAATCTTTAAACTTGGACTTAAAGAATTTGATTTCCAAGTTTTATTTGTGGCAACTATTGTTCTATTAACAATAAGTGTAATGCAAGAAAGTGGTATAAAAATTCGAGCATTTTTATCTGAGCAAAATTTAGTTTTTAGATGGGTAGTGCTGTATGTGTTAATTTTTGCTATTATTGGTTTTGATGCTAGTTCTACAAATTTACTGGGAGGGTTTATGTATGCACAATTCTAAAGCTGCGTGGTTTAAGGCAGTTATATTTGTAATAGTATTTATTATGATAAACTATGCTTTGACCTTTGCATTTGTACCCAAAGGTAACAACACAAGAATGACCATGCGTGAAATGTATTCCCAAAAAGAAAATATGGATGTAGCATTTGTAGGTGCTTCATTATCAGAAAGAGATATTAATCCATATATTATGGATAAAGAACTAGGCGTAAAAACCTTTGATTATGCATTTCCTTCACAAATGTTTATTGGTACGTATTATTCCTTAAAGGAGTTATTTGATTATCAGAAGCCTAAATTAGTCGTTTTAACTGCAGAGCAGACTAATTTCACAACGAAGGGAGAAAAACCTCTGGTCTATCTTTCAACTGCACCATATATGAAATCATTTTTTAATGAGGCACAATATTATTTTGCTTCCTCCGCACAAGATGGTTCTTATTTGGACAGGTTGTTTCCATGGCGTGGATATCATGTAGACTCTATACAGAATTTGGTAAAGAATATTTATGGAAAATTAGAGTCGACTTATACCAATTATCCAGAAGCTGGACAGGTAGAAGCTTTTGCAAATAATAAAAGCGGTTATATAGGAAAAGGAGCTGTAAAAGTTAACCCCAGCGATTCAAAAGGAACTATTAATTATGATAACATGAAAGGTTCTCATGATACCAGAAATATTAGTGATATACAGGAAAAGAATATGGAATATTTGAAAAAGATATCTGAACTATGCAAAGCAAATAATTGCAAATTAATCCTCTTAACTCCACCTGCTCCTGTATTCCAAGTACTAAGAGTAAAGAATTATTTTGAGTTTTATAATGAGATAGCTAAAATCGCCAAGGATTTAAATATTGAGTATTATGATTATAATTTAATTAAACCAGAGTTATTTAAATCCAAGGAAGATTATTTTAGTGATGGAGAGCACCTTAACAGCCAGGGAGCAGAGGCATTTTCAGAGTCTTTAGCTAACTTCTTAAAATTAAGACAAAATAGCGAAGATATGAATAAATATTTTTATAAGCCTGAAGAATATAGTGCAGCTGAAAACTATGTTTCAATTACATGGTTTAACTTCACAAAAAGTGGCAATAAAGTAACATTAACAGCTGATTCTATTCATGGAACCAAGGTGACACCAGAATATCAGTTTGTATTAACAGACTTAGAAACTGGTAAGGAACAGATAATACGAGATTATGATAAAAATCCAACCATTGTTTTTGATTCTACAACACATAAAAAATATAAGATACGAGTAAATGCTAGGGGAGCAGGCTCAAATAATAATGATAGTGTTCGTTACTATGAAGAAGCCATTTCAAAATAAGATTTTATGCAATAGGAGGAAGTAATATGGAAAAAAGTATTTTGTCATATCTAGAACGCTCTGAACAGGCATTTCCAAATAAGATTGCCTTTTCTGACAGTCAATATGAACTTACTTATAAGGAATTAGTAAATACAGCTCGAAGTATTGGAAGTTTTTTGGTAGAAAAAATTGGAATGCGTAAAGCTGTTGTTGTTTATATGGAAAAAGACGTACGAAATATTGCTGCTTTTATGGGGGCTGCATATGCTGGATGCTTCTATGTGCCATTAGATTCACAAATGCCAATGGAACGCATTAACATAATACTAAAAACCTTGCAGCCAGCTGCTGTAATTTATGATGATAAGACAGAAAAGTTTCTTTCTTTTATGGAAATAGATTGCATAAAAGTATTGTATGATAAAATTTGTATGCTGCCACAGGATAAAGAAAAGTTGGAGCTTACACGAAGGAAAATGATTGATACTGATCCTTTGTATATTCTTTTTACAAGTGGATCAACAGGAATTCCAAAAGGAGTTATTGTATGTCATCGTTCTGTAATTGACTATGCAGATTGGGTTGTTAAAATATTTAATTTGGATGAAAGAACTGTCTTTGGAAACCAAACACCATTTTATTTTAGTATGTCTGTATTGGACATATTTGCAACAATTAGAAGTAGTGCAACATTACACATAATTCCTAAAATGTTGTTCTCATTCCCAGTGAAATTGTTGGAACATTTAAAAGAAAAAGAAATTAATACAATCTACTGGGTTCCTTCAGCATTGAGTATAGTAGCTAATTTAGGAGCTTTAGATGTTATACAGTTACCTGATTTAAAGAAAATTTTATTTGCAGGTGAGACAATGCCTACTAAACAACTTAATATTTGGCGCAGACATGTTCCAGACGCAAAGTATGCCAATTTATTTGGACCTACTGAGATTACCGATATTGGAGTTTATTATATAGTGGATAGAGAATTTAGAGATGATGAGCCAATTCCAATAGGAGCTCCATGTGATAATGTAGATGCTTTAGTGGTAGATGAAAATGGAAAGAGCGTTGAAGAATGTGGTAAGATTGGTGAATTACTAATTCGTGGTTCTTTCTTAGCTTGTGGATATTATAACAACCCAGAAAAAACAAAAGAAGCCTTTATTCAAAATCCATTAAATAATAGCTATCCTGAAACTGTTTATTGTACAGGTGATTTAGTTTATTGGAACGAGAATAGAGAGCTTGTGTATGTATCGCGTAAAGATTTTCAAATTAAGCACATGGGTAACCGCATAGAATTAGGCGAAATAGAAAATGCAATGGCTGCATTAGAGGGCTTGGATATGTGTTGTTGTTTATATAATAAGGAAAGTGATCAAATTGTTGCTGTATATACAGGAAATTTGGATTTGAAAAGATTGTCTCAGCTTTTAAAGCAGAAGTTACCCCGCTATATGATACCAAATATTTATCAAAAGAGGGAAAGTATGCCCCTTAATATGAATGGAAAAATTGATCGTGCAAAGCTAAAAAATGATTATATAAAATAATGATATATAACTTATTAAATGTAGTTTGATTATTGCAATATACTATATTTAATATCAATTATTATAATAAAGGAGAATTGTTATGGAAAAGTTGATTGAATTATTAAAAGGTGTTAGAGATGATGTTGATTTTAGAGAATGTACAGCTTTGGTTGATGAAGGAATTTTAGATTCCTTTGATATTGTTGAAATTATTAATGTAATTGATGAAGAATATGGTATTGAGATTCCTGCTATTGAAATAGTTCCTGAAAATTTTAACAGTGCAAAGGCAATTTTAATTATGATGCAACGATTGCAGGAAGAATAAATATTATTTATGTATATAAATAATATTTGATTTAGTCTATTGATTATATGAAATAGGGGGAATAAAGGTGGTAAAAATAACATTTCTAGGTACGAATGGTTGGTTTGACTCTAATA
This sequence comes from Clostridium sp., assembly GCA_031292145.1. Lineage (GTDB taxonomy): Bacteria > Bacillota > Clostridia > Clostridiales > Clostridiaceae > Clostridium. Next base: position 27,606 of record JARLHR010000091.1, on the reverse strand, counting down.
CAGGGAGCACCACATCTATTCTTATTGAACATAAGGAGTACTATATAATACTGGATGCAGGTAATGGAATATCAAAGCTAAGCCAATATGTGAGTTATAATAAACCAGTTTACCTCTTTTTAAGTCATTTTCATATGGATCATATTTCTGGACTACATACTTTATATATGAATAGATTTTTAAAAGGCTTGTATATTATTGTGCAAGAAGGCGGAACAGAGATACTTAAACTCATTATTAATGCACCATTTACTGTCCCGATAGAAAAGTTACCTTTCAATACTCAAATAATCGAAGTTTGTGAAAATATTAAAAAACTTCCTTTTAAAGCGACCTTTCTACCTTTGGTTCATACCACATTTACTTTAGGAGCTAGACTTGAAATTGAGAACAGAGTTATAACTTATTGTACAGATACTAGCTATTGCGATAATGCTGTGACATTAGCTCAAAATGCAGATGTATTAATTGCTGAGTGTAGTATGAGACCCAATGAAGTAACTGATGCCAATATTCATTTAAATCCAGAATTATCGGCTAAAATTGCAAAGGTATCAGGTGCAAAAAAACTTATTTTAATGCACTTTGATGCTAGTAGATACGTGGATATGGAATCTAGAATTCAAGCAGAAATGAGTGCAAAAGAAATCTTTAAGTATTCTTCCGCAAGTTGGGATGGATTTAATGTTGAAGTTTAAATTAAAACAGTTAGAAAAATTAAAAGAAATTCATAACTAAAGTAAACTATGTATTATTTGATAAAATAAATCATTATCAAGTATAAGAATATAAGTAAACATAAATAAAATTTTTAGAGGCACTTGCAGAATGGTAGGTGTCTTTTGTTATGTAAAAATAAATTTATATAAATAAAAGAGTTGTTTATTATGGGTAATCAAAAAAATTTATAGTGTATCTAAAAAATGAGATTGGAGTGGATTTTAATGTTGATGCAGAGTTAAACTTGCGAGAATTAATTCCATAAGAATAAAAAGTAGTGTCAGATTTTAAAAATAATTTGCGAATTAAATATTAGGAGACACGTAACAAAGGAAACAGCAATTAAGCTCAAATAATATTATAATTTTTTAAGCTAAGCAATAACAAAGGAGAAAAGAAAATGCAAAATACATATGAGAGAGATATTATTAAGGCAATACTTGAAAGTAATCATAAGACTATTATGGTATTTAAAAGTAAATTAATGAATTCACAAATTAGTTTAATTGATATGATGGCAGGAGAATACAATAAAAAAATAATTTTTGGATCAATGAAAGAGATTTTATTTAATGATAATGAAAAGATATTAGTAATTAGATAAGCTATAGACTACATTGGGGACATGTATAAAATGAGTAAAATAAAGGTAGAGAACTAATAATAAATGAGACATTTGTAAAATATTTCACACAAATAAGTGGAAACTACCTATTTCACAGTGTCCCATATAATGAAGTAGAAGAAGCTATGGATGATTATTTAAAAATTAATAAATCTACTCTATTTCTAAACTTTTTTTCTTTAATCTTATATACACCTCTTTACGAAGCAAAACATAGGCCACTGAAAATAGAGGAATGAATATAATCATACCTGCTACCCCAAAGATTTTACCGCCTAAAGTAATTGCAACTAATACCCAAATAGATGGAAGTCCAACAGAATTTCCTACAATTTTGGGATAAATTAAATTATCTTCTATTTGCTTAATTACCAAGAAAACAAATATGAAAATGCCTGCTTTTATAGGATTAACCATTACAATTAATAATACACCCAATGTACATCCAATAGCCGAACCTAACACAGGGATGACAGACAAAAAAGCAATTAGTATACTAATCATTAGAGCATATGGCAACTTTAATAGCATCATTATGATAAAAAACATTATTCCTAAAATTGCAGAAACAATACATTGGCCAGTAATAAAATTTGAAAATGTCAGGCTGGTAAGTTTTAATACCTCTAAAATTGAATCTACTTTTTCTCGTTTCATAAAAGCATACATTATCTTTTTAAACTGAATACCTAGTCTCTTCTTTTGTGCCAATACATATATAGCAAATATAAATCCCAATATGAATTCTACAGTAGCACTAGCAAAAGTGGTTGCTGCTCCAAGTGTTGATAATAATATTGAACTTGCACCATTAAAAACAGTTGATTTCACATTATTGAAAGTGTTATTCCAATCTATACCCATACCATTAATCAAATTGACAACATTGTCAGATAACCAAGTATTGCTATCTAGCCACTTTTGAAATGCTATCCTAGAGCTATCAACGGTTTTTGGTAGTATTTTAATAGTCTCAATAATGTTTGGTATAATAATGGATGAAATTAAGGCGAAAATTCCTATTATAATAAAGCAGGAAATTACTATACTAATGCCAGTATTATGTTTTTTGATTATTGTCCCTATACCATTGCCTTTATAATTTGATAGTTTTTCAGATAAAAATGTAGCTGGAATATTAAGAATGAATGCAATACATCCACCTAGAATAAATGGAAAAAACAAATTATATCCTTCATTTAGTATTCCTGTGATATTACTCCAATGATTAAATACTGTGTACAGTGCAAATGCTAGGACTATTAAAATAGCCATTTTGCCTCTAATTTTCTTTTCTAATTCCACGATACTATCACCTCATTCTTTCAAGTGTAATTTTTTGCTTATCTTCACATTGATATTTAATGTACTTAAATTCTATATAATATAATCCTAAAGTCAAAGGATATCTTACTTAGGCACATGAAAATAAATAACAAGTCCAAAGTTGTCATGAATATTTTTCAGCAGGCAAGGAGGCGAATTGCCCTCATAGTGGGCCTATTAGGTCAATTTGCCGACGTAGGATGATGGAAAATAGTCTGGCAAATGGACTTGTTATTTATTTGATTGTACCTTATATCATCACCAGCATGCATCAATTATAACATATTATATAAAGTTAATTATTGATTTATAAAAAAATAAAGCAGTACCTCATTTCAAAATTGTTGATATAACAGTATACAATCCTAAAAATGCTATCAAATAAATGGTAAGGTTCCTAAAGATAATTTCATTAATTTTAGTTGAAATTTTAATTCCAACAAATACGCCAATTATAAGTGCTGGCAAATAGATTATTGTAAAATTTAAAACAGAGATGTTAACAATGCGTTCTGCAATAAAGATGATAATAGCAAAAATATTGGTTGCAATTCCGTAAAAGGTTAGATTTGCTCTAAATACTTCTTTGTCAGTATTTTGATTTGTTAAGAATAGAACAACAGGTGGTCCACTTAGTCCAGTACATCCATTTAAAAATCCACTTAGAAGGCCAACAATGCCATAGGATATGCTTTCGTTTTTTATCTTAATTTTTAAATTTTTAAACATTGCAAAAGCGGTAATTGTAATAATTGACCCTATAATAATTTTTAAAGTATTTACTTTAACATATAATAATATATATGTGCCAATAGGTGTTGCAATTATTCCAAAGATAACCAGAGGTATAATTTTTTTAAAGTCTATATAGTGTCGTGATTTATACACTATAATAATATTTGTCAGCAAACTATAAATAACAATAATTGGAGTAATATTTCTAATTTCAGGTATAAATAAAGAAAGCAAAGGAACTGCTATAAGTGCAAAACCAAAACCAGTAATACCTTGTATAAATGAAGCGAGCAAAATTGATATAAATCCAAGCATAAAAACACCATCTTTCAATATTATAATAGAAAACGCTTTCTGTGATTATGATATAATATAGATTTAAATGTGTCAATATATAATATTAAAATTATAGAAATCGGTTACTATAGAAAATTAAAATCTAAATTAGGTAATTTTTAAAATTTATTTTACGATTGTTATATTTTTCTCAGTAAATTCTAAGTCTGCATTAAGGTTATGCTAAGACTCCCTTGTTACAATATAGACAATTAAGAAATTAATAGCAAAAGTTAAGGAGATGAAAAAATAATGAGGAAAACATCAATATTAAGATTAACGAGATTATTTACGGCAATGGCGGCAGTAGTAGGTATAGCATTACATCCGGCTAGTAAATTAGTGGATGGGGTATCTGGAGCTACTAGGCTAAGGCAAGAAATTAATAATGATACTAGTAATTCTGACAATAGTAGTACCACCAAGAGTAATAGTAATATCACTAATTATAATAGTAATCCTACTATCACTGCAGGTTGGGGAAGAGAAGGAACTAACTGGGAATATATAAGAAAAGATGGTTCTAAAGCTACTGGTTGGTTAAATGATGGTGGTAAATGGTACTATCTTTCATCTAATGGAGTAATGTTAACAGGATGGATTCAAACAGATGGACATTGGTATTATCTAGCTAGTAGTGGTGCAATGCAAACTGGTTGGATAAAAGATAGTTCTGGTAGTTGGTATTACTTAGATGCTTCAGGAGCTATGTTAGCAAACACTACAATAGGTGGCTATACATTAGGTTCTGATGGTAGAATGCTGTAGTGAATAAAATCTAAGTAGGCTTTATTATGTTAAATATGCAACGTAAGCAAATGTAGTTCATATTCTCAATATAGTATGTACAAATATAATAAGACTTATAATGAATTTAAGAAAATAGAAATTACTAATAATATTGATATTTCAAGTAATAAAACTAATCATAAACTATCCTAAATTTTATCTATTTTAATTCGATAAAATTTAGGATAGTTTTTTTATTAAAGAATGTAGCATTATGGATAAGGTTTGATTTAATAAAAATATTATTATAAAAAATGACCCATAGTCATTTTTTATATGATATAATCTATAAATAAAGTGAAATTTTTCATGCTGGAATTTTAGCATTTAAGTCGAATTAATATATTAATAATTAATTATAAATAATTTTTTATAGAGGGATAAAATATGAAGAACATAATAAAAATTTTTACAAGAGATATAAAAAATATATTTACTAACTGGATAGCGACTGTTGTAGTAATAGCTTTAATGATAATACCTTCTTTATATTCTTTGATCAATATAAAAGCATCATGGGATCCATATGAGAATACAAATGGAATACAGGTTGCAGTTATTAACGAGGATAAAGGTACAGTTTACAAAGATCATGATATAAATGTAGGTAATGAATTAGTTGATAAGCTTAAGGATAATGATAAGCTAGGGTGGGTTTTTGTAGATAAGAAAACTGCTCAGGAAGGCTTAATTAATGAAAAATACTATGCAACAATTGAGATACCAGAGGATTTTTCTAAAGATGTTACAACGATAGTTAAAAAGGATGTTGTAAAACCTAAATTAATATATACAGTAAACGAGAAGAAAAATGTAATAGCATCTAAAATAACAGATGCAGGCGTTAATACTGTACAAACTCAGTTAGATCAAAATATAGCAAAGACTATTTCAGGAATAATGTTTAGATTAGCTGATGAAATTGGTCTGGATATACAAAATAACAGACCACAGCTTAGAAATATAATGTATTCAATTTATAAATTAGATGACAACATGCCAGAACTTGAACAAGCATTGGATGAAGCAATTAATGGGACAATAAGTGCATCAGAATTAATAAACAAGACTAATGAGCTTATACCAACAATGGGGGATACTATTGATGCGACTTCAGAATTTTTTAATAATACCCAAAGTACTTTAGATCAAACACAGAGTGATTTGCAAAATGATTCACCCCAAATTAAAGAAGATTTAGTTAATGCAGAAAATGCACTTGACGCCTCTAGTGTAGAACTTAAAAATATTGATTATAAAATATTGCCTGAGGTTGAAAAAAAGGCATTATTGCAAGCGTTAGATTCTGCTAAGGCAACTAAAACAACTGTTGAGGATGCAAGGACTAAACTAAGGGCTATAAAAAAAGCAATTAATGAAATTAGTGATATTGATATTCCTAAGCTTTCAATTGACCAGTCACTCCAAAGTGTAGAGCAAATAAAAACAATTCAAGAAAGTCTTGATAAGCAGGCAGAAGCATTGGAAAATTCGCAAGATGCTCTAAAGGAAGAAAGTAAGACAATATCTAATATTATAGATAGATTAGATATTGTTGACGATAATCTTGACAAATTGATTAATAGAATTAATGAAGATCTTGATAAATTGAATCATGGAGATAATCCATTAGATACGCAAAATCTTACTGATACCATAAAGATATTAGATGATGTTCATACTTTAGTTTCAAACATTACAGATAGTTATGATTCAGAAATTGTACCAACAATTAATAAGGGATTTGATTCAATGAGAAATATTTTAGATAATGGTTTAAATTTATCAGCTCAAGGAAAGAATATTTTACCAGATGTTCAAGAGATGTTAAATACATTTAATAATGCAGCAGGTTTATCTAATGATGAATTAAATAAATTGAAAGATAAATTTCCAGATATTAAAGATAATGTTCATGAATTGGCACAGAGATTGAAACAAATAGATAATAAAGCAGATATTGATGAGCTGTTGGATATGATTACAAATAATTGGGATGATCAAAGTGACTTTTTATCTAATCCAGTAGAAGTTCAAGATAATAGATTGTTCCCATGGCCTAATTATGGTTCTACAGTAACACCATTTTACACAGTTCTCTGCTTATGGATTGGTGGATATGTACTTTCAGTATTAATTGGAACAGAATCAAATTCGGTAGAGGAAGGAATAGAACTAAAGAATTATGAAAAATATTTCGGTCGACTAACATTGTTTTTATTCATTGGAATAGGACAAGCAATGGTTGCAAGTTTGGGGGCTTTATTCATATTGCATTCTTATTCGGTTCATCCTATAATGTTTGTGCTATATTGTATATTTATAAGCATTGTATTTAATTGCATAATTTATACGGCCGTAAGTCTTTTTGGATATGGTGGTATTGTAATTGGAGTAGTATTGCTAGTAATACAGGTTGCTGGTACTAGTGGTAATTTTCCTATTGAAGTTAATCCTATAGGATTTCAAGAATTGTTTCCATATCTTCCGTTTACTTATGCAATAAGTGGTGTTAGACAAATAATGGCTGGAATAATATATTCAATATTGCTTAAAGATAGCGCTATTCTGTGTTTGTTTATGATAGGATCAATTATTATTGGAGTTTTATTCAAAGAATCAATAAATGCCAAAAGAATAAATATTGTTAAAAAATTAAAAGAAAGTTCTATAATGAATGGTTAAAGTAATTCATATTATAAGTAAGCAGAGGGATTAATTATGAAGAATGCATTTAGAATTTATAAAAGTGATATTAATAGAATACGTACTAATTGGGTAGCACGACTTATGATTGTAGTAATTATACTTATTCCATCCATGTACTCATTGATAAATATAAAAGCTTCATGGGATCCATATGCAAATACAGGTGGGATTAAGATAGCGGTTATCAATGATGACAAAGGAACAATTTATAAGGAACAAAATATTAATTTGGGAAATGACTTAGTTGATAAGCTTAAGGATAATGATAAGTTGGGCTGGGTATTCACTGATAAGGAAAGTGCAAAAAAGGATTTATTGTTAGAAAAATATTACGCAACAATTGAAATACCAGAAAATTTTTCTGAGGATGCTACCACATTAGTTGATAAAAATATTGAAAAGCCAAAGTTAATATATACAGTTAATGAAAAGAAAAATGCAGTTGCTCCTAAAATGACAGATTCAGGAATAAAAACTGTTAAGAATGAATTAGATGAAAATGTAATAAAGAGTGTTTCAGGAATACTATTTAGAATTTGTAATGAAAGGGGCATTGATATTCAAGATAATAGATCTAAAATTAGACAAATTGCTGATAATATTTATGAATTGGATGATAACATGGCAGAACTTGAAACACTGTTAGATACTGCTAATGTCGGAACAGAAGAGTTGGGAAAGGTGCTAAACAAGACAAATGATATGCTTCCAACAATCTCAGATACCCTTGAGTCTTCAGAAGATTTTCTAAATAATAGTAAATCGGTGTTGGATGATACTCAAAGCAAATTATCTGATATTTCGCCAATAATAAAACAGGATTTAGAAAAGTCGGAAAGGGTCCTTGATAATTCAAGTGTAGAACTTAATAATTTAGATAAAAATATAATACCAGAAGTTGCTAAGAAGACATTGTTAAATGTGCGAGATTCTGCAAAGGCAACGAAGGAAACACTGAGTGATGTTGAATCTAAACTTAATAGTATAAAGAAATTTATTAATAAATTAAGCAGGATAGACATTCAGGTACCTTCATTTGGAGGTGGTGTTATTAATTCAGATCAATTAAATTCGTTGCAGCAGCAATTAAATAATCAAGTAGATGCATTAAATAGTATGCAAGATAATTTAAAAGATATAAGTAGAATAATTTCTGATACTACAGATAAGTTAGATACTATTCAGGACAAATTGCAAATAGTAATTGATAAGTCAGATGAAGAACTCGATAAAATAGATAATGGTGAACTAGATACTCAAACCCTTAAGGATCTTATAAAAGTAGTTAATGAAGTGCATACTTTAGTTGCAGATCTTACAGATAGGTATAGTTCAGAAATTTCACCAGGAGTTGAAAAGGGATTTAACTTAACTAGAGATATCTTAGATAATAGTTTGGATATTGTTAAGGAAGGAATAAAGACTTTGCCAGAGGTGGAAAATTTACTCAACGTTTCACAAGATGCTGTACATTTATCTAAAGATGAGTTAAATAATCTAAAAAGTAAATTTCCAGAAGCTAAAGATAAGATTCATGACTTAGCAGATAAAGTCAGAGAGAAGGATGAGGATCAGAGTATTGATGAATTGTTAGATATGATGACAAGTAATTGGGAAAATCAAAGTGATTTCGTAGCTAGTCCCGTTGAAATACAGAATAATAGATTATTTCCATGGACTAACTATGGTACAGCAGCAACACCATTTTATACAGTACTTTGCTTATGGGTTGGAGGATTGTTAGGATCAGCATTATTAGCGTTGGGATCACCCGAATTTGAAGATGGTACAAAAATTAAGCCTTATGAAATGTATTTAGGTAAATTACTAGTGTTTTTATCAATTGGTACATGCCAAGCAGTTGTTGCAAGTTCTGGAGCTTTGTTTATTTTAAAGAGTTATTCTGTTCATCCTGTAATGACTATCTTATATAGTGTGTTTGTAAGTATAATATTTATTATTATTATATATACTGCAGCAAGTTTATTAGAAGCGGTTGGAAAGGCTATTATGATAGTTTTATTAGTACTGCAGATGGCGGGAGCTAGTGGGAATTTTCCAATTGAAGTTACTCCAATGATATTCCAAAAAATATATCCGTATTTACCTTTTACATATGCTATAAGTGGAATGAGACAGGTTATGGCAGGAATTGTATATCCAATATTGTTTAAAGATATAGCAATGTTAAGTGTTTATGCAATTATATTGTTAATAATTGGAATGGTATCAAAAGGTACAATTAATAAATTGACAACAAAAACTATGGAAAAATTAAATATGAGCGGAATAATGCGCCATTAGGCACATGAAAGAAAATAATAAGTCCAAAATGCCATAATTATTTTTCATCAGGCAAGGAAATAGGCTTGGTAGATGGACTTGTTATTTTTTTGATTGTGCCTAAAATAGCATAAAATTAAATTTTGGCACAATAACCGAAATTATATAAATGTTTAGTATATGAGACTATGACAATTTCATAAACATTTATATAATTTCTTTGTTTTGATAAATGTTTAGTATAGTGAATTTTGAGTATGTATTTTCAACTATAAATCAAATTTTGAAATTATATATATATTCATAGTTTAATATAAGTTCACATATATTAAATTAGTTATGTGAATCTATAAATTATTTTAATTTTGAGGTGTTATATATGGCAGAGCATTTAAAGAGAACAAAGAGAATTAAAATTATTCCATTAATTATATCTATAGCAATACCGATTTTAATAGGTTTTGGTTCGGCTAAATTAGTTCCTAATATGAGCTCTATATATGAAAGTTTAGTTAAACCACCATTTTCTCTACCAGCTATAGTATTCCCAATAGTTTGGACAATTCTTTATATACTTATTGGAATTGCTGCATATAAAGTATGGATACTAAAATGTAAAAATATTGATGTAAGTTCAGCAACATTTGTGTATGCAATACAATTATTACTTAATTTCTTATGGACAATAATTTTCTTTGGCTTCAGGCTTTATGGACTAGCCTTTTTAGAGCTGATTTTATTAATTGCATTCGTACTATTAACAATAAAAAGATTTTACGATAAAGCTGGAAAAGGAGCAGCGTTGCTATTACTTCCATATCTAATTTGGCTTATATATGCAGGCGTTCTAAATTTCTTTATTTGGATGTTAAATGAGATGTAAGTAAGATTATGGATAAACAAATTCTAACATTTTGTTTATAAATGGAAAAGTGAATTCGAAATGAATTACGCTTAAGCATATATTAAAACAGAGAACTGAGATACATGTTTGTGAAGCAGACATTTGAAAATGAGCTGTTAAAAGCACTTAAAGGGAGGTTGTTCCAATTTTGCTTGTCTAACTGAATAGTTGGAGCATGCTAAATTGGTTGCAACCTTCCTTTTAGTGCTTTCAGCGATATTTTCATAGTTCTGCGGAATAAACATGTATCTCAGTTCGGCTGATTACGATTAAATAGATATATTTTTATATTTTAATTTATAAAAATATATCTATTTTAGCATTTAAAGAATATTAATATTATATACTATCAATTTAGGGAGGAGTCTACTTTGGAATGCTTTATTTAATGGTACAATAATAATTCCAAAGTGGGATAAGATATGAAAAAAGAATTAACTCCAAGTGAAATTATTTTTTGTGCAGCGAGTGCAGAGAATGCAAGGAAGAGTAATATTAATAAAATACCTGAATTTACAGCTACTTTAAATAAAATAGAGAAGAGTTTAAGCATTCAAAAAGATGGATACAATATATATTATGTGGATTCATTTTCAAAAGAAAGACTAAAGGAATTAGTGGAATACGTTGAAAGAATATATGAGAACCTACCGCCACCTAAAGATATTTGCTATGTCACATCACAAGAGAATATAAATCCTATTGCTTTATTTTTACCAAATGGTAGAGGTAATCTATTAAAAGATATGATTAGGGAAATAAAAGAGAAATATTTTGAATGCATATTGGATTTTTATAGCAGTTCTTCAGATGATGAAAAGGAAGGTATAATTGAAGATATAAGTGAAAAAAGAAATAATTATATAACTAAACTTATGGATTCAGCAAAAAATAAAAATTTTGATGTTAAAGCGACAAGTGGTGGATTTGTATTTATTCCATTAAAGGATCCAGGTCATGAAATGACTGAAGATGAGTATGACAATTTAGAAAATGGAACTCAAGAAACTATTGAAAAGGAAGCATCAAAATTAAAAAAAGAAGCAGAAGTTATTTTAGAAGCATTAAAGGATATTGAAATAAAATCAATTGAAAAACTTAAGAGTCTTTATAAAGACTATATAAAAAAGAATATGCAAAAATATAAAGATGATTTATTATTGCAATTTATTTCTCAAGATAATGTGTATAAATATTTACTTCAAATGTATGATGATATTGAAGAACGAATAATTGAATGTTATACAATAAATTTAGAAGAGGATGAAGAAGAATTAAAGGAAATATTTTCTAAATACAATATAAATGTAATTGTCGATAATTCTGAAAGTAATCATCCCAATGTAATTTATGAGGAAGATCCTACAATTGGAAATTTAATTGGGAATATTGAATATAGGAATAACAATGGGGGATATAGCACTGATATTTCATTAATTAGTGCAGGAAGTCTGCTAAAAGCAAATGAGGGATGTCTGATTTTAAGAATGAGTTCATTGATAAGCAGTGGACTAAGTTATTACTATTTGAAAAAGGCATTAATTCATGAAAAAGTTAGTTACAACTATACTAAGAGCTATTTAGAAGTTATTTCAATAGCCGGATTAAAGCCAGAACCAATTCCAATTAATTTAAAAGTGATTTTAATAGGTGATTATGAAAGTTTTCAAATACTTTATGATAATGATGAAGATTTTAAGCAGATTTTCCCAATTAGGATTGAGGCAGAAACTGAACTAAAATATAATTATACAAATAGAAACTTTATTCAAACAATTATTAAAGATAAAATGAAAAAGGAAAATTTATTAAATATAACTGATGAAGCACTTGATGAAATACTTAAGTTTTTATCTAGAGTTTCAGGTCAAAGAAATAAAATATCAATAGATGATTATTATATAAATAAACTAATATATTTAGCAAATAATAGCGCGAAGATAGAAAAACGAGAGCGCATTGAAAAACAAGATATAATAAATGTTGCTTATGAGGATGAAAAAATATTAGAAGATATAATGGATAATTATAAAAATAAAAAAATATTAATTACTACAAGTGGAAGAGAAATAGGAATAGTTAATGCACTAGCTGTAGTTGGCAATGGATTTTATAGTTTTGGTAAGCCAATGAGAGTAACATGTTTATCTCATGTAGGTGATGGTAGAATAATTGATATTCAAAAGGAATGTAAGATGAGTGGAAATATCCATGAAAAATCAATTAGCATACTTGGTGGATTACTAAGTAATTTAATAAGTCCATATGAAAGACTGCCAGTGGATCTTCAATTGAGTTTTGAGCAAACCTACGGTATTATTGAAGGCGATAGTGCATCTGTTGCAGAAATAATTTGTATTCTATCAGCATTGAGCAAGAGGAGTGTAAGACAAAACATTGCAGTAACTGGATCTATAAATCAATTTGGAGAAATTCAAGCTATTGGTGGCGTCAATGAAAAAATTGAAGGGTTTCATAGGGTTTGCAGTATTGTTGATAAAATAAATGATAAAGGGGTTTTAATTCCGAGCACAAATGTTGATGAGTTAATATTAAGAAGTGAAGTTGAAGAAGATGTTAAAAACGGAAAATTTCATATTTATACAATGGAAACATTAGAAGATGCAATTGAAATATTAATACTGGATGAAGGTGAATCTATAAAGAGCTTTTTTAAAGAGATAGAAAATGAAATGCTAAAATACAAACCTACAAAAAAGAAAAAATAAATTACTCTAGGGTCATATGTAAGTAATCGAAATTAAAGCATCTGTATTTCATAAGACTATAAAAAAATTCGCTAAAAGCACCTAAAGTGAAGTAATCTTACTTTAGGTGCTTTTAGCAGTTTATTTTAAAATGATAATTTAATAAACAGTTAGGCACAATTAAATCCTATATTAATAGATAATTTAGAAAAGTAAATTCTTTACCGTAAATTCTTTAAATGGTTATAAATTTATGAATAAATAGGATTATATGGAATAAATGATTTGACGCTGAATAAAATATTATGCTAAAATATGGTAAAAGGGTAACGCAAAATAGATAAGGAGGTGAAGTCGGAATATCTTAAATTTATAAAACGTAAGTTATAACTTTACTTTGAGATATTCTTAATTATTATGGATTTAAAATTTGAGAAAAAAGATAATATTTTAATAACTACTCTTAGTGGAGAATTAGATCATAATAGTGCAGAGGGAGTTAGGGTAAGAATTGATGATAGAATAGATAGAGATAATATTAGAAAGGTTGTTTTGGATTTTTCACGAGTTACCTTTATGGATAGTTCAGGTATTGGAGCTGTTCTTGGCAGGTATAAAAAAGTTTCCAATAAGGGTGGAGTACTTTGTATTGCAATGCCAAATAAGAATGTTAACAGAATTTTTGAATTAGCAGGTTTATATAAAATAATTAAAAATTATAATACTGTAGATGAAGCAGTAAGGTGCATTTAGATGGAGGGGTTATCATGTCTGACAATAAAATGAGCATAGAATTTGTAAGCAAATCTCAAAATGAGGGTTTTGCAAGAGTCGCTGTTGCGGCTTTTGTTGCTCAATTAGATCCAACTATTGATGAAATAAATGATGTAAAAACAGCAGTATCAGAAGCGGTTACTAATTCTATAATACATGGATATGAAAATAGAGAAGATGGAATAGTTAGAATTGAAGCAAAAATCGATGAAAATGAAGTTACTATAATAATTATTGATAAAGGAATTGGCATTGACGATATAAATCAGGCTATGGAACCATTGTATACATCAAGACCAGACTTAGAAAGATCAGGTATGGGCTTTACTGTAATGGAAACATTTATGGATAATTTAGAAGTAGAAAGTGAAAAAGGGATAGGTACAAAGGTGGTAATAAAGAAGAAATTCAGCGTAGTAAGTTAGGTGAAATAACATGGAAAAAGAGGGTTTAAAACAAGAGGGTTATAATTATGATAAGAATCCAAAATTATTAGCTTTAGCTAAAAATGGTGATACAGATGCTATGAATAAGCTCATAGAAATGAATTTGCCATTAGTATCTTCCATAAGCAAGAAATTTTTAAATAGAGGATATGATTATGAGGATATATTCCAAATAGGATCAATTGGACTAGTTAAAGCTATAAATAATTTTGATTTAGCCTATAATGTTAAGTTTTCAACTTATGCAGTTCCTATGATTATCGGAGAAATAAAACGATTCTTAAGAGATGATGGGATGATAAAAGTAAGTCGTAATGTTAAAAGCTTAGCAAGAAAAATACACTTTTATAAGGAGCTATTAACTAAAAAACTTAAAAGATCACCAACGATAGATGAACTAGCAGATTATGCAAATGTTAATAAAGAAGAGATTTTGTTTGCAATAGAATCTTCTAATAGTTTACAATATTTGTATGATACAATACATCAAGATGATGGAGCACCTGTACTATTAATAGATAAACTAAGCGAAACAAGTGCTGATGATGGAAATCTAATTGAAAGGATAGCTCTTAAAGAAGCGTTAAGAACGTTAGATAATAAAGGAAGACAGATTATAATGTTACGTTATTTTAAAGATAAAACGCAAGTTGAAGTAGCTAAGATGCTAGGGATAAGCCAAGTCCAAGTATCTAGGATTGAAAAAAAAGTTTTATTAGAAATGCGAAAGAAATTAGAAGAGTAGTAAACAAGTTTAAGTGAATTGCTGTACTACAAATAAGTAACATATTGTGTGGAGTGTTTCATTGGAATTTTGATGGTAATGATTCTTGAATAGAAGTTGTTCCGAAATGCTAGTTCAAAGCTTGTCTTTGAGCTAGCATTTTTGGTGCAACTTCTATTCATAGAATTATCCATCTAAAGGCCTAGAAACCGGAACACAATATGTTACTTATTTCGGTTAGTCACCACATAAGGCATATGCCAAAAAATAACAGGATTAATTTCTTAGGTTTTGCAAATGATAGATATACAGATGAAAAGGAGCGTGATTATTTTGAATATTACCCACAATACGAAGGAAGAACATCTTAAAAAAATTTATAATAAAATGGCCAATGAAGCTATACCAAAATCTAAAATATTACAAGATTGCCTGAAGGCATTTTTTGTTGGTGGTTTAATTTGTGATGTAGGTCAGTTTATTTTTAATATATCTACTAAACTAGGATTTTCACAAGAAGAAGTTATGAATATTGTTCCTATTATAATGATTTTTTTAGGTGCGCTTTTAACAGGAACAGGTACATACTCAAAGTTAGCAAACTTTGGTGGGGCAGGTACGGTTGTTCCTATAACGGGATTTTCAAACGCTGTGGTTTCACCTGCAATAGAATTTAAAAAGGAAGGATTTATATTTGGAGTTGCAGCGAAGATGTTTACAATTGCTGGACCTGTTTTGGTATATGGAATCGGCACTTCAGTAATCATAGGGATAATTTATTATATACTTATGCTAATTAGTTAGAGTTTAGGTATATAAGGCACAGTCAAAAAATAATAGACCAGTATGCTTGTCCATTTTACACCATAAAGGAAGCTCGACTCGCATGCACTCGCTGAGTAAGTGTTCACACAAAATATATATCGCATCTTTGGTCTATTATTTTTTTATGTGCCTAAAAGAAAATAAGAAGTCAATGATGTTATAAATTTAAGAGATGCTAAACTCTATAAGGTGTCGTAATTGTATAAATATAACAGAGAAAGGAGAAGATGCCACAAGTCTTTAAATATCATAAAAGATTTTATAAATATGTACTGATAGTCAGTTGGGAATTTAAGCCTTTGGAGTGTTATACCAAATGTTAGTAGTATAAATTATTGTATGAGAACAGACACGTTGAATAAGGAATTTTCTCAATGTGGGGATATTTGTCCATATTTTGAGTGGCAGTGAGAATTATGCAAATGCTTAATAAGAAAGTAGGGAATCAAACTGTAAGATTAAGTAATCCTCCTAAAATAATAGCAACACATTCTATTGTGGGACCTAAAGAGGGTGAGGGACCAATAAGTGAGTATTTTGATGAAATATTAAATGATGATACCTTAGGGAAAGGGAGTTTTGAAAAAGCAGAAAGTCAAATGATGTTTACTGCGATAAGTGAGACTTTAAAAAAAGCGAAGCTTAAGGAAACAGATATAGATTATTTATTTTCAGGAGACTTATTAAATCAAATAATTTCATCGAGTTTTGCAGCTAGAGAATTTAGCATTCCGTTCTTCGGATTATATGGAGCATGTTCTACTATGGCTGAATCTTTAAGTCTTGCTTCAATTATAATGGATGGCGGATTTGCTAATTATGTAATAGCAACAACTTCTTCTCATTTTAGTTCGGCAGAAAGACAATTTAGATTTCCTCTTGAATATGGTTCACAAAGACCTGCAACAGCACAATGGACAGTAACAGGATCAGGTGCTGTAATTCTTGGACATGAGGGAAATTACCCGCAAATAACTTATGTTACAACTGGAAAAGTAAAAGATTTTGGCCAGAAAGATGCCAATAATATGGGAGCAGCTATGGCTCCAGCAGCTGTTGATACAATAGTAAGCCATTTTAAAGATACAGGAAGGAATCCAAGCTATTATGATATTATAGCAACTGGTGATTTAGGGGTAATAGGAAAAGAGCTTGCTAATAAATTGATCCAGGAATTTGGGTATGACATTAGAGAGCAACATATAGATTGTGGTGAAATAATATTTGATAATGAAAAACAAAATACTTTATCTGGTGGAAGTGGATGTGGATGTTCAGCAGTTGTATTTGCAGGATATTTATATAAAAAGCTTATGAAAAAAGAAATAAAGACGTTATTATTAGTCTCAACAGGTGCACTTATGAGTACAACATCTTCTCTTCAAGGTGATACAATTCCGGGAATAGCGCATGCAGTAGCTATTGAAATGAATTAAAACTAATTGATTATTTTAGAAGATACTTTAAGGAGAAAGGACTGAAAATCTAAATGAGTTACATAAATGCATTTATAATTGGAGGGCTTATCTGTGTAATAGGGCAAATATTAATGGATGTTACAAAATTAACGCCAGGAAGAATATTAGTAGTATTTGTTGTGCTTGGAGCAATAGTAGGAGCATTTGGATGGTATGATAAATTAGTTGATATAGGCGGAGCGGGAGCTACAGTTCCATTACCTAGTTTTGGAAATTCGTTAGCTAAATCTACAATAAAAGAGGTAAAAGAAACTGGGCTTATAGGTGCATTTACAGGTGGAATCAAAGGTGCAGCAGCAGGAATTACAGCATCAATCTTTTTTGGATATTTGATGGCACTCATTTTTAATCCGAAGACGAAAAAGTAGAAGTTTTAGCTGAGTTAATTTTATTACTTTTTGATGGATTTATACGAATATACCCCAAAGCAATAATATATACTAATCTAAATCAATGGTATAATATATCATGAAAAGATATATTGATAAGTTTAAATAGATATTTTTATATTCTAATTACGGTTAAGTATTGTAAACTATATAAATAAATATAGAAATATAACGAAAATAAATTAATACTAAGTTTTTGCCTTTTACTATATTAACACGTATAATTATGTTGTGAATTAATAATGCTATGTAAAAAGGCAGGAATGGTATATTATTAAAATATACTATAGAAGAAGTGATTTAGGGTGGTGGGGTTCTTTTGGAAAAATATTGTAGTAATTCTTGGAATCAAATAGTTGAATTATTAAATAGTAATGCACAACAGGGGATAAGTGAAAATGATTGTGAACAATTGAGAATAAAATATGGTACGAACAAAATTGATTTACCAAGTGGTAATAAACTTTATAAACATGTACTAAATGCATTAAAAGAAAAATCTGTAATTATATATTTAATAATTTCAATAATGTTATTTATATTTAAAAGTTATCTATTTGGTAGTATTGCCACATTAATATTAATATTAAATTTAATATTAGTAATAAGACATACTATAAAAAGAGATGAAGAAATTGGAACTTTAGAAAGATTAAATTCAGCAGAGGCAATAGTAATTAGAGATGGAATTCAAAAATCTATTAAATCCGAAGAATTAGTAATGGGAGATATAGTTAAGTTTAGCAGAGAGTCTGTTATACCAGCTGATCTAAGAATAATAAGTGCAAATGATATTAAAGTAGATGAAAAAAACATAACCGGAGAAGCTTTTTACAAGGAAAAATTTGAAAGTAAAATAATGGGGAATATTTATTCTTTAACGGATATGAAAAACATATTATTTAAAGGATCCGTAATCAAATCAGGTAGTGGTACAGGTATAGTAATATCCACTGGGAATTTAACTCAATTAGGAAGAATGCTTGCAATGTTAACATATGCAAGCAATAGAAAACACAATTTTGGTGCAATGATAATTAAAACTTTACAAAGATATTTAATGACATATTTTATTGCAATTATAATTGTAGGTTCATATTTTGTACTTAAAGGGCAAGATGTACAAAAAAATTACATATCAACAGCATTATTTTTACTTGCATGTTTTCCAGTTACAATAATTGCAAAACTTGTTTTTAAAAAAGTAATTGAAAGTTTTTTGAATGAAGATATTCAAATAATAAATTTTTCAGTGTTTAATTTAATAAAAGATGTGAATATTTTATTCTTAGACAAGGTTGGAGCCATAAGTAAAAAAGAAATGATTGTAAATAAGGTATTTATTAATAATAATGTGATATCAAACAATGAGTCTTATGTTAAAGAGATAACTTTTGATAGAATAGTTGAGATATCATTAATATGTAATAGTGCTATTTATAATATGGGGAATGATGGTAGTAAAGGTGAATTAGATGAACTTGCTTTTTTAGATTATGCTGCTAAAAAGAATATATTTAAGGGTGCAGTGGATAGTAAAAATTCAAAGATTTTAGAAATACCTATGGATTCTGATAAGAGATTTCTAACTGTTGTAAGTAAGTTTGATAGAAGATATCGGGCAAATACTAGAGGAAATGTAGATGCAGTTTTAGAACGATGCACTCACATTATGATTGAAGGAGTTGAAAGGGAACTTACAGAAGAGTATAAAAATAAGGTGAAAGAAATTGATATGAATTTATCCATAGAAGGATTAATAACACAAGGTTTTTCATATAGGAATTTTACTTATGAACCGTCTAAGTCTGAAAATATAGAAAGTAATATGGTTTTTGTTGGAGTAATTGGATTGGAGAATCCTCTTGAAGAAAACATTGAAGATAGCATAAATCGTATTAAAGACAAAGCGATAGTGCCAATATTATTTACTGAAGAAAGTAAATTAAGTGCTATAACCAATGCCAAAAAGGCCAATATAATAAGAAATGACAATCAAGTAGTAGCAGGAATAGAATTAGATTCTTTAAATCATCAAGAACTTAAAGATTTACTCTCAAGGGTGAGAGTTTTTTGTAGAGTAAATCCAGAAATTAAATCAAAGATAGTTTCAGTGTTTATAAAGGATGGTCATAAAGTCGCAACTACAGGAGAAAACTTAGGAGATTTACCAGCACTTAACTTATCTAATGTTGGTATAGGCAAAGGTAAGGCGTCTACAATAGTAAAAAAAGTTTCAGATGTTTACATTCAACAAAACTATATAGATGGATTTTTTAAGATAAGAGACTATTCAAAGAAGTTTGATAAGAATATAGATAGAGGCTTTAAAATATATTTTATGACGATACTTTCAGAGCTTTTAGTCTTGTTAGGCAATCTAATAATGGGACAGGCAGAAGGTTTGGATTTTTGGAATATAATAATTATAAATGCACTGTTATTTATTCCACTATCTTTGATAATTTTATTGAAAGATGGACGAGATGTTGGCAAAAATGAGGTAGTAATTAGAGCTTTAGTATTTAGCATAATTAATATGATTTCAATTTATAAAGTTGATGGGAAAGAGGCAACGCTAGTGCCTTTAACAATAATATCAATTGGAATTCTTTTGTTTACATTATTTAATAGTGATATTTCTGTAAGGAAATTATCAAAAGAATTAACAATGGCAATGTTTGCATTTTTAATAATTATTTTGGGAATAGCTGGAGTAATCTTGATTAATAATATTATACCTAGATACATAATAGTGATTGAATTAGTGGTATCAATTATATTTTTAATTATTTTTGAAATTTTAGCTAGAAAGTGGCAAGACTCACTAATGAGGTGAGTTGATGTTTTCTAAAAAAATAGGAGAAGTAGGAAATCCACTGATATATGTTTTTTTATCTTTGGCAATTAGTTGTATTTCTTATGGAATATTTGAAGAATTTAGAGGGCTTACGATGTTTATTGTAGCCTTCTTTTTTATATCCTTGTTACATTATTGTGGTTTTGAATTTACTAGCATTATGATTATATTTTTTATTGTGGGAATTCTTATGAATTATTCATATTATAAAGTTCCTAATAAAATAAATGGAGAAGTAAGAATAATAAATGTAAGCAGCTACAACATTATTGGAAGTTACAAAGGGAAAGAAATTACAATAAAAACTAATAAGAAGAATTGTAATGTGGGAGAAATATATAATGTTGCAGGTAAAGTTGAAAATTTACAGGATAAAATTAATGGAATTGTTGGGGAAGTTGAACCTGAAAGAATGGATAAGATTAGTGGGGATTTTATAACAAAACTTTGGGAGATAAAGAGAAAGATATATGCTAGATTAGAAGAGAATTTAGGAGTACGGAAAGCAGGATTAATATCATCAATTGCTTTTGGTTACGTGGATCATTTAGATCTCGAAGATAAGGAAGATATGACCAATTTGGGAATTATACACAGTATAAGCGTTTCAGGACTTCATGTAGTTATAGTATATGGATTTTTAAGAATTTTTATGGGATGCAAGTTTGGGCTTTTAGGAACTATGATATATGTTATATTCACAGGAAGCAATTACTCATGTATAAGAGCTTTTTTAATGCTTGTATGCGTAGAAGGAGGGCATATATTAAAGCGAAATAACAGTTCAATTTCAGCATTATGTTTTTCAGCTATAGTTTTAATAATATATCAGCCATACAGTATTTTTAGTGTATCTCTTCACTTATCATATTTAGCTACTTTAGGTATAGTTATGTTTAATAGAAAGTTTAACAATTTACTATATGTATTACATGCTAAATTAAGGGAGCCTTTAAGCTTAACTCTAAGTGCACAAGTTTTTTCACTTCCTTATTTAATTCTAATATTTAAAAATTTTTCAGCAAATTTTATTGTAGGAAATTTGTTGTTAGTTCCTTTGGTAGATTTAATAGTTATCACTGGGAACATGTTACCACTTGTATATATATTTCCAAAGCTATTTGATTTTTGCAGTTATTTAAATTTAATAATTATAAAGATATTTGATTGGATGTTAGATATTATTGATAAAACTTCATTACCGATGTTTTATGGAAATGAAAATGTAGTGTTTTTCTATTTAATTATGTTGTTAAGTTTTTATTTTGTAAGGAATGGGTATAAAAAATTCATTTATCTTCCGCTTATATGTATTTTTGTTATAGGAATTAAAATCTATAGTCCAATTCCTAATATAAAATATTATAGAGAAGGGGCTATTTTAGTTAGCTATAAAGGGGAACGTATATTGTTAGCTAATAAAAGTCAAATTGATATAAAAAGACTTTTAAAAGTTACTTCTGCAACAAAAGCTTATAGGCAAGAAGGGGCAATTAATATAAATGGAATATGCACTATTAGAGCACAAGGTAAAAATTATATTTTGGAAACATTAAAAGAAAAGTATTTATTAAAAATGTCAAATGGTGAAAAGGGATTAAAAGAATATGGTATAATAAATTTTAAGGATGGAGTTGTAAATGAAATATTTATAGTAAATGGAAGTGTATTATAAGGCTATTGAATTGTTATTTTTGAATATGCCTAAGCACATATGAATAGGCCATCATTTTATAAGAGGAGAGGAAAATTAATTTGATTAATTATGATGTTTATGAACAAGAAATTCAAAAAGGCAATATAAAGAATGGATATGTATTATGTGGATTAGACGAAGAGTTCATTAAGGATGGAATAGATTTAATTATAAAACAAGAAGTACACGAAGAGCTAAAGGATCTAAATCTAATTAAGATAGATGGAATGAATACGAGTTTTGATGGGATTGTGAATGCATGTGAAACAATGCCTTTTATGGGAGAAAAAAAAGTTGTAATTGTGTATAGAGCAAGTTTCTTGCAGGACAAAAGCGATTCAGCAGGGACTAAAATATATAATGATATTAAAAATTATGTATCAGATTTACCTTCATATACGATTTTAATAATGTATTACTTATTAAATGATAAAAGAGATAAACCAAATAAAAACAAAAAATTGACTACCTTAGAGAAATTTTTATCTATAGTTTACTTTGACAAACTAAAAAAAGATAAGTATTTGAAAAAAGTTTCTGATATATTTAAGGAAAAGGGAAAACAAATTGAAAGAGTAGAATTAATGTATTTCTGTGAAAAAGTACAAAATAATTTTGATATTATAAAAAGGGAGGCAGATAAACTTATATGTTATTGTGATGGCAGGGATATAAAAAAAGGTGATATAGATTTACTTATGGCAAATTCTAATGAGGAGGATGTTTTTGATTTAATTGAATTAATAGCTATAAAAAAGATTGATAAAGCTATAGATATAATGAAAGAAATTCTGTATAAATCAGATCAGCATATGCTTATAATTAGTGCTATACAAAAACATTTTTTAAGACTTTATGAAATAAAAGTAAAAGTCCTTAGGGGAAAGAAAACTGCGGATATTATGGCAGAATATAGATTGCCGCAATTTGTATGTGAAAAGTTAATTAGTCAAACAGTTAGGTTTACGGAGAAGCAATTAACTGAGTTAATTAAACTTTGCGTTAAAACAGAAGCTAAATTAAAATCAACAGGAATAGATAAAACTATGGAAATGGAATTTCTTCTTATTAATACATTAATGGTAAAAAAATAGGGCATATGAAATAAAATAACAAGTTAAGGATATGAGATAAGCTTGAATATTGATAAATATGAATAAAAAAAATAACCCATCTAGTTTAGATGGGTTTTAAGATTAAGCCATAGCGTTTAACTTAGAAGCTAATCTTGATTTCTTTCTAGCAGCCATGTTCTTGTGAACAACGCCCTTAGTAGTAGCCATATCTAATGACTTAACAACTGCTGTGTATAAAACTTTAGCATCTTCAGTGTTTTTAGCTTCTACAGCAGCTTCAAATTTCTTTATAGTAGTCTTTAAAGCAGACTTAACCATTCTGTTCTTTAAAGTCTTAGTTTCAGTAACTTTGATTCTCTTTTTAGCTGATTTTATATTTGCCATTCTTAATTCACCCCCTTAAATTTTTATAGGGTCTCTTGCAGCTTTTTGGGGAAATCTGCGTACGAGTTCATATTCAACAAACCTTATTATAACATCACAAGTTATGTAATTCAAGTATTAAATTCAAAGAAAAAGGAAAAATAAGACTAAGACATATAAACTTATTATTTTTTTGAATATGTCTAGATATATTTATGATGAGGTGTTGATTATGATAAATGTTAGAACTGATTTAGTACTTGAAGCAAGGGAAATATACAAACAAAATCATAAAGATGAAAAAGATATAGATGGAATTGAGGTTATTGAGGAAAGTGAAGAGGATGTTAAAGTAACCACAGTAAAAGTAAAGAATGAAGAAGGAGCCCAAAAGATAGGAAAGCCCAAAGGCGATTATATAACTATAGATATGCCAAGTTTTACTGCTTATGATGGAGAAACTATGGATAGAGTATCTAATGTAGTTGCGGAAGTTTTAGAAAGGTTAATTAAGTTAGATGTTAAAAAAAGTGTACTAATTGTGGGGCTTGGAAACTGGCAAGTAACACCAGATGCTTTGGGACCTAAAGTGGCGGAAAAGATAATGGTAACAAGGCATTTACAAACGGTAATGCCTGAGGCAATCGATGATTCGGTAAGGCCAATTTGTTCAATAGCACCTGGAGTGTTGGGGGTAACAGGAATTGAAACCGCTGAAATAATTAAAGGTGTTGTGGAAAAAATTAGACCAGATTTAGTAATATGTATAGACGCTTTGGCAGCAAGAAGAGTTGAAAGAGTAAATGCGACAATTCAAATTGGAAATACAGGAATAGCGCCAGGTGCAGGGGTTGGAAATAATAGGAAGCAAATTAATGAGGAAAATTTGGGCGTCAAGGTTATTGCAATAGGAGTACCAACAGTAGTAGATGCAGTTACAATTGCTAATGATACTATAGATTTGGTTATAGATTCATTAATAAAGAATTCTTCAAGCGGGACTGATTTTTATAAAATGTTGAAATCTATTGATAAAAATGAAAAGGAGAGATTAATAAAGGAAGTAGTATCATCACAAACAAGTGGAGATATGATAGTCACACCCAAAGATATTGATTTAGTTATTAGTTCATTGTCCAAAATAATTGCAAATGGAATAAATATGGCAGTACAACCTAATATGAATATGGAAGAGATAAATAAATTTATGGGATGATTTAATCAGCTAAAAGTTTAGAGTTAAGAGTTAAAAGTTGTGGATGAAGCTCGCAGAGAAAGTTCGATAAACAAAATCATAGATTTTGACCCTCACTTATCTCACTTTTCCCTTGCAGGGATTTTCATCTATAACTCTTAACTTTTAACTATTAACTCTTAGGCACATGAAAGAAAATAACAAGTCCAAAATTCCATGATTATTTTTCATCAGGCAAGGAAGTAGATTGACCTCATAGTGGGTCTGTTAGGGCAATCGGGTGACGCAGGATGATGGAAAATAGGCTTGGCAGATGGACTTGTTATTTTTTTGAATGTGCCTTAACTGATATCACGAATAATTATGTAAATTAAATAATATAAATATACAAGAGCACAAAGGGGGGGATTGCAGTGATATATATGAGCAGAGGAGGAAAAAAAGGTGAAAATAATAAAATAATAAATATAAGTCAAAATATAAATATAGGAGTTATTGTACTCATTATAATGGTAAGTATATTATTTATAAGGCTAGGATCTGTTTTAAATAATAATAAAGAGCGAGGAGCTTTTGCATATGTTCAATTATTAAATTTAGGAATGCCAATAATTGAATCGCAGGTATATGATGAGGGAACTTATGCTGAAAATAAACTTTCATTAAAAAATGTTTGTGTCCAAGTATTTGGATTAAATAATATTAGTTACAAGGGGATAGTTCAAAGTGAGATTTCTTACTTGAATAATGTGGAGGATACTGGTACTAAATCGAATTTTATATTTAATCCATTCCAAATAAGTGAAGATAGTATCTCAAAGATACCAGGAAATGATGATAGTAAAAATGCAAATACTGATAGTAAAAATACAAAGATTTATGATCCTAGCTTAAAAAAGCAGTTAGATAATACAAAACCAGAAGTATTAATATATCATAGCCACACTACTGAAAATTATAGTGACTCACAACCAGATAGTACAGATGAAGATACAAATGTAGTAGGAGTAGGGGATGTTCTTGCAAATGAACTTCAAGAAAACTATGGTATTTCTGTAATACATGATAAGACTAACCACTGTATTTCTTATAATGATAGTTATACAAGGTCAGGAGAAACCGTTGATAAGTATTTACAAAAATATGGGGATTTTAAAATGATCATAGACTTGCATAGAGATTCATTGGATGATAAAGCTGCAACAACAACAGAAATTTATGGTATGAGTGCAGCAAAAATAATGTTTGTAAATGCTGAAAATAGTACAAGATATGCTAAAAATAAAGAGCTTACAGAGAAAGTTTTTAATAAAACAGCTGAACTGTTCCCAAGTTTACCTATAAAAATATTCACATATCATAGAGGTAAGAATGCATTTAATCAAAGTAAGAGTGATGGATGTCTGCTTTTTGAAGTAGGAGCTAATAAAAATACACCAGAAGAATCAAAAGTTACAGCACAGTGCATGGCTAGAGTAATTGCTGAAATACTAAATAAAAAGTAAATAATATAGTTCAGTATAATCAACCGAAATAAGTAACATATTGTATTACGGTTTCTAGGAATTTTGATGTATGATTCTATGACTAGAAGTTGTACCCAAAATGCTTGCCTTAAAAGAGGAAATTCGATTCACATTCGTTCGCTGAGTAAGTTCGAGGAGACAAATACAAGATTTGGACTCTCACTTAAGTTTTGAACAAGCATTTTGGAACTACTTCTAGTTAAGAATCATTACCATCAAAGTTCCAAGTAAACACTTCATACAATAAGTTACTTATTTCTTTGGTTTTAGATTGAATGAAGAATTAGGAATATATCCAATTGTGTATAAAGGATTCAGTATGGTTAAGGATTCTTTTTGAAGAATATACTTAGAAATGGAAAATTATAAAGGAAAAATAATAAGTTTTCATGAGATATAAAATAGTGCATATCAAATACCTGATTTTTGTTGTATACATATAATAAATCCTATTATTAAATTTAGACAATATGATGAAATAACAAAGACATGAATAATATTTTTCTAAGTGGAAAGAATTTAAATAAAAATTTAATTATTTAAAAGGGTGTTTTAATATTGAGAAGGATTTTTAAAAGGTACATATTTAGAAATATATTGCCGGCTATATTAATACTAGTTTTTATTTTTGTTGGAGTAATTAAGATAAATATAATTAATACTAAAGCACTATCTCCGCTTGGAAATACCAATGAAAATTATAAACTTGTAAGTGCTGAATTTGGAGAGGATTTTTCAAATTTTATTAAAGATAATTCATTTTTAAAAATTTATAAAGAATCTCAAAATGATATACTAATAAGACTAGGAGATAGTGACTTTAGAATAAATGATGAATCAGTTTTTATAAAAAAGTTACAAGATTTATTTTCTAAGATAAGAATATAATTCTGATGTTTATATTGTTCTAAAGTTTTGATAGCCTTTTTAAATGGATGTATGTTATAATTTAGCTGATTTAATTATAACGGGGGTGAACGAACTGTTTTAAGTGTATAGAACAGTTATGCATATGAAAAGTGAAAGACAAAAACATATCAGAAATTTTTCAATAGTAGCACATATTGATCATGGTAAATCAACCCTTGCGGATAGATTACTTGAAACTACAGGAACCTT